>NZ_CP115706.1:0-742500 GCF_027886585.1 Hyphomicrobium sp. DMF-1 | reverse complement strand
GCCCTCGCGGGCGGCAGAAAGCACGGTGACCCTGCCGTAGATCGTCCTCTCTGCTCGGATCGCGTCACCCTGGATCGGCCCCTGGATATGGCCGGGGACCTGCCTAGGACCTGCCATGAGAGCGCCAGTTTTGTGCAGGATTGCTGGGTGTACCTTATGCGCCGACAAGGCGATTTGCCCTTTGTGCTCGCACGAAGCACCGCTGGCCGGCCCGAAACCAGGCTCCGGCCAGCCGCTGCTTTCGAAACGGGGCGAAGGGCCGCTCGACGGTTCAACGCGCGCCGAAACCGCCGTAGGATTGCGGGCAATGGGGATTGGCCGGCCATCGGAAACGGGGGCCGGGGAGGGGAACAGCACGTCGTGATCGATCACCGCCGTCACGCTCCGATTGCGCGCTGCCGTCCGGTGTCCGAGCGGAACACCGCGCGCAAAGCCCCCCTGCATCGCGGCGCAAAAACCCGCCGCCTCCGCGACATGTACGGCTCCGATCACGCCGAGCCGATGCGCGAAGGCCGCTTCCGCTGGTTGATGAGCACCTGTCTCGCTGCAGCCGTCGGCGGCGTCTCGATCCTCGTCGTGATTTTCGGATCCGCCGACAAGCAGGAGGCTCAGGATGGGCTCATGCCGGCGCTCGCGCGTCTTCGCGAAAGCACCGCCGCTCCGCCGCTCGAAGCTCTGCTCCGACGCGACGACGGCCTCAAATGGGCGGTGCCGAAAGTCGACCGCCTGCAGGTGACGAGCGGCGCGAAATCCACCCGTTTCATCATCCACGAAACGCTGCGCCAGCGTCGCGGCGGACGCGAATATATCTACGCAAAACCGTATGTTCGCTTGGTCGCGCGCCTCGCGCCTGTGCCGCCGAACGCAGCCGAAACCATTCCGCCTTTCAACCCGTTCAAGCTCTACGCCAACAACAAGCCGATCGGCGAGGACGAGGACGGCGCGCGCCCGCAAACCGCCGAGCAGACGGACGTCAGCATTCGCGTCGTGGAATTGCTCGGCGGCGTGCTGCCGCTCGATGATGGGCAGTCGATCGACAACGACGAAGCCGGAGAGATCGTCGAGCGCTTCGAGGGATCCGAGACGGTGACGGCCGGCAGCTCGATCCCGGGCTCGGGCCCTGGCGAAATCGCACCCGAGGAGACCCTCGGACAGGAAATGGCCAGCAAGGCAGCCGACGAGCCCGCCGCGCCCAACACCACCGTGCTCACCAAAACCGGACAGGACGACGAGGGCGGCTCGAGCGACGTAGACGCGTTAAAGCCAACCGTTAAGACAGTGCGGGAAGGCCAGAAATTATCACAGCTTTTGGCGGAGGCCGGAGCCACCTCCTGGCAGGTCCGCGAGATGATCGAGGCGATGAAGCCGGTGTTCCCGGAGAAGTCCGTCCTTCCCGGTCAGGAAGTGCACATCGCCCTTCAACCGTCGCTCACGCAGCTGAATCGCATGGAGCCGGTTCGCTTCTCGGTCTACGACGAAGGCCACGCCCACAAGGTCACCGTCACGCGCAACAGCTCGGGTGAATTCGTCGCCAGCGCCACGCCGATGGACAGCGAGCAACTCGTCCGCCTCGCGATGACCGACAGCGGCGCACCGCAGACTTCGAGCCTCTATGCGAGCCTCTATCACGCCTCTCTGATCGAAAGCGTACCCACCGAGACCATTCAGCAGATCCTGCGCGTGCACGCCTACGAGACCGACTTCCGCCGCCGCCTCAGGGCTGGCGACACGTGCGAGATGTTCTTTGATTTGAAGGATGAAGGCGGCACGGACGGCCCGCCGGGCGAGCTTCTCTACACCTCGATCACCACCGGCGGAGAGATGCGCCGCTACTATCGCTTCCGCACGCCCGATGGTCAGGTGGACTACTACGACGCTCAAGGCAGCAACGCGAAAAAGTTCCTCAATCGCCGCCCGGTGCGCGGCGACGATATCCGCCTCACCTCCGGCTTTGGCCTTCGCCGCCACCCCTTGCTCGGTGAGTACAAGATGCACACCGGCATCGACTGGGCCGCCCCCACCGGCACGCCCATTCTCGCAGCCGGCAACGGCACCATCGAAGAGGCTGGCCGCAAAGGCTATAATGGTAATTATGTCCGTATACGTCACGCCAACGGCTACCAGACGGCCTACAGCCACATGTCACGCTTCGCCCCCGGCGCGGCGGCTGGCGTCAAGGTGCGCCAAGGCCAGGTGATCGGCTACATCGGCACGACCGGCCTCTCCTCGGGACCGCACCTTCACTTCGAAATCCTGGTCAACAACCAGTTCGTCAATCCGCTCTCGATCGAGGTTCCGCGCGAGCGCCAGCTCGAAGGCAAGGATCTCATCGCGTTCCATAAAGAGCGCATGCGCATCGATGAGCTGATGCGCCGCGCACCCGTCCTCACGGCCAGCAAATAGCAGGCGCGACGGGGCCGAACCACAGCCAGACCTCCAAAAACGAAGACCCCTCCCCGAGGACGGGGAGGGGTCTGCTACCTGCTGCCGGTGGCCTGCGGCCTGACGTTAGGCGGCAGCCGCCTTTACCTGAGTGCCGTTCACGGTCAGCGCGCCGTCGCGCACCGAGACGCGAACCGTATCGCCATCCTTCACCGACCCGCGCAGGATTTCCTCCGCAAGCGGATCCTGCACGTTCTTCTGGATCACGCGCTTCAACGGCCGCGCGCCATAGATCGGGTCGTAGCCCTTGTTCGCAAGCCACGTGCGGGCCTGGTCGTCGAGCTCGATCGTGATCTTGCGGTCGGCGACGAGTGCCTGCAGCCGCTTGATCTGGATGTCGACGATGGCCGCCATCGCTTCGCGCCTCAGGCGGTGGAACACGACGATCTCGTCGATACGGTTGATGAACTCGGGCCGGAAGTGACGGCGCACCGCGTCCATGACGAGACCGTACGCCTCCTCCTCGCTCATCACCTTGTCCTTGTCGCCCGGAGCACCGAAGCCCAGCGGCTGACGCGGATCGGCGAGATACTCGGCGCCGAGGTTCGAGGTCATGATGATCAGCGTGTTCTTGAAGTCGACCGTCCGGCCCTGTCCGTCCGTCAGGCGCCCATCGTCGAGCACCTGTAGCAGCACGTTGAACACGTCCGGATGCGCCTTCTCCACCTCGTCGAAAAGCACGACCTGATAAGGACGCCGCCGCACGGCTTCCGTGAGAGCACCGCCCTCCTCGTAGCCGACATAGCCCGGAGGCGCGCCGATGAGCCGCGACACGGAGTGCTTCTCCATGTACTCGCTCATGTCGATGCGCACCATCGCGCTCTCGTCGTCGAACAGGAACGCGGCTAGCGCCTTCGTCAGCTCGGTCTTGCCGACGCCGGTCGGCCCGAGGAACATGAACGAGCCGATCGGCCGGTTCGGATCCTGCAAGCCGGCGCGCGCACGCCGCACCGCGGTGGCGACGGCCTTAACCGCCTCCGGCTGCCCGACGACCCGCTTCTCCAGCGCCTCTTCCATCTTGAGCAGCTTGTCGCGCTCGCCTTCCAGCATCTTGTCGACAGGCACGCCCGTCCAGCGCGACACGACCGCCGCGATCTGGTCCGGCGTGACAGCCTCTTCCACCATCACACCTTTGGCTTCGCTGCTCTCGATGGTCTTGAGCTTCGCCTCGAGCTCGGGGATGACGGCGTGAGCGAGCTCACCCGCTCGCGCATAGTCGCCCTTGCGCTGCGACTGCACGAGCTCGGTGCGGCGCTTGTCCAGCTCCTCCTTCACCTTCTGGGCCGAGCCGAGCTTGTTCTTCTCCGTCTCCCAGCGCTCGGTAAGCGCACGCGACTTCTCCTCAAGCTCCGCGATGGACTTCTCGAGCTTCTCGAGCCGGTCCTTCGAGGCCGCGTCCTTCTCCTTCTTCAACGCTTCGCGCTCGATCTTGGCCTGCATCAGGTCGCGATCGATCGCATCCAGCTCCTCGGGCTTGGAATCCACCTGCATGCGAAGCCGCGATGCGGCCTCGTCCACGAGATCGATGGCCTTGTCCGGCAGGAAACGGTCGGTGATGTAGCGGTTCGACAGCGTCGCCGCCGACACGAGAGCCGAATCGGTGATGCGCACGCCGTGATGCAGCTCGTACTTCTCCTTCAAGCCGCGCAGGATCGAGATGGTATCCTGAACCGTCGGCTCATCGACGAACACCGGCTGGAACCGCCGCGCGAGCGCCGCATCCTTCTCGATGTGCTTCTTGTACTCGTCGAGCGTCGTGGCTCCTACGCAGTGAAGCTCACCGCGAGCGAGCGCGGGCTTCAGGAGGTTGCCCGCGTCCATCGCGCCTTCCGCTTTGCCGGCGCCCACGATGGTGTGCAGCTCGTCGATGAACAGGATGACCCGGCCATTCTCGGCCTGCACCTCGTTCAGCACGCCTTTCAGGCGCTCCTCGAACTCGCCGCGGAACTTCGCGCCCGCGATCAGCGCACCCATGTCGAGCGCGAGCAGCTTCTTGTCCTTGAGGCTTTCCGGCACGTCACCCGCAACGATACGCAAGGCGAGGCCTTCCGCGATCGCCGTCTTGCCGACGCCCGGCTCACCGATCAGCACAGGGTTGTTCTTGGTACGCCGCGAAAGCACCTGGATGGTGCGGCGGATCTCCTCGTCGCGCCCGATCACAGGGTCGAGCTTGCCGTTGGCGGCCTGCTCGGTGAGATCGCGCGCGAAACGCTTCAGCGCGTCGAAGTTTTGTTCCGCACTCGCACTGTCTGCCGTGCGCCCTTTGCGAATTTCATTGATCACCGCATTGAGACGGTCGGGCGTGACGCCCGCATCCGCCAGGATTTTGCCGGCCTCCGAGCCCTTCTCGAGTGCAAGCGCCAGCAGCAGCCGCTCGACCGTGACGTACCGGTCGCCGGCCTTCTCGGCGATCTTCTGAGCCGTGTCGAACACGCGGGCGAGCTCGGGCGCAAGGTAGAGCTGTCCGGCCCCGCCGCCGCTCACTTTCGGCCGCTTGGCGAGCAGACGCTCCACCGCATCCAACGCGTCTTTATGCCGCCCGCCGGCGCGCGCGATCAAACCCGCGGCCGCCCCCTCGCTGTCCTCCAGAAGAACTTTGAGCAGGTGCTCGGCAGAAAATTGCTGGTGTCCCTCACGGAGCGCCAAGTTCTGGGCCGACTGCACGAACCCTTTGGCGCGATCCGTAAACCTTTCGAAATCCATGGTATTACCTCCTCAGCGCGCTTCGCCGCCCTCATCTGAGGCTCGGTTCGAAACGCCATCTCGATGGACTGTTTCGTAGCCCGATCCGGACCCATTCCGGCGCCCGGCTCCAAACCACCTCAGCGAGATATAGGGCGGGTACCTCGCGTATAAAGGGGCTTCCGTCAGGTAGTATGAGCACGATCAACGGACCGCAGGGGATCGAATGGCAGGCGTGGTTTCCGGACTCTTTCGCTACCCCGTGAAGGGTCTCTCCGCCCAGCCGCTCGAACGGGTGGCTCTGTCCGCGGGCGAGCCCTTTCCCTTTGACCGCATGTGGGCCATCGAGAACGGCCCCAGCCGCTTCGACCCGGCCGCCCCCAAGCCGGTGCCTGACATCAGCTTTCTCATCCTGATGCGCGACGAGCGCCTCGCCGCGCTGGAAGCGCGCTTCGAGGAGGAGACCCAGCGTCTCATCCTGCTGCGCAACGGGCGGCAGGTGGCCAGCGGCATCCTCTCCACCCCCTCCGGCCGGCAGATCATCGAGCAGTTTTTCGCGGCCTTCATGGCCGACCGCCTTCGCGGCCGCCCCAAGATCGTGAGCGCCCCCGGCCACACCTTCATCGAGACCGGCGACAAAGTCGCCCACATCGTGAACCTCGCGACCGTGCGCGATCTCGAACGCGTCTCGGACCGCCCCATCGACCCGCTCCGCTTTCGCCCGAACATCATCGTTGACGGCTTCCCCCCGTGGTCGGAGTTCGACTGGCTCGGCAAAGACATCACGATTGGGCCGGTCAGGATGGCGGTTCTGGAAAAAGCCACGCGCTGCGCCGCCCCCAACGTTGACCCCAAGACCGGCAACCGCGACATGGACATCCCGGCGGCTCTCAAGCGCGAATGGGGCCACATGGATTTCGGCGTTTACGCCAAGATCCTGACCGACGGCGAGCTCGCGATCGGCGATGCGCTCAGGCTTCAAGATTGAGCGGCCGTCGATACGCCGCCCAAAAAAGCACGAAGGCATGCCACCTTCCGGCGGCACGCCATCGTCGCAAAACACAACCGCTCAGAACCGGCCTGTCAGCGTCAAGCCGAACTGCCGCTCGTCGCCCGCCATCCCGTACGCGGGGTAGAGCGGCGGATCGTCAGTCCGTTCGACGGCCGTAAGATACTTCTCGTCGAACAGGTTCTTGGCGAACACCGTAAGCGTGTAGTTCTCCCACTCCCAACCTGCCCGCGCGTCGACCACGGTGAAGCTATCGACGAACTGCGTTGGGCTGTTGTCGACATCGCCCGTGCTGTAGTAGCCGTCCGTGTGACGCACGTTTGCGCCCAAGAACCAACCGGCAGCCGAGCGATACATCGCGCCCGCCGCGAACGTATAGCCCGGCGCTTCCGGATACTCGTTGCCGGTGAAGTTCTCGCCCGGTCTGTTACCCCTTACGAAGTCGTCGAACTTGGACTGCATCAAGCCGAGAGAGGCGAAGAGCTGCAGCGGCGGGATCGGGCGCCAGCGCGCCTCGAACTCTGCGCCGTAGGCGTGCGAGGCAGCCGCGTTGAGAACTTCACTCACGCGATAGGAGCTGTCGAGCACAACGACCTGCTGATCGGTGTAATCGTAATAGAAAAAGTTGGAGTTGAATTCGAGCGTCTTGCTGAGCCAGTTCGAGCGGTAGGACAGCTCATACGCATCGAGATACTCGGGAGCGACCGTCGAGGTACGCCACCCGCCGCCGGCTTGAGGAGGCAGCGCAATCCACTGCTGGAAGCCCGTCCGGTAACCCTTGTTGTAGGATACGCCGATCGTCTGATTGTCCGTTACATCGTACGAAATACCTGCCTTGGGCAGAAATTCCTCGAACGTCGCCTTCGAATTCGTATCGGTCGGAAAATAGATGTCCCCCTGGAAAGGGATTCCGAAATAGTTATAGAGCCAGTTGAAGGCATTCATGCCAACCGAGGTCTCGGTCGACTTGACCTCATCCCTCAGCAATCGGCCACCCGCATTGAAGACCCAGCGATCCCACCGGTAGCGAAGGTCTGCATAGGCGGCGATGGTGGTCGTGTCGGAACCCGACGTCCCGTCCTGATACGGCAGGGTGATGTCCGGAAGCGACCTTCCTGTGAGATTGACGAGGTATTGAACGCTGGGAATACCCCCCAGGAACGGGATGTGCAGCGACGTGTCGTTGAACGCGGTGCGCTCGAAATTCCCGTAGAAGAGACCGAGCACGCCGGATAGTCCGTTGCCGCGGTTTTCGATTTCGAGCCGCAGATCCTGCGTGAAGTCCGTTCCCGCGACGTTGTCGCCGTCACGGATAAGTTCAGCGCCCGCGGCCGTGTAGATTTCGGAATCGGTTTCCGCATACGCGGTTATGCTGCGAACGGTAAGCCCCGGCGCAAACTCATATGAGAGATCGGCCGCATAGTTCTCGACCGTCGCCTCGCGGAAGTCCGTGAACGAGGAGGTGTAGTTGAGCTTGCGTTCGAGGAAATTGGGACCGGAGACGAGGCCGCTGCCTGGCGCATCGTGCGTGCGCGCGGCCGTGAACAGCGCGCTGAAGCCCGGCAGGCTGTCGGGCTCGATCAGAAGCTTGCCGCGCAGCGTATCGTACGCGTCGATCCCCATGTCCTGGTTTTCGGGATCGGCATAGTCGATGCCGCGATCACGCTCGGTTTTGTAACCGGAGATGCGAAAGGCCGACTGCCCCGCGACGATGGGAGCATTCAAAACGAACCCGGCGCCATAGAGATCGTTGGTGCCGACCGTTCCCTCGATGACACCGCCGAGCTTGTAAGTCGGATCATTGGTCTTGACGACGACCGTGCCGCCGATCGCGTTGCGTCCCTGCAGCGTCGACTGCGGCCCGCGCAGGACTTCGACCTGCTCGACGTCCCACAACGCACGCGCACCGCGGCGCACGGCATCGGGGTTCTGGGTCACGCCGTCAACCACGACGCCGATCGCCGGCACGCCGGAAATGTGCTGTAAGCCCGTCTGCCCTTCGGAGTTGAGACCCCGCACGGCGAAGCCGGCGTTCGGGTCTTGCGTGGTGACGACGTTGGCGGCTTGCCCGATCGCCTCGTCGAGATCGCGGATCTGCCGCTCGGAAATGTCCTGCCCCGTGACAACGGCGACGCTGGTCTGAGTGTCGCGGAGGGTGCGGACGACCTTCTCGCCCTCGATGACCTGCTGCTCGAGAGCCGTATCGGAAGCTTCCCCGGCGGCCTGACCGGCCGACTGCGGCGCGCTCTTCCGCAGCTTCGCCTTCTTGACGTTGCGCTTGGCGGGCGCCTCGACGACCAGGCCCGGCAACTCGGTGTATCCCTCCGTTTCCGTGGACGGAACCGCCTCCTGAGCAAAGGCGAGATGCGGCCCGCCCAAGACAAGCGCCAGTGCAAGCGTCGATAAACTCGATTTAACTGCGTTCATCCCTATAACCCCCCGGGAAACAACAACTTCGCGGGGGATTAAAACGGGTCACTGAAACATTGTCTACAAAATTAGTACACAATTGCGTTGCAGGCGAGCAAACGACCGTATGCGGAACACAAAAGATCAGCGCACTGCAAATGAAGTCTTTTTCCGAACCCTGCGGAATGACTCTGCAGCACGCATGTCGGAATGCAGAAGAACGTCCCCAGCCTCTCCAGACACGCGAAAGCCGCGGACGTCTGCCCGCGGCTCCCCGTAAACCCGATCGTTGCGAAGCCGTTGCTCAGTCCCCGCTGCCTTCCACGGCAGGGGTCGGCGTCGGCGCGCCGCCTTCTTCGCCCGATCCGCTCGCGGATTCGCGGCGCGGACGGCGCACAGGACGGCGCAGAAACTCGGGCTGCTCGTGGTGGGGAACGGCCGCCGCACGCTCTCGCCGCGGTGCCGGAACACTTTCCATATTCACGTCAGGCTGGGGCGCACGATCAGGACGATCCGCCCTGTCCACACGCTCTATACGCTCGGGACGGTCGCCGCGCGGCTCGCCCCGCTGGAAGCGCTCGCCGCGATCACGGTCGCGATCTCCTCTGTCGTGCCGCTCGGAATAGCCACGGTCGCCGCGGTCACGATCCCGGTCGCGGTCCCCGCCGTGACGGTCGCGATTGTGGAACTGACGGCCGCCCCCTTCATGCTGGGTGCGCGGGCCGCGCTCTTCGAAACGCTGCCCCTCGTGACGGCTCTGCCCCTCTCCACGCGAAGGCTGCGCCGCGTAAGGCTGCTGCGGCTGGCCCTCGGCATTGAAGTCGCCATCCTCGTCGCCGAAATCGTCGTTCATCGACACCGGCTCACCGAAGCCCGCCGGCCGCGGACGGCCCATGCCGTTCTGCATGTCACCGCCGCCTTGCGCCATCTGCTGCTCGCGGAAGGCCATGATAATGCGGTTATAATGCTCGGCGTGCTGAAGATAGTTTTCGGCAAGAACCGGGTCGCCGGAAGACTGGGCATCGCGCGCGAGCGCGATGTATTTCTCGGCGATATGAGCAGGCGTACCGCGCAACTTGACGTCCGGCCCCGTGCTTTCGAAGCTTCGCGTCAAAGGATTTTGACCTTTGCGGTTCTGATTATTGTTACCATTATTGTTGTTGTTGCGGCCGCGTCCTCTGCGGTTCTGCTGTCCCTGCCTCATGGGCTCCATTCTCGACAGTTGTGGAAAATAGGCTGCCGCGCTCAAACCGCAGCAGTGAGTACGATCGTTCCCTCGCGGTCCCCTCGGCCCGCGTCCTCGCTAAACCGGTTGCCCGGCAGACTCCAAAAACCCCCAAATAGGCTGCAGCATCCATGCAGCGACCAGGTTCATGCGGGACCCCGACGCCCGCCACCCAGATCCGTGTTCCTTTACGCGCTCGAACGACAGTGGCATGTCCGAAAGGGAGGAGCATGAATGCGAATGGCGCTCAAGGTTGCTGCCGTGTGCCTGCTAAGTGCGGCACCATCGACGGCACTCATCCGCCTGTTTCGCATTCCATCATGCGCTAAATAATGACAGCCGGGTTACCGAACGGGCCGCTGCCAACAACCAACTGCGCATGAAATTAAATTCTCTAGACCGCACATTAAACCTGCCGCCCACCAAATCCAAGTGATTTTAGTTTCATGGCTAACGATGTGTCCTAGCCGCAACACAGCGTGTGTGTTTCCCGAGATCCTGCCAGGTCCTCGTCTCCGCCAGTGAACCCATCCCCAGGGATTCGCGGAAAATTGCCTCGACATCCGGGGCTTGCCCAGCTCCGACTTCCAGCAACACCCAGCCCTCCGGCACGACCCTCGGCACCCCAGCCGCCAGCTCCCGGTAGATGGCGAGACCATCGGCTCCGCCATCGAGCGCGCCGAGCGGATCGTAGTCGCGCACATCCGCATCAAGGCCGCCGATCTCTCCGCTTGGAATGTAAGGCGGATTCGACACGACGAGATCGAAAGTGCCCTCCACGCCGCCAAGCGAGCGGCGATTCTGAAAGGAGGCGCGCACCCCCACGCCGAGGCGCTCCGCATTGGCACATGCCACGTCGAGCGCGGCATCGCTGATGTCGGTGCCGAGCCCCGTCGCCAGAGGCAGCTCAGCGAGCAGCGTGACGAGCAGCGCCCCCGAGCCCGTGCCGACGTCGAGAATGCGGATCGGCCTGTTGCGCCAGCCTTCCCGCTCCACGACCTCCAGCGCCGCCTCGACCACGGTCTCCGTGCACGGCCTCGGATCGAGTGTCGCGGGCGTGATGTGAAAGGTTCTGCCGTAGAAGCCGCGCTCGCCGAGAATGCGTGAGACAGGCTCGTGAGCCGCGCGCCGGTTGGCGAATTCCGCCAGCCTCCGGGCCTCTTCGGGCCGAACGGCACGCTCGGGCTCTCTCATGAGATCGGTCGCCGAAAGACCGAGCGCGGCCAGCACCAGCAAGCGTGCATCGCGCGCGGCTCCGTCGATGCCGGCGTCAGCCAGCACGCGCGCCAGCGTCGTCACCGCCTCGCGCGCTTCGAGCCCGCCGAACAAAGACAAGCCGGGATCGCCCGCTTCACGCGCCATGGCCTTCCATCGCGGCAAGCTCCGAGGCCTGATGCTCGGCGATGAGCTGATCGATGATCTCGTCCAGCCCGATGCCTTCCATGATCCTGTCGATGCTGTGCAGCGTGAGATTGATCCGGTGATCCGTCACGCGCCCCTGCGGGAAGTTGTAGGTCCGGATGCGCTGCGAGCGATCTCCCGATCCCACCTGGCTCTTGCGCGCCTGGCTGCGCTCGCTGTCGGCACGCTCCCGCTCCGCTTCATAGATGCGCGAACGCAGCACCTGCATGGCGAGCCTGCGGTTCTGATGCTGGGATTTCTCGGCCGAAACCACGACGATGCCGGTCGGCAGATGCGTGATGCGCACGGCGCTGTCCGTCTTGTTGACGTGCTGCCCGCCGGCTCCGCCCGCACGCATGGTGTCGATCCGGATGTCCTGGTCCTTGATCTCGATGTCGATGTCCTCGGCCTCCGGCAGCACCGCCACCGTCGCTGCCGAGGTGTGGATGCGCCCGCCGCTCTCGGTTGCCGGAATGCGCTGCACGCGATGCACGCCGCTCTCGTACTTGAGCCGCGCGAACACGCCCCGCCCCGTGATTGACGCGATGATTTCCTTGTAGCCGCCGAGATCGTTTTCCGACACGGAGATGATCTCCGTCTTCCATCCCTTGGTATCGGCATAGCGCTGGTACATGCGGAACAGATCCGCCGCAAACAGCGCCGCCTCGTCGCCGCCGGTGCCTGCGCGAACTTCGAGAATGGCGCTCTTCTCGTCGGCGGCGTCCTTCGGCAGCAGCAGAATCCGTAGGCCCTGCTCCATCGCCTCGATCCGGGGGCCAAGCTGCGTGAGCTCCTCGCGGGCGAGATCCACCACGTCCCTGTCCTGGGCGGGATCCTTGATCAGCGCTTCGAGATCACGCACCTCCTGCTCGGCCGCCTCCAGCTCCCGCACCGCCGTGATGAGCGGGGTGAGTTCGGAAAACTCCTTGGTAAGCTTCACATAGGTCGCCTGAGGGGCGCCCTCGTTCAGCTCGGCCTGGATAGTTTCGTAGCGCTCGATGAGCCGTGCGAGCTTCTCTTTGGGAATGACACTCATGGTCTTCTTGTATTGGAGCCTTCGCTAATCCCGCGACATGCAGCCAACCGGGCTGGCCTGCAAGCAAATTCCCTCGGCGGATGGAGTACCGGCCTAGATTTCGACGCCGTGCTCGGCCGCGAACGCCTCGAGCTCGCTCCGGAGACTGCCCGACCGGCCGACCAGCAGGCGGTCGAGCAGCAGCGTGATCGCCTCCGCATTGAGCGAGCGGATCATGGTCTTGACCGGACCGATCGACGCCGGCGCCATGGAGAGCGTCCTGAAACCGAGGCCGATGAGGCACATGGCCTCAACCGGGCGCCCGGCCATCTCACCGCAGAGCGTGAGCGCGACCCCGTGCTTGCGGCAGGCCCTCGCGAGTTGCTTCAACGCCCTGAGCGAGGCAACCGAAAGCGAGTCGAACCGGCTTGCCACGCGCGGGTTCGAGCGGTCCGCCGCGAACAGAAACTGGGTAAGATCGTTGCTGCCGACCGAGACGAAATCGACCCTCTGCAGAAGCTCGTCCAGCTCGAACAGGACGCTCGGAACCTCGATCATGGCCCCAATCAGGAGCTTGCTCGGAGGCGCGATGCCCCGCGCCGCGGCGATGTCACGCTCTTTCTCGATCAGAACCCTGATCTCGTCCATCTCCGTGGCGACGGAGACCATCGGAATCATGATGCGCAGCTCTTTGCCGGCTGCGGCCCGCAGAAGGGCGCGCACTTGCATGCGGAACAGCGCTGGCCGGTCGAGCGACATGCGGATCGCCCGCCAGCCGATCGCCGGATTTTCCTCCGGCACGTGGCTAAGGTAGGGAAGCACCTTGTCGCCGCCGATGTCGAGCGACCGGAACACCACCGGCTTGCCGTCCGCTTCCGTCAGAATGGCTTCGTAAGCCTGCGTCTGCCGGTCCACCCGCGGCAAGCTGTGCGAGAGCATGAACATGAGCTCGGTGCGGAACAGACCGATGCCGTCGGAGCCGGATTCCTTGAGATGGGGCATATCCGCGAGCAAACCGGCGTTGATCTGCAGCGTGATGCGCTCGCCGTCCATCGTCTCGGCCGGAAGATCGCGCAGCGCCTCGTACTGCTTCTGCCGCCGCGCCCGGAAACGCACCTTGTCGGTATAGGCGGAGACCACCTCGCTCGAAGGGCGCACGTGCACTTCGCCGATCACGCCGTCGACGATGATCGCATCGCCAGCCGTCACCCGCTCCACGATGCCCTCGGCCTGGCCCACCGCCGGAATGCCGAGCGCCTTGGCGACGATCGCCACGTGGCTCTGCCCGCTGCCATCCTCGATGACGAGGCCCCTCAGCCGCGAGCGGTCATAGTCGATCAACTCCGCCGGGCCCATGTTCCGCGCCACCAGAATGGTATCTGAGGGCATTTCCGGCGGATTGATGAGGCCGGTGGGAACGCCCGCGAGAATGCGCAAGAGCCGGTCCGATAGATCGTCGAGGTCGCGCTGGCGCTCGCGCCAAAAGGGATCGGCCTGCTTCAGCATCCGCGCGCGCGTGCCGTTCTTGACGCGCTCCACCGCCGCATCCGCCGTGAGGCCGCTCTGCACCGCCTCCCTGAGCCGGCGCTCCCAGCCGCGATCGTGGGCGAACATGCGATAGGCTTCGAGCACGTCGCGATGATCTCCCGCGCCTGACAGAAGCTCGTGGCTCAGCATGTCGTCGAGCGAGGTCTTGAGCTCCAGGATGGCGTCCTCGAGCCGGCGCAACTCCGCCGCCGGATCGTCGGCCATCAGCTTGGTGACGACGATCCTGGGCTCGTGCAGCATCACGTGGCCGAGCGCGATGCCTTCGGAGATCGGCTCGCCGGACACCACCTTCGACAGCGCCCGCGAGATCTCGATCGCCGATCCGACCCCGCTCACCGCGCCGGACACGAGGTGCTCCGCAACGACCATCGCCGTTGCCTGCATCACCTCGACGTCCTCGTCCGAGTATTCCTTGACCGTGCGGTTCTGGACGACCAGCACGCCGAGCACCTGCCCGCTGCGCTGGATCGGCACCGCCAGCAGCGAGTGGTAGATCTCTTCGCCGGTCTCGGGCCGGTAGGAGAAGGCGGGGTGCTTCGAGGCGTCCGGCTCGTTGATCGGCACCCCGAGCTCGGCGCACCGGCCCACGAGGCCTTCGCCGCGCTTCAGCATCGTATTGTGCACTGCGGAAGCGTTGAGGCCTTCGCTGGCGAACAGCTCGAGCGATCCGTCCTGACGCCTCAGGTAGATCGAGCAGACGTCGGCCACCATCACGCCGGCGATCTGGCGCACGATCTTGTCGAGCCGCTGCTGCCCGTCCGCCGGCTCGGCCATGATGTCCCGCAGCCGGCGCATGATGACACGCAGCGCCGGCTCGGTTGGCATCACACGGGGCTCGTCGCCGCGTCTCGAGTGCATAAGGCAATAGCCGTTGAAATATGGATCCGCACCCCCCTAGGTACCCCAGGGGTCATGCGCCGTTATACGTTAATTTGAGCGCGAATGCGGAAATGCTGCCGGAAAAGCGATAGCCAGACCTTAACGGCTCGCGCCGGTCGGTCAGGCTGCGTCGAGACCGTAGATCGTGTGCAGTGTCCGGACCGCGAGCTCCGCATAAGCCGCATCGATCAACACACTGATCTTAATCTCAGAAGTGGAGATCGCCAGGATGTTGATCCCCTTCTCGGAGAGCGCCTTGAACATTTGCGCCGCAACACCCGCGTGGCTGCGCATGCCGATGCCGATCACCGAGACCTTTGCCACGTCCGCGGAGCTTTGCAGCTCGAAATCGCCGATGTCGGCGCGCGCCGCCTTGAGCACTTCGAGCGCCCGGGGAAGCTCGGCGGCCTGCACCGTGAACGTCATATCGGCGTGGCGGCCGTCTGCGGCGACGTTCTGGACGATCATGTCCACGTTGATCGAGGCCTCGGCCAGCGGCACGAAAATGCGCGCCGCGATGCCCGGTTTGTCCTCGAGCTTCAGCATGGTGATTTTCGCCTCATCCCGAGCGTAGGCGATGCCGCTGACGACTTGGCTTTCCACGATCTCATCCTCGCCGCAAACGATTGTCCCGATATTCTCAAGATTGCCGGCCCTGACCGGCGCCATGTCCTCGGGCTTGACGAAGCTCGACAGCACGCGCGTCTTGACCTGATACACCATCGCCAGCTCGACCGAGCGCGTCTGCAGCACCTTGGAGCCGGAGGATGCCATCTCGAGCATTTCCTCGTAGCTCACCTTGGGCAGGCGCCGCGCCTTGGGCACGATCCGGGGGTCCGTGGTGTAGACACCATCGACGTCCGTATAGATGTCGCAAACGTCGGCCTTGAGCGCGACCGCGATGGCCACCGCGCTCGTATCCGATCCGCCGCGCCCGAGCGTCGCGATCCGTTTGGACTTGGGCTCCACGCCCTGGAAGCCGGTGATCACCGCCACCTCGCCCGCATCGAGCGAGCGCTTGAGATCCTCGCCCGCGATGCCCGTGATGCGGGCCGAGCCGTGGGCGGTGCTGGTTTCGACCGGAACCTGCCATCCCTGCCAGGAGCGCGCCTTGACGCCCATCGACTGGAGAACGATCGCAGTCAGACCCGCCGTGACCTGCTCGCCGCTCGCAACGACCGCGTCGTACTCGCGCTTGTCGTGCAGCGGAGACGCCTCGTTCACCCAAGAGACGAGCTGGTTTGTCGCACCCGACATCGCCGAAACCACCACGGCAACCTTGTTGCCGGCGTCGACCTCGCGTTTGACGTGGCGCGCAACGTTCTTGATGCGCTCGACGTTGGCAACCGAGGTGCCACCGAATTTCATCACGACAACAGCCATGGCCTAACCGCTCGAAGCCCGGTTCTGAACAAAAACCCGGTTCTGTCTGGAAGATCGTCTTGAGGGCCTGTCCACTGGCGGAGCCGCAAGGGGACTTGACCTCGTTTCGGCCGTTCTCTTACCGGGAACGCCGGATCGCTGCAACGAAGCATTTTCCGATGGAGCACCTGGGGGTTCGCCTGCCGGAAGGGCCGCAAGCCGGCCTGGAGCAGACGGCCGACCTCGCGACATTGACAATCGCGTCCACCCTGTCACCTTCGCGCCCATGAGCCAGCCCGTCCAGACCTCCACCGAACCGAACTCCCCCGCAGCCGCCGGCGCCACTCCTGGTGCGGGGCCGGCCAATCTCGACGACGCGGAGATCGAGCGCTTTCAGCGCCTCGCCAAGGCCTGGTGGGATCCGCTCGGAAAATTCCGGCCGCTTCACCAGATTGGCCCCGCGCGGCTCACCTTCATCCGCGACGAGCTGACCCGTCACTTCGGACGCGAGACGTCGGGCCTTCGCCCCCTGAAGGATCTCCGCGTTCTCGACGTGGGTTGCGGCGGCGGCCTCATGTCCGAGCCCCTGGCCCGCCTCGGCGCGCGCGTAACCGGCATCGATCCGGGCGACAAGAACATCGCCATCGCCCGCGACCACGCCACGCCTCAGGGCCTCGACATCGACTACCGGGTGACGACGGCGGAAGCGCTCGTAGCCGCTGGCGAGCTTTACGATGCTGTGGTCTGTCTCGAGGTCGTCGAGCACGTCCCCGACGTTGGCGCCTTCGTGAAAACCTGCGCGAGCCTGGTCCGCCCTGGCGGCATGCTCGTGCTGTCGACCATCAATCGCACGCTGAAGTCCTACGCGCTCGCCATTGTGGCCGCCGAGTACGTGCTCGGATGGCTGCCGAGAGGTACGCATCAATGGGATCGCTTCGTGACGCCTGACGAGTTGGGCCGCCACATCGCGAGCGCGGGTCTCGGCGAGACCCGCTTCAAGGGTTTCGTCTACAGCCCCCTCCGCGATCAGTGGAGCCTCGCCGACGACACCGACGTGAACTATCTCGTATCGGCGGTTCGAGAACCCCAGCCCGTAAAAACCTGATCAGCATTTTTTTCTATTTCGAATGACGTTTTCGCAAAACGCGTTCGCGACATAACGTCTTTAAGTCGAAAAATACGAAAAACTGCGGCCGTATGGCACCTTGGCCGGGGCAAACAGCCTTGACGGCGCCCCGCCTTTCAATCTTTAAGAAGCCGCTGCTCGCGCAGATGAACCAAAAACATGGCAGGCCTCTCCTCCTTCGGAGCAACCCTCCGCAGGACAAGCGGCCGCTACGCAGCGAGCGGAGAAGGGGACGAATATGTCGAACGAGCCACGCCGCCCGGGCCGGCACTTCCTGCAAATTCCAGGTCCGACTCCCATTCCCGAGCGGATCATCGCGGCCATGGCCCGCCAGATCCTCGATCATCGCGGTCCTGAATTTCAGAAGCTCGGCAAGCGCGTTCTTTCCGGCGTAAAGACCCTGTTCAAGACGCAGGGCCACGTGATCATTTATCCCTCGTCCGGAACGGGCGCATGGGAAGCCGCTCTCACCAACACGCTCTCGCCCGGCGACCGCGTGCTGATGGTGGAGACTGGCCAGTTCGCCGTTCTCTGGAAGCAGATGGTTGACCGTCTCGGCCTGCGCGCCGAGGTCATCCAGACCGACTGGCGCATTGGCGCCGACGCCAACGAGATCGAAGCCCATCTCCGCAAGGACAAGGCCAAGACCATCAAGGCCGTGTGCGTCGTGCACAACGAAACCTCGACCGGCTGCCGCACGCGCCTCGACGAGGTGCGCCGCGCCATTGATGCTGCCGACCACCCGGCGCTCCTGATGACGGATTCCATCTCGGGCCTTGCCGCCGCCGATCTGCGCCATGACGAATGGGGCATCGACGTCACGGTCTCCGGCTCGCAGAAGGGCATGATGATGCCGCCGGGACTGTCGTTCACCGCCATTTCCGACAAGGCCATCGCCGCCTCGAAGACCGCGAAGCTCGCCCGCTCCTATTTCTCGTGGGACGACATGCTCGCGTTCAACGGCGACGGCTACTTCCCCTACACGCCGGCGACCGGCCTGCTCTATGGCCTCGACGAGTCGATCAAGCTGATCCACGAGGAAGGCTTGGAGAACGTGCTCGCCCGCCACGAGCGTCTCGCCGAGGCAACGCGCATCGCGGTCCGCACCTGGGGCCTCGAGGTCAACTGCCGTGACGAGAAATACGACAGCCCGGCCGTGACCACCGTGCTCATGCCCGATGGCCACAACGCCGACGCCTTCCGCAAGCTCGTGCTCGAAAGCTTCAACATGTCGCTTGGCACCGGCCTGAACAAGCTCGCCGGCAAGGCCTTCCGCATCGCTCACCTCGGCGACACCAACGAGCTCACCGTTCTCGGCGCCCTCACCGGCGTGGAGATGGGTCTCGAGCTTGCTGGCGTGCCGCACAAGAAGGGCGGCGTGCAGGCTGCGATGGCCTACATCGCAGACAGCGCACGCCCCCTCGCGAAGGCCGCCTGATCGGCAGCCATGAACGAAAAAACCCTCCGGCTGCACACCAGCCGGAGGGCTTTTCTTTTGTTCCGTTCGGCGAGGAAGATCACGCCCGCCCGGCGAGCGATTCCATCGCGGTGCGAACCTCCGGCGTGAAGCTGCCGTTGATCGGCCCCTTGTAGGCGCCTTCGTCGCGAAGGACTTCCTGTAGCCACTTCCGGTCTCCGAGTGACAGCACGTTCGGATTACGCATCAGCTCCGAGACCAGATACTTGTCGCCGAGCTTGAGCGAGCGCACCACCCAATAGGCCGCCTCCGTATCGCTCTTTTTCACGCCTTTGCCGATGCGATAGAGAACACCGAGATTGAAGGTCGCCACCGCATTCCCGAGCTCCGCCGAGCGGCGCACCTGATCGGCGGCACGCGCATTGAGACGGAAAGCTTCCGCCTCATCCTTGGGAATCCCACGCCCCAGCTCATACTTCTCCGCGAGCCATGACGTCGCCTCGCTGAGCCCCTTGTCGGACGCCTCACGCAAAAGCTTCACCGCCTCCTGGTCGTCCTTCGGCACGCCCTTGCCCGTCTCGTAGAGGAGCGCGAGCTTGTGCATGGCGAAGATATGCCCCTTGTCCACCGCACGCCGGTACCAGCGCGCCGCCTCGGCGTAATCCTGCGTCGCGCCCCGCCCCGTCTCGTAGAGCGTGCCGAGATTGGTCATCGCGGCTTCCTGCCCGCCCTCGGCTGCCTGAAGGAACCACTTGGCGGCCAGCGTCTCGTTCTTGGGAATGCCGATGCCGTCCTTCGCGAACAGCCCGTAGCGCGTCATGGAGGCGAGGTGCCCCGCCTCGGCGGCCTTGAGATAGTAACGGGCCGCTTCGGCGAAATCCTTTGGCCCCAGAACCAGCCCGAGCGACAACAGCCGCCCGAGGCTCGCCGAGGCGCCGACATTGCCCGCGTCCGCCCGCGCAATCAGGAAGCGCTTGAGATCCGCAGCACCCTGTCCCGCGCGCCAGACGTCGACCGTGACCGACTGATCCGGGTTGAGCCCGCGAAGCACGGCCGTCAGCGTGTCTGAATCCGCAACCTCGCGCCCATCGACCTTCTGAATCACGTCGCCGGCACGCACCCCGGTGTTGCCCTGAGGCGCATCGGAAACCAGCGCGCCGCGCTCGGTGCCGAGACCCAGCGCGTCGGCGAGATCCGCGTCGACGGTCGTCACCCGGACCCCAAGACCGCCATGCGGTTGCCCGTCCGTCACGGTCTTCGTCAGGGTAACCTTGAGCGACAGCTTCTCCGTCGCAACGTCCGTTGAAGAGGAAGGCGTGCTCTTGGCCGGCTCGGCCGGCGTCTTGGCGGGGGTGCTCCGCTCCGGCTCCTTGGTTTCTTTGGGGCGCTCGGTGGGCTCACCCTCGGGCGTCAGCACGCCGGTCAGCGGTGTCCACCGCTGCGCGAGCGCAGGTTGAGACGCCACGGCACACGCCGCAGCGAGCACAACAGCTCCCGCATTGAGAAACGGCCGCAACCGCACCCTTACCCCCTTTGCCAAAGAACTCGTAAAACCGACTCACACCTTCTGCGGCGGCTCGACAAAGAGCTCGCTCGAGAAATAGCGCTCGGCCGACGAGGGTGCGAACGTCACCACCGTCTTGCCGCGCATTTCGTCCCGCGCCGCCACCTCGAGCGCCGCAGCCACATTCGCTCCGGTGGAGATACCGCCCGGAATCCCTTCGAGTTTCGCCAACGATCGCGACGTTTCGAAGGCCTTCTCGTTCGAAACCCGCACCACCTCGTCGATGAACTTCGTATCGAGCACCTTCGGCACGAAGCCCGCGCCGATGCCCTGGATCTTGTGCGGACCGCGCGCGCCGCCAGAGAGAATGGGACTGCCCTCGGGCTCCACCGCGATCACCTTGAGCGACGGCTTGCGCGCCTTGAGCACGCGACCGCATCCCGTGAGCGTGCCGCCCGTGCCGACGCCGATCACGATCGCGTCCACGTTGCCCTGGGTGTCGGTCCAGATCTCTTCGGCCGTGGTCTTCTCGTGCACGAGCGGATTGGCCGGGTTCTCGAATTGGCTCGGCTGCACGGCGCCGGGTGTCTCAGCCAGGATCTGGTTCGCCTTGTCGATGGCGCCGGGCATACCGCCCGCCGCCGGAGTGAGCACCAGCTCCGCGCCCAGATGCGTCAGGATCTTCCTGCGCTCGATCGACATGGATTCCGGCATCACCAGGATGAGCTTGTAGCCGCGCGCCGCACAGACGAACGCGAGGCCGATGCCCGTGTTGCCTGATGTGGGCTCCACCAGCACGCTCTTGCCGGGCGTGATCTTGCCCTCGGCTTCCAGCACGTCGATCATGGCGACGCCGATGCGATCCTTGACGCTCGACAGCGGATTGAAGAACTCGAGCTTGACGAGCACGTCCGCCTTGGCACCGGCCTGCTTGGCAACGCGCTGCAGGCGAACGAGCGGCGTATGTCCGATTGTCTCCGTGATATCGGAAAAGACCCGTCCGCGGCCCCAGCTCTGGGTTGCCTTCAAGGTCTTGATTTCGGTCGCATCGGTCATCGCTCTAGCCTGCCTTGATTGGTCCGGGGTTTCCTAAAGTTTCTTTTCGCACATATTCGTGCCCATCCAAAGGGCTGCCTACGCGTTTCCTGCACCGGCAACCCTCTCCGTATCATGGCGGAGATAGGCAGCTAAACCTTACGCTTCAATGCCTTTTTTTGGCTTTTTGCGGGAGTGGCTGCGCGCCGCGCCAGGCCCTTGGCTCCGCGCGTGGAGCCAAAACCGCCCGCGCCCCGCCGGGTCTCGCCCACCACTTCGACGCGCTTCAGCGCCACGCGCGTGACGGGCGCCACGACGAGTTGCGCGATGCGCTCGCCCCGATGGATGGAGAACGGCGCCTCTCCGAGATTGACGAGGATGATCTTCACCTCGCCGCGATAATCGGAATCGATCGTCCCCGGGCTGTTGAGCACCGTGATGCCGTGCTTCAGCGCCAGCCCAGAGCGAGGCCGCACCTGCCCTTCGAAGCCGGGCGGCAATTCCAGCGTAAGGCCCGTCGGGATCAGCACGCGCTTGCGCGGCTTGATGACCACCGGCTCGCTCTCCGGAACGGCCGCGACAAGATCGAGCCCAGCCGCCTCATCGGACTGATAGGCCGGCAACGGCAATCCTTCGCCATGCGCCAGCACCACCACACGAATGCGCACGCGTCCCTTGGAAACCCCCTTGGCCATCCCCGCTACACCTGCTCCCGCGCTTCCGTCAGAAAACCGGCGGCGCGCGCGAGCAGCGCATCCGCGACTTCCGCCTTGCTCATCTCCGGCCAGCTCTCGACACCTTGCGGTGTGACGAGATGCACCCGGTTCCGCTCGCCGCCGAACACCCCGGTTTCCTCGGAGACGTCGTTCGCGACGATCCAGTCCACCGACTTCGACTTGCGCTTGCCTTGTGCGTTCTCGATCACCGCGCTGGTCTCGGCGGCGAACCCGACGACGAGCGTGGGACGGCGCGATGTACGCTTGGCGATGGTGCGCAGGATATCGGGATTCTCCACGAGCTCGAGCTGCGGCGGCCCTGCGTTGGGCGCCTTCTTGATCTTGCCCCGGCCCGGCGCGGCGACGCGCCAGTCCGCGACCGCGGCAGCGAACACCGCGACATCCGCGGGAAGCGCCGCCTCGACGGCAGCCAGCATCTCGTTCGCGGTCTCCACGTGATGCGTCTCGACACCATCGGGATCGGCGAGCTGAACCGGCCCCGTGACGAGCGTCACCCGCGCGCCAAGACGCCGCGCGGCGACAGCGATCGCATGACCCTGCTTTCCTGAAGAACGATTGGCAATGTAGCGCACCGGATCGATGGGCTCGTGCGTCGGCCCGCTCGTCACCAGCACGTGGCGCCCCGCCAGCGGAAGGCTCGGCTCTGGTTTCGCGCGCGATCCGGAAACGTTGAGAAAGCCGAAGCCACTCGCGCTCTCCTCGTTGTCGGCGATAAGGCTCTCGATGCGCGCCACGATCTCGCCGACCTCGGCCATGCGCCCGACACCAGCCTCGCCCTTCTCCGCCATCTCGCCCGCGTTGGGTCCGATGAACTGGACGCCATCCGCTTCGAGCTGGCGCACGTTGCGCTGCGTCGCCGGATGGCTCCACATGGCGGGGTTCATGGCGGGAGCCGCCAGCACGCGTGCCCGCGTGGCGAGCAGCACGGCGGTGGCGAGATCGTTCCCCTGCCCCTGCGCCATCCGCGCGAGGAGGTCGGCCGTCGCCGGCGCCACCACCACGAGATCCGTTTCCCGCGCGAGGCGGATGTGTCCGATCTCCCGCTCGCCTTCGAGGTCGAAGAGATCTGTCGCGACACGCTCGTTGCTGATCGCCCCCACCGCCAGCGGCGTGATGAACTCCTGCGCGGCCTTGGTCATGACGCACCGGACGGCGAATCCGCGCTCACCTAGCCTGCGGATGAGATCCAGGCATTTGTAGGCGGCAATGCCGCCGCCGATGATGAGCAGCACGCGTTTCATGGAATTTCGAGCCAAGCCGACCTCGATGGAGCGCCTATATTAAGGGCAGGACGGACGACGCGGGCACGAGCATATCCGCGCATCCGGTCCCTGAAAGCCGAAACATGCCGCAATTGCGGCCAGCCGGCACCCTATCATTTATGCTACCATATCACGCGCTTTGCCGGTTCAACGACCGGACCACGATGGTTACCGATGAGGCTCCTCAGGATGGAACGCCAGAGCCGGAAACTTGTATTGGCCATCGCCGCCCTGCTCGCGGTGTGCGGGGCTCCCTCCGTCGCGTCTTCGAACACCGTCGCCGAATGCTTCAGCGAGAACAACCAGCGCCGCATCGCCGGCTGCACGGAGCTCATCGAGAACCCCAACCTGGACGCCGGCACCAAGAGCCTCGCCTACGCCATGCGCGCCCTCGCCCTGTCGCTCACCGGCGCCTTGAGCGACGCCCTGCCCGACTACGACGCAGCCATCAAGCTCGACCCCGCCTCCGCCATGGCCCTCAACAACCGCGCCTGGGTGCTCTACAAGCTCGACCGGCTGACCGAGAGCATGAGCGACGTCGAGCGCTCGCTCCGCTTGGCCCCTGCCAGTCCGCACGCGCATGACACCCGCGCCCACATCCGCCAGGCACTCGGCGAGCGCACGGCCGCGCTCCGCGACTACGAGCAGGCCATGCGTTACGGCGGCGAGCACCTCGTGAAACTCTACCAGTGCGGACTGGAGGCACAGGGCATCTATTCCGGCCCGATCGACGGCCTTTACACGCGCGATGTGCGCAAAGCGCTCGAAATCTGCGTCGCCTCCGCGTCCTGCGATCCTCTTCCCGCCGATGAGGAATGCCGCGCCGCCACCTCGTAGCGTGGCAGGATGCGGATCAGGTCTGCGGCACGAGACCTGTCAGCATCCACGATCCGTTGACGAAGCTCAGCTCCGCCGTGATCTCCGCCTTGCTCGCCGTCGCGTCGCGCGCCACGCCCACGGAGAGCCCCAGCGGTCCCGTCAGTGAAAAGTGCTTGATGTTGCCGAGCCCGTACTTCGGCCGCGCGCGGGACTCGTTGAGCGCCGGCAGAACCTCGATCTCGGCACCCGGCTGCGGCTGCACGTCGGTTGCCTTCGCATCCGCGCCGCCAAGCACTTTATGCGTATCGATGCCGAGCTTCCCGGCGATTTCGTCGAGCCGGCTGCGCCCGCCTCCGGACTGATCCTCGGACACGATCAGGAACCCGCCGAGCCCATCTGCGCGGGACGCCCGGTCCATCACGAGGCTGTCCAGCGCCTCCTTGAACGTTTTCCCGCTAGCATGAATGCGGATGAGCATCTCCGGCGTGACCAGCGACGCGAGCACACCGTCCACGATCCGGGGCATCACGCGCGCCTTGAGCTGATCGCTCAGCGCACCGCCCGCAGTTCCCGCCTTGTGCAGCGTATCCGTGATCACCTTGTCGACCTTGGCCGCAACGGCGGGGCGGAGAGAAGCCCGCACGCTCGGAAAATCGATCCTCGCAACCAGCCCTTCCACGTTGTGGCCTTCGAGCGACGACTTGATCTCGTAGCCCGCATAGAGCGGCCAGGCGACATAGAACGCCAGCACGGCGACGAAGCCGATCGATCCGAGCGATCGCATCTTGAAAAGCCGCGAAACCGGCGTTCCCGTGGCTGGTGCGCGCGATCGACTCATGAGATCCCCCCGAGGCATCCGGAATACGGCAGGCGCAGGCCCTATCCGCGGTAGTGCGAATACTGCCCCTTCGGTCTGAAGCGTTCGAGATAGGACGGCACCACCGATCCGATCGACTGCTGCGGCACGACACCGAGCCCAGCCAGCGTCCGCCCGTCCTTCGCGGCCTCGGCGCTCACGACGTTGTCGGATTGGAGCAGCCGCACCTGATCGACGGTGAGCGGGCGAAGCGAGTTCGGCAACGGCCACGTCATGAGCGCCTGAAGCTTCGCCAGCCAGAACGGCAGCGAGATGAAGCCGCGCTTGCGTCCCGCATAGGACAGCGTGCGCTCCAGAAGCTCGCGGAAGGAGAGCACCTCCGGCCCGCCGAGCTCATAGACCGCGCCGGGCTTCGCGCTTTGGAGAACCTGCACGACCGCTTCGGCGACGTCGCCCACGTAGACCGGCTGAAAGCGGGTGCGTCCGCCCCCGATCAGCGGCAGCACGGGCGACATCTGCGCAAGCGCAGCGAACCGGTTGAAGAACTCATCCTCGGGACCGAACACGATCGACGGCCTCAGAATGATCGCGCCAGGAAACTCCTCGAGCACCGCGGCTTCTCCAGCGGCTTTCGAGCGCGCATAGCGCGCGGGCGAGGAGGCAGACGCCCCGATCGCCGAGATATGGACGAAGTGAGACGCGCCGGCTGCCCGCGCCGCCTTTGCGACAGCCCGGGCTCCTTCGTCATGCACGGCCTTGAAGGTCTGCCGGCCGCTGCCTGCCAGGATACCGACCGCGTTGATGACGATGTCGGCGCCTTCCACCGCGCGGGCCACCGACTCGGGGAATCGCAGGTTGGCCTGCACCGGCTGGATCTGCCCCACATTGCCCATGGGTTGCAGATAGCCCGCAAGATCGGGGCGGCGCGACGCGGCCCGGATGCGGTAGCCCTCTCTCGCGAGCGCCCGGACAGTATGACGGCCGACGAAACCCGACCCTCCGAAAATCGTGACCAGCTTGTTGTTGCCGCTTCCCGCTGCCATTCCGCTTCTCCCGCCCCGGCGCCTCAGCCTTTGGAGCCGTAAGTCCCTCATATGCTTCCGGAAAACCGAGGCCCCGCTTTCCACCGGGAAGCACGATAAAACAAAGGTCTAGTCCGTTCCCGCACGCCGATCAAAACCGGAGCATCCGCAAGAGCGGCCCTCACCTGATCGCCAAGCCAGCCGAGCCTCCATGTCCGCACCAGACGCGTGAATCAGACTCCAGAACAACGACATAGAGCACGTTTGCGCGCGCGACACCGATTCGATCAAAGGCCAAAGCGGCTCAGGTCAGGGACTAGCTTATGGACCCGAAACGTGACGAGTCCAACCTCGCGGGCGCGCAAAATGCGCACTTGCCCCCTTTGAGGCGGTACTCTCATTGACAACGGCGGCCACTCCCCGTAACTCATGGCGCCCGCGAGCTTACGGCTTGCCCAGATGGCGGAATTGGTAGACGCACTAGTTTCAGGTACTAGCGCCGCGAGGCGTGGAGGTTCGAGTCCTCTTCTGGGCACCATCACTTAAGCTCTAAGTGTACTAACGCGGGACTATTACGTCGACATATGCGTCGACTGCTCATCCGTCCACATTGCCGCGACCAGCGGAAGGACGGACATAGCCAACAAGCTCAAAGACGAACGCCCCATCGAACGCAATGACGTCCGGTACTTCGTGCGACGCGTGCCGAAGCACCTCGCACGTTTGGACGGACGCGGCACCGTTGTCTGGAGCACGGGCATCGCCGTGCACGACGACCCTCGTGCGATCCGCGCCAAGATCATCGTGCGCCAGCATGATCACAAGCTGCGACAGCATTGGAACAAGCTGCTCGCCGGCGCCGCGTCGAACCCGTAACAGGGCATAAAACCGAGAAATCTACCGCAAACTGCACGTTGACCTAGCGGCTACCCGCTGGTCACTTCTTCGCTGCGGGAGCGGCGGCCGCGCCCGCTGCGGCGGGCTGGGTTGCCGTAGGCGTCGCCGCGGTCGTGGTAACCGCTGGCTTCTTCTTGGTCGCCGCCGGCTTTTTCGCCTTGGGCTTTGCGGGAGGGGAGCTGAAAAGGCCGAAGTCGAACAGCGAAGACAACGGCATGGTCTCGCTCACGCCACCGGTATAAGCTTGCAGCACGCTCACCTTCGTGCCGACCTTCGCAATCGAGGCCAAGTGCACGACGTGCTCGTTCGTCAGGCGGAAGCAGCCCGACGAATTCGCGCGCCCGACGGTGCGATCGTTGTTGGTGCCATGGATACGGTACACGGTATTGCCGAGATAGAGCGCGCGCGCGCCTTGCGGGTTCTTGAGCCCGCCCGAGACCGTAAGTGGCAGGCCCGGCACACGCTCGTGCATTTCAGGCGGCGGGGTCCACGATGGCCAGGATGCGATCCGGCTGATGCGCTGTGTGCCGGTCCAGGTGAAGCCCTCGCGGCCGACCGAGATGGGATACTCGTAGGCTTGCTTGTTGGGCAGCACGAAATACAGCTTGCGCGATTGCGTATCGATTATGATGGAGCCGGGCTCTTCGCTGCGGTCGAAATAGACAACCGGCGGCGCGGCAGGCGCGATGTCAGGCCGTTCTCCGCCGTCCATATGCTTGGGATAGATAACGGGCTCGTAGGCTGCACGGCGCGCTTCGCGCTCAATGCGCTCCGCTTCCCGCATTTGCGCATCATGCTCAGCGACAGAGTCGCTGACGAACTGCGCCTCCGCCGGCCCCGCAAGCAGAGCGACGTAGGCCGCCAAAGCCAAACACGTTGCGCGCAATTCCATAAGCGCTCCGCAACCGGTTGATCGCTTCAGCCCTGATAGGGCACCTCGCTGCCCCCGGACAAGTCCGATCACGTTCCAGCAGGTGCGCGCAGGGGTCAACTGTTGCAGTCCGGCCCCATCGCAGAGCCGTCGCTGGTAACCCTGAGTGGACGATTCGTTGCTGAAGTACCGCGAAAAACTTCTGCAGTGCCGAGAAAGCTGACTTCAATACTGCCCATCACCAAGCTGAAGTAAGCTGACTTTGAACCAGCGCATTGGCTCCACAGCGAACAGGATCGGTAAGGGTCCGAGACCAAACCAGTCCAGATCTCGCCCCAAGGTACTCAGTCTTAACGTCGTGGGCTTCCGTGACGCGCCTGCCTAGAGCTACGGCGCTTCACAATTCTGCGAAGCGGCTGACGACTTGTCGTGTTCCCCACGAAAGCCTCGTACGGCCTGTCTCGCCAATCCTTCGGCGTCGAAAAGGCCTAGCTTGGCATGAGCGGCTATAATGTCCGCCAAGCTCTGCAATTCCTGCTTGGCGCTGCGGGCTAGCTTGAGCCTGACCCGCGCAGTCTCGAGTGCAGAATTGAGAACCCTCCGAGTTTCCAGGTCAAACTCCTTCTGAGAAAATTGCATGGCGGCTCCTGAATTGACGGGCGTGGAGGAATGGGCGTGGATTAACTCGATCGCGCGGCATGCCGGATCTGGTACAGTCCGACATCCAGCCATCCTGCCTCGAAGCCGACCTCGCAATAGACGAGGTAGTAATCCCAGAGCCTCCGGAACCGCTCATCAAAGCCCAGGGCTTGGATCGCTGGCCAGGCTCGATCGAAGCGGATGCGCCAGTCGGCTAGCGTGCGCGCATAGCTCGGTCCGAAATGCTCGGATCGCACGACAGAAAGTCCGGCACGCTCGGCTTGCGAAGCGATGATGGTCTTGGTCGGCAACATGCCACCGGGGAAGATGGCCAGCTGAATGAAATCCGGCTGACGCCGGTAGCCGTCAAATCGTGCTTCATCAATGGTGATAGCCTGGATCACCGCCGTGCCGCCCGGAGAAAGGCACGAGGCAATCTTGGAAAAATAGGCCGGCCAGAACGCTTCTCCCACCGCTTCCAGCATTTCGATGCTGACGATCCGGTCGAACGTCCCGGTCACATCGCGGTAGTCTTGGAGGCGTATGTCGGCGCGACCGTCGAATGCGCTCAAGCGCCTGCGAGCATAGCTCAATTGCTGTGTGGAGAGCGTCAGGCCGGTTACATGGCAGCGATGCTCCGAAACGAGCAGCTGCGCGAGTGCGCCCCAACCGCATCCAATTTCCAGAACGCTTTCGCCGCTCCTGAGGTCAAGAAGCTCGGCAACACGCCTGAGTTTGGCCTTCTGCGCTGCTTCGATCGTGGTTTCCGGGGCGTCGTAAATCCCGGACGAGTAGTTCAGATCGTCGTCGAGCCATGCCTCATAGAATGCATTTCCGAGGTCGTAGTGAGCCGCGATGTTGCGGCGGCTGTTCGAGCGTGTATTGGCACGCGACGCGTGGCGAAGACGGGAGAACATGCGCCACGCGACATGCGAGTCTCCAACGGAGCGCCCGGGGTCCGTGTTGTCGATGCCCCAAAGCAGCAACGTGCTCAAGTCGTGACTGCTACAGTCGCCGTCTCCCAATGCCTCGGCAAACCCAACATCGCCCCCGAACGCAAGGCGGGGAAGTGCCCGCCAGCTATGCACCGCGATATGCGCATTGTGTCCAGGCCGGTCACCTGAGAGCTCGATGCGCCGTGCCGACGGCAGATCGATACTCAACGAGCCCGTTGGGAAGGGGCCGACGATCCGGCGCATGAACCATTCCCAGACCGTGCTCAACCGTGCGTCAGACGCCTTATTCGGCAGAGCCTTTACCGTCGCTTGGTCAGCCATTGTCCCCCTGCGCGTACCTTGTGTGGCTCCCAATTGTTGCACCATGACCGTCCACGGGAGTGCGTGGCCGGATGCGAATTCCTTTGGAGAAAATTCTGAGAGCTTCCCAGTGGATCGCGCCTATGACTTTGAACGTCAGCAGGGGATGGGAAAGACATCGGCGCAGCAGTTCCGCGCTCGTGAGCGGCATCCGCGTCCCATGCATGGCCGTGTGGATTACAGGTTTGGACCCGCCATCAAGCCCCGTTATCGTCACGACGATCCGCGTGTCCGGAGCGCGCAATCGAAACTTGTAGGTCAGCTCATCGTCGAGAAACGGGGAGACGTAGAATGCTTTCGAACTGGTCTGGTGCAGCGTACCCGAAGGATCGGCTGATGCCTCGATAAGGTAGGAATGACGTTCGCCGAACGTGTTGTGAACCTCGTAGATCACCGCCGCGACGCCGCCCGAATGGTCA
Organism: Hyphomicrobium sp. DMF-1; assembly: GCF_027886585.1. Lineage (NCBI taxonomy): Bacteria > Pseudomonadati > Pseudomonadota > Alphaproteobacteria > Hyphomicrobiales > Hyphomicrobiaceae > Hyphomicrobium > Hyphomicrobium sp. DMF-1. The sequence continues at coordinate 712,647 of NZ_CP115706.1, read as the reverse complement.
TGGCAAAAATAGATGCTCAGCGGGTTGAACGCGTAGCCGCATAGGCGCGGCATCGTGAGAAGCTCGATGCGCGCCCCGGCATGCGATAAGCCGGCTTCGCTCAGTCGCTCTTCTACGTACCGGCGAAGACTTCCTTTGCCGTGCCCGTAGTCGCTGTCGTACAGCGAGAAAACGTTGAACCGGTTGTGGGAGAACAGGCGCAACGCGCCATCGACACCCTCGAGTTCGTCGAGATCAACGAGCATCCACCAGACGCGATAGCGGAAGGCGTGCACGCGCGGCATACGGCGGCTGTGCATGACCCATCCGCTGTAGATGGATGATCTGAAGCTCATGACACGGCCTCACGTACGGGGGGCGTGACACGTGAACCGCGCACGATCCGGCCGGAGTCGTTTTCCACGCTCCACGGCCGCTTAACGCCACCAAGATCCTCAGCGACGGCAAGCCCGGCCTGGAGCCCGTCCTCGTGGAAGCCCGACCCGAAATATGCCCCGCAGAACCACGTGTTTCGCTCGCCCTGCAGTGACCAAAGATGCTTCTGAGTCTCGACCGCCTTCCCGTCGAAGATTGGGTGCGCATATTCAGCGACTGTCACTACCGAGGCCTGCTCCGGCGGGCGAGATGGGTTAAGCGTTACGAACAACGGCGGAGCGGCCGGTATGCGTTGCAGACGGTTCATCCAGTACGTCACGTAGGCGCCGTCGCCGCTTTCAACGTAGTTCCAGCTCGACCAGACGCCCCGGCGCCGGGGCATTAAGCGAGAGTCGGTGTGGAGGAACGCGCGGTTGTTCGAATAGCGGAAGGCGCCCAGAAGCCGGCGCTCTTTGTCCGTAGCATCGCCCAGCAGGGCGAGGGCTTCGTCGGCGTGAGTGGCGACGACAACATGGTCGAAGCGCTCTGCTCGTCCGTCCGCCGTGCGCACAACGGCGCCGCGTGCGTCCCGCGCCACCCCCACAACCTTGTTTCCGCTCCGGATATTCCCGCCGAGCCGCTGCGCCAGTTTCTGGACGTATACCTTGCTCCCCCCGACGACCGTATGCCATGCTGGCCGCGCGTGAAGTTTCAGAAGACCATGGTTTTCGTAGAAGCGAATGAACGACGCCGCGGGATAGTCGAGCATCGTAGCGGGTGGTGCCGACCAGATTGCTGCCGCCATAGGCAAAAGGTGGTCGTTGCGAAACTGCGCTCCATACTTTCGCAGATCGAGGTATTCTCCCAGGCTGAGCGGCCGGACGGCGAGTTCCGGCAAGTCGCGCGGGGCGTTCGCGTAGAACCTGCGCAGCTCGAGCAGCATGGCCCAGAACCCCGGCCGGACGATATTTGCGGGCTGGGCGAACAGCGCCGCAACGCTCGTTCCAGCGTATTCGAGCCTCCCAGCATCCCGGGAGACGGAGAACGACATTTCTGTTTCGTAGGAGTCGATACCGAGGCAGTCAAATAGCGCTACGAGATTTGGATAGGTCTGATGATTGTAGACGATAAAGCCCGTATCAACCTCGATCTGCCCTTGGGGTCCGTCCACGACGACCGTGTTGGCGTGGCCTCCCAGCCGGTCCGTTTGCTCAAAAAGCGTCACGTCATGGCGAGCGCTGAGCAACCACGCAGCGGAAAGCCCGGAAACACCAGATCCCACGACGGCGATCCGGAGAGCTGGTGCTGATGAGACGTCCATTTATGCTCGCACGGTACCACAATCTAGAAACCCAACGAATGGCGGCGGGGGTTGGATCACAAGCGCCCGGTGATCCAGGTTACGATCCCGAGCGTTGTTTTGCGCATGTGGTCTCAGGCAAGACATATCGGTCCGCGGCGACCTCGAACGCGAGCGCGAACGCGCGAGCGGCCCGGGGCGACACCCATGGTTTGGGGCGTCAAAAAGGCGAGGCCGGTGGTGACATCTAGCCAGGAGAAAGGGGCGTTTGTGCCGGCTGACCACGCGGCGTTGATTGTGGCGATCGCCCAGACCGGGGACCGGGCCGCCTTTGCGCAGCTCTTCGAATATTTTGCGCCTCGCCTCAAGACGCTCCTCATGCGTATCGGCGCGTCGTCTGGACGGGCCGAAGAGATCACGCAAGACGCCATGCTTGCTGTCTGGAGGAAGGCGGGCTTGTTCGATCCGGCCGGAGCGAGCGCGTCAGGATGGATCTATCGGATTGCGAAAAATCTCTATGTCGACGAACTGCGCCGCGACCACCGATCCGCTGCCGCGACAGCCGACCTGCCGGTGCAGAACGATGACGTCCCGCAGCCGGACGCGATCGTTTCGGACCGGTATATGGAAGCACGCGTACGGACTGCAATCGCAGCACTCAGCCCCGAACAGCTCCGCGTGATCACACTCTCGTTTTTTGAAGAGAAGCCTCACTCAGAAATCGCCAAAGAGTTGAGCATTCCGCTTGGTACCGTGAAATCGCGCATACGGCTCGCGATGCAGAGGCTACGCGAATTGTTGGACGAACAATGAAAACCACACATCGCCATCCCTCCGACGAGACCCTCGCGGCATACATCCGCGGCAGCCTGGACGAAGGCAGGCATGTGCTCGTTGCCGCGCATGTCGAGCTTTGTGCGTCCTGTGCAGCCTTAGTCGCGGCTTCCGATCACATTGCGGGATCCATTCTGGAGGCAGCGCAGCCAGCGCCCCTTCGGAGCGATGCCCTGCAAACCGCGCTCGCGCGTATCGACGCCAATGCGGCTGGCCAGGAGCGTCGGCCAGCGGCGCAGAATGCAAAAGGCGTCTCATTCGGCCTCAACGCTCTTTCGAGCTATGAACTCGGTCCGTGGCGCTGGATTGGTCCTGGTGTGCACTGGCGGTCGGTCTCGGTGCCAGCCGACCGCGGCGCGCGCGTGTTCATGCTGAAAGCGGCGCCGGGTACGAGCCTGCCTAATCACACGCATACGGGGACCGAACTCACGCTCATCCTGCAAGGCGCGTACGCGCACGAGGGTGGCAGGTTCGGCGCCGGCGACTTCGAAGAAGCGGACGGAACGGTCGATCACCAGCCGGTCGTCCAACCGGGCGAGGAGTGTATCTGTCTTGTCGCGATGGAAGGGCAGTTGAGGCTTCTGGGGCCGTTGGGACGTGTCATGCAGCCGTTCGTTCGGATGTGACGAACCGATGTCCATTTCGACAGTCCTCATCGCGGTTCTGCTTCAGTCGGTTGCCTTATCGGCCATCATGGCTGGCGCTTGGATCGTCCAGCAGAAAAGCGGAAACTCGGGCTGGGTGGATACGATCTGGACCTTCGGCCTTGGGTTGGTGGGCGTCATCGCAGCATTCGCTCCGAATGGCTTCAGCGAAGCCGGTTCGCGGCAGGTTCTCGTCGCCACGATGGTTTCGCTTTGGGCGCTGAGGCTCGGCGTTCATATTGCGAACCGGTCTCTCCGCATCACCGACGATCCAAGGTACGCAGAACTCATCAGGGGCTGGGGTGCGGACGCGAGCCGGCAGATGTTCTGGCTGCTGCAGAAACAGGCGCTTGTAACGATACCGCTGGCAGCGTCCATGCTCCTAGCTGCGCACAACCCAGCCGCAGAGTTGCGCCCACAGGATTGGCTCGGGGTAGCCGTGTTTCTAATGGCAATCGCGGGAGCCGCCTTAGCCGATCATCAGTTGCGCCGATTTCGCGCGTCTCCTGCCATTCGCGGCAAAGTGTGCGACGCGGGCTTGTGGCGATGGTCGCGCCATCCGAACTATTTTTTCGAGTGGCTGGGTTGGATTGCCTACCCGCTGATCGCCATCGACATCACGGGCGGCTACCCGCTGGGCTGGGTCGCCATCGCTGGGCCTATCTGCATGTATTGGCTTCTCAGACATGTCTCCGGCGTTCCACCGCTCGAGGAGCACATGCTCCGCTCGCGCGGTGACGCCTATCGCCGCTATCAGGCGCGCACAAGCGCGTTTTTTCCGTTACCGCAGCGGACGACTTACGGAGACGCATCTCAATGACGCTCTGGAAAAGCGCATACGATCTCGCAGAACGCGTCCCGATTCCTGACGCCATCGTCCGGCTCGGAATTGGGGCCCTTGTCGGTCGGACGAGCCGCCAGCTTGCGCTGGCCGGGCAAACCGCAACCGAGAGCTTTGCCAGAGAGCTTGAGCTGCTCCCGATCGCGGTACACACGGATGCTGCGAACGAGCAGCATTACGAGGTGCCTGCTTCCTTTTTCGAGCTCGTGCTCGGCCCCCAACGGAAATACTCCTGCTGCTATTACGAAGCATCAGACACGACGCTCGCCCAAGCCGAGGAGCGCGCGCTCGCTTTGACGGCCGAGCACGCTGGTCTGAGCGACGGCCAGACTATTCTGGAGCTCGGGTGCGGATGGGGCTCCCTCAGCCTCTGGATGGCGCGGACCTATCCGCGCGCGCGCATCCTGGCGGTCTCCAACTCGCATTCACAGCGTGCCTTCATCGAGGGCAAGGCGCGTGACGAAGGTCTGGACAATATCGAGCTCGTCACCGCCGACATGAACCATTTTGATACCGAGCGAAAGTTCGACCGCGTCGTGTCGATCGAGATGTTCGAGCACATGGCCAACTGGCGCGAACTCTTGAGACGTTGCCGGAACTGGCTTGCGGCTGACGGGCGCATGTTCATGCATGTGTTTACCCACCGCAGCACGCCGTATCGCTTCGATCACGCCGAGAAGGACGATTGGATCGCACAGCACTTTTTCACGGGCGGTTGCATGCCGAGCCGCACACTCATCCGCAGCTTCCCAGACCTATTCGATGTGGAGGAAGAGTGGTACTGGGCCGGAACGCATTATGCGCGCACGGCTGAAGACTGGCTCAAGAACCTGGACGGGGGGCGCGATGCCGCCGCACAGATCCTGCATCAGACTTACGGCACAGAGCAGGACATCTGGCAGCGCCGGTGGCGCTACTTCTTCCTGGCAACGTCTGGCTTGTTCGGGTTCGACAGCGGCCGCGAATGGGGCGTCAGCCACTACCGCCTCAAGCCGGCACTTGCACGCCGCTAGCCTCGCCACGCCATAAGTGCCGCGGCCACAACCGCGGAGACCAGGCCAGAGGCAACCGCCCCATAGACGATATCTATTACCGTGATCTGGAGCGTCCAATTGCGCAGTGTCGCGAAGTTGGTCAGCTCATAGGTCGCATAGGCGACAAATCCGAACAGCGCGCCATTAAAAAGGGCGAGTGCTACCGAGCCCGACTTCAGGGCCGGCATGATCGCGAAATAGACGAGAGCGACCGGATAAATAGCGTAGAAGGCAATGGCCGGCGCAATATTGACGGTTGGAAGGAGAATGTCGCCCAATGTCTGCTTGTAAAGACGCGCGCCCATCGTCATGAGCCAAGTGATGTCGACAGCGGCAAACAGAAGAAGAGAGGCGACATACGCGAGCGCATAGTTCACGGCGGACCTCATTTGTCGTTTTCACAACAACGCCCCGCCACTTGGTTTGGATCACGTGCCAGCACAGTCGTCCTCGATGTGGCCGATGGACCGTGCCGGAGTTCGATACGGCTAAGCCGAGAAAGCTGACGTGATCGGCGATGGCTGCGGCGTCCCCGATCGCGGCGAACCAGCTTCCGTTCTTGGGACCGTCATCCATCGTCACCCTGCCGACGCCGAGCGCCACGAGAGATCACGCCAACGCAATGAGCAATATGAGTTTATGGTATGTCACCGGACACACGCGCCCTCGCGCGCAGCGAGATGGGGTTTTTCGGCCTTGATCTGATTGATGACGTCGATGGCCGACAGGGCTTCTCGGTCTTAATGCCAAGCTCTGCGAGCAGTATATGCGCTTCATCGTAAACCGGCGTTGCGGCCAGCTCGGCCTCGCGCCAGTGTTCGCGGATACAGAAAACCCGTTCCCATGGATGAGCGAGGTCATGGATCCCAAGAAGGAGAAGAACTTCTTTGAGACCCGCGTCATCGAGTACCAGAACGGTGGCGCACTGAGCTGGGAGTAAAGGAAGTGGATTGGCGGCATCACTCGGCGCCATTCCTTCTTTTTGCCCTTCTCTCATCCAGTCAGAGGGTGAGACACGATTGTAATCGTCGCGCCATGCCGCCAGCAGCGCTCTCGCTTCGTCGAGCGTGGAGAACAACGTCTCGTTCAAGAGCGTGTCGCGAAGCCGACCGTTGAAACTCCCGACAAACGCGTTCTGCTGCGGCTTGCCGTGCGAAGACCGGAACCGATATTCTGATGTCGCTCCGCACCGAACACGCGGCCCTGATCCAACTTCGGCACGGCGTTTCTGTGGAGCAATTCGAACGTGCCGTTGCGGCCTATCCCGATCCCAACAAAAGACATTATGCGTCGGACGTTAGGCTGCCGACACACTGCTCGGATGCAGTCCATCGGCGGCACTCCTTGATCGACGTCAATAGAGCGCTCCGAGCCGATTGCTAATTGAAACATTGAGCGGGGCGTTTCGCAGCGATGCAGGACCGGCTGGCCATGAACCAGAGGCTGGAAATCGAGGCGCCCGGCAAGAGCCGGCACTTTAGGACCGACCAGGAGCCTTCAAAAGCGTCTCCACCGCACCCCCACGTTGCTCTGCGTATTTTGCGAGGCGTATGGTCACATCGCTGGCGAGTGGCATCTGTAATCGCCGCTCTTGGCGCCGGCATCTACGCGGTCCCATTCTTGCTGTTTGGCCCCCTGATCGAGACGCGGCCCGTCGTCAGGGCTAATTTCGTCCAGACGGTCGTCGCGAGCGGCCACGTCGAAGCGCCCTTCCGGATCAATATTGGAAGCCAGATCACCGGCGTCGTCGCCAATGTTCCCGTTTCGGAGGGCCAGACGGTCAAGGCGGGCGATACACTGATCGAGCTCGACGACCGGGACGCGCGCGCCGCGGTTAGTCAGGCCGAGAATGTCGTGTCGGCAGCCGATGCGCGCATGAGACAGCTGCGCGAGTTATCGCTGCCGCAAGCTGAGGAGGCTCTGAAGCAGGCGCAGGCAAACCTCGTCAACGCACAGCAGTCCTTTGATCGGGCGCAAGCCCTCGCCAAAGACGGCTTTGGGACACAAGCGGCCCTGGATGACGCGACGAAATCTCTCGATGTCGCGAAGGCCCAGGCCCGCAATGCCGAATTTCAAGTCGCCACCAATCGCCCTGGGGGAAGCGACTACACGATGTCCGAGATGCTCCTCAACCAATCCACGGCCAATCTGGCTTCAGCCCGGTCGCGCCTCAGCTACACCGTCATTTCTGCGCCCCGCGACGGCACCCTGATTTCCCGCTCCGTCGAAAAGGGCAATGTCGTCGAGCCCTCCAATGTCCTCATGAAGCTAGCGCCTTTCGGCGATACTCAGCTCGTCGTTCAGATAGACGAGAGAAATCTCGGCCTCCTCGCACTCGGCCAAAAGGCAATCGCCTCCGCCGATGCCTATCCCAAGCAGTCATTCCCAGCCGAGGTGGTCTACATCAATCCGGGGGTCAATCTGCAGACAGCAGCGGTCGAGGTTAAGCTCGGAGCGAAAAACCCGCCAAGCTACCTGCGGGAGGACATGACGATCTCCGTAGATATAGCTGTTGCAGAGCATCCCAACACATTGATCATTCCTGCGGCCTGCTTGCGGAACGTTGACATCGAGCCGTTTGTTTTAAAGATCGACGGGGGACGGGTTAAGCGGCAAAGGGTGAAGGTTGGTATCGTCAGCGACGGCAAGGCAGAGATCCTCGACGGTCTGAGCGTGAATGACCTGATCGTCCCCACGACTGTCCCATCGGACTATGATGGGCGCCGAGTGAGGGCAAAGATCGCGGCTCCTTCCACATGAATAGATGGCTGCCCTTCGAATGGATTGCTGCGATCCGCTTTCTCAAGGAGGGTCGAACGCAGACGCTTTTCATCATCACCGCGGTGGCGATTGGCGTAGCCGTCATTGTTTTCATGTCGGCCTTGCTGGCCAGCCTGCAAGCCAATTTCATCAAACGCGTGCTGACATCTCAGCCGCATATCCAGCTTATTCCGCCCGACGAGATCGCCCGGCCGCAGCGCTTTGATCGACCAGGGCTGGCCGTAGCCGCAACGGTCCAGCGCCCCGCGCAGCGGATTCGCTCCATCGATCAGTGGCAAAAGATCGCCGCGTTGCTGAAGACGTGGCCCGATATCACCAATGTGTCGCCAACGATGGTGACCTCCGCACTCGCCGTCCGGGGTGATTCAAACCGGTCGATTACAGTCACCGGGATCGACCCTGATATCTATTTCAGGATCGTGAAGATCCCCGACTACATCGTAGCGGGGCAGACGCGTGTCCTGACTGACGACATTTTGATCGGCACCGAGCTTGCCCGCGACCTTGGCGTGAAGCTCGGCGACAAGATGATCGTCTCGGCGGCCACCGGCGCCTCTCGCGTTCTGACGATTACCGGCATTTTCGATCTTGGCAACAAGGCCGCCAATCAGCGCTCGACGTTCGTTGCCTTGAGAACGGCCCAGGCCCTATCGAATCTTGTCGGCGGCGTTACGACAATCGACCTGACCGTGAAGGATGTCTACGCGGCCGACAAAATTGCCAATACCATAGGTGCGGCCACCGGAGTCGAGGCGGACAGCTGGATCAAGACCAATTCCCAGTTCTTCACCGCGGTCAACGCGCAGACATTGTCGAACACGGTAATCCGGATATTCGTCGGCTTGTCGGTTGCCTTCGGCATTGCCAGCGTCCTCGTCGTCTCGGTCATCCAGCGGTCGAAGGATATCGGGATCCTGCGTGCGATGGGTACAGCCCAGGGTCAGATTCTCCGGATTTTTCTGCTGCAGGGCGGCCTTCTCGCTCTTGCCGGTGCGATTGTCGGAGCATCGACAGGCGGATGCGCCATAGTTTTCTGGCACAGCTATTTGCGGCAACCGGACGGCACCGAGCTGTTTCCGCTAGTCATCGACCCCATGCTGTTCGTGGAAGCAATTTTGATAGCGGCCGTGACTGGAGTGGCCGCAGCGGCGTTCCCCGCCTTCGGGGCCGCAAAGCTTGATCCTGTGGTCGCGATCCGTGGATGAGGAAAGTCAGGAAGTCTTGCGCCTCGTAGGCGTTTGCAAATCTTACAACGTCGGAACGCCTGTCGAGGTAGAGGTGCTGCGCGACATAGACCTCGTGCTCCGCCGCCGGGAGTTCGTCGCACTCATGGGTCCGTCAGGCTCGGGAAAAAGTACGCTTCTGAACATCATCGGCCTCTTGGATCGCCCGACATCGGGCCGCCTCTTTATCGAGGGAAGCGAAACGAGCACGCTCGACGATGCGGCCATTACCAGGCTCCGCGGTCGCAGTCTCGGTTTCGTGTTTCAGTACCACTATCTCATCAGCGCATTCACGGCCCTCGAGAACGTGATGATGCCGCTGCTCGTCGAGAACGAATTCCCCAGCGAGAAGATCCGTGAACGCGCCCGGGCCCTCTTGCACGAGGTTGGCCTGACGCCCTGGGAAAACAACCTCGCCAACAACATGTCCGGAGGGCAGCAGCAGCGTGTCGCTATCGCGCGCGCTCTCGCGATGAACCCGGCTCTCATCCTCGCCGACGAGCCGACTGGAAATCTCGACACCAAATCAGCCGATCAAGTGTTTGAGATGATGCGGGTGGTCAATCGAAGGGAAGGTACCGCATTCCTGATCGTCACGCACAACTTGGATTTGGCACGGCGCTGTGACCGTATCATCGAGCTTGTCGACGGGCGGATTTCAAAACTCTGAGAGCGATTTGTCCGCAGGACGCCCCGAAGCCAGATCAATACAGAAGCAAGGGCGAACAACCGCATTCAAGGAGCTAGGCTGTTCTTGTAGATCTTTCCGTCCTTCATGATGACGAGAAGGTTCTTCGCCGGGTCCTGAAGGAGCTCGATGTTGGAAACGGGATCGCCGTCGACCAGGAGAAGATCGGCGAGCGCACCTTCCTCTACGACGCCGAGCTTGCCCGGGTAGGGATTGCGTTTTCCCGACAAGGCCAGCAGCTCGCCGTTGGTCCCGGTCGCCATGGCGAGCGTTTCGGCCGGCGTATACCAGCGCGTGAACTTGACGAGCAATTCGCCCTGGCGCTGCGCGAGCCTTTTTGAAAACAGGATGTCGGTGCCGAACGCCGTCTTGAGCTTGTACTTTTTGGCCAGCGTGATGGACGTGTCCGTGCCGGCAAACACCGTAAATGCCTTGGCCCGCTCCTGAGACCCCGGAGGAAAGGCATCCGCCATCTCATCCGGAAATGCTTGCGTACTGAGCCAGATGCCTCGCTCCGCGATCAGCTTCGCCGTCGCCTCGTCCATGAGGTGGCCATGCTCGATGCACTTCACCCCGGCGCTGATCGCGCGCTGGATCGCGACGGGCGTGTAGGCGTGCACCGTGACATAGGTGCCCCAGTTCTCGGCTGCCTCCACCGCCGCACGTAGCTCGGCCTCCGTGAACGTGGAGACGTCGAGCGGGCTGTTGGGTGACGCGACGCCACCGCCCGCCGTGAGTTTGATTTGTGACGCGCCTTTCAGAAGCTGCTCGCGCACACGCACGCGGACTTCGTCCGGGCTGTCGGCGATCATGGAAGCCCCGGTCTGCTCCTGGCGTGACTGAGGGGCACCGACGACGCGGGGCAGCTCGTTGGCTTGGCGGAAATCGCCGTGACCGCTCGTGACCGAGATGATGGCGCCGGATGGAAAGATGCGGGGCCCGGCGACAATGCCTTCATCGATCGCGCGCTTGAGCCCGAACGAGGGCCCGCCCACATCGCGAACCGTGGTGAACCCGCGCATCAGGGTATCCCTAGCCTCGGCGCCTGCGACCAGGTTCAGGTAGCCGACATCGTCCGTGAGCAACGCGGCCGGCGTTGGCCGGACCAGCATCGCATGCCAATGCGCGTCTATGAGACCTGGCATGAGCGTCCGCCCGCCACCCGCAATGACCTGAACAGATGGAGTGCCATCGGTCGAAAGAGGGTCCTTCGAGATCTTTTCGATCGTGTTGCCGCGAACAAGGACATTCATGCCCTCTTCGAGGCGCTCGCTCTTACCGTCAAAAACACGAACGTTCTCGAAGAGCGTGAGGGCCGGCGGCTCGGCAGCGTAGGCAGCGGGCGTGAGACAAAAAAGGGCGGCAAGGAGAGTAGTCCGGCGAAACATCGGTACCTCCGATCGGCAGCCCCCCGTTGCGCTCAACTCGTCCAGTGTGCTGCCAGTCTAGCGGAAAGTCGGCAATCAGCCTACCGCAGTGACACCCCGGCGCGCCGCCAGGATGGCTGAGCAGGGGTCGTCACCGGAATTGGCCAGCAATCCGCACACTTGAGGCCATGTACGAAGGCCTTGGCGCGAGGCCGTTAAGCGCGCGTTTACTGTGTGTGAGCGAGGCTGCTCAAACATTCGCCACGGTTGTCTCGCAAGTCAGAAACTCGTCTTAGCGAGCGGGCCCGCGTCACATGCCACGGGAAATGCATCCGCTGCGTAGAGCAGCCTCGGGTTTTGCCACGCATCGGCGGCTTACGCTGCCGGCCTGGATAGCTGTCGCCGCGGCCCTGACCGGCGGAACTGCCGCCGTGACCACCGCCGATGCCAAGTCTCCCGGCTCGCGCTATTGCTTCCACGGCCTATGTCACCGCGTAGGCACGCTTGCGCAAACCGACACACTCGTCGGATGGCGCGGCTACCTGCTTGCTTCCTACTACGATAGCTGCCGGCTCGACCGCTTGAACCCGTGCGGACTGACGAGCTCGGGCGCCGTGTTTCGCCCCGATCTTCCCGACAACGCCGCAAGCCCGCTGCTGCCGGACGGCACCGTCATCCTCGCCTACAATCCCAAGACCGGCGACGCCTCCGTGCTGCGCATCACCAACGCAGGCCCCTACAGTGGAAAGCGCAAGCTCGACGTCTCGCGCGCGGCCGCGGAAAAGCTCGGCTTCCGCAATCAGGGAGTGGCGGCACTCGTCATCAGCGTTCTCCAATCTCCCACCCAGGCCGAGGCGAGCTACGTGCGCCGGCGTGTCTACCCGAGCGTTCCGGGCCATCTCGGCAAGTACGAGACCTTCGACAAGGCTATCGAGGCCGCGCAAGAGCGCCTCGACGTTCGTGAGGATGGCGAGCAGCAGCCCGCGGACGCGGCAGACGACATTGCCGCCCTGGTGCCGAAGCCGAGACTTGCTGTCTCCCCGTCGCTCGCCCGCGAGCTCATGATGTTGCGCTCACCCCCGCGGCCGGTGAGCCGGGGCGTCCGGCTTGTGCAGGGCCCGCGCCTCGTAAGCCGGGAGAGCTTCAGGCCCGAGCAGGCTCCTGCATCGGCTCGCGCGGCGCTGAACTTCGCGTCGGGCCTGCAGCAGTATCTGCTCGACACCGGCTCGCTGCCGGACGCCGGCAAATAATCAGCCGGCCCCGAAGCAGTCAGTCCCCAAGTTAAACATCGCCCTTCGCCTTCCGTTTGTAATCTATGGAAAATGCCGCCGCTGCGGAGCGGAGTTCCCGGTCACGATCCAGTCCATCGGAATGTCATGCGGCTGAGGATAGATGGTGGCAACTGCACCGCTCTCGTGCCCCACACCGATGACGAGCGGTCGCGGCCTGAGATTGAAAAGCGTGCGGTCGAAAAATCCGCCGCCGTAGCCCAGCCGGTAACAGGCGCGATCGAAGCCGACGAGCGGCGCAATGATCACAGCGGGAGCAACCAGATCGCCGTCGGCCGGATAGGGGATGTTCCAGACGCCCCGTTCGAGCCGCGCGCCGGGTGCCCACGCGCGAAACAGTAGAGGTTTCCCTTTTCCCGCCACTTCCGGCAAGGCCGGGCGCAGGCCCGCCGCGTACGCCCTCTCCATCCACGGCCTGAGATCGGGCTCACCGCGGAACGGCCAATAGAGACTTACGATCAGGTGCCGCGCACGTGGTACGAGTGCATCGAGATCACGGGCGACGCGCTCGGAATGGAGCTCTCGATCGCGCGGGGAGAGGGCGAGCCGGGCGGCAATGAGACGTTCTCGTTCCCCCTTGCGCCATCGGGCGACATCCCTGGCCTGTGCGGCATCCGGCATGATCATGCCGCTCGCGGGATCGATATCGTGCATGAGGCAGGGCGGGGAGGCGAACAGGCCGTGCTCGCTGGCATCTTCGTCATACTGCTGGTTGATCATCTCAAACCCTCCACGCGCCTGTCGCGCACGGCGCCACCTCGAAATAAATATCGTATTACGATATAAATTCGGAACGCAAGCCCTGCGTGACACAAGGGAGCTGAGAGGCGAGCGCACCCGAACTTCAGCGCGCGTCGCCTGAAGGCGCACTCTTTTTTTGGGAGTCCGCTATTACGGCCAGTTCCTCAACACGGCGCTCTGGCACTGCGCCCGCGAGCGGCAGCCTGGAGAGCATTTTCGAGACTTCGCCATTCGTGCCGGCCATGCGCGGCGGTCAGGAAACCCAGTCTCACTTGTCCGGGAACACCGTCTTCCAATTGCTCTTCATATCGACGACCGTCCAGCCCTTCGCCGTCGCCTCATCAAGCGCTTTGTCGAGCTTCCCGACATGGGACGCGCGGTCATAGGCCCACTCCCGATCCGCATCGGTATGATGGACGACCCCCATGAAACGCGCACCGTGTCCCGCTGCCGTGTACTGCAGCATCTGCAGATCGCCGTCCGAGTTGCCGAAGGCGAGGATCGGGCGGCGCCCAATGTAGCGGTTGATGCCGACCGGCTTGCCAGGACCGTCGTCGACGAACTCGATCTTCGGCTCCTTCGTCAGCCGCGCGATGCCATCCGGACCGATATCGAATTTCACGACGCCCGACGAGCCTACCACCTGCTCGGGCGGTATCCCGTAAACCCTTTCGGCGAAGCGGCGCATGAACTCCACTCCGCCGCCGGAGACGATGAAGGTCTTGAAGCCGCGAGCGCGCAGATAGGAAAGAAGCTCCAGCATCGGCTGGTAAGCGAGCGACGTGTAGGGACGCTTCAAGCGCGGATGCTCGGCGCTCTCGAGCCAGCCGTCGACGATGTCGCCGAACTTCTCTGTCGTGAGCCCGGCATGCGTGGCCGCCATGATCTCGAGCAGCCCGTGCTCCCCGGACGCCGCGACGCCCTTGATGTCACCCTCGAGCACGCTCTTGAACGGCTGCTTCTGCTTCCATTCAGGATTCTCGCTCGCCAGCGCAGCAATCCGATCCAGCGCGAAAGCGAGCTGGAAATATACAGGCTGCTCCGCCCACAGCGTCCCGTCGTTGTCGAACACGGCGATGCGCTCGGCTGGCGCCACGAAATCCGGCCCGCCTTCCTGGGTCACGCGGTCGACGAAATCGACGATCGCCGTCTTCGACTTGCCGTCGTTCCAGGAGGGCAGCAAATCCGATAGAGGGTCCTCGGCCCGGAGCGAAGCCGGGCCGGCGGCGAACGCGATCAGCGCCAAGAGCAGGACACGCGGCGCGAAAACGGCAAGACCAGCGCGCATAGTCGTCTCCATAGGCGAGCGGACCCTCGGGCCTGACGCGCGGCCCGCGGGCGTAAGCGGGCAATCAGTCCGAACCCTTGGAGCCGCTTCGAACGCCGTCAGAACTTGATCGGCCGAGAAGCTTCTGACGGCAGCCAGCGCTGATCCCGTGAGCCCGAGAAATAAATCAAGAAAAACAGCCAAACCGGCACAGGCGCATCGTCGAGAAACTTCAGCATGACAGGCCTTCGCGTCTCCGCTCGAAGCCCTTATCTAACACGCTTAGCCAACTCTCCGCTATTGGCCCGTCACGGCGACCAGTGGCTGTCGTCGGCGTAGTCGGAGGGCGGATCGGCTTCGAGCTCATTCGAGCGCGCGCGTATTCTCTTGATCCCATCCGCCAGCGCCTGCAGCGCGGCGGCCTCCGCAAGCTCCTCTGAGCTCAGCACGTCACCCAGCGCCCGCTTGTTCACGAGCTCTGTCGCACGCATCTGCGCGTTGAGCTGCTTGATGATGCAGGATTGCAGGTCGCCTCCGCCCGTGAGCGCGATGATCCGACGCTGAGCTTCGGCCCGCACCGTATCCGCCGTGACGACCGCCTGCGCTGAAACGCCTTCGAGCAGGCCCGCAGCCGCGAGACCCAGATACTGCTCCTCCGTGTAAAGGTTGCTCGCGCCGCCGCCGAAGTCCACGTCCCACAGTCTCTGCATTCGGGCCTCCTACACCAGCCAACGATTGACACCCGGAATGACTCCGATGTTCGCGTCCACATCGGTCAAGCCGCCCATGAGCGCCGGGCACGCAATGAGATAGCGGTGCCCCGACAGCGCTGCGTAAATGTTCATCGCCGACGGCTGATAGCCGGTCGTGAGATAGGGAGGCTGGCTGTCCTGATTGCAGAGCGAAACCCAGCCATCGGCAGGGCTCACGAGATAGTTGCCCGCCGACTGCAGAACGCCATCCTTGTACGATCGTTGATTGTCGACGACCCGCCACAGCACCGGGGCATCGAGCGCGAGCAGGTACATATGAAAGGTCGCGGCCGGCGGACGGGGACCGAACGACGGGAACAGAGAGAGATAATAGTTCGTGCTCGCGAGCGTCTGAGGCGACGACGCGGTGCCGGATCCCATCGTGATCTGCGCGACGCGAAACTCCACGCCGTAGCGGCGATAGGAAGCCCCCCGGATCTTGTCGATCAGCGCCTTGATGTTCGCGCTCAGCGCTCCTGCCGCACCGCCATAATCGTTGTTGTTGGTGATGAACTTCCCGGCATCGGCGGCAACCGAGCCATTGTAGACGGAGAGATAGGACGGGAACGAAAAGGCTCCGATGGTTTCCGATGCCGCCGAGTTTCCGCCGAAGCGGCCGCTATCCGCATAGAGATTGATGGCGAAGTTCGAGATGAGATTCGCGCGCGGAGCCTGCCGCCTGCGCGTATAGCTATGGCAGGTCCAGTTGCCGGATGCGTCGGAGGCGAGCACGGCCGTATCACCCGCTTCCGTGAGAATGTTGTCGGAACCGGGGAGGATGAGCGACACCGCATTGTGCGTGAGGGTCAACGCCCCTGCGAACAGAACGCAGCGGAGCACGTTCGGAACCGTGCCGAGGCTCGTGATCGTCGTCGAGCCGGTGATGCGCACGCGCTGAGAGCCCGCCGCCCCGACGTCGCACGTCGCCGCCGACGCCACATCCACCTGACCGGACTTGAACGCAACGCCGCCCGTGCTCCTGCTGATGACGATGGCTTCTTGCCAGGCGCTCCCGTCGGCACTGACCTTCACATGAAAGTCGTCGTCGCCCGTGAGACCGAACTCCGCCCGTCCGGAGAACCCCGTCTGGAACAGCACGCTTCCCGTATTGGCAGCCGCGGCCTTGTTGATCTTGAGTTGGTGGCCCGCCCCCTCGTGATTGAAGAGAGACGCGGGCGATGCGACCGAAAGGCGATTGGTTGTATCCGCGGTCGCGTTCACGCCCACGAGCGGCACCGGGTTCACGCCTCCGCCGCTCGCCACCCAGGTCGTGCCGTTGAACGCGTAGACCGTATCCTCGTCCGACACCCAGGCCCGCCAGCCCTCGAGCGGAACATGGAAGGCCCACGCGCCATCCTGGTAAGCCGCGATGTGAGTCGCATGACCGACCCAGGTCCCCGTCGGAGCCCCCGCGACGATGTAGCGGGCTCCCTCCGCAGGCGAGCCCGGAGGCGCAGCGAGATCCTTGTCCATCACCGACAGCTGCACGAGCGCATCCAGCGCGCGCAAAGCCTCGTTGTGCGTCACATGCTTCTGCGACTGCGCAGCGAGAATGTACGGCAGCTTGAGATTCGAGGTCTGATCCATGGGTCGCAAAAACTCATCGGCGAGGGCGTTGGATCGACACTATGGCGGCGCGCGCATCGGCGAGGATAACTGCGTCCGCACGGGGATTTAGCGGATGAAGCGCGCCATTCCCTTGCAATTGACCGGCAGAACCGCTACACCCGGCAACAGATCAAGGCAAAATCCACGATAAATTTCAATGGGTTGAGTATTCGTGGGTGTGCCGCCATTCCGACCCCCGAGGCCCGAGCCATGTCAGCCCCCACCATCACGCTCCACACAGGCGATCTTCCCGCCAACGTCACGTTCAAGGGCAGCGTCGCCATCGACACGGAAACGCAGGGCCTCAACCCCCAGCGCGACCGGCTCTGCCTCATCCAGCTCTCCGCCGGCGACGGCACCGCCCATCTCGTGCAGCTCGATCCCGGCGGCTACGACGCCCCGCGTCTCAAGGCCCTCCTCACCGACCCTTCGGTGACCAAGATTTTTCACTTCGCGCGCTTCGATCTGGCCGTCATCGAGAAGTACCTCGGCGTCACCGTGTCTCCCGTCTACTGCACCAAGATCGTCTCCAAGCTCGTTCGCACCTACACAGACCGTCACGGCCTGAAGGACATCACCTCCGAGCTCCTGGGCATCGAGCTTTCCAAGCAGCAGCAGAGCTCGGACTGGGCGTCCGCGACGCTCAGCCAGCAGCAGCTGGCCTATGCGGCCGCCGACGTTTTGCATCTGCACGCCCTCAAGGCGAAACTGGACGCCATGCTGGAGCGCGAGGGCCGCACCCATTTTGCCAAAGCCGCCTTCGAGTTCCTGCCCACACAAGCCAAGCTCGATCTGGCAGGCTACGGCGAGATGGACATTTTTTCCCACTGAGCGGGGTACCGCCTCGGCGGAGGCGTTGCATCTGAAAGAAGGAAACATCTGAGGATTTCAGGGGGCTGGCCGCTTTTACAGTCCCAATCTCACCCCAATTTCACGCGATTGTCCGCCAGCCTTCGCACGTGCAACACTGCCCGCCTTGAGCCGCCGCGCCATAGGCTGTGTGCGTGTACCCAGGGACTTGAGCATAGGAGCCCTCCGCCGGTTTGCTCGCGGACAAGGTCCGTGATGTCCGAACGCGGGAAACCCCGATGGTTATGACTGCCGACCAGAACATGACACCGATGGCAGGCCGCCGCACCGGCGATGGCCTCGTCATGGCCGAGGTCGACCGCACGCGCGAGTTTCGCAAGGCACGCCGCCGCACCATTGTCGTTCGCACGCTTCGCCTCGCCTGTCCGATCCTTGCGATCGGCCTGCTCGGCATCTACGGACTGACGATCGCGCGCACCGCAGGGCTCGTCGGCAGCGAGACTTTGCCAGAGATCGCCGTCCGCAAGATCCTCCCCGAAGACCTCTCGATGAAGAACCCGCGCTACGAGGGCTACAACAAGGACGGCGGTAGCTACGTCTTCATGGCGAAGACCGCCCAGCAGGATCTGAAGACCCCGAACGTCATCAAGCTCAACGGCATCACGGGCGAGGTCTACCAGGCCGACAAGACAAGAACC
Organism: Hyphomicrobium sp. DMF-1; assembly: GCF_027886585.1. Classification (NCBI taxonomy): domain Bacteria; kingdom Pseudomonadati; phylum Pseudomonadota; class Alphaproteobacteria; order Hyphomicrobiales; family Hyphomicrobiaceae; genus Hyphomicrobium; species Hyphomicrobium sp. DMF-1. The sequence goes on along the minus strand of NZ_CP115706.1, from coordinate 694,416 downwards.
GACATCGCCGCCAGCCGCGGCATCTTCAACAACACCAAGCGCGTGCTCGATCTCTTCGACGAAATCAACGTCGTCTCGCAAAGCGGCCTCAAGGCGAAGCTCACGCGCGCGACTATTCTTATCAACGAGGATCTTCTGAAATCGCCCCAGCCGGTGGTGGTGGAATTTCCGAGCGGCTCCGTTCGCTCGAAGGAGATGACGCTGCGCCAGAAAGCGCGCGAGGCCACCTTCGTCGGAGACGTCCTGGTTGAGCTCACGCCTCCGCCGGACGAGAAACAGAAAGACCCGGCTGCCGAGGCCGCGCCCCCGAAGGATCCGAACAACAGCGCGCTGTTCACGCCTGCCAACGGCCCGATCAACATCGACGCCAACCGCCTCGACCTCAACGACGGCAGCAAGACCGCGCTGTTCACCGGAAGCGTCCGCGCACGCCAGGGCGACTCGCACATCACCACGCCCGAGCTCGAGGTCTCCTACGAGGGGGAGGGCATGATGGGCGCAACGGCGCCGAGCCCGCAGGCCGCCGACGGCGCCGCGCCGTCTCAGTCCGGCCCGGCAGCTCAGTCCGGTAAGGTGCGCCGTATCGTGGCAAAGAAGCCCGTGGTGATGAAACGCGCCAACGGCGACGTCGTCACCAGCGACACCGCCGATTTCGATGCCCAGGCCGAAACCGCCGTTCTCACCGGCGAGGTGATCATGACCTCCGGCACCGACCGGCGCGCCGCGAGCGAGCGCGTCGAGATCAACGAGACGGCGGGAACCATCCTGCTGACCGGCGATGTCGTCGTCACCCAGGGCGGCAACGAGCTGAGGGGCGGCCGCCTCGCCATCAACCGCACGCAGGGAACGGCCGAGCTGACCACCCCTCCCGAAGCCTCCTACGGACCGGGACGGATCAGCGCGCGTCTTCTGCGCGGACCCGACACGCCCAATCGCAAGAAGCAGCCGGCCAAATCCGATCAGGCAGAAGCGGATGGCGCAGGCGCTTTCGGCTCCTTCAAGACCAATCCGAACGCCCCCGTCGAAATCACCGCCGACAGCCTCGACGTGAACGAGCAGCGCAAGGTCGCCGTCTTCCGCGGTGACGTGGACGCCTCCCAGGACACGTTCAAGATCCGCTGCGCGCAGCTCTCCGCCTACTACAAGGGCGCCGCCGGTCTCATGGATGCCGCCAACCCAGGCGCCACCCCGGGCAACGGCGAGAAATCGAGTGCGGAGCTGACCCGCATCGAGGCTCGGAAAGACGTTCAGGTCACCTCCAAGGACGGCCAGACGGCGACCGGCGACTGGGCCGATTTCGACACCAAGACCAACAAGGTGACGATGGGCGGCAACGTCGTGCTGTCGAAAGGCAAGAGCATGGTACGCGGCACCCGCCTTCTGATCGACATGACGACGGGCGAGAGCAAGATCGACACCGCGCCCCAGAACACCGTCTCGGCCCCCTCGGGCGGCGGATGGGTGACGAAGACACCGGCAGAACCCGCGGGCGAAGGGAAAGGCCGCGCCAGCGCCGTGTTCTTCCCGCAGGAGCTGAAGAAGGACGAGGACAGCAGCGCCAAGAGCAAGGCGAAAGCCCCAAGCGCGGCGACCGACGGCTGGTCTGCGACGGCGGAACCCAACTCCGCGACCGCGCCGGCGAATTGACATCTGCCATCGGAACCGGCTCGAATACCGAGCATCGAGGTCGATGGTGCCCTATTTTGGATTTTGAGCACGGCAGATTGCCAGCATGAAATTGTGGCCCTTCCGCTCCGCACCCGTTGCACAGGACGCCGATCCGTACGGCGCGCAAAACGGAGCGGGCGACCCCTACGGATACACGGCCGACGATCAGACCTTGGCATCCCACCAGGGATGGCTCGTCGCCGAGAACGTTCAGAAAAGCTATAAGAAGCGCATGGTCGTGCGGGGCGTGAGCCTCGCGGTCGGCCGGGGTGAATCCGTCGGCCTCCTCGGCCCCAACGGCGCCGGCAAGACCACCGTCTTCTACATGATTACCGGCCTCGTTCCCGCCGACGCCGGACGCATCTCCATCGACGGCCAGGACGTAACCCGGCTTCCGATGTACCGGCGGGCCCGCCTCGGCATCGGCTATCTACCTCAGGAAGCCTCCATTTTCCGCGGCCTGTCGGTCGAGCAGAACATCATGGCCGTGCTGGAGCTGGTGGAGCCGAACCGCAAGCAGCGCAAAGAGCAGCTCGACAGCCTGCTTGAGGAATTCCACATCACCCGCCTCAGGAAGTCGCCCTCCATGGCGCTTTCGGGCGGTGAGCGCCGCCGCTGCGAGATCGCGCGCGCACTCGCCTCTCGCCCCTCGTTCATCCTGCTCGACGAGCCGTTCGCGGGCATCGATCCGATTGCGGTGGGCGACATTCAGCAGCTCGTCCGCCACCTGACGGACCGCGGCATCGGCGTCCTCATCACGGATCACAATGTACGTGAGACACTGAGCCTTATCGATCGCGCCTACATCATCTACGATGGTCAGGTTTTGACACAAGGTAAGCCCGCGGAAATCATAGCGAATGAAGATGTCAGGCGCGTCTATCTGGGAGATATGTTCGTTAACACACGTTGAGTATAGCCTGGGCCTTGGACAAGCCTTGGACCGTGGACTGATGAGCCTGGATAGGCCCGAAGCCTTGCGCACCCAGACACCGCGATGCATGCGCATCGCATCTCGGGACAAATTCGCCCCGGGCTTTCTTCGTGCAGTATCGCGCCTTCGGCTGCTGTCTGAGCGACCGCCGGAATTGAAAGTCTGAGCATGGCGCTGACGGCAAAGCTCGAGCTGAGGCAAGGCCAGCAACTGGTGATGACACCCCAGTTGCAGCAGGCCATCCGCCTGCTTCAGCTTTCCAATCTCGAGCTCGGCCAGTTCGTGGAAACCGAGCTTGAACGCAATCCCCTCCTGGAGATGGACGACACGCCCGAGGCGGCCCCCAAGGCCGAGCGCGAAGCAGAGCCCGAAACGCCGTCCGAGCGCAGCGAGCAGGCGGGCGACGACGAATGGCTGGATCTCGGCAAACCCGTGGCCGAAGCCGACGGCGGCATCGACGGTGACTATGACGGCGCTTTCGTTGACAACGGTGCCTCGCCCAACGGCCCCGACGGCGGCGAGTCGGGCTGGGCCAGCCTGCGCCAGCGCAGCAACTCGTTCTCGGACGACGACATCAATCCCGAAGCCTTCGTCTCGAGCGAGCCGTCGCTCCGCGATCATCTGAGCGAGCAGCTCCCGCTGGCCGTCAAGGATCACGTCGAGCGCCTCATCGGCCAGCACCTGATCGACATGGTCGACGAGGCGGGCTACCTGCACGCCGACCTGGACCAACTTGCCACCAAGCTCGGCGCACCCCTCGCTCTCGTCGAGAAAGTTCTCGCCACGTTGCAGACGCTCGATCCCCCTGGCGTGTTCGCGCGCTCTCTGGCCGAGTGCCTCGCCCTCCAGCTCAAGGAGCAGAACCGCTACGATCCCCAGATCGCTGCCCTGCTGGACAACCTCGATCTCCTGGCCGCTCACAATCTGCCCGCCCTGCGCAAGGCCGTGGGCGCGGACATGAGCGAGATCACCGACATGATCGAGGAGATCAAGCACCTCAATCCGAAGCCTGGCCTGAAGTTCGGCTCCGTCCAGCTTCAGCCTGTGGTGCCCGACGTGCTCGTCCGCCAGGGTTCGGACGGCGGCTGGATCATCGAGCTCAACAGCGACACGCTCCCGCGCGTTCTCGTGAACCGCACCTACTTCGCACAGGTCAACAAGACGACGCGCACCGAGAAGGATCGCGGCTATCTGCTCGAATGCCTGCAGACCGCGAACTGGCTCGTCAAAAGCCTCGACCAGCGGGCCCGCACCATTCTGAAAGTCGCCGAAGAGATCGTCCGGCAGCAGGACGCCTTTTTCACCTATGGCGTCCAGCATCTGAGGCCGTTGAACCTCAAGACCGTCGCCGACGCCATCTCGATGCACGAATCCACCGTCTCGCGCGTCACCTCGAACAAATACATGGCGACCCCGCGCGGCATCTTCGAGCTCAAGTACTTTTTTACCTCAGCCATCCAGGCATCCGGCGAAGGCGAGGCCCATTCCTCGGAAGCCGTCCGCCACCGCATCAAGCAGATGATCGACGGCGAAAGCGCCAAATCGATCCTCTCGGACGACAAGCTGGTGGAGAAGCTGAGAGCGGAAGGCATCGACATCGCCCGGCGCACCGTCGCCAAATACCGGGAGGCCATGCGCATCCCGTCCTCCGTGCAGCGGCGGCGCGAAAAACAGCTCGCCGAGCGCATGGCGCGCTGACCCGCGTCAGAAACCCAAAGGGTATCCCAGACTTATCAACCGCAAGTCGCAGACGCCCAGGGCCTGCGAACACATACGCAGACCACTGCGTAAGATTCTGAGTTCGCGCGTAAATCGAACTGGCTTGGTTTCACGCGAACGGCCGCTTGTACGCGTGAGTTGCCGCGACACATCACCTGTTCCGCGGCGCAAGATTGACTCCCCCCGCAGCCCGGCCTAGCGTGACGCAATCGTGCGCCGCGCAGGCGGACACCCAAAACTAAAGAATTGGAATAATTAAAGAAAATAGACGCGAGACGCCGCTGGAAAGCTATCCGATTTTGATGCTAGACAGCGGGGGATGACCCGAGAGACGGGAGCCGCGAACACTGGTATCCTCTTCGCACCGGAGCCCCAGAGGCCGAAAAGATCGGCGGGAACCGGACGCGGAATTCGATGTTACTCAAATCGCCATGATTGGCGGATAGGGAACGCAGATCACGGCGAACTGAACGTTGTAAATCGACGAGCCGGCAAGCGGCTGGATTGATCCAATGTCGGGGGAAACTGTGGGGTGGGCCTCACGCGTTTGAAGCACCTGAAATCTCGTCGAGACGGACGTGTAACTGAGCGTCATTACGAGTGAGGTAGGGGCAGCGCGGTCTTGGAGCTGACAGCAGACATCGATTTGGCCGCCCCGGCCTGCCGGGCGGCACGATTGGTGCATAAATTGATGCAAATCGAGCGTTGATCGGTAAGACGCACGACGGCGTCCCCGTCTAGCGAGGGGCACCGAGGCGCCAAAGAGAAAACGTTGATCGACAGCCGAACACTGGCGATCACAGACCCGATGGGACCGGACACATGGACTTAGGCGATCTTCTGGCACCTGGCGGAATCTACCCCGCATTCGAAGCAACGAATAAGAAGCAGGCTCTCCTCGACCTGTCCGCGCACGCGGCCGAGGTGACCCGCCTCGATCCCCGGACGATCTACGACACGCTGCTTCAGCGCGAGCGTCTGGGATCCACGGGCCTGGGTCGCGGCATTGCCGTTCCCCATGTCAAACTCAATGGAATTCAGGGCATTGTTTGCCTGTTCGCCCGGCTGACGAAGCCGATCGACTTCGAGAGCCAGGACGGCGAGCCCGTCGACCTGATCTTCCTGCTTTTGGCCCCCGAGCACGCGGGCGGCGACCACCTGAAAGCGCTGGCGCGCATCTCCCGCCTGGTGCGCGAGCCGGCTGCCCTTGAGCGCCTGCGCACCGCCAAGGATCTCGCGAGCCTGAAGCGCGCGCTTCTCCAGCCCGCGACCTCTCACGCCGCCTGAGCGCCGGCCAAGTACCCCGCCTTCACAATCGACGTGAAGACGCGGCACCCACAAAAGAAAATTGGCTGCCTGTTAAATCAGGCAGCCATTTTTGCTTTTTGCCGGATATTTGGGCAGGCAGCCCTAGCCATAGACCGCGAGCGCGGCCAGACCGACGAAGCCCACCGCAATGCGCCACCAGGCGAACGGGGCGAACCCGTGGCGGCTGATGAAGTCGAGTGCGAACTTGACCACCACCACCGCCGTGAGGAACGCCGTCACGAAGCCAATGCCGATGGGAAGCGCGTCTGCCACCTTGAGCAGCCCCCAGTTCTTGTAGAGATCGAAGGCGAAGGCGCCCGCCATCGTCGGCATGGCGAGGAAGAAAGAGAACTCAGCCGCCGTCCGCTTGTCCGCGCCGAGCAGAAGCCCGCCGACGATGGTCGATCCGGACCGCGACACGCCGGGGATCAGTGCCAAGCACTGGAAGAGACCGATCCCGAACGCGCGGGCCGGCGGAATTTCCGTTGCGTCGTCATAGCGAACGGTGAGCGCCAGCCTGTCGACGGCGAGCAGGATGACCCCGCCCGCGATCAGCATCAGGCACACGAGCACCGGTGTTTCGAACAGCACGTCCTTGATGAAATCGTGCAACAAGCCGCCCAAGACCGCCGCCGGCAGGAACGCCAAGGCGAGAGCGACCGCAAATCGCTGAATGCGCGGATCGGACGGCAGCGCCCACACCATGTCCAGCAGATACCGGAAGTAGACGAACACGATCGCCAGGATGGCGCCAAGCTGGATCAGCACCTCGAAAGTCTTGCCCGGGCTATCGAAGCCCAGAAAATGTCCAGCTAGAAGAATGTGTCCCGTAGACGAGACGGGCAGGAACTCCGTAAGCCCTTCCAGGAAGCCGAGCAGAATGGCATGCCAGATCGCCATATAGAGCGCTCTCCGGTTTGTTGCGAGAAATCCAGTCCAGGGGACATGGACAGGGAGGGAGGGGCAAAACTGAGACGAGGCTCGGTAGCACGTTTAGCCAAACGAGGATACGGTTCGTGCGCTGCAGTCCCATGACACGCCGTCGGCCACCGGAAAGCGGCGCCAACGCGAGACTTGCCCGCCCTCGACACGACGGGGGAGAAGCTCCGGTCCTGCGAGAAAAGCCCGCGGAATTTTGATGCCATGCACACGTTGACGCATTTCAGGCTCTGCCCAAAATCGCGCTCCATCCGCATCGCCCTCGCAGAGATCGGCGTCGAGGCGGAGCTGGCCGAAGAGCGGCCCTGGGAATGGCGCCCCGCCTTCCTCGCCCTCAACCCTGCAGGCGAGTTGCCGGTGCTGGCGCTCGAAGGCGGTTTCGTCCTCTGCGGCGCCTATGCCGTCTCGGAATATTTTGCCGATCTGCTCCACAATCTCGAGAAGGAAGGCCGGCCCGCCCCCTTGTTTCAAGGCTCCAACGAAGATCGCGCCGAGCAGCGGCGGCTGGTGGACTGGTTTCATGGCAAGCTCGATCGCGAGGTGACGCGCGAACTGCTATACGAGCGCGTATACGGGCATCTCATCCCGGACAAGGGCCACGCGCCCGATCCCGGCGCGCTCCGCGCCATCCGCGCCAACATCCGCTACCACCTCGGCTACGTGAACCACCTCGCCCATGAACGCCGCTGGCTCGCGGGCGACGAGATGAGCTTTGCGGACATGGCGGCCGCCGCTCACCTCTCCTCCATCGACTACCTGGGCGAGGTTGCCTGGGAGGACTACCCGTCGGCGAAATCCTGGTACGCCCGCATGAAGTCGCGCCCGTCCTTCCGCGCGCTTCTGGCCGACCGTATGCCGGGCATCTCGCCCGCACCTGTCTACGCCGATCTCGATTTCTGACATGCAGACCGACACGCCCGGCAGCGCACCGAAAACGACGAACCCTCCCCCGCGCGACGCTATCAAGCGTGCACTCGGCGAGCGCGCACGCGCGGCCGGCTTCGAGATCATGCGCATCACGCGCCCAGGCGCCATTCCGCAGGCGGGCGAGCGGCTGATGGCGTTCCTGGCCGATGGCCGCCACGGCACCATGGACTGGATGGAGGCAAATGCCGACAGGCGCGGCGACCCGCGGCAGCTTTGGCCCGAAGCCTGCTCGGTCATCATGCTCGGCATGAGCTACGCTCCCGAACGCGATCCCATGGAAGCGCTCGGCGAGCCCTTGCGCGGCATTGTCTCGACCTACGCCAAGCGCGCCGACTACCACGACGTGATGAAGCGCAAGCTCAAGGAGCTGGCCGGATCGCTCGAGCGCGAGACGGGCGAAGCCGTGAAGGTGTTCGTCGACACCGCTCCCCTCATGGAGAAGCCGCTGGCTGCGGCCGCCGGCCTCGGCTGGCAGGGCAAGCACACCAACCTCGTCTCGCGCGATGCGGGCTCCTGGCTGTTCCTCGGCGCCATCCTGACCACCGCCGATCTTGAGCCCGACACACCCGAGCGCGACCACTGCGGAAGCTGCAGCCGCTGCCTCGACGCCTGCCCCACGAAGGCATTCCCCGCGCCCTATCAGCTCGATGCGCGCCGCTGCATCGCCTACCTCACCATCGAGCACAAAGGACATATCGCCGAGGAGTTCCGCGAGCCCATCGGCAACCGGATATTCGGATGCGACGACTGCCTCGCGGTCTGCCCCTGGAACAAGTTTGCGGGCGAGGCACGCGAAGCCCGCCTTTCGACGCGGATCGAGCTGGACGATCCCCCCCTCGCCGATCTGATGGCGCTCGACGACACGGCATTCAGGCTTCGCTTTCGTGGCACGCCGGTGAAACGAACAGGCCGCGACCGCGTGGTGCGCAACTGCCTGATTGCGGCCGGAAACGCCCGCGACACCGGCCTGCTTCCCTCCGTCGCCTCCCTCTTGGGTGACCCCGCGCCCATCGTGCGCGCCATGGCCGTCTGGGCTTACCGGCGCCTCGCTTCACCCGAGGCCGTCGCCGCGGCCCGCAACCTCCACTATCCGGGTGAGCTCGACCCCGACGTTCGCAAGGAATGGGACACCGGAACGACATCATGACCAAGCTCTTCTGCTTCGGCCTCGGCTATAGCGCCGAAGCCCTCGCGCGCCGTCTCGCAACTGCCGGATGGACCATCGCGGGAACCGCCCGCACGCCGGAGGGCGTGGCCCGCATCGCGTCGTTCGGATACGAGGCCATCCTGTTCGATGGCCTGACGGCGGCGCCGCAAGCCACCGCGTCTCTCGAATCCGCCACCCACGTCCTGATCTCCGCGAGCCCCGACGAGCAGGGCGATCCGGTCCTGCGCCTCCACGGAGACGACCTCGCCCGCGCCGCCAACCTGCGCTGGATCGGCTACCTGTCGACCATCGGCGTCTACGGCAACTCGGACGGCCAATGGATCGACGAGACGACGACGCCACAACCGAGGGCCGAGCGCACCCGCCGCCGCCTCGAAGCGGAGAACGGCTGGTTGGCATTCGGGGAGGCCAGCGGCAAGCGCGTGCAGGTGTTTCGCCTTGGCGGCATCTACGGTCCCGGCCGCAGCGTGGTGGACGACCTGCGCGACGGCACCGCGCGCCGCATCGTGAAGCCGAACCAGGTGTTCAATCGCATCCACGTGGAGGACATCGCCACCGTCCTCGCCGCCGCCGCCAACGGCGCGGGCCGCGAAAGCGTCTACAATGTCACCGACGACGAGCCCTCCCCCTCACAGGATGTAATCCTGCTGGCCGCCCGCCTGATGGGCGTCGAAGCTCCCCCGGAAATCCCGTTCGAGACCGCCGACCTCTCTCCGATGGCGCGCAGCTTCTATGCCGACAACCGGCGCGTCCGGAACCGGCGCCTGCACGACGACCTTGGCGTGACGCTCGCATTCCCCACCTACCGGGAGGGAATTGCCGGCATTCTCGCCGGTACTGAGGGATAAGCGGCGCGAAGCCGTCACGCTCCATCCTCTTTGTTGCCGAAATCGCGGTGAATGATCAGTCATATCGTTTGAGCACGGAAACGTCCGGCTCGAGCCAATTGGTATTTGTGATTTTTTACCGATGCAGGTCGCTCCATGACAGGTCGAGGACGCTTTCCGCTCTTGGCGATGATGGTTGGGGCGTGCTTCCTCGGAGCCGAGATCTCGGCGGCCGACGACAAGGCCGCCCACGCGCTCGCTGAAAGGTTCGCCGGAGGCGCCGAGAAGGAGGAGGCGAAGAGAACGGCCAAACGAAAGGCTGAGGACGCCCGGCGCCAGACGGCCGAGGAAGCCGAGATGCTGAAACGCGCCCGCGCCGAAGCGGAGGAGCGCAAGGCCGCCGCCGACAAGGCGCGCGCCGAAGAGGAAGCTCGCGAGGCGCGGCTGGAGGAAGAGCGCCGCATCGCTGAGGAGCAGCGCCTCACGGAGGAAAAACGCATCGCCGAGGAGAAACGCGCAGAGGAGGCCCGCCGCGTCGCGGAGGAGCAGCGCCTCGCGGAGGAAAAACGCATCGCCGAGGAGAAGCGCGCCGAGGAGGCCCGCCGCCTCGCTGAGGAGCAGCGTCTCGCCGAGGAAAAACGCATCGCCGAGGAGAAGCGCGCCGAGGAGGCCAGCCGCCTCGCTGAGGAGCAGCGTCTCGCGGAGGAAAAACGCGTCGCCGAACAGAAGCGTGCCGAGGAAGCTCGCCGCGTAGCGGAAGAGCAGCGTCTCGCTGAAGAAAAACGTATTGCCGAGGAACGGCAGAAACGTCTCGCGGCCGAACGGGAGGCTGAGCACACTCGCCTGACTGAGAAGCTTCTGAAGCTCCAGCAGCAACGAGCCGAGCGCAAGCAGCTCACGGAGAGAGCCCCCATGGGTCTCGGCGCACCCGCAGCTCCCCTCATCGCGGCACCCGCAAAGCCGGAGTCGCCCCACACCGCTGTCGTCACGGCCCCCGCGCCGGCCACGCGCGTTACAATTCTCCTGGTCATGGATTCCGGCACCAACGGCATCCGCCGTTTCGGAAAGAAGACGGCCGATCCCGTCATCTGCTCCGGCCCCACCTGCTGGGTGAGCTCCGGCACCAGCCGCGGTTCGCTCACCTTGGCGCGCGGCCAGGCGCTCGGCCCGGCCAACACGCTCGGCCGCCGCGCGGCCGCGTGCAACCAGCACCTCGCCTGCGTGTTTCGCGATGTGGACCTTAAGACGCGCGCCGCGTCGATCCAGCCCATCGATCTCCGGATCATGCGTCACGACCGCCGCCAGCCGCTGACGCTGGAGGCCGATCACTCCTGCCGAGTTTCCGGTGGCACACTCGTCTGTGACAAGGTGTTCGCCACCAGCACATGGCGCGCGTGGGTGGTGCCCGAGTCCGTCGCCGCCAAGGCCGGTCCCGCAGCCATCGAAGCGGCACTCGAAAGCCGCCTCGGCATCAAGCCCTCTGCGGCCCTGGACGCTTCGCGCCTCTGAGCGGCATCAAAAGCCGGTGTCTCCCTCGCTCCGGCGTCATGGCGAAGCCGTGCCTGCGCAACGCGCTCGCCCACTCCGAAACGGTCCGCAAGACTTTCCTAACCATTACTTCCGAGTTACGCCCACAACCGCCCCTGCCGCACTCCGATCCGGAATAATTTTACGGGTTTGAGACGAACCTTGCTCATGGTTGACGCCAGAGTTTTGCGTAAGCGGGCGTGCGACCATGGCTATCCTTTCTCACGATGAACCAGACGATCTTTCGTCATCCGCGAGGCCCCGTGCCCGCTCCGGTCTGGAGCAGGCAATAAAGGGCGTCGCCCGCGTCATCGACAACGCCTTCAGCGACAAGCGCCGCAGCATCTCGCGGCCGAAGCTGCTGTTCGCGACAAGCCTGGCCGACGCCTTCATTCTCGTCGCAACCGGTCTCCTCGCATTCCGGTTCGCAGACGCTAGTGCGGCATCACATCCCGCGAGCCTCACCTGGATCGCTCTGATCGCGCTCGCCACCACGCTGGAGCTGCGCCGCAACTGGTCCTACTCGATCCAGGCCCTTCGCCTGCCGACGGAGCAGATCGGAAAAATCGTAAAAAGCACAGTCACCGTGTTTTGCGTGGCTGCAGGTGCGGGCTACCTGATTGGCTTCTCGCCCTTCGAGCCGCTGACGGGAACCGTGTGGCTCATGTCTGCGATCGCACTCATCGCCGCCCTCCGCTTCCCGCTCGCCAGCGTTCTGGAAAACCTCACCGACGCCGGGCGGCTCGTACGCCGCACCGTGATCATCGGCGGAGGCCCCGACGCGGAAACGCTCATCTCCACCTTGATGGACGACAACCGGAAGGAAGTCTCGATCCTCGGCGTATTCGACGATCGCGCGGATGAGCGCTCGGCCGACAGCATCAAGGGCTATCCCAAGCTCGGCACCTTCGATCAGCTTCCGGCCTTCTGCCGAAACGCTGGCGTCGATCTGATGATCGTCACCGTCCCCATGACGGCCGAGAACCGCTTGATGCAAATCCTGCAGCTTCTCTTCACGCTGCCGGTCGACATCCGCATCTCCGCCTTGAGTTCCAAGCTGCGCCTAAGCTCGCGTGCGTACTCCTATATCGGTCGCGTGCCCATGCTCGCGCTGATGGACCGCCCGCTGACCGACTGGGATCGCGTGATCAAGAACATCGAGGACCGCGTGCTCGGCACGCTGCTGTTCCTGCTGGCAGCCCCGGTGATGGCGCTCGTCGCGCTTGCCATCCGGATCGACAGCAAGGGCCCGATCCTCTTCAAGCAGCGCCGCTACGGCTTCAACAACGAGCTGATCGAGGTCTACAAGTTCCGCTCGATGTACACCGACAAGACGGACGCCACCGCGAGCAAGCTCGTCACCAAGGACGATCCGCGCGTGACGCCCGTCGGCCGCTTCATCCGCAAGACGAGCCTCGACGAGCTTCCGCAGCTTCTGAACGTCATCAAAGGCCAGATGTCGCTCGTGGGCCCCCGCCCGCACGCCACCGAGGCCAAGGCCAGCTCCGACCTCTACCAGACCGTGGTTGGCGAATACTTCGCACGCCATCGCATGAAGCCGGGCGTGACCGGATGGGCGCAGATCAACGGCTGGCGCGGCGAGACCGACACACATGAGAAGATCCAGCGGCGCGTGGAGGCCGATCTCTACTACATCGACAACTGGTCGCTGCTGTTCGACCTCTACATCATCGCCGTCACGCCGTTCGCGCTGATGACCGGAAAGAACGCGTACTGACCGTGGCGTCCAGCATCTCATTTCCATCCGCAGAGGCGGGCGACGGGCGGGCCGGCAGACGCCGGGCACCCGCACGCCTCCATCGCCCCGTTGACGGCAGCGCTGCGTGGACCATCTCCGCCAGCCTGCTCGCCGGCATTGCCGTGGCCGCTGCGTTGGGAACGAGCTCGATCGTCTTCTCGGAACCGGCCGTCGCCGACATCCTGATGGCGGCCGTCATCGTCGGCCTGCCGATGCTCGGCGTCATCCGCTTCGGCAACCTCGCGATCCTGAATGTCGTGATGTGGATGATCTTCGTCGCGCTCGGCCTTGCCGCCTGCTCGGTCTCCACCAACATGGGAACCGCCATCACGCATCAGGTGGTGACGCTGTTCCTTGCGCTCGGCGCTTTCGTTCTCGCCGGATACATCGCGCAGGATCCGGAGCCGCGCTTCCGGCTCATCATGATTTTCTACATCATCGGATGCCTGCTCGCGGCCGCGGCCGCCTTCGCGGGCTATTTCCGCATCATCCCGTCCGCCTACGACCTCTTCACGAACTACGGGCGCGCACGCGGCACCTTCAAGGACCCGAACGTGCTCGGCGCCGCGCTCGCGCCTGCCATCGTGGCAACAGCCTGGGCGACATTGCGCGAGCCCATCCGCAATGCAGTCATCGCCGCGGCCGTCTGCCTGCCGCTCTGCCTTGCGCTTCTCCTCACGTTCTCGCGCGGCGCATGGATCTCGACCGCGCTCTCGCTGCTGGTCGCCGTGTGGCTGGCCCTCGTCACCACGCGGCGCGCATCGGATTTTCGCCGCCTCGCGATCGTCGCCGCCATCGGCACCGGAACGCTGATCGCCGTGCTCGGCGCCGCGCTCCAGCTCGAAGCGGTCCAGGGTCTATTCCAGGAGCGCGCCAGCCTGGATCAGTCCTACGACGTGGGCCCCGAAGGACGCTTCGGCGGACAGGCTAAGGCCGTAGGCCTCATCCTCGAGAACCCCTTCGGCATAGGCACGCATACGTTCCGTGACACCTATCACCACGAAGAAGCGCACAACGTCTACCTCAGCCAATTCATGAATGCCGGCTGGATCGGCGGCACGCTCTACGCCGTCTCTGTGTTCGGAACGCTGGCCGCGGGCTTCTATGGGCTCCGGAGGAGAAACGCGCTGCAAGGCCCCCTCATCATCGCCACCGCTTCCTTTGCGGGCGTGGTGTTCGAGGGCTTCGTAATCGATACCGACCACTGGCGTCATTTCTTCATCCTGATGGCCCTCATCTGGGGTCTTGTCGATGCTGAGCCGCCCGCGCCGAGCCAGGAGAGGCGACGCCATGATTGAAGCCCGCGGCGAGCCGCTGACCCTCTTGAAGACTACGCTCAACGAGCTGTGGAACAGCCGCGCCAAACACGCCGCGAGCTGGAACGCAATCGGCGTCTTCGCCATTCGCGCCGCGAGCGCCGCACTCCTGTTCGCCACGCAGGTCGTTCTCGCGCGCTGGATGGGCGCCTCCGAATACGGCCTCTACGTATCGGCCTGGACGTGCGTCCTCGTCGTCGGCGGCATCTCGCACTTGGGCTTCAACGTCGCCATGATGCGGCTTGCCCCGCAGTATCAGGCAAACCAGGACTACGCGTCTTTCCGCGGCCTATTGAATGGCGGGCGCCTCGTCGCCATTGCGTCCGCCGCCGCCATTGCAGGTGTCGGCCTTGCTGCACTCTGGATTTCGAGCACCGAAAGCGGCACAGCGCTTGCCGTGCCAATGGCGCTCGCCCTTCTCTGCCTCCCGCTCTACGCCTTGACCGATGTGCAGGATGGCCTCGGCCGCGGCCAGGGCTGGACCATTGAAGCCATCGGCCCGCCCTACATCGCGCGCCCCCTGATGCTGCTGACGCTTGTGCTCGTCGTCTCCATGCTGGGCTATGCCGCCAACGCCGTGACCGGCATGACCATCGCGCTCGCCGCGACCCTGTTTGCGGCCGTCCTGCAGACCGTCCTGCTGGAGCGGCGCGTCGAGAAGTCCGTACCCGCGACGCAGCCGGCCTATGCCTTCTCCACCTGGCTCAAGATTTCGCTGCCTCTGCTGGCGGGAAGCATCTGCGATCTGGTGATCCAGAACGCAGATGTCCTCATGCTCAATCTCTTCCGCCCCTCCGGCGAGATCGGCATCTACTACGCCGCAGCCAAGACGGCCGGCCTCGCGCTGTTCGTGCACTACGCCGTGGGATCGGCCTACGCGGGCCGCATCGCGGCCGCCCACGCCCTGGGAGATAACGCTCAGGTGCGGGAGCTGGTGCGCAATTCCGTCCGCTGGACGTTCATACCCTCGGCCGCCGTCACCCTCGGCATCCTGCTGGTGGGCTATCCCGTGCTTGCGCAGTTCGGCCAAGGCTTCACGGACGCCTATCCGCTGATGTTCATCCTCGCTGTCGGCATTCTCGCCAAGGCGGCCACGGGGCCGGCCGACACCATCCTCAACATGCTGGGCCATCAGCGCGCGAGCGCGATCTCAATCGGCCTCGCCGCCGTCATCTGCGTGACGCTGAACCTGATCCTGATCCCGCTGTGGAGCGTAGCCGGAGCCGCCGTCGCGACTGCGACCTCGGTCGTGGCCGCATCCGCCTTCAACTGGTACGCAGCACGCCGCCTCGAAGGCTTGAACCTGTTCATCCTGGCGAACATCAAGCGCCCGGAACCAGCGTCTCGATAAGCCCGTAGAGCTTCTCGAGGTCTTGCGGGCGCGACATGCGGTGCTCGCCATCCGCGACCTCCGTAATCCGCACCCAGTCTCCGGCCAGAACGGACTTGAGCTCACGCGCGTGCGCAATCGGCACATCGCGGTCCTCGCCCCCCTGCAGCACGAGCACCGGCCGCCCCGGATCGAACCCCGCGCCCTTGATCAGATGCCGTCGCCCGTCCTCGATGAAACGCTTGGTGATGGGGTAGCCGGCCGGATCATAGTCCGAAGCGCGCACCCACTTTCCCTTCTCCATGATCTCGCGGCGGATTTCCTCCGAGAACTGGTTCCACATCAGCGCCTCGGTGAGATCCCAGGCGGGCGCGATCAATACGAGGCCGGGCACGCGCTGCGCCTCCTCGGGCGCAGTCGCCATCAAGTGCCGCAGCAGAATTAGCGCCATGTGCGCCCCCGTGCTCGATCCAACCAGGATCTGCGGCCCGCGCGTCACCTGCTGGAAAACGGCCGCGGCCTCTTCCAGCCAGTCGCTGAGCGTGGCGTCCTCGAACGCGCCGCCCGAGCGGCCGTGCCCGGAATAGTCGAACCGCGTGAAGCCGAGCCCGCGCGCCGCCGTCCACGCCGCCAGCGCCTCGGCCTTCGTCGACATCATGTCGGATTTGAGCCCGATCAACCAAAGCAGACCCGGCCCGCCTTCCTGGGCCGGCGCCTGGGATAGATAGGCAATCTTGCGCGCGTCCGAACCGCTGCCGACTGTGATGAATTGCGGATCGCTCGCGCTCATCCTATGAAACCCCCGTGCCCTGCTATCTAAGTGCTGTGTAATCGACGTGCTAACGATCGGAGGCCGGACTTGGCCCTCACGCGCCCCACCATACTGCAGATCATCCCGGAGCTCGACACCGGCGGCGCGGAGCTGTCCGCGGTCGAGATCGCCGACGCCATCGTCCGCGCGGGTGGGCGCGCCCTCGTGCTGTCGGAGGGAGGCCGCCTCGCTCCACGCATCACCGCGACGGGCGGAGAGTTCGTACCCTTCGCCGCCGCCACCAAGAACCCCGCGCGCATCCTCTGGAACGCACATGTCATCCGCCAGATGATCGAAAACGAGGGTGTCGATCTCGTCCACGCCCGCAGCCGCGCACCGGCCTGGAGCGCAATGCTGGCCGCGCGCCGCGCCGGAAAGCCGTTCGTCACCACCTATCACGGCGCCTACAATGAGAAGACGCGCCTCAAGAAGGCCTACAACGCCATCATGGCCAAGGGCGACACCGTCATCGCCAACTCTCAGTACACAAAGCGGCTGATCGAGGAGCGTTACGGGACGCCCTCGGACCGCATCCGCGTGATCTATCGCGGCGTCGACGGCAGCAAATTCGATCCCGCAGTGATCTCGGAGGAGCGCAAGGCCGCCCTCAGAGCCCGCTGGCGCGCAGCGCCCGGCACCAGGATCGTCCTGCAGCCGGCGCGACTGACCGCGTGGAAAGGGCAGAGCACGGTGATCGAGGCCGCCCGCCTCCTCAAGGCCGATAACCGGCTCGGCAACACCCTGATCGTGCTGGCGGGCGATGCCCAGGGCCGCGACTCCTACCGCCAGCGCCTCGAAAGCGAGATCAAAGCCGCGGGCCTCGAGGACAACATCATCCTGCCGGGCCACGTGGAAGACGTGGCGGCAGCCCTGGCCGTCTCCCACCTCGCCATCGTCGCATCCGTCGAGCCGGAAGCCTTCGGGCGGGTGGCCACGGAGGCGCAGGTCATGGGCTGCCCCGTCATCGCGACGGATATCGGCGCCCCCCCGGAAACCGTGGCCGCCCCTCCCAAATTCAAAGCTGAAGAGGCGACCGGCTGGCTGGTGCCCCCGGGCGACGCCTCAAAACTGGCCGCCGCCATGGCGGAAGCCCTGAGCCTGACCCCGGACGCCCGCGCCGCCCTGGCTGGCCGGGCCCGCAACCGGGTGCTCCAGAACTTCAGCCTGGAAAGTATGCGCCTAGACACGCTCGACGTTTACGACCGCCTGCTCGGCACCCAACTTCGGGCGTCGTATAAGTAAATTCCTTAACTCATCCCCATGGCTCTGCGTTGCATAAACCCATCGCAGCTTGACTTGCGGCCGGTTCTTCTCAATTCTCCGCCCGGATAGTTCGGCAGTCCACGGCAGAACGGCCACCCAAATTGCGGGGCGAGGCCGTTGTTTTCTGATTGAAGGTGCCGTAGCTATTGCCGATTGAACTGAAACCACTGATGGAGACTTAACATCCGCAAGCCTATGCGAGGCGCTTCCGAGCGCGAGCCGACCGGTCCGAAGATCAATGATGCGATCCGGGCGCGTGAAGTGCGGCTTATTGACGAAACCGGGCAGAACGTCGGCGTCGTATCGAAGGTTGATGCCATTGCCCGGGCTGAAGCGGCCGGATTGGATCTGGTCGAAGTTTCTCCGGATGCCGAACCTCCGGTTTGCAAGATTCTCGACTTCGGTAAGTACAAATACCAAGAACAGAAAAAAGCTGCCGAAGCCCGCAAGCACCAGAAAATCGTCGAGATCAAAGAGATCAAGATGCGTCCCGGCATCGATGATCACGACTATGACGTGAAGATGCGCGCCATCAAGCGGTTCTTCGAGGAAGGCGACAAGGTCAAGGTGACCCTGCGCTTCCGCGGCCGTGAAATGGCCCACCAGCAGCTCGGCATGGCCGTGCTGGTCCGCGTCAAGAACGATGTCGAGCCGATCGCGAAGGTGGAATCCGAGCCGCGCTTCGAAGGCCGCCAGATGGTGATGGTGCTCGCGCCTAAGTAGGACGAACCCTCCCTCACCGGGAAAAATGAAAGGGCGGCCGCACACGCGGGGCCGCCCTCGATTTTTTTGCGATCGAGGTCCCGGGCTCAGTACGCCTGCTGCACCTTGGACTTGTGCTGATCGTGGCGCATCACCTTTCGGGTCTTCTCCCAGCTCTCACCTTCCAGGTTATTGGCGGCTTCACGGCTCTTGGATTCGAGCTTGTCGAGTGCCGAGATGGAGGCCGCGGGCGCCGCAGCCGCGCCGGCGCCGAGCGCGCTCTTCTGCTTGTTGAGGTACATGGCGTTGTCCTCGAGCACCTTCCGGGCCGCCGTTACATCGCCTTTGTCACGCAGCTCCACCGCACGCTCGCTATTCTCGGTGGCCACCTGCTCGGTCACCTGGCTCATCACGGCCTTGTTGAGGCTCGCTTCCGCGTCTTTCGCGTTGTCCGTGAAGCGGGCCTTCACCCCGGCCTTGGCCGAGGCACGTGAGCCGCTCTCGAGGCTCAGATAGTCCACGTCTACGCTCGCGACCTCGCTGTCCCCGGCCGAGACTGCCGACGAGGGCGGATCGAGCTCAACCACCACATAGCGCTCGTTGTCCGCCTGAAGCTGGTTGAGCTTGAGCGTGATGCGGCTGCTCGAGATCTCCGCCTCGCGGCCGAGAACGCGCTTCGGCGTGAAGCCTGACTTGCACTCGATGGTGATGGTGATGTCGCGCGCCGCGATGGACAGGGCGTCGCCGAACTCACGGTCGAAGATCTCCGCGAGATCGCTTGGCCGCTCCACGAACACGTGATTGCCGTCGCTCGCCGCTGCCAGCCGCTGCATCAGATCCTCATTGTATTCGAGGCCGAGACCGATGGTGGAAACGGTGATCCCCTTGCCGGCCAGCTCCCGCCCCAGCGAGGCGAGCTCGCCCGGCGTGCTGGGGCCGACATTGGCAAGCCCGTCCGACAACAGCACGACGCGGTTGACCTTCACGTCGGAGCGGAAGGCGCGCACCTGCTCGCCGCCCTCCTTCACGCCCGCATAGAGCGCCGTCGTACCACTGGCTTCGAGTTTGTCGATCGCGCGTTCGAGCGCTCCGCGCTCGGAGCCGAAACGGCCCGCCTTCTGCAGCACGTCGACCTCGTGATTGTAGGAGACGAGCGAGACGATGTCGTCGGACCCGAGCCGTTCGAGCGCCGCATGTGCGCCCTTCTTGGCCGCCGCCAGCCGCTCACCGCTCATGGAGCCCGAGCGATCGACGACGATCGCCACGTTGATCGGCGCACGCCGCTCCTTTGCTTGCGCGGCAAGCGTCTTGAGAGAGAGCCTGAGATAGACTCGGTCCCGGCTCTTGGTATCGATGACGGAGTGGCCGAGCTCCGCCCCGAGCTGCATCTCCGCAGCCCGGGCTTCGAGCCCCGGAACCGCGACGGCACCGCACAAAGCTGCCAATCCGAAAAGAGAAGAAAGCGTGCGCATGGGCGACATGAAAATCTCCTCAAAAAATAGAAACGAAACCGCAGAATAAATGCGTGCGCGGGCGGAATAGTGCGAAACTCATGTCGGAATGACGCAGCGCCGATGGCAAAAAAAAGAAAGCCCGCGTGCGGCGCTGCCGCCACGCGGGCTTCTACGTAGAGACCGGCTCGTCGCAACAAAAAGCGGCCAGTCAAAAAACTAGTTCAGCGTGCGCTTCCCGTCGCCGACGGCGGCCTGCTGTGCATGTCCGCGCGACAACTGATGGAACACCACCTCGAGCCGCATCCAATCGCGATCGGTTCGACGCGCGTTCTGTGCAAGCTCGTGAACGAGCCGCTGCGCGGTGAGAAGCAGAAGCTGCTCGTCGCTCCGAAGCGAGCCCGTCGCATTGTCCGGCTCAAGCTGCTCGACGAGACCATGGAGCGCGGTCTCGTAAGGACCGTTCGGAAGCAGCATCAGAATGGGCAGGTTCTGATCCACCTCCTCGGACGCGCTGACCAGAAGCTGGCGCTTCCAGTCGTCGCTGGCCGAAAGCGAGCCATCCATCTGCGCGAAGGCCTGCGAGACAAGGCCGTGAGCCTGCTCGTCACGCTCCGCAAGCTCCTGGTCGAGCAGGCGGACGCTCTGACGCGACGAGAGGAACGCCTCGCTCGCCGCGGCCGCAGCCGCAACGGCGGGCCCCGAAAGGCCGAAATAGGTTTCCGGATTGATGCCGATCGCTTCGATCAAGGCTGCGAGATACTGCGCGCGCTCCTCCTCGTCGGAGAGCCGCGGCTTGGCCTCCTGGGTATGATCCACGAGCGCCGCCTGCTTCGGCGTGAGCGAGCCGCGGAAGCTGACTTTCTCGGCGCGCCGCCGCGCGCGGTCGAGTGCGAGCGGCCTCTGGCCCGCCCGCGCGACCTCACGTGCCCGGATGCGCGCCAGCGTCTTGTAGAGATCCTTGTGAACGAAATAGCTCTCGCTGCCCTTCTCGCGCTGGACGTAGCGGAACGTCGCGCCCGTGTTGAGCACGTTGAGCATCACTGGCCGCACATCCTCGTCGATATCCTCCAGCGCCACGTAGGACGTGAAGCCATTCGCTTCATCCATCGGAACCAGCTCGCCCAGCACCGCTTCTGCGTTGTCGCCGACGTGAGGCAGCAGCGCCACCACGAGTTGATCGTCCATCTGGTCGATCAGCATGCCGGCTTCCGCTTGCGCCTTGTTCGTCTCCAGCTCGCGTTTGATCACCGAGTTCAGGAACTCGAGCAGCTCTGAGCGCACGAGATAGCGTCCCGGCTGATCGCCGCGCCGCACGGCGCCGATGATAGCGCCCGCGTTCAACACCTCGCGCACCTGCACGGCGGTCTCGGGATCCAGCTCGTCGAGCCTCACCTCGTTCGAGTAGCCTTCCACATTCTCGATCGGATGCATCGCCTGGCTGACGAGGCGCGCCTTGCGGAACATGTCCGGCAGCAGCGCCGTCTCGATCATCGCGTTCAGCTCCTGCGAGTTCCGCGCCTTCATGCTCGGAACGTCCGACAGCGGCGAGCGCACGGCGTTGGCGCCGAACAAGCCGGTCATGAAGATCAGCGAGTCGATGCCGATCGCAATGGCGAGCGCGAGATACGCGAGCCGGTTGCCGTCCTGAAACGCGTTGAGCGTCACGACGAAATTGTGGGCCTTGTCGTCGCGGTTGAGATCGATGGCCGAGAGCTTGGCGCCCATCGCCGAGGAATCCCCGCTCGGCAGACCCGAATCCTGCAGGCACTTGCGGCCGAACTGGAGCAGCGGATCGACGCCGCCCGTGTCCGGCACCTTGTCGCCGCCCGCGCAGTTCGCCTCGAACGCCTTGAGCCCGGCATTAAGGGCAAAAATCGTCGCGGCCGCTTCCACCGCCTGCTTGGGATCGCAATCGATGTCACGCACGCGGTCCTTCGTCGCCGCCGTGCTGATCATGGCGTCATAGAGCTGCGTGCAATGCTGATGAAGCGTAGAGAGCCGTTCGGCATCGGGCTGCTGGCGGAAATCCGCTCGCGCCCGCTCGAACGCGGCACGCACCCGCGCCGGATCGACCTTCTGGCCTTCCTGCCCGAGCTGGGAGGATTCTGCCGCCTGGATGCGCTGCTCGGCGGTCACCGCCTCGCCCTTGAGCTTGGCAAGCTCGCCGTCAACGCCCGCAAGCTCGCGCTCGATCTGGGCGACGCGCGTATCGACCGCATCGAGACGCTTCTGCGCATCGCGCACGCGCTCCTCGCCGATCTTGTAGTATTCCTTGAGCTTGCCCATCTCCGCCATCCTCTGGCGATAGATCGGCCCCTTGCCTTCCTTGAGAGTGCCTTCGACGCCCTTGTCCTCGGCCATCGCCTCGACGCGCTTGGCATCGACCTCCTTGGCCCGCGCATCGAGCTCGCTCTTCTTCCCCGAAAGGTCGGCCGCAAGGCCAGGCCGGTCGGCCTTCAGCCGCGACAGCTCGTCGGTGAGGACGGCTTTCTTTCCGGCAAGCCCCGCCTGGCCGCTGGTCGCAGTCGCGATGCGCTCCTGCTGGGCCGCGATCGACGAGCGATGCGCCTCCATCTGGCGTGTGAAATGCGCCTCGATCTCCGCTTCCGCGCCTTCGGAGGCCTTGGAGAGATTGGCAAGCTGCGTTTCGTAGGCGTTCCAGCCTTCGCTCTGGAACAGGCGCTCGGCTTCGGTCATGCGGCGGCTCGAAATCGTCTCGCCGATATCGGCGACGACGCCCGCCACCTGGTTCTTGGTGCGGATCTCGGCCGCGCGCTCACGCTGATCCTTCGGGAAGATGACGTTGAAGCGGCTATCGAACGAGAAGAACACGCTCGTCGCCATGCAGGCGAGGAACATCACCCACAGCATGGCGTTCTTGGCGACGATGCGAAGCCCTTGCGCGTAGGGCTGCACCACGTCGCTCTTCGAGAACATCATGAGAGCGGAAACGGCGAGCAGCACTGCGCCCGCCCCCGCGAACCCGTAGAGCATCTGGTCGCTCGACACGCCCGCATGAACGATGCCGATCATCAGCGCGGCGAGCACGAAGCCGCCGCCCAGCACCGACAGGGCCACCATCGGCGGGCTGACGCTACGGCCCGAGCGGCCGCGCACCTGGTTCATGCCGGTGGCGAAGCTCTCGCCGATCAGCCACGCGACGATCAGCATGACGCCGTGGATGCCGAAGGTGAACATCGCGGAGAGCACCGATTCCCCGGTGAAGTTCCGCATACCGTCCCACGTGGTCCAGCCACCGGCGAGCGAGAGCAGCAGCGCCGATCCGCCAATCAGCGCGAGGCGCCAGTTCGTAAACAGCGTCTGCTCGATCGCGGACCAGAGTTTCGGCAACAGCCTGACCAGCGCGCTCGCGACCGCAAGCACGAGCAAGCCCATGATGACCCAGTTGGCCGCCTGCGGCAGCGAAACGTCGCTCGAAATGGTTGGAAGTGCCGGAAGTGACTGAACGACTCCGTCCGCCGTGGCCTTGACGTCCCAGCCCATGCTCTCAAATCCTACATGGCGCTCTTACCCGAGAGCGCTGACAGTGCGATGCCCTTATGCGCACTGCTTGCATTCCCGGGCTTCATCACGGCGGGAATACGGCGATCCGTCCACATGAAGGCGAATTAATGTCTGCTAATGACGGACGAGGCGCCTTCGTTCCGTCGCAAACGCCGATTGCGCGTTGCGCACCGTTCAGGGAACCGACTCGAACAACGCCGCGAGACCCAGCCCGCCGATCGCCCCCAGCGCGGCCACGCCATACTTCTGCGCCGCGCGCTCCCGCGCACGCACGAGCGTGGAGAACAGCCGCACCACGAGCACCGCACCAGCCGCACCCAGCGGGTGCCCCCGCGCAATGGCGCCGCCATGCGGATTGATCTTCGAAAGATCGACGTCCAACAGCTCGGAGAGCGCGATCACCTGCGCCGCGGAGCTTTCGCTCATTTCGACAACGTCGATCTCCTCACGCTTGAAGCCATTGAGGCGATTGTAAAGTTTGCGCATGGCCTCGATCGGGGCCGCCCCGTCGTTGTCGGGGCCCACCCCTTGCGCCGCCGCCGAGATCAGCCGCAACGCACCCGGCGCGCCGCGCTCTCGCCAGACGCGCTCGCTCACCACCACCACGAACGCCGCACCGTCATGCAAGCTGCTGGTGTTGCCCGGCGTGAGCGTGCCGTGCGGCGGCGCGAACGGCTGCATCTCCTCCAGGTCGTCAAGGTCAGGCTCCACCGCGCTCTGATCCCGCGCCTCTTCCGCGTTGGCGCGAAAGGGCACGATCTCGCCGACGAAACGCCGCGCCGAGCGCGCCGCCTCAGCCTTGAGGTGAGACTGCATCGCCACCACATCCTGCCGGGCACGCGTAATGCCGAGCCGACGCGGCAGAAGCTCGGAGGCCTCGAACGTGGTGTCGTCGGTCAGGTCCGGCACGGGCTCAACGCGCATGAAGTGCGGAAGCTGGTAGAGGCTCTTGGGCTTCGCGACCCGCCACGGAGCGGTGGAGAGTGATTCGGCGCCGCCCGCCACCACCACGTCCGCCTCTCCCGCCTCCACGAGGCGCACGGCGGAGACGATGGCATCGAGCCCGGAGGCGCATTGCCGGTCGATCGAATGGGACGCGACCGTTTCAGGCAAGCCCGCCGCGAGCGAGATCAGGCGGGCGGGGTTTCCGCCCTCGGACGCGTTGCCCACGATCAGCTCGTCGACGTCCCGGGGCTTCAAACCGGCGTCCTCGAGCGCGGCAAGAATGACCGGCGCCGCGAGATCGGCGATCCGCCGATTGCGATGCAGTCCACCAATCCGGCCGAGAGCTGAGCGTCGTGCAGAAATGATATAGGAGGAGGAGAAAGGCATAGACCTAAAATGCAGCCCGCAATACATGACGCAACCGAACCTAACGCCGTCCGGATCTGCCGCGCGATGCTAGTAACTACGGAAACATGGCAAAAAGCAGGTAGGTGTAATACTGTTACTATACAGGCGGCAGGCACGGCTCGACCCGTTTCATTACACTTTCTGTTCACAATCAATTCAGCCGCTGGAAAAGGCCCGGGCGCGATTTCTCTAGGCAGAGGGATCGGTCATGATATTGTGTTGCGAAAGGTCACGAGAAACCGAATAGGCTCCGATGTCTGACGTCGCAAACCGCACCGCGTTTCCTCCGCCGGACAAATCGAACGGCAAGCGCCTCGCCAAGGCCGTCGAGCGCGCCGGTGAGGAGTTTGCGGCCAAGAACCTGCGCTTCACCAAGCTGCGCCAGATGGTCTACGAGGAGATCGCGGCCACTTACGCCTCGATCGGTGCCTACGAGATCCTCGCGCGCCTCGCCGACAAGGGCACCCGCGTCGCCCCCATCTCGATCTACCGCGCCATCGACGCGCTTCTCGAAGCAGGCGTGATCCACCGTCTCGAAAGCAAGAACGCCTTCTTCGCCTGCCGCCGGATGGACCACCGCACCGGCCGCCGCCCGCTGTTTCTCTCCTGCGAGAAATGCGGCGCCGTCGGCGAGGTGGACGGCCAGCACATCTTCGACCTGATCGGCGAGGCGGCGAATAGCGCGAAGTTCGTCGCCCGTGTTAAATTCGTCGAGGTTCAGGGGCTCTGTCCGCGCTGCGCGTCGGAAGAGAAAGACAAGGCATAAGGCTGCATCTCGAATGACCGAGCGTCCCGGAGAGACCGCGGGCACCGTCGGCGGCTCAAAAGCGGCCGTGCCTGCCCCTGCTCAGGCTCATGCCCACGATCATCAGTCCGGCGCCTGCTGCGGCCACAGCCACAGACCATCCGCCCGCCCCCTCGATCCGGCAGCCCTGATCGGCGCCCGCGGACTCGAGATCGTCCGCTCCGGCCGCACCATCCTCTCGGACGTGGACCTCGATATCCGCCCTGGCGAGATTTTGACCCTCATCGGACCCAACGGCGCCGGCAAGACCACCCTGGTCCGCACCCTGCTCGGGCTCGAACGGCCGGATCGCGGCACGGTCTGGAAACGCCCCGGCCTCAAGGTCGGCTACGTGCCCCAGCGCTTCGACATCGACCGCGCGCTCCCCATGACGGTCGAGCGCTTCCTCTCGCTCGGAGACGGCGCCAAGAAATCACGCATTGAGACCGTGCTTGAGGAAGTCGGCGCATCCCGCGTCATCGCCCAGCAGCTCGGCCAGTTGTCGGGCGGCGAGTTGCAGCGCGTGGTTCTGGCCCGCGCCCTCTTGAACGATCCCGAGCTTCTGGTGCTGGACGAGCCCGTGCGCGGCGTCGACTACGTCGGCGAAGCCGAGCTTTACGCATTGATCGGCCGCCTGCGCGACCGGCGCGGCCTCGGCGTGCTTCTCATCTCGCACGATCTCCACGTCGTCATGGCGCAGAGCGACCGCGTCGTCTGCCTCAACCGCCATGTCTGCTGCTCCGGCGTACCCGAGGCCGTGGCCCAGCATCCCGAGTACACGCGCCTCTTCGGTCCGGAGCAGGCCCGCAGCTTCGCCGTCTACCAGCACCACCACGATCACAGGCACGACCTCGCAGGCGAAACGGCTCCGGCCTCGCCCGCAAGCCCGCCCAGCGGAGACAGGAATGCTTGAGCTGGAGCCGTTTCTCCTGCGCGCGATCGCAGCCTCGCTCGCGCTTGCCCTCGTCGCGGCGCCCCTGGGCTCACTCGTGATCTGGAACCGCATGGCCTATTTCGGCGAGACCGTCTCGCAGGCGAGCCTCATCGGCATCGCCCTCGGCCTCTTTCTCGGCGTGGACATCACCGGCCCCGTCATTTTCGTGACGCTCGTCGTCGCCGGGCTGCTCATATTGCTCTCCCGGCAGAAGATCGTGCCGCTCGACGCCATCCTGGGCCTCATGCACCACGGCGCGCTCGCGCTCGGCGTCATCGCCACCTTGAGCCTGCGCGGCCCGGCCGTGGATCTCATGAGCTACCTGTTCGGCGACATCTTCGCCGTCACCACCACCGATCTCTACTGGGTTTACGGCGGAGGCGCGCTGGTGCTCGCCATCCTCGCCTGGCTCTGGCAGCCCATGCTGCGCCTTGCCGTGCACGAGGAGCTGGCCGCCGCCGAAGGCGTGAACCGGGACCTGGTGAAGGCGGTCTTCATCGTGCTCCTGTCGCTCACCATCGCCATCGCCATCAAGATCGTCGGCGCGCTGCTCGTGATCGCCTTCCTGATCGTGCCGGCCGTCGCCGCCCGCCCTTTTTCGTCGACGCCCGAACGCATGGCCCTGCTGGCGGCCCTCGTAGCCGCCGCGAGCGTCGTTCTCGGGATCACCCTCTCCCTCAATTTCGACGTGCCCGGAGGCCCCTCCATCGTGCTGTTCATGGCCGTGATCGCCGGGTTTTCCGTCGCCTCGGCGGCCCTGCGCCGCAACGCCTGAACTCGCCCCGCTGGCCGAGGCGCCAAACCTCGGCTACACCAAGGGGTGACAACTCCGGACGCCGCAATTGGCTTGGCCTGACCGATGACCGAACCTGCCGATCACGATTTCATGACTGCTCCGCGCCGCTGGTCGGTTCCCGTTGACGTGGGCAGCGTGGTGGTGGGCGGATCGGCACCCGTCGTCGTCCAGTCGATGACCAACACCGACACCGCGGATATCGCCTCGACCGTCACCCAGGTGGCAGCCCTCGCCCGCACCGGAAGCGAGCTCGTTCGTATTACCGTCGACCGCGACGAGGCGGCGAAGGCCGTGCCTCACATCAAGGAGCAGCTTCTGAGGCGCGGCGTGAGCGTCCCCCTCGTCGGCGACTTCCACTACATCGGCCACAAGCTCCTGGCCGAGAACCCCGCCTGCGCCGAAGCGCTCGACAAGTACCGCATCAATCCGGGCAACGTCGGCTTCAAGGACAAGAAGGACCGCCAGTTCGCCGACATCATCGAGATCGCGATGCGGCACGCAAAGCCAGTGCGCATCGGCGTCAACTGGGGCTCGCTCGACCAGGAGCTGCTGACGCGCCTGATGGATCAGAACGCGGCCTCTCCCAATCCGAAGGACGCCCGCCAGGTGATGCACGAGGCCATCGTGCAGTCCGCCCTGATCTCGGCCGAGCAGGCGGAAAAGCTCGGCATGGGCTCCGACAAGATCATCCTCTCGGCGAAGGTCTCCTCCGTGCAGGACCTTATCGCCGTCTACCGCATGCTGGCAGACCGCTGCCGCTACGCGCTCCACCTCGGCCTCACCGAAGCCGGGATGGGCTCGAAGGGCATCGTCGCATCCACGGCCGCCCTCGGCGTGCTGCTGCAGGAAGGCATCGGCGACACCATCCGCATCTCGCTGACGCCGGAGCCCGGCGGCGACCGCACGCTCGAGGTGAAGGTCGGCCAGGAGATCCTGCAGACCATGGGCTTCCGCTCGTTCGTGCCCGTCGTGGCGGCGTGCCCCGGCTGCGGACGTACCACATCCACCGTCTTCCAGGAGCTGGCCCGCGACGTCGAGACCATGATTCGCGACCGCATGCCGGACTGGAAGACGCGCTACCCCGGAGTGGAGACGCTGAACTTCGCGGTGATGGGGTGCATCGTCAACGGCCCGGGAGAATCGAAGCACGCCGACATCGGCATCTCGCTCCCCGGCACCGGCGAGAGCCCGGCCGCCCCCGTCTTCATCGACGGCAAGAAAGCCATGACGCTGCGCGGCCCCAACATTGCCGCCGACTTCAAGACCATCGTCGAAGACTACATCGAGCGCCGCTTCGGCATGGGCGCAAAGCAGGAAGCGGTCTGAGTCGACCGGATCCACGCCCATTTGGTACGAATCTGTACCTCGGGGTGACGGGATATTGGTGGCTTACGGCCGATTCGATTTCGACGTCATCCCGGTGCAGGCCGGGATCCAGACATGCCTGTAGTTTACGTGGTGCCTGGAAATGCCGACCGATCCCGGAAGCCCACTGCGTCCATGCGAAGCTTGGCTCTGCCATGACGCCGGCGTGACGTTGGTTTGGTGTAGGCCGGCTGCTCTTTAGAATTCCGTCACCCCGACGGAGGTCGGGGTCCAGACACGTCTGAAGTTTCCAAACCGCGAGAAGCAGATCAAAGAGTGGCGACGAGCGTGGAAAATCCGCCTGATCGAACAGATGAACCCCGAGTGGAAAGATCTCTTCGATAAACAAAGTGGCGAAACCGCCTTCGGCGATACCGACACCCATGCATTCGCCGAACCGACTTCTCCTGGATCTGGATCCCGACCTGCGTCGGGATGACGGCACCTTTGAAGGCAGAACGTCGCCGCCCCAAATAACGTCACCCCGGCGTCATGGCAGAGCCATGCTTCGCATGGACGGCCGGGGCCTAGACACGACTTAGGGTTGGCATAGGGCGCTACGGAAATAGGTCTGGTCACTCGCGCCCAACCAGCGCGCCATTCGAAAACCGCGCCCGTACAATCCCCGCACTATTTCGAATGCATCTGGATCCCGACCTAAGTCGGGATGACGGAGTTCAAAGAGGTATCAGCATATACCAACTCAACGTCACCCCGATGAAGATCGGGGTCCAGCCGCGTCAAAGTTTCAGCACCGAGACCGGCAAACTTTCCCTCGGAAGGCATCCGATACACCCAACGTAAGCTCCCCGAAAGCTTGCGCGCTTACCCCTGCATGAGAGTTCCTGCGTACCCTCGAGTTGTACCGACGGACCCAAGTGCTTCCGAAAAAGTGTGATGCGGCTTTTCGGCTGGAAGCACGAGAAACAAAGCGCGCAGCGGCATGCAGAAAGCCCTGACCCCACGTGGCTCGCTGAGAGCCATGTACGAGACGATGGCGCTGATCCGCGCCGTCGAGACCAGCCTTCTCGATCTCTTCGGCAAAGGGAAGCTGCGCGGAACGGTGCACACGGGCATCGGCCAGGAAGCGATCGCCGCCGGCGTCGTCGCCGCCCTCGACCTCGACCGCGACGTCATCTGCTCGAACCATCGCGGCCACGGCCACTACCTGGCCTATTGCGGCGACGCCAAGGGCCTCATTGCCGAGATCATGGGCCGCCCCGATGGCGTCTGCAAAGGCGTGGGCGGCAGCCAGCATCTGCACAAGAAGAATTTCTATTCGAACGGCATCCTGGGCGGCATGGCCCCCGTTAGTGTCGGCATGGCCATGGGCGAGAAGACCAAGCGCTCGGGCGCCATCGTCGTGCAGTTCGCGGGCGACGGCGCGCTGGCCGAAGGCGCCTTCTACGAAGCCTTCAACATGGCCGCGCTCTGGAAGCTGCCGTACATGCTGGTCGTCGAAGACAACGGCTACGCGCAAAGCACGCCGAAAGCACTCGAGCAATCCGGCACGCTGGCCGATCGCGCCAAGCCCTTCGGCATCCGCGTGATGGAGGTGGACGGCAACGACGCCGAAGCCGTGCACGAAGCCGCCGAAACGCTCTCCGACCACATCCGCTCCGGCGCAGGCCCGGGCGTACTCTACTGCTCAACGTATCGTCTCGCTCCCCACTCGAAGGGCGACGATATCCGCGACAAGACAGAGATCGCCGACGCTTGGACGCGCGAGCCCATTGTGCGAGCCCGCGCGAAGCTGCCGCTCGAATTCTGCGACGCCGTGGATCAGGCCGTCGCCACCCATGTCCGCGACATCATCGAAGCGCTCGCATGACACCTGACACAACGCCGTCCACCTACCTGCAAAGCCTGAACCGCGGTCTCCACGCCGCCATGGCAGCCGACGAGGCCGTTCACTTCGCGGGCGAGGATGTCCTCGATCCCTACGGCGGCGCCTTCAAAGTCTCGGCAGGGCTCTCGACGCGCTTCCCCGATCGCGTGCACACCACGCCGATCTCCGAAGGCGCCATCACCGGCCTCGCGAGCGGCATGGCGCTGCGCGGCCTGAAGCCCGTCGTCGAGATCATGTTCGGCGACTTCCTGACCCTCACCTTCGATCAGATCCTCAATCATGCCGTGAAGTTCGGCGCCATGTACGGCACGGAGGTTCCCGTGCCGATGGTGATCCGCACGCCCATGGGCGGCCGGCGCGGCTATGGCCCCACCCACAGCCAGAGCATCGAGAAGCACTTCTTCGGCATCCCCGGCTTGAAGGTGATCTCGCCGTCGCACGTCCACGCCGCGGGCGACCTGCTCGGCGCGGCCATCGCCAGCGAGACGCAGCCGGTGCTGTTCATCGAATACAAGAGCCTCTACCCGCTGCCGCTTTTCACCGGAAGCGAGCTGCTGAACGTGGCGCCCGCTCCCACCGGCTCCTACGCGACGCGCATCGTCCGCAACTTCGAGACGGGCGAGCCGGATGCTGTTCTGATCGGCTACGGCGGCGTCGCCCCGCTCATGCTGGAGGTCGCGGAGCGGCTGGCGGAGGAGGAGATCAACGTCTCCGTCGTGCTGCCCGCCGTCATCTCGCCGCTCGACATCGCACCCATCGCACAGGAAGTGGCCCGCGCGCGGCGCGCGCTCGTCGTCGAGGAAGGCGTGGCTGGATTCGATTGGGGTGCGGAGGTTGCAGCCCGCCTGCACGAAACGCTGTTCGGCAAGCTGGATCGCCCCGTGCGCCGCTTGGCCTCCAAACCGCAAATCATCCCGACATCGAAGGACGGCGAAGCCGGCACGCTGATCAGTGCCGACGACATCGAGGCCGCCGTCTACGAGGAGCTCGCGTGAGGTCCGGCACACTGCGGCTGAAGCATCTGGATCCCGGCCTGCGCCGGGATGACGGGGAGCATTTGGCAGGCGGCTCGTCCCCCATCTCCGTCACACCGGCGAAGGCCGGTGCCCAGACACGTCTCAGAACGACGCCAAGGTCACCCGTGTGGAACGTGGAACCGCCGCGTTTATCGGGAGCACAAGCATGATCCATGTGATGCGCATGCCGGGCGTGAACGCCAACGAGGATAGCGCAATGCTGGTGCGCTGGCTCGTGGACGAGGGCGCGGCGGTCAAGAAGGGCCAGCTCGTCTGCGAGATCGAGACCACCAAGAGCGCCGTCGAGATCGAGGCGGAAGCTGACGGCTTCCTGGTTCCCATCGCGGCTGCGGGCGCGAGCCAGCAGGTCGGCGCGCCCATCGCCGTCATCAAGGCCAACCTTGCGGACGCCCATGATCACCTCCTGGGCGCGGACGGCTCACCCGCTAAAGAGGCCGAGAAGCGCTGGACCAAGAAAGCCTTCATCGTCGCCCGCCGTCTCGGCATCGACATCGAGGCGCTGGCGAAAGCCAAACCCGGCGCGACGCTCACAGAAGCCGACGTGCTCGCAGCTCAATCCGGCTCACCGGCCGAGGCGCCTGCCGCGGCTCCTGTGAAACCCGCCGCCGTATGCCCGGTCCAGCGACAGACCGCGGCGCCACGCGCCTATCTCGGCGTCGGCCAGCACTTCGAGCGCGTGCTGCTGATCGGCGGCGCGAGTGGAGCCGGCGCCATCGCGGTTGAAGCGATCCTGCGCACATCTCACCAGAAACCCGCCGGCATCATAGACACCAACCCCAAGACGCACGGCCAAACCGTCCACGGTGTGCCGGTACTGGGAGACCGCACGGCGATCCCGGAACTTTGGGCGGAAGGCCGCTTCGACGGCGCCATCATCCTCTTCACCGACGACATCGACGACCGCGCGGAGCTGTTCAACAGCCTCGTCTCGGAAGGCATCCGCATGACCAACGTCATCGATCCCTCGGTCTCGATCCGCACCGACGTCAAGATGGGCGTGGGCAACGCCATCATGTCCAACGGCTTCCTCGCCCATAGCGCCGAGATTGGAAACAACAACTTCTTCGCCAGCCACAACGTGATCGAGCACCACAGCAAGGTGGGCGACCACAACGCCTTCGGCCCCGGCTGCACGGCCTGCGGGCGCGTCACCATCGGCAGCTACATCCGCTTCGGAATGCACGTCGGCATCGAGCCGTATCTGACCATCGGTGATCGCTGCATCATCGCCTCGGGCACCACGCTCACGAGCTCCGTCCCCGCCAACACCATCGTCAAGGCCCGCTCCACCAACGAGTTCCGCCAGCGCTGAGTCCGCACTGGATTCTGGATTGGTCGCATTTTCTTGCGATGAACCAGCATCCACGTCGTCGGAAATGCTCCGGTTCGGGCAGAGTAAGAACGTCCCTATGCAGCAGCGCGTCTGGCCCCCGGCCTGCGCCGGGGTGACGTTGAGATTGGGCAGTCGGATTCTACAAAAAACGTCATCCCGGCAGAGGTCCAAGTGTCTTCCATGCACAGCACCGCTCCGCCATGACGCCGGTCTAACTTTACGTAGGTGCTGGCCGGTGCCTCCATAGCAACGTCATCCCGGCGCAGGTGCGGACACCCCAAAGATCATCACCTGCATTGAGAGGCCAGCAACGGATGCGCCAACACATCCCCCAGTACCGTCATCCCGGCGCAGGCCGGGATCCAGTGACCTCGAAGATCAGCACAAATCTGCCGGGACCCAAATCTAGCGAACACTACCGATTGCGCTCGGCCACGAACCGAGCCGCTTCGATCAGCGTCTCGGCTTTCGCCCCAAATGGAGCCAGCGCATCGATCGCCGCCTGCTCCGCGCGCTTGAGCTCGGCGCGGGCACGCGCGATGCCCATGAGCGAGACGAGGGTCGCCTTCCCGGCCGCCGCGTCCTTGCTCACCGCCTTGCCGACGGTCAACGCATCGCCTTCCACATCCAGAAGATCGTCCGCGATCTGGAAGGCAAGGCCGAGCTCGGTGCCGTAGCGATGCAAGGCGGCGCGCTTATCCGGCCCACCTCCGCCGAGGATCGCGCCCGCCTCACAGGCAAAGCGGATCAACGCCCCCGTCTTTAGGCTCTGAAGGTGCAAAATGCCCGACAGCGTCGGCGCCTCCCGCGAGGGAAGCCGCTCGGCCTCGAGGTCGAGCGCCTGCCCGCCGACCATTCCGGCCGCGCCCGCCGCCTTGGCCAAAGCCGAGATGAGCGCCAGCCGCACCTCGGGGCTTTCATGCACCTCGGGCGTGCTTAGAATCTCGAACGCAACCGTAAGAAGCGCATCCCCCGCCAGGATCGCCGTCCACTCGTCGAACGCCTTCCACACGCTGGGCATCCCGCGCCGCGTGGCGTCGTTGTCCATGGCCGGAAGATCGTCGTGAACGAGCGAGTAGCAATGCACGCATTCGAGCGCGACCGCGGTATCCAAAGCCTGGCGTTCCGAAAGCCCGAAAAGAGCCGCACTCTCGATGACAAGAAATGGCCGGAACCTTTTCCCGCCTCCGAGCGTCGCATGGCGAAGCGCGCCGAGAAGCCGGGGAGGAATAGGATCATCCCGTTCAGGATGCTTAATTTTTGTCCCGACGAGCGTACCGAGACGGGCTTCCGTTAGCCCTGCGATCTGATCGAGCCTTTGCGAGAAGGTCATAGACGAAGTACCTAAAGGCCTTGCGGAACAGTGTGAAGCGGTTATCCGAAACGACGCACGACCGAACAACGGGCTGAAAACGTTACAGTCCGGGACCAGGCGGGATCGCCAGCCGGAATGGGGGAGAAAATTGGTCTCGCCGACGTCAGCAGGTCCATGTTTTGCATGGCACTTCGCCAAGCCGGAAGCGAACCGTTTTTCGGACGTGAAGCACGAGCAGTCAAAGGCCGAGAGTGCCGGTACGTTACGGCGACACGCGAAAGCGCCCCGATTTGGCTGAGGGAAACGATGGTTGGCGCGGGATATAGCATCCGTGGCGGATAAGGACACCTCATACGAGTTCGAGGCACGTGGCGAGCCACTCCCTCTGCCCGAGGGTCCGCGCTCGGAAGGCGGCCCTGCCGCGCGAGGCCCAGACCTCGGCGAGGAAACCGACCCCACGACCGAAGCGCCGAGCCGCCCGTCCCCTGCGCCAACGCATGAGCCGGCCCAGGTGACGGCCGATCAGCCGTCCGCCCTGAACAGAAATGCGGAAGCGGAACCCGCCTCGGACATCCAGCTGCTCTCTCCCGAGCCGCTTTCACCCGAACAAGCCCCGCGATCGGCATCCGAGGCGTTCACGAACGCGCCCGCGCCGGAACTTACCGCATCCTGGCACTCGGCCATCGCGGAAGCCCTGGCGGATCCGGCACCGGCGCCTGCTCCTCCCCAGGGGGCTGAAGCACCCACCGCTGAAGCGCCCACCGCTCCGGCCGCCCCCGCTGCCGAGCTGCCCCAAATCCTCCCCGAAACTCCGGAGCCGGAACCAGTCTCCGAACCCGCACAATCGGCAACCGCGAGCACCACGCCAGCCGCCACCGACGACACGTCCGCCTCCTTCACCGCCGCGGCCGAAGGACTGTTCCGCCCATCTGACACCGGCCCTGGCGAGGGCACCCATCTCATCACGCTGGGGCGCAGGCTCGACCCATCGCTCCGCATCCCGCGCCCGGTCCCGCCGGTCATCGAACCGCGGGACGATTTTGCGCCACCCGTCGTCAAGCCGACCTGGAAAACCCGCCTTTTCACCTTCGCGCGCTATGCGGCCTATGCTGTGGCGGGCTACCTGGCGCTCGTGCTGGTGCTGATCGTGCTGTTCCGCTTCGTGGATCCGCCCGGCTCCATGCTGATGCTCACCCAAGCGCTCCGCGGTAACTCGATCGACCGCACGTGGGTGCCGTTCAATTCCATCTCACCCGCACTGGTCCGCGCCGTGATCGTCTCGGAGGATGGACGCTTCTGCGAGCACAGCGGCATCGACACCGTCGCCATGAAGGAAGCCATCGAGCGGGCGGCAGGCGGCACGCCGCGCGGCGCCAGCACCATTTCCATGCAGGTGACCAAGAACCTGTTCCTCTGGAACGCGAAAAGCTACGTGCGCAAGGTGATCGAGATCCCGCTCACGCTGATCATGGAGCTGCTCTGGCCGAAGCAGCGCGTCCTCGAGGTGTATCTCAACATCGCCGAATGGGGGCCTGGGGTCTTCGGTGCGGAAGCAGCCGCCCACCACCACTTCAACAAATCCGCCGCCCGCCTGAACGAGCGGGAGGCCGCCCTCCTGGCCGCGGTGCTTCCCAATCCGGTGGTGCGGGTGGCCGGTTCTCCCGGTCCGCAGACCTCCCGCAAAGCCCGCGTCATCCAGGCCCGCGTGAAGGCCTACGGCGCGGTGGCCTCTTGCGTTGTCGCAGCAGCCCCTCCCGCATCGGCACCCGCAGCCAAACCGGCAACCATCCGCAAAGCGCCCTTGCGCACGACGCCGCGGAAGAAAAAGGTCGACGACTGGACGCCGACCCTAAATTTTGGCAACTGATCGGGCCCCAAGCTCGTCCTTTCGCCGCGCGGAAAAGGCTCTGGCGCACGCCTGGGATTGTGGGTATAAGGCCGCAATCTTTGATTTTGGAGCCTGCGGCGCCCGATCATCCGGTTGGACGTCGCGGTTTCTTTTGGCGGCACCGTCGCCTCTGATCAAACCGAATTTGCCCTTCGAGGCGCCGAGATTACCGGAGTTAACCAATGGCCGTTCCTAGGAAAAAGACCTCCCCGATGAAGAAGGGGCAGCGCCAGTCCCACGACGCGCTGACCGCGCCCGCCTACGTCGAGGACAAGGAGAGCGGCGAGCGCCGCCGTCCCCACCACATCGACCTCAAGACCGGCAAGTATCGCGGCCGCCAGATCCTCCCGCCGAAGGCTGACGTCTAAGCCGACCTGGAGACGGGGCCGGCGTCCTGACGGAACGTAACCGCCCCGTACCACTCCGCCCAGCCTACGGCCTCAATTTTTGTCGAGGCCGGACATTGGATTGTCGCAGAGGTCGTGGAAGATCGCGACAAGCAGACTGGGGCACCCGAACCCGGCCACGGGATCGACGGTCGCACTGGAACTCTTGCCAACGAA
Source organism: Hyphomicrobium sp. DMF-1 (assembly GCF_027886585.1). Classification (NCBI taxonomy): domain Bacteria; kingdom Pseudomonadati; phylum Pseudomonadota; class Alphaproteobacteria; order Hyphomicrobiales; family Hyphomicrobiaceae; genus Hyphomicrobium; species Hyphomicrobium sp. DMF-1. The sequence continues at coordinate 658,022 of NZ_CP115706.1, read as the reverse complement.
AGTGCTTGCAGGCGGAAGCCCGCTCCGGCGCAAGGCCGGAAGCGGAAAAGGCTTTCCAGTTAGCTGGCACGGCTAAGATAAGAACCGGGATCGCTCCCGCGGGTTAGAAACCTGAGCGGTTCTGGCGGGGGTAGCGGTGTATCCGCCTCGGGCGCCGTCGTTTCTCTTGAGGTCCCTCGAAATCTTTCAGAGGATGGGCCACCAGCCTGCTTTGAGGCTATCAGGAGAGAACCATGTCGCTGCGAGCTATTCCGCTAACGATCATCCCCTTCATCATCTACAATCTCATCGTTCTGTTTTCCGGTTCTCCCGCGCCTGAAGTCGCGACCGACGGCGCAGCAGCGGCCCGCGCCCTGCTCGCCTCCGAGCTGTTCAGCATTCCGATGATCAGCGGCGCCCGCTGGTTCTTCACCTGGGGTGACCTGATCCTCATCATCACCCTGATCGTTCTCTTCATCGAGATCCTGAAGGCCACGTACACCTCCACCTCGTCGCTGGTCGATCACGGCCTGTCCATGGTGGTGTTCGTCGCCGCCCTGATCGAGTTCATCGTCGTCCCGCAGGCCGCGACATCCGTCTTCTTCCTGCTGTTGGTCGCGCTCGTAATCGACGTCATCGCCGGCTTCACCATCGGCATCCGTGTCGCGAAGCGCGACATCGGCTTCGGCACAAACGACTGATCTCAAATTCAAATCGAGCAAGCTGAGCGTGCGCGGAGATCCTGCCGATCTCCGCGCACGCAATCCATTGTGGGATCGGCGATATGGCGTTACCGTTCGCCTGCTGATTTACATCAACTGACGACCGTCCCCCACAGCACAAGCTTCATCTCGATGAGCAAGCAACATCGTGATTTGATGCCTCGCGCCGTTTACGGATACTCCTCGTGAGCGATCCAAACCCAATTGTTCCGCAATCCACGCGCAGAGCGGGCGAGCTTTTCGAGACAGCCTACGCATGGGACATCGCCAACGACCGGCTGGAATGGCAGCCGAACGCCGTTGAGGTTCTCGGCGTCGGCACGCTCGCAAGCATCTCGACCGGCCAGCGCTTCGACGCACTCGTCGCGCCCGATCACCGCGCATCGCGTCTGTCCGCCATCGTCGATGCCCGCGCCGCAGCCGACGACACGCACGGCGTGGCTTATCGCGTGCAGTTCAAGTTCGTGCCCGATGGAAGGCACCCGGGAAACTCCGTCTGGCTCGAAGATACCGGGCGCTGGTGGCCGGCATCCGGCGACCAGCCAGCACGCGCCCGCGGCATCCTGAGACTGATCGACGAGCGCTACATCGAGGATCAGCGCCTGATCGTCTCCCTGCACGACGACGAAAGCGCAGGAGAGCTCCAGCGCACCCGGCTCTTCGAAGCGCTCGGCGCCGTGATGCGGCGCGCGGAGCGTACCGGGCGATCATGCGCGCTTCTTCTGGTATCCATCACCGGATTGGAAGCGCTCAACACACGGTTCGGCCTCGACATCGGTGACGAGATCATCGCGGCGGCCGGCCGCCTCCTGAAGGCGAGCCTCGGAGAGCAGGACAGCATCGCGCGCTACGCCTCCAACACCTTCGCCGTCATCGTCGACGATTGCCCTGAGGCCGCGCTCGCGGAAAGAGCAGGCCGCATGATCGGCGAGATCGGACGCGCGACGTTCCAGACGTCCGTAGGTCCCCTGGCGGCAGCCATCTCCATCGGCGCTGTCACGCTCCCAGGACAAGCGCCAACGGTCGGAGATGCCATCACTAACGCACTGGCCGCGCTCGAAAACGCCAAGCAGCACCCCGGGACGTTCGTCGCGCACTGTCCCGAAGCCGCCATCGCGCGCGCTCAGAACCGCGCGCAGTCCATCACCGGCTCCGTGATTGCCGCACTCGAAGAAAATCGCCTGCTGCTTGCATTGCAGCCCGTCGTGCATGCGGCGAGCAGCCAGCCCGCGTTCTACGAGGCCCTGCTTCGCTTGAAGCAGCCCGACGGTACACTCCTCGCAGCTGCGGATTTCATCGAGGAAGCCGAGACGCTGGGCCTCGCCCGTCCGCTCGACAGGCGCGCCCTCGAACTCGCGCTGGATCTGCTCGCCGCCCATCCCGCACTCAAGCTGTCACTGAACATTTCGAGCCTCACCGCGGGCGACAAGGATTGGCTCGCAACACTCGAAGCGGCCTCCGCCAGGCATCCGGGATTGACCGAGCGCCTCACCGTCGAGATCACCGAGACGGCCATGATCCATGATCTCGACGAGATCGCCTCCTTCGTGGACCTGCTGCGCGCGTCCGGCTGCAAGGTCGCCATCGACGATTTCGGAGCCGGCTACACGTCCTTCCGCCACCTAAAGTCCCTGCATGTCGACATGCTGAAGATCGACGGCATGTTCATGAGCAATCTGCCGAACGACCATCAGGCGCGCGTGCTGGTGAAGACGATGATCGAGATCGCGCAGGCATTCGGACTTGAGACCGTGGCCGAATGGGTGAGCGACGAGGAGACGGCGATCTTCCTCCGCTCTGTCGGCATCACCTACCTGCAGGGATTCCTGCACGGCTCGCCGATCACTGTCGACGAGATGAAGCGGCGAGGCTTGCTTTAGGCGCGACAGACCACGTCAACGCTCTTCAGATGTGAAGAGCTGAAGACCTTGCCCAAGACAAAATACATGGCCGATTTGGGTCTTGGCCGAAACGAGGCTTACTCGTTCCCCTTCGCAAGCCGCTCGATGCGCTGCTGCATGGCGCTGAGCTGCGCCTTGAGCTCGTCGATCTCGCCCTTGGGCGCATCCGCACCGCCGGCGGCCTGGGCTTGGTCCTCGCCCGCCTCATCCCGCTTCGCCTGGAAGTTGGCCGCGCCGCCGAACGAGGTCCACATGTTCATGGCCTGCTCGAACATTGCCATGTTCTTGCGCGCCTGGTCCTGATAGGCCTCGAATGCAGCCGCCGGATTGGCGAACGCATTGGCGAACATCGACCGGAACTTCTCCTGCTCCTTCACGAGGTTCTCGAGGCTGAACTGGAGATAGCTCGGCACCATGCTGCCGATGTTGTCGTCGTAGAAACGAATGAGCTGGCGAAGGAACGGAATGGGCAGAAGCGTCTGCCCGCCCTGCCGGCTCTCTTGCTCCACGATGATCTGGGTGAGCACGGCGTGCGTGAGATCGTCGCCGGACTTCGCGTCGTAAACCACGAAATCCTTGTCGTTGCGAACCATCTGCGCCAAGTCGTCCAGCGTCACGTAGGTGCTGGTCTCGGTATTGTAGAGGCGCCGGTTCGCATACTTCTTGATGACGACCGCCTCTTTTTTCTCTGGGCTTACGTCGGATTTGTTAAGCATCGGCTGTGCCATCAACTTTCACCTCTTCGCAGTGCGTCATCGTAGCACAGTCCGGAGACGGGCTTCCATACCTAACTGCATACCTGCCAAGCAAAGTCCCGACATAAAGACCTAATTGCGAGCAGCGACACGCTACTGCTATCGTGCACATAGGGGCCGTTGGTCTTGATGCATGTCAAAGACGGCTCCCCCACCCAAAGGCCAAGAAACGCCCCAGATTTCCCCCCGAGGAGGAAGCACTCATGAGTGCGGATAACACCACTATCGTCATTGCCGGTGCAGCCAGAACGCCCGTCGGCTCGTTCAACGGCACCCTGGCGAGCCTTCCGGCTCACGAGCTCGGAAAGGTTGCCATCACCGCCGCCCTCGAGCGTGCCAAAACCGCCCCTGGTGACGTTTCCGAGGTCATTCTCGGCCAGATCCTGACGGCCGGACACGGACAGAACCCGGCTCGCCAGGCCTCTCTCGCGGCAGGCATTCCCGTCGACACCCCGGCCTGGGGCATGAACCAGATCTGCGGCTCCGGCCTGCGCGCCGTAGCCCTCGGCCTCCAGCAGATCCAGACCGGCTCGGCCTCGATCGTCGTCGCTGGCGGCCAGGAAAGCATGAGCCAGTCCAAGCACGCGGCTCACATGCGCGACGGCACCAAGATGGGCGACGTGAAGTTCGTCGACACCATGATCAAGGACGGCCTCTGGGACGCGTTCAACAATTACCACATGGGCACGACGGCCGAGAACGTCGCCCGCCAATGGCAGATCAGCCGCGCCGAGCAGGATGCCTTCGCCGTTGCCTCGCAGAACAAGGCCGAGGCTGCGCGCAAGGCCGGCAAGTTCAAGGACGAGATCGCACCGGTCACCATCAAGGGCAAGAAGGGCGACGTCGTCGTCGACACCGACGAGTACATCAAGGACGGCGTGACGCTCGATAGCATCGCCAAGCTGCGCCCCGCCTTCGATCCGAAGGAAGGCTCCGTGACGGCAGCCAACGCCTCCGGCATCAACGACGGCGCTGCCGCCGTGGTTCTCATGACCGCCGAGGAAGCCAAGAAGCGTGGCGTGAAGCCGCTCGCGCGCATCGTGTCCTGGGCACACGCGGGCGTCGATCCGTCGATCATGGGCACCGGCCCCATACCCGCCTCCAAGAAGGCGCTGGAGAAGGCGGGCTGGACTGTCCAGGATCTCGATCTCATCGAGGCCAATGAGGCGTTCGCCGCGCAGGCGATCAGCGTCAACAAGGGCCTCGGCTGGGATACCGACAAGGTGAACGTCAACGGTGGCGCCATCGCCATCGGCCATCCGATCGGTGCCTCGGGCGCACGCATCCTCGTGACGCTGCTCTACGAAATGCAGCGCCGCGACGCGAAGAAGGGCCTCGCCACGCTGTGCATCGGCGGCGGCATGGGCGTCGCCCTCTGCGTCGAGCGCGACTAAGGAAAGCGATCCTCCCCCTACCCAAGGGGGGAGGAAACGCCCTATCCACCGCGACCATTCTCCGCACGTGCTGCTTCATTTTGGTGACTTCCCGCTGCGTTGGCGGGAGGGCTACTCACCGGCACCGCAATCAAACAGAAATTTGCTCTAGGGAGATCTCCACTCATGACCCGCGTCGCAGTCGTTACCGGTGGCACGCGTGGCATTGGCCACGCCATCTCGATCGCACTCAAGAACAAGGGCTATCGCGTCGCCGCGAACTACGCTGGCAACGACGCCGCCGCGCAGCAGTTCCAGGTCGAGACCGGCATCCCCGTCTACAAGTGGAACGTCGGTGACTACGACGCCTGCGCCAAGGGCGTGGCAGAGATCACCAAGGCCCTCGGCCCCATCGACGTGCTGGTGAACAACGCTGGCATCACCCGCGACGCCATGCTCCACAAGATGACGCCCGAACAGTGGCGCGAGGTCATCAGCGTCGACCTCGACTCCGTCTTCAACATGAGCCGCCTCGTGATCGACAGCATGCGCGCCCGCAGCTTCGGCCGCATCATCAACATTTCGTCGATCAACGGCCGCAAGGGCCAGATGGGCCAGACCAACTACTCGGCCGCCAAGGCCGGCATGCACGGCTTCACCAAGGCCCTTGCCTTCGAGGGCGCTGCCAAGGGCATCACCGTCAACACCATCGCACCCGGCTACATCAACACCGAGATGGTCGCCGCTGTGCCGAAGGAAGTTCTCGAAAGCAAGATCCTGCCGCAGATCCCCGTCGGCCGCCTCGGCACCGTCGAGGAGATCGCTCGCGCCGTGGCCTTCCTTGCCGCTGACGAAGCCGGCTTCATCACTGGCGCCTGCCTCGACGTGAACGGCGGCCACTACATCGCCGTCTGATCTCGCCTCGAAGATCCGAAATTAGGAAAGGCCGCGGAGCACCCTCCGCGGCCTTTTTCTTTTCCGTGTTTAACGGACGCGTGTCTGGATCCCGGCCTCCGCCGGGATGACGTACTTATTTGGGCGGTCTGCTCTCTTACTCGTCACCCCGACGAAGGTCGGGGTCCAGACACGCAGAAGAAGAGGCGAGGACAAAGCTGCGGCCCAGGGCTCGGCTGGAAACAGGCTCTCACCGAAGGAACGTCCGGGATCACGCATATCCAAAAAGAAAACCGGCGGCCCTCGTGGAGACCGCCGGCTTTTTTTCTGCGTGAGAGCGCGTCTTTACCCGCGCAGACGCGAGCGAACGATGCGCGGGAACTCATCCTCGGGCTCGGCCCCGAACGCCTGCGAAGGCTGCGGCGCACTCGGCAACCCGCGGCTCTCCGGCGCCGGCCAGCGATCGGCCACCTGCTGCTGGGGCGGTGGCACACCATAACCCTGCGGTGCCGACGGACGAGCCGGCGCCTGCTGAGCCGGTGCAGCCGCGCGCTGCGACGGCGGCGCGCCTCCAAACCAGGCATCGATGAGATCGATCTCGTCGGCCGAGAGGTTGAGCCCCTGCGAGCGGCAGCGTGCCACCACGAAATTGCGGAACCGGCTGGCGAACAGGTTGGCGGAAGCCCCCTGCTCGAACCAGGGATCGGCCTCGCTCACAACTTCCAGCACGAAGCGGACGTCGTCGCGGCGCACCTCGAGACCCATCTCGCGTGCGCGCTGCACGATGTTGATAAGCGTCTGCTGGCCGGAGAGATTGTTGGCCGTGATCTCCTCCGCCATCACCTCGAACAGCACACGATATTCGGGCGGCGACAGCGGCGGCGCCTGGCAGGCTTCGTGAATCCGCGCGATCGACTGCTGGATCTGCGAGGCCTGATCGACACTACGGGCCGACGGCTGCTGCGGCGGCACCGGTGCGCGCGGCGCGGCATAAGCTTCCGGCTGCGGAGCAGCGGGAGCCGGAGCCTGGTGGGGCGGACGCGCAGCGAAGGCGCCAGTCGCCTGCTGTGGAGTCGGAGCTTCAGGCATCGGCGCACGCGGAGCCGGGGCACCAAGCTGCGTACGATCCGGCGGCGGGGCGAAGAACGGCTGCGAACCGTAGGCTTGCGACGGCTGCGCTTCGCGCGCCTGAGGAGCGCGCTCCTGCCGCGCAGGCAGGGGCTCGTCACGCCGGTCAAACGACGGCTGCGGAGCCCGCGGCATCTCCCGCATCGGCTCGCCAAGCTCGGTCCGCGTTTCGCGCGGAAGCGCATAACGCGCCTCCTCGTAGCGCGCATCCACGCGAGGCTCGGCACCACGCGGATCGCGTTCGGCGATCGGGCGCTCGGCACGCGGCGCATCGAAACGCGCGTCCTTCTGGGTCTCGGGACGGCTCTCCGCGCGGCGGCTCTGGGGCGCTTCGAAGCGCGGCTCGAAACGGGCCTCCGGCAGCTCGGGTGCGCGCTCGCGTGCAACCGGCGGCTCAGGACGCGTCTCGATCTCGCGCGAGATCTGCCGCGTGGGCTCGTAGGCGAAATAGGGAGGCTGGTCAGTGAGCTTGATGTCCTTGGGCAGCGCCTTGCTGAGGAGATCGCGGAAGCTTCCCGCACCTCCCCAAGAGGATCCCACGGTCTTGTCGTGCCCCAGCGTGCGCACGGCGCGATCCGCCAATGCCTCGAGCGGAACCGGCTGCGCTGCGGAGCGCACAGTTCCCACGACTTCGGCGACGATGGACTTGCGCATCCCTTCGAGCTCGGCGGTGCTCGGCGCACGCAACTCGCCGCCCGTCTTCACCTCGGCCTCGATGCGCCCTTCGAGCAGCAGCGAGATCAGATCAGCCTCGCGCACCTCGCCATCGCTGATGGCCGTATAGGGCTGTGCCGTATGATCGTTCGCGAACACCACGGTGCGGCGCGCATGCGCGCGAAGCCGGTGCAGAACCGGCGTGAAGTCCGCGTCTCCCGAGAGCAGGATAAACTCGTCGAAGCGCGTCTCGTGATTGAGCACGTCGCGCACGTCCATCACCATCCGGATGTCGGCGGAGTTCTTGAGCTGGGCCGTCAGCGGCGGGCAGTCGACCACCTCGAAGCCCGCGCGCAGAAAGTGGTGACGCACGAACGGAAACGAGTTCATGTCCGTCGAGTTGTCGTTCGCATTGCGGCGCGGAACCGGGTTGCCGTAGCACCGGCTCATCACGATGCGCCGCGGCGCCACGAAGTTCGAGCCGTTAGTCGGCGTGATCAGCCGGCCGCTCTCGATCTCACGCAGCCACAGCGCCGCGTCCTTCGCGAACCGCTTCGCGGCCTCTTCGTTCTTTCTTTTCAGCGACAGGTAGATGTTGTCGTAATCGACAAATACCGTACTGAGAACAGCCCCGGTGGACTCCACCTTCATGTTTAGCAACCCCCGCTGCGCGCATACTTTTCCCTATTGATTCGCACTCTTTACGAGTCGGGTTTGAGCGGCAAGCGTAGGGCGGACCCGGTCCCCAGGAATTGCTCGAAGGCTAGAAAAATCAATAACCTGACCTCGTCGAGTTCACATAATGAGTGGTGGAAAACTCAAGGCATCGCCCCAACCGGTTCCAAATTGCCCCCGAACCTGACGGCCGCCATGCGAATCCGGCGTTTCGGACACCCCCGCTCAGCCGGTCGCGGCGAATGACCAAAACCGCATGACTGGGCCGCCGGTCAGGGCCTCTGCCGTGCTGGATCAGGAGGTTGCGGCACCCGGCACGAAATCCGGCGGCGCCATCTCGAACCCTGCGAACTCGAACCCCGGTGCGACGGTGCACCCGACCAGCGTCCATGCCCCGAGCGACCAGGCCTGTTGCCAATGTCCCGTGGGCACATGTCCCTGCGGACGCTCCCCATCGAGGAGAGCGGGGCCAAGCCGCAGCGTTTGAGCCGTGGCTCCGGGAGCGGCGATCGAAAGCGCGAGCGGCGCCCCCGCATACCAATGCCAGACCTCCACCGCATCCACCCGATGCCAGCGCGAGACCTGTCCCGCCTTGAGCAGGAAATAGATCGCGGTCGACTGTGACCGGCCGCCGGTCTGCGCCGCATCACGAAACGTCTCGCGGAAATAGCCGCCCTCGGGATGAGGCGCGAGGCCGAGAGCCGCAATGATCTGATCGGCATCCATGCGTGTGGGCCTCTGCGTCTCAGAAGCGGTTCTTGCGCTCGCGAAGATCCGCGAACACTTTCCAGTCCGGCGCCGAGGAAAGCCCCAGCCGCTCGCGCAGATCCTGCCTGTCGACGCGCAGGAACACGTTGGTTTCCCGCTCGAGATCGATGCGCGTCGGAAGCGTGGCAGCCCCCGCGGCACGCGTCGCCTCCGCGTCCTTTAAACGCTGCTGGAGCAGGGCGTTCTCCGGCTCGATCGAAATCCCGAATTTCGCGTTCGAGACCGTGTATTCGTGGCCGCAATAGACGAGCGTCTCGCCTGGCAAGGCCGCGATCTTCACGAGCGAACCCCACATCATCTCGGCCGTGCCTTCCAGAACTCGGCCGCAGCCCATCGCGAACAGCGTATCCCCGACGAACGCGACCCCGGCCTTCTCGATCCAATAGGTGACATGACCTATGGTGTGCCCCGGAGTATCGAGCACGCGCACCGAAAGACTGCCGAGCGGCAGCACGTCGGGCTCGCCCACCGCCACGTCCAGGCACGGAATGCGTTGCGCTTCGCCACGCGGCCCGATCACCGTGCAATGCGTTTCCGCCTTGAGCGCCGCGATCCCGGCCGTATGATCGGCGTGATGGTGTGTCACAAGAATATGCGTGAGCCGCCAGCCCCGCTCGTCGAGCGCCCGGGTCACGGCAGCCGCATCCGGCGCGTCGATGGACAGCGTCACGCCCCCGTCCGCGTCATGAACGAGCACGCCGTAATTGTCTTTGAGACACGGAAACTGATGGATTTGCGGTTGGGTCATGTTTCTTGTGACTCGCCCGCATTGCATGAGGGGCTCTGGAGCAAGGCTAGAGTGCTTCCGGAGAAGTGTGAAGCGGTTTTCCGCGGTAAGGCGCGAAGCGGCGCCACTCCGGCGCGCCCGAGCTTGTCATACCGGGGCCGATCGGGCGAAAAGAGACCGGGTACGAGCTAGAACAGGACCCCCTGAGACGCATGCATCTCGACGTCGCCACTCTGCGGGATTTCTACGCGACGCCGCTCGGCCAGATCGCGCGACGCATTCTCGCTCGCCGTATCCGCTCCCAGTGGGGGCCTGCACCGGGCGAAACGGTCGCGAGCCTCGGCTTCGGCACGCCGTTTCTCGGCAGCTACCGCAACGACGCGCGAAGCTTCGCGGCCTTCATGCCCGAAAGCCAGGGCGCACTCATTTGGCCTCCCGCCTCGCCGATCCTTTCGACGCTGGTCGAGGAGGGATCTCTCCCCGTGCGGGACAACGCCATCGATCGCCTGCTCGTCATCCATTGCCTCGAAGTCGCCGAGCAGGTCACCCCGCTTCTGCGGGAGCTCTGGCGCGCGCTGGCGCCGCAGGGCCGCCTCCTGATCGTGGTGCCGAACCGGCGCGGACTATGGGCACATGTCGACACCACGCCATTTGGCTACGGACGCCCCTACAGCCGCTCGCAGCTCGACGTGCTGCTCGCGCAATCGCTCTTCACGCCACTGAGCTGGACCACGGCGCTGCACCTGCCCCCCTTCGACCGCAGCATGCTCGTGCGCTCCGCCACCGCGTGGGAACGCATCGGCACGCGGATGTCTCCGAGGTTCGGCGGCGTTCTCATGGTGGAGGCGCGCAAGGAGATCGTGGCCCCGGTCAACGGCAAGCCCGCACGCGCCAAGGCGTTCCGCAACCTCGTCACGGCCCGCTGACGCAGATCGACACGCCTCGCCCAGCTTACGGATAGAGGACCGAACCATGATCGCTTCGGACCCGTCAGTCCGAAACGTGACTCGTCGGTCTCATTAGAGACCTGGAGCTAGCCACGCCGCTTCAACTTGAACACGGCCTTTTCACCGAGCAGGTTCTGCAGCGACAGCGACCGGCGTATGGGCAGCCGCTCGCCTTTGCTGTTGAAGGCCACTCCTTCCTCCACCTCCGCATCGACCAGCGCGACCAGATCCACGAAATCCTTGATCGTGCAGAGATGCGCGTCCGCGGTCGTGTACCAGGGCTCGGGCAGATTGGGCGTCATCGGCATGCGCCCCGTGAACAGAAGCTGCGCGCGGATCTTCCAGTGTCCAAAGTTCGGAAACGACACGATGGCCCGCCGCCCGATGCGCAACAGATTGGTGAGCACCGTCTTCGGATCGCGCGTCGCCTGGATGGTGAGCGACAGAACCGCGTAGTCGAAGGCCTGATCCGGATAGTCGGCCAGATCCCGGTCGGCGTCGCCCTGGATCACGGAGAGCCCGTGCTTCACGCAGAGATTGACCTTCTCGCGCGAAAGCTCGACGCCGCGCCCATCGACGCCCTTGGTCTCCGCGAGCAGCTTGAGGAGAGCACCGTCCCCGCAGCCCACATCGAGCACGCGCGACCCGGGCGCTACCATTTCCGCGATCAGCAGATGGTCTGCGCGCTGCTGACCGGCGAAAGGAACCGCTTTCTGCATCAGATCCCCCTCGCGTAGGCGGCGAGGCCGCGCTTGGCCGCGGCCGCCGTCAGAAAGCCGCGCACCGTGGCGTGAAACTCGGGCTCCTCGAGCAGGAATGCGTCATGGCCCTTGTCGCTCTCGATCTCGACGAAGCTCACGTTAGCGGCAACCGCGTTGAGCGCCTTCACGATGGCCTTGCTGTCGCGCGTCGGATAGAGCCAGTCGCTCGTGAACGACACCACGCAGAACTGCGTCTTCGTCCCGACAAAAGCGTTCGCGAGCTTACCGCCGTGCGCATTCTCGAGATCGAAGTAGTCCATGGCGCGCGTGATGTAGAGATAGCTGTTGGCATCGAAGCGATCGACGAACGTAGACCCCTGGTGGCGCAGGTAGCTCTCGATCTTGAAATCCGCATCGAACGAGAACGAGCGCGCCGCGCGGTCCTGGAGATTGCGCCCGAACTTGCCCTGGAGCGCCTTCTCCGAGAGATACGTGATGTGGGCCGCCATGCGCGCCACCGCGAGCCCGTTCTTGGGAACGACGCCGTCCTCGTAGTAGTTGCCGCCACGCCAATCCGGATCGGCCATCACGGCCTGCCGCCCGACCTCGTGGAACGCGATGTTCTGCGCGGAATGCCAGGGCGCCGTGGCGATCGGAATGGCCGTCGCCACGCGCTCCCTCTGCCGCGTCACCCATTCCAGCACCTGCATCCCGCCCATGGAGCCGCCAATCACCGAGAACAACTGATTGATTCCGAGATGGTCGATGAGGCGCACTTGCGCATCCACCATGTCGCCGATGGTGATGACAGGAAAGTCGAGACCGTAGGGCTTGCCGGTTTTCGGGTTGAGGGAGGCAGGCCCTGTCGAGCCCATGCAGCCGCCGAGGATATTGGGGCAGATGATGAAGAAGCGATCCGTATCGACCGGCTTGCCCGGGCCGACGAGCGCCTCCCACCAGCCGGGCTTGCCGGTCACGGGATGGCGGCTGGCCACGTGCTGGTCACCCGTCAGCGCATGACAGATGAGAATAGCGTTCGACTTGTCGGCGTTGAGGGTGCCGTAGGTCTGATAGGCGATCGAGAGCGGCGCGAGCAGCTGGCCGGATTCGAGCCGCAAGGGCTTGTCTTCGGGAAACACGACCGTCGGACTGGAGGGACGGCTTACCTCGGAAAGCCGCGCCTCTACCCTGGGTTCGCCGGAACGGTCAGCCCCTTCGGACGCGGAAAACGTGCCCATGCCTTGCGCACTCCCGACCCGTCCATGACGGGATCTCGACACCGGCCCTGACCTGAGGCCGGCCCAACCGAAATATCGGGTGTGCGACGGCCCATTTAGCGACTTATTTAACGTGGCTGCAAGCCGGCCGGCCAAATCACCACGAGCGAAGACATTCTGAATATCGGAGCTTGCCCGCCGCGGTCAAGGCCGGGGGGATGACGCACGTCGCCGGCCGGGAACCGGCCCTGGGTAACAGCGTTAACTAATCCTAAATCCCGGCTCGCCGATGGTAGGGCGAGCTTGGGTAAGAACGCGCCCCGCCGGAGGTTCTGAAAGCCACACCCGGCGGCCGAAAGAAGACCAGGACCACCGCCCCACATCGACATGCACCCCCAACCTGGGTTAATTTAGAGCTATGAAAACTCTTGGTCTCTTCAAAATGATCGTGGCCGCGGCTCTGCTCGCTGTGCCTGTCGCTTCCGAGCCGGCTTTCGCCCAGAAGGCCTATGCGAAAGAGAAGCCTTTGCGTGGCGTCGTTCGTCCGGCGCCCCGTCGTGGCGGATACTCCTACAAGTATCTGCAGGGCACCAACACGCGCCGCTTCGTGGACCCCACCGTCCAGGCTCAGACCAACGCCGGCCCGTTCGACAACGGCTTCTTCTTCTCCACGCCGAACGCGCCGCACGGCGGCGACAGCCCCTATATGCAGTGAGCTGCGGAGCCGGATCGGCTCTGCGGCATTGCCTATCTCTCACGTCGTTCCATTGACGGAAAAATAGACGCTGGCGGAGCCTTCCCAATGGCCGCCAGAGGCTGAGCTGATGGTGGTCGAAAACACCATGTAGCCTTCGAGGTAGTTCCAGTTCGCCCAGAGATCTGCCGCCGGCAGGAACTTGAACGACACCTTTCGGCACCCGCTGTCGAACTTCACATACTCCAGAACCTGCCGATAGCTCGCCTCCACGGTGCAGGTGAGCCCACGGGGCGCGCCGTCCGCATACGCGACCTCGATCTCACCCTCCGGCTCGCTCGGGTTGCTCCGCACGAACTTGAAGGAAGACTTGGACGCGGTGAGCCCCGTGATCCCGAGCGCACCACCCCCGCCCGCGCTCGCCGCGGACCCCACGAGCACCGCCCGTCCGAAGTAGGCGGCGGCGACGCCGAGCATCACGCCTAGAACGAGACCGACCAGCAAAAAGAACAGATCCCGCGAGAGGGCACGCGATCGCGCGGGCAGACGCTCACGGACACCGCCATGCGCGACCGCTCCTCCGCCATGATGGGAGATCGCGGCGGCCGGCTCCACGGGCGCAGGCTGCGGGCGGCCGAACCGGCCCGCATGCTCACTCAGAACGCGCGAGGCCTGCTCGTCGAACGCCGCGAGCGCGCCCATTCTGGCGTGCTCGTCGTAGGCCGGGTTCATACAGATCTGCTGCCAGAAAGCATTCCGCTCGGCATGGATCAGGTGCTCGAGTTGCGCCTGGTTCGAAACGGCCGACGCCAGCACCCTGTCCCTCAGGTAATCGTAATACGTCGTCATTCCTCAATGCCATTGGCGAGCCGCAAGCTCGCTTCAAGCCTAAGCTAGCGCTTCCCGCCATTCGGTTGATTGGGGCAACCAGACGCAGGGAATACGTCGAAATTCCGGGCAGATAGCCCGCGTTCCCCAGCTTCTACGGCGCGACAAATCTTCTCGACTTCGGCCCTCCGGCCCGCCTCGACCGGCAACGTGGCGGAAAATCCTCCGCCGCCCCCTTCCGGGCCCCAGGGCAAATGACCCGATAAACGCAAGGAAAAGCACCCACAAATCATTCAAATGACGAAGAAATATTCGTTCCAGCATTTCACCATTATACGCTGATTAATTTGCGATCCAATTCGGATCGAATTACAAAACAATGGCCAAAGCAAAACGGCACAAAAACTTAAAACGCGCCAAAGGAGAAACCAGCATGAAATCGGCTTGCATTGCGCTCGCAGCGACCCTTGCCCTCGCCATGTCCGTTCCGGCACAGGCCGGCGGCCGCGGCGGCAGCCACGGCCACGGCGGCCCCGCCATCGGCGTCGGTGCCGGAGCACAGGTGGGCGCCAAGCTCAATGTCCTGAACATCGTGAAAGTCAAGGCTGGCCTCGGGCTTGGCCTTGGTCTCGGAATCGGCGGCCGCTGACTCTTTGAGGGGGCGAGTACAGCCCACCCGACCCTCGCCCCCTCATTGGGCTACCGCATAAGTCAGCCCGATCGCCGCCGTAAAAGCGTCTGTCCGGATATCGCCGAACGAGCTCCTGTAGTCGAGATATCCGATACGCCCATTGAGAGAGAGGTCTTCCACAAGCGGCATCTCTCCGGATAGGGCCACTTCAAACTTCTCATCGAACCGCGCCAGCGCGACGAGATCCAGATCGTCGTAGGAGCGCCGCGTCTGCGATGCGGCGAGCGAGAGAGTTCCCTTTCCAACGGTCCAAACGACTCCCGCGATCGCGACCGATTCGTAGGCCGCGCTAGCGATCAGGAAGTCCGTCTCTTCGAAACCGTAGCGCGCGGAGGCGAAGGCCTTGAGCGTATCCGACAGCTTCATCTCACCTTCCACCGCGTAGCCGTGATGCCACCCATCGGCAAATAGATCGTCACGAAAGTCCCGCCAGAACGGCATATAAAGCCCTCTCAGGGTTCCGGTCTCGCCTGTATACGCGAGCCCAATCGCTGGAAAGAGTGAGACGCTCCCGCGCCGCACGCCGAAATCGTCCGTGCGGGTGAGGTAGTGCTTGGTGTCGACGCCGCCTCCCAGCTCGAGCTCCACATGCTCCGTGAGAGTCATGCGCATTCCAGCCTGTAGCCGGGACGAAAGACGGTCCCGGTCGTCCTGATTGCCGGAGGGCTGGAAGGGATCCGGCAGATCTCGATAATCGAGAAGCGCCGTCTCCGCTTTGAGATAGGGTCTCAGCCGGCCACTGGTCCAGGCGTGCGAAAGCGACACGCTGGTCTCCCCCAGGCGCTCCTCCACGTCGCGCCCGGCAGACGTCGCAAAGGCGAGCAGCGTCTGCTGCCCGGCCCAGTCCTTAGAGAGCGACATCGCGAGACTGGCAGCCCGCTCGTTCGCGTCCTGGAAGGATACGTAGCGCCGCTCCGAGAGATTGAGACCGAGATCCAGCCGGCCTAGGGGCGTGGAGAACACGTGCGCATAGCCGAAGGCCCGGTCGTGAAACGCGCTCGGCACCTCGGCGAGGGTGGGGCCGGCGTTGGATGTGAAGCCGAGACTGCCGCCGAGAACAGCCGCCGAGGTAGCACCGTCCGCGTCGTTGATCCGGCCTTTGAGCCCAGGAGCAGGACGCGGCAGGTTGCTCGCGCCAATCTTGTCCGCGAGGGCCTCATGAGCACCCGTAAAAGAGATGACAAAAGACGATGCAAAAACAAAAAGCAGAAGACGATTTTCAAGCCGCAACGCCGCATCTCCGATAACCTATATTCGATGGTCATTTAGCGAATTGATTCCGCAATTTCGCATTGAAATGAGCTTTCGGCATTCGCGACTAAAAGTTTGTAAAACGGGAACTGAAAAAATCTCCCGTCAGAGATCACCCCTCTCCGCGCGCGGTCTGGAAGGCGCCCCATCTCGTCGAGGGCGTCCCAGCCCCTTGCGATGCTTAATCCTTTGCGCTTTGGCGGCTCCCTCGGTATCACGGGGCCTCGCCTGCGCCGCCCTGGCCAGGCCATCCTGAAAACGACCATCCTGGAAGCCACCCATGGCCCCTGCCGCTCCGAAACCCCGTCCTGGCGTCCTAGACATCGAGGCCTACGTTCCGGGCGAAAGCCATGTTCCGGGCGGGCTGAAGCCTGTGAAGCTCTCCTCGAACGAGACGCCCCTTGGGCCGAGCCCCAAGGCGGTGGAGGCGTTCACGCAGGCGGGCAGCGCATTGGAGCGCTATCCTGACGGTCAGGCCTCGGCGCTTCGGCACGCCATCGCGCGCCGCTTCGGTCTCAATCCCGACCGCATCGTCTGCGGCGCGGGATCGGACGAGCTGATCAACCTCATCGCCCACGCCTACCTGGGGCCGGGCGACGAAGGGCTCTTCACCGAGCACGGCTTCCTGCTCTATCGCATCGTCATCCTGGCAGCCGGCGCGACGCCCGTGGTCGCGCCCGAGACCGGCCTCAAGGCCGACGTGGACGCGATCCTCGCCAGGGTCACCCCGCGCACCCGCGTCGTCTTCCTCGCCAACCCGAACAACCCCACGGGCACCTACCTCGGCATCGACGAGGTGCGCCGCCTGCGCGCCAGTCTCCCGTCCGACGTGCTGCTCGTGCTCGATGCAGCCTACGCCGAGTATGTGCGCCGCAACGACTACGAGGCGGGCCTCGAGCTGGTCGCCACCACCGAGAACACGGTGATGACGCGCACATTCTCCAAGATCTTCGGCTTAGCGGGCCTGCGCATCGGCTGGGCGTACTGCCCGGCAGCCGTCGCCGACGCATTGAACCGCATCCGCGGCCCCTTCAATCTCTCCGCGCCCTCCATCGCTGCGGGCGCTGCCGCCATGGACGACTGGGCCCACATCGAGGCCGCCGTCCACCACAACGAGCAATGGCTGCCCTGGCTCACCAGCGAGATCGAGAAGCTCGGCCTCCGCGTGACGCCGAGCGTCGCCAACTTCATCCTGATCCATTTCCCGGATGGTCCCGGCCGCGATGCTGCCGCCTGTGACGCCTTCCTGAAGCAGAAGGGCATCATCCTGCGCCGTGTGGCGGGCTACGGCCTGCCTGGCGCCCTGCGCCTCACCATCGGCACCGAGGATGAGAACCGAAAAGTGCGTGATGCCCTCGCAGAATTCGTGGGCTCTCACGCATGACGAAAGTGATGTTCGACCGCGTCGCTCTGATCGGCATCGGGCTTATCGGCTCGTCCATCAGTCATGGCTGCCGCCGCGGCGGCCTCGCCGGCTCCATCGTCGGCTCCGCCCGCACACCCGCGACCGTCGAGACCGCCATGCGCCTCGGCCTGATCGAGCAGGGCTTCGTCACGGCCGCCGAGGCGGTCGAGGATGCGGATCTCGTCATTCTCTGCACGCCGGTCGGACTTTGCGGCCCAATCGCCAAGGAGATCGCGCGCAGCCTCAAGCCGGGCGCCATCCTCACGGACGTCGGCTCCGTCAAGGCGTCCATCGTGAAGGACGTGAGCCCTCACGTACCGCAGGGCGTTCACTTCGTCCCCGGCCACCCCATCGCCGGCACCGAGCAGTCCGGCCCGGAAGCCGGCTTCGCCGAGTTGTTCGATGGCCGCTGGTGCATTCTCACGCCCGAGCCCCACACCGATGCGGCAGCCGTCGAGAAGCTGAAGAAATTCTGGGAGGCGCTCGGCTCCAAGGTCGAGATCATGACGCCCGAGCACCATGACCTCGTGCTCGCCATCACGAGCCATGTCCCCCACCTTATCGCCTACAATATCGTCAACACGGCCGCCCATCTCGAGCGCGTGACGGACAGCGAGGTGATCAAGTTCTCGGCCGGCGGCTTCCGCGATTTCACGCGCATCGCCGCCTCCGACCCCATCATGTGGCGCGACGTATTCCTCAACAACAAGGAGGCGGTGCTCGACATGCTGGGCCGCTTCACCGAGGATCTCACCATGCTGCAGCGGGCCATCCGCTTCGGCGACGGCGAGACGCTGCATCGCCTCTTCACCGAGGCCCGCGCCATCCGCCGCAACATCATCCAGGCGGGTCAGGACATCGCGGCCCCCGACTTCGGCCGCACCAAGGGACCGGCTCCCGCAACGCCGCCCTCCGCCAAACGCAAGTGAGGAGCAAGCGATCCCGATGCCCGTAGAGCCCGCCGACACTTGGGTTTTCGGTTACGGATCGCTGATGTGGAACCCGGGCTTCGCCTATGCCGAAGCCCGCCGCGCGCGCCTCACCGGCTTCCACCGCGCCTTCTGCATCTACTCCATTCACTATCGCGGCACCGAGCGCCAGCCGGGGCTCGTGCTCGGCCTCGACCGCGGCGGCATTTGCGACGGCATCGCCTTTCGCATCGCGCCGGAGCGGCGAGCCGAAACGGTCTCCTACCTCCGCCGCCGCGAGTTGATCTACGGCGTCTATCGCGAGACTCTGGTGCCTGTCGTGCTCGGCCACGAGACGGGCGAAGCGCCGCGAACCGTGTGGGCGATCACTTACATTGCCGAGCGCGCACACCCCGCCTACGCCGGCTGCCTCCCCCTCCGCCGCGAGGCGAGCCTGATCCGCCGATCGGCAGGGCGCGGCGGCACCAATCTCGACTATCTCCTGAGCACGCTCCGCCACCTGAAAGAGCTTGGCATCTCGGAACGGAGACTCGACAGGCTCCTCACCCTCACCGGCGCGCTCGCCGCGCGGGCAGCAAGCACCAACTGCGCACGCTCCCCCACGGCAGCCTTGGCACGGGCCTGGGCAACGCGGACATTTGCGACACCCCGCACCGTGCGCGACAACCGTTTCGGCTATCGCGCCAAGCGCGGCTGATCCTTGCGCTGATCCTTGCGCCGATCCTTGCCAAGCCCCCGCGCATCGCGCAGATTGGCGCCGTGGGATGGGAATGGAGTCTCCCGACAACCGCCGCAAGGCTGATGGCTCCTACCAGGCGCTTTCGCGCGGGTAGGAGCTTGCCTCGAGCTTCCCGTGCGGGAGCCTAACGAGGCCCTATGCGGAGACAGGAATGAGAACATCCATTATCGTGTTCATCGGTGCCGGCATCGGCGGACTGATGCGCCATGTGATGAATATCTGGATCACCGCCCTTGCGAGCAGCGGGTTCCCCTACGGCATCCTGACCATCAACGTGATCGGATCGACGGCGATGGGCCTCGCCGCAGGCTGGTTCGCGTCCCGTGGAGAGATCCTGCCGGATCTGAGGCTGTTCCTCGCCACCGGCATCCTCGGCGGCTTCACCACCTTCTCGGCCTTCTCTCTCGACACCGCTCTCCTCATCGAGCGCGGAGAGCCCCTGCTGGCGGCCGTCTACGTTGCGGGCAGCGTGGCCATGTCCCTGCTCGGATTGTTCCTCGGGCTCTGGATGATGCGAGCGGTCCTCGCCTGAAGCGCAAGACGGTCTCTGAAATGCAAATCGCGCCGGACCATTTCAGGTTCGGCGCGAGCAAGGTCTCAAATTCAAAAGAGTTGAGTTCTAATGGCGCGTTCCGGAGATGCGCTCCTCGTTGGCGCCGCAGTCGATCTGACCGGCGCGCAAGTCGAGTTCCACGATCCGGCGCTGCTGAGCGGACGGGGCGAGCAGATGGACGTGAACCTCGTTGGCGCCGAGCCGGGCTCCGCGATGACGGATCTCCGCGAGATTGAGCGAACCCGCGTCGTGCGTCAGGTGGCCAATGGCCAGCACCGAGCGGCGGCCCGAACCATCGCGGCGGACGAGCAGGAAATTGGCAGCCGGAACTTCCGGGCAGTCGAGCAGGTCATAAACGGAATGAACGTAACGCCGCCCCGAAGCCCCGCTCCAGAAATGGAACCGGTCGTTGAGTTCCGAGGGGCTGTCCAGCGCCACGACGGGGGTCTGAGCCGAGCGGCGAGCTCTGATCTCTGCGAGTTGAATGACACGCGCTCCCATGACGAAGTTCCTTTGCCGTTTACGCGGCCTTTGACGCTACCGAACTGACCCTGAGAGTGCTGAGCATTTTCAGCCGAAATATGGCTCCATCTCAGTCATTTCAGGGCAATGACACTGCGGGAAACCTTAATGCGCCGCGCCCGCTTCGCGCTGTCACCTGGGGAACGCCCCTTGCGAGTCATTGAGTTAACCAGTTTCGGGCAGCACTCCCGCCAGGGCCGCTCCCTGCCACGGATCTGTCACGTTTACAGCCCGCCGCGGCCCGGCCTTACTCGCAACGCGAGAACCCGCACGAGCGGCAGACCCAGCACCCGGCTTCCTTCACGTAGGTCTGTGAGGCACATCGCGGACAGCTTCGGCCCAGCGTAGGGGCCACTCCGGCCCTCGACCCGGAACCGCCCGCTGAACGGCGCTCGGCCCCGTCCTCTCCGCCGCCGAGCGACACGGGCTCCGCGATCGGAAGCGAGATTGCGCCATCGGCCGGTGTGAGGAACCCGATCCGCCGCATGTGCGTCTCGATCACCTCGCCGATCGCAGCAAGCAGGCTCGGCACGTAGCGCCCGCCGATCCAGCGCCCACCCTGCGGATCGAACACCGCCTTGAGCTCCTCCGCCACGAACGCCACGTCTCCGCCACGGCGGAACACGGCGCTGATCATGCGCGTGAGCGCCACCGTCCACGCATAGTGCTCAAGATTGCGCGTGTTGATGAAGATCTCGAACGGCCGTCTGCGGCCGTCGCGCTCGATGTCGTTGATCGTCACGTAGATCGCGTGATCGCTCTCCGGCCATTTGAGCTTGTAGGTAAAGCCCGCGAGCACCGTATCGCGATCGAGCGGTTGCGACATGTAGACGACATCGCCATGCCGCGCGGCGGAAATCTCCACCGGCGCCACCGCAACAGCCACAGCCGGAGCCTTTCGAGGAGCTTCGTCCGCAACCGCTTCCTCCGCTCGTGGACCGGAGGAGGTATCGGGAGCCCCCTCGACCGGGGAGAGCACGGCGCCCGTCACCGCGTTCGGCCGGTAGACCGTGCAGCCCTTGAGCCCCAGTTCGAAAGCATCCAGATAGATCGTCTTGAACGCCTCGAACGGAATTTCTGGCGGGCAGTTGATGGTCTTCGAGATGGAGCTGTCCACGTGCCGCTGCATCGCCGCCTGCATCACGAGATGCTCGCGCGGCGAGAGATCGCCCGCGGTGACGAACTGCGGCCCGAGCGGCTCTCGCTCTCCGAACATCCGCCTGAAGCGCGCGTGCGCGAGATCCTCGACCACCTCCGTCCGTGTCGCCCCGTCCTTACCGAGCACACGCCGCGTGTAGCGGAAATCGAAAACCGGCTCGACACCGGACGAAACGTTGCCTGCGAAGAGAGAGATGGTGCCGGTCGGCGCAATCGAGGTGAGGCAGCCGTTGCGAATGCCGTCCCGCACGATGGCGCCGCGCACCTCTGCCGGCAGCCGCACCACGTTGGGAGATGAGAGAAACCGCTCAGCATCGTAGAGCGGGAACGCGCCCTTCTCACCCGCAAGCTCCGCACTCACGAGATAGGCCGCCCGCTCGATCGAAGCCATCCACGACTGCGCGAGCGTCTCGGCTTCCGGCGAGCCGTAGCGCACACCGACTGCAATGAGCGCATCCGCAAGCCCCGTGACGCCGAGACCGATGCGCCGCTTGGCCATCGCCTCTTGCCTCTGCTGAGGCAGCGGGTATCCCGAGACATCGATGATGTTGTCGAGGAAACGGACCGCGACGCGCACCCGCTCCTCGAGCTCCGCGGCATCGATCGCCGCGCCCGCCTCGAACGGATGCTTCACGAGCTGGGCGAGATTGATGGAGCCGAGGAGGCACGCGCCATAGGGCGGCAGCGGCTGCTCGCCGCACGGATTGGTGGCGCAGATCTGCTCACAGTAAGCGAGATTGTTCATCGCATTGACGCGATCGATGAAGATCACGCCCGGCTCCGCGTAGTCGTAAGCGGCCCGCATCAGGCGCTCCCACAGCGCACGCGCCGAGACCGTCCTGTAGACCTTTCCCTCGAAGACGAGATCCCACGGCTTGTCGGCCCGAACGGCAGCGATGAACGCGTCCGGCACGAGCACCGAGAGATTGAAATTGCGCAGGCGCACCGGATCCGACTTTACGTCGATGAACGCTTCGATATCGGGATGCGAGCAACTGAGCGTGCCCATCATCGCGCCGCGCCGCGCGCCCGCGGACATGATCGTTCGGCACATCGCATCCCACACGTCCATGAAGCTCACCGGCCCGGACGCATCCGCGCCGATGCTTCTGACCAGCGCCCCCTTGGGCCTCAGCGTCGAGAAGTCATGCCCGATGCCGCCGCCCTGCTGCATGGTGAGCGCGGCTTCCTTGACGTTCTGGAAGATGGAGCCGAGATCATCCTCGATCCGGCCCATGACGAAGCAATTGAAAAGCGTGACGGCGCGTCCCGTCCCGGCGCCGGCGAGAATGCGCCCCGCAGGCAGGAAGCCGAAGTCAGCCATCGTTTCGTAGAAGCGATCGGCCCAGCGTGCGCGGACGCGTTTTCCGCCTTTCTCGACCGAGGCACCCGCCTCCGCCACGCGCCGGAACGTCTCCGTCAGAGATTCGCCGGGCTGCCCCCCCTGCGCTCCACCGTTTGTGAACCGGTACTTGAGCCGCCAGATCTCCTCAGAGATCGGCGCAAGGAACGTGGGGGCGTCTTTCATCCGCGCCTCGAACCGTTGATTACGGCTCCAATATATAGGGGCTTACCCCCAAATCGTCAACAAAATGTTCTCTATAAGTTCCTATTTGTTCTCGTCTAGACTTTTCTTCCCCTCTTCGACAAGCCGCTGAGAGGCGGCTTCGAGGCGGGCCTCCAGCATGGCCCGGAACTCCTTGCGGGGCAGCCCGGCCGGAATGGGATCGAGAAACTCGACGACGATCGTGCCCGGATGGCGCACGAGCTGGCGTCGCGGCCAGAAGAGGCCGGAGTTGAGGGCAAGCGGCACGCAGGGAAGCTCGAGAGCCTCGTAAAGCGCCACATACCCTGGCTTGTAGTCGGGCGGCGCGCCGGGCGCCTGGCGTGTGCCTTCGGGGAAGATCACGATTTCGCGCCCCTCGGCGGCACGGGACTGCGCATCCGAGATCATCTGCTTCAGCGCCTTCGCGGCTTTGTCGCGCTTCACCAGGATGTGCTCGAACTTCACGCAGAACCAGCCGTAGAACGGAATCCACTTGAGCTCGTCCTTGAGAACGATCGCCGGATCGCGGAACAGCGGCACGAGCCCGAACGTGTCCCACGCGGATTGATGCTTGGAGACAACGAGATAAGCGCCCTTGGGCAGCTTCTCGCGCCCACGCACCTCGAGCCTAGTCCCCGCGATCACGCGCAGCAGCCACACCGAGACGATGGCGTGCAGCTTGAGCCCCGCCATCGCCCAGCGCCTGGGTCCGAGCAGCAGCCACGAGCCGAGTACGAGGAACAGCGCCGTCGTGACGTAGAAGGCCAGCGCGAACAGATAGGAACGGAGAAGAAGCATAGAAAGGCGGGGTCCAGTTCAGGGCAGACGATCCGGTCGGAACCTATCAATCCGACGGGGCCAACATTGTCTAGACCTATGTCTACGACTTGCTGGGCGTGCCCGACGCCGCAGTCACGGAGGTCGCCTGCCAGGGAGTGACCCCACGGGCGACCACCAGCCGGATCGCCGCCGGCAGAAACTTGACGTACTCGGCAGCAAGCAGCCGTGCCGCCGTCGCGTCGAGCCACCAAACCTTCCGGCGCAGCACATCGGGCGCCACCGGATGCGGAATGAGCTCGATGTTGGGCATGGCGCGCGCGAGCTCCGCGAGGCTCCTCGGCATATGGTAGCTCGCCGTGACGACGATCAGACGGTCATAGCCCAGCGCCTCCGCCCACCGCCGCGTCTCGTCCGCATTGCCGACCGTGTTCAGCGCCGCATAGCCGAGATCCACGCAGCAGGCGAAAATCTTCTCGTCGAGCCCGGAGATCTTGAGCAGGGACGCCCGGCCGATCTTCTGGTTCACGCCGGAGATCAGCAGGCGCTGCGCGCGCCCATCCTGCAGAAGCCTGGCGGCCTCGGTGATGCGGGTCTGCCCGCCCGTGAGCACCACGATGCCGTCCGCGCGCGCGTTCTGAAGTTCCGGCTCGCGCATCACGGAGTTTGCGAACAGCACGAATCCGAATGCGACCAGCGACACGGCCGCACCGAGAAAAGCAACGACGAAGCGTCTCGGAATCATGACTGCCCACCCCGCTCTTGAGCTGGCCGAGACCCGCCGAACCACGGACTCGAACCCTCTACGAGCGACCTACTCAGGGAGGAGACTAGCTGATTTGGCCTCCCTTGTGACAAGTCGTGCTCACGCCGTCTTCAGGATTGATTAATCGACGGAATTTGCCCCAGCCGGGCTGATCTCCGCCGGCCGCTCAATGCTTGCTGTTAAGGATACGGAAGACGCCGAAACGCGACGTCAGCATGCAAAGCGCAGCGATCACCACCACCACGATGCCCATCAGCACGTAGCCCGCCATATCGAGCGACCCGGAACCCACGAGCCGGTGCAGCTCGGAGAGCGTGAGAGACCCGCCGCCCAGGATCTGCACGATGGTTGGCATCAGCGTGAAAACCGCGAGCGCCAGGATCGCGCCCACGAGCCCCGCGCGCACGCCGAGCCGCAGGAAATGCTTCTCGAACTCGCGGGCAATGAAGCGGTCCGTGGCGCCCACGAAGTGCAGCACCTCCACGATTTCGCGGTTGGAGGCCATCGAGCTCTTGGTCGCCGAGACAATGATCGCCGTCGTCGCCATTGCGACCAGCGCCAGAATGGCGAGCCCGCCGAGCGAGAAGCTGTGCGTGATGGTCGTGATCTGCCGTTGCCAGCGCCGATGATCGTCGAGGGTGACGCCCTGGAACTGCTTTTCCACGCCCTCGCGCACCGCGTCCACGTTCGGCGTACCGGCCCTATCCAGCTCGATGGCGATGAGGCGAGGCAGGGGGAGCGCGTTGAGATCGTCGATAGGCCCGAGCCATGGCTCGAGCAGCGCCGCCGATTCGGCCGCCGACATCACCGTGACCTTGCTGATGCCTGCCTGCTGGCCGAGATAGGTCGCCACCTGCTGCGTCAGCTTCTCGGCATCCGTCCCATCCTTGGCCTGCACCTGGACGGTGACCTCGCTCGCAATGTCGCGCAACCAGGCGTTGGCGGACTGGCGGATCATGTAGACCGCGCCGACCGTGAGGCACGCCAGGAAGCACATGATGGTGATGACGAGCGTCAGCGAGCGGCCCGTGACCGATCCCGCCGGCACGATCGGCGCCGTGAGCGACTGCACTTTGCGCGCTTCCCGCGTGGGCACGTAGATGTCCGGCCGGGAGACGCGCTCGTAGTCGGTCCTGAGGGAATCCGGACTGATCGGCTCCGGCTCGTAGGTGCCATACGCGGGATCGCGAGACTGCGTCGACGTGCGTCCGCCCTGCTGTGTCACGACGGCGCCGTCGTCATAGGCGTCATACTCCGGGGTGCGAGGAGAGGAGCCCAATCCGCGCATACCCGGCCGATCAGGGGGTC
Source organism: Hyphomicrobium sp. DMF-1 (assembly GCF_027886585.1). NCBI lineage: Bacteria > Pseudomonadati > Pseudomonadota > Alphaproteobacteria > Hyphomicrobiales > Hyphomicrobiaceae > Hyphomicrobium > Hyphomicrobium sp. DMF-1. The sequence goes on along the minus strand of NZ_CP115706.1, from coordinate 632,414 downwards.
TGTCATACGATCCGGACATGGCCGTCGTGCAGCTCCAGGCGAGGGGCTTTGAACTGTCGCATCAGTTGATGATCGTGTGTCGCGATCAGAACCGAGGTGCCGAGCCTGTTGAGCTCGATGAATAGGCGAAGCAGGCGGCGCGCCATCTGCGGGTCCACGTTTCCGGTGGGCTCGTCGGCGAGCAGCAGCTCGGGCTTGCCGATCACAGCGCGCGCGATGGCCGCGCGCTGCTTCTCACCGCCCGAAAGCACAGACGGATAGCCGTGCATCCGGTCACCGAGACCGACCCACTGTAGGAGATCCGTGACGTCTTCCTTGTAGTCGTCGAGCCGCTTGCCGACCACGCGCAGCGGCAGCGCCACGTTCTCCCACGTGGTCAGATGCTCGAGCAGACGGAAATCCTGGAACACGATGCCGATGCGTCGTCTCAGCGGCGCGCGCTTGCTGGTCGTGATGCGGCTCACATCCTGCCCGAAGAGCTGGATCTGTCCGTGCGTCGGATGGAGCGACATGAAAAGCAGCCGCAGAAGCGACGTCTTTCCCGCGCCCGATGGACCGGTGAGAAAGTGGAACGACCCCGGCCGGAGATGGAAGTTCACCTCCGACAGGATCTCCGGCCCCCGATCGTATTTGAGACCGACATTCGTCAACCGTATCACGGTCGCTTCGCTCCGGAATGAACTGAGATGGTTTCGATCGATAGTCGAGCGCCTATATGCGGGAAGGCGGCGGCAGTATCAATCGGTTACGAATATGGCGACGGCATGTACAATCGAGGCAGCACTGCGTTCACCGACATTAGGCCGCTGGCCTTGCACTTGGCCGCGGATCACTTGATACCTTGAGGACGGCAGAGCCCGCGGCCTCGAAACCGGCCGGTCCCGTGCCCAGTCTCGGACAAGGATCAGGCTCTAAACTTATGATTTCGAGTGAGATTCGGTCCCGTCATTCTCACGGGGAGCCGGTCGCGCTCTGAACCGCTGGTAGAGGAATTGGCATGACGGAGCAGACATCCGGCGCACACTCCGAGGTCGAGGTCATTTATTCGGCGGAAAGCATCGCCGCCCGTCTCGAGAAACTGGCGCTGGAGATATCCGACCGTAAGCTCGAGCGCCTGCTGATCGTGGCCGTGCTCAAGGGCAGCTTCGTGTTTGCCGCCGACCTGATCCGCGCCCTTCATCGCATCGGGCTCGAGCCCGAGGTGGATTTCCTTACGCTCTCGAGCTACCGCAAGAGCAAGACCTCTTCCGGCAAGGTCGAGATTTTGCGGGATCTCGATCTCAACGTCGAAGGCCGCAACGTTCTGCTGATCGACGATGTGCTCGATTCCGGCCGCACCCTCGTGTTCGCGAAGGATCTGATCGCCGCACGCGGCGCCACCCAGATTCTGACCTGCGTCCTGATCAACAAGAAGGTCCCCCGTGCCGTCGACGTGGAGGCCGACTTCAGCGCCTTCGAAGGAAACCACGAATATGTGGTCGGCTACGGCATGGACGTGGCGCACCGCTATCGCGAGCTGCCTTTCGTTGGCCGCATGACGAAGGAATAGACTAGATCCGAACCCCACGCGTTGGCGTCATGAAGGAGCAGTAGTCTGGCCGTAACAGCGGCAGCAAAGTCCGGGAGGACGAGGGATGGCTCATATTCTGCTGGCCGACGACGACAAGGCGACGCGCGATCTGGTCAAGCGCGCGCTCGAATCCGATGGTCACAAGGTAGACCTCACCCAGGACGGCGCCGAGGCGCTCGACAGGCTCATTGCCGCGCCGGAGGGTATCGATGTCCTGGTTTCGGATGTCCATATGCCGGGGCTCGACGGCATCGATCTCGCCCGCCGCGCCATCGAGACCTCGCCGCGTCTGAAGCTGCTGCTCATGTCCGGGTTCGCCGAGGAGCTGGACCGCGCCCAGGCGTTGAAGTCGCCGAACCTCAACGTCATCATCAAGCCGTTCACGCTCGAGCAGATCCGCACCGCGGTCCGCACGCTTATCGCGTAAGAACAACGGACGGGCAAACGCCGCCCGCAGCAGGATGGCTTCGGACCCTTGCAGTCGGTCTCTCTGGAGCCCTAGAGTGCGTTCTTGCGCTGCTGGATCATCATGTACGTGTCGCTGGTGTGCTCGGCGAGCTGGAACCAGAGGAATTCCTCCGCGCGCACCGCCGTCATCGCGTCGTAAGCTTTCTTGAAGCTCGGGTTGCTCGCGGAAAGCTCCGCGTAGACCTCGTTCGAAGCCTTGAAGCAGCCGTCGAGCACCTCCTCCGAGAACGGCCTTAGGATGGCGCCCGCCTTCACCAGCCGCCTCAACGCAGCCGGATTGAGCATGTCGTAACGCGCCATCATGATCATATTGGCCGTCTGCGACGCGCTGCGGATGATGGCCTGGTAGGGCTTCGGCAGACTGTTCCATTTTTCGAGGTTGAAGAAGAAGTGCAGCATCGCCTGCCCTTCCCACCAGCCGGGATAATAGTAGTTGCGGGCCACCCGGTAGAAGCCGAGCTTCTCGTCGTCATAGGGGCCTACCCACTCGGCCGCATCGATCGTGCCTTTTTCGAGCGCCGGATAGATGTCGCCGCCCGCGATCTGCTGGGGCACCGCACCCAGTCGCGACATGATCGCCCCGCCGAACCCGCCGATGCGGATCTTGAGGCCCTTCCAGTCTTCCGGCTTGTTGATCTCTTTCCGGTACCAGCCGCCCATCTGCGCGCCCGAGTTCCCGCTCGGCAGCGCGAAAATGTTGTAGCGCTGATAGAACTCGTTCATGAGGTCGATGCCACCGCCTTCGTACATCCAGGCGTTCTGCATCCGGCAATTGAGGGCGAACGGAATGCCGGTCGCGAGCGCGAAGGTCGGGTCCTTGCCCCAGTAGTAGTAGGAGGCAGTATGCGCCGCCTCGACGGTGCCGTCCGAGACCGCGTCAGCGGCTTGAAGTCCACCTACGATCTCGCCCGCCGCGAACACCTGGATCGTGAACTTGCCGTCCGTCATCTCCCCCACGATCTTGGCAAAAACCTCGGCCGCGCCGTGAATCGTATCGAGCGATTTGGGGAAGCTCGAGGTGAGCCGCCAATAGAGCTTGGGCATCGACTCCGTGATCGCGGGAGCCGCAGGCTGCTCGCAGGCCGCCACCGTGGCGGCCGCCCCGCCCGCGCCCGCAATCTTGAGGAATTTCCGGCGATTGAGTTTCTTCATCTTGAATCCCTGCCCCACTTCCGGCGGGACTATAGACGGGCTTACCGTCAGAGGACAGACACGAGCGGAAAGCTTCAGAGGAGAACAGTTGCGCTCCCCGTGCCGCAAAGTAGGGTGACGGAGCGCCGTCCATGGCGCGCGAGAGGATCGGGCAGATGCAGAAAGTGTCGGGTTGGAGACTGGGAGGGCTGATCGTCGGTGTAGCCCTTCTGATGTCGGCCGAAGCAGGTGCCGCCGACTGGTGGATGTTGCAGCAGACGGAAAGCGGCCGGGAATGCGGCCCCCCGATCGAGGCCGAAGGCGTCACCCTCACGCCCGAGGAGCTGATGAAGCGCTACCCCGAATGCAAGCTGATGGAGGAGACCCCGTCGCTCGACCTCGAGGCGGTGATGGTCAATTGCGAGGGCGACATCGGTCGCGTCTTCGTCTTCACAAAAAGCAAGGCTGGGTGCGAGCGCCTCGCCAACGATTGAGCTGACCGGGCTCGGATTGCTTCGAGCCGGTCATGAAAAGCCGGAGTCGAAGAACGGGCATGATCGCGCGCGATGAAATTACAGGCGTGGTGCTGGCCGGAGGCCTCAGCCGGCGCATGGGTGGCGGCGACAAGGCGCTGCTCGAGCTTGCCGGCCGTCCCCTAATCCGGCACGCCACCGAGCGGTTGGCCCCCCAGGTTGGCGCTCTCGCGATCAACGCCAATGGAGACCCCGCCCGCTTCGCAGCCCTCGCGCTTCCCGTCGTGCCGGACGAGACGGCTGATTTCCCCGGCCCTCTCGCAGGCGTGCTCGCTGCGCTTCACTGGGCGGCACGTGTGCGCCCGCAAACGCGCGCCGTCGTCAGTGTCTCCGCCGACGCCCCCTTCGTTCCGGCCGATCTCGTGCATCGGCTTTTGGAGGCATCAAGCTCCACGCCGGTGTTGAGAGCGGCCGTCGCCCAATCCCACGGCCACCGCCATCACGTGATCGGCCTGTGGCCGCTCGAAACCGCAAGCGAGATCGAAGCAGCCTTGGCGCGCAGCGAGCGGCGGGTCGAGGCGATCGTGGACCGCCTCGGCGCCGTGGCCGTACCCTTCCCCGATCAAGAGATCGCGGGCGAGCGCGTGGACCCGTTCTTCAACATCAACACACCCGACGACCTGGCCTTCGCCAATGGCCTGATGACGGCAAGCGCCCACCGCGGAGGCGTCGCATGAGCGGCCTCGCGCCCTTCGTCATCGGCGTTGCCGGCTGGAAGAATTCGGGCAAGACCACGCTCGTCGTGAAGCTCGTGCGGGAGTTGACGAAGCGCGGTTACCGGGTCTCGACCGTGAAGCACAGCCATCACGACGTCGAATTCGAAGCTCCCGGCACCGACAGCGCGCGCCACCGCGAGGCCGGCGCCCGCGACGCCGTGCTGGTCTCGCCGCGCCGCTGGGCCATCGTGCATGAAATGCGCGACGAGCCCGCCCCCGAGCTGGAGGAGATCGTCGCCCGCCTCACGCCGGCCGACATCGTCATCGTGGAAGGCTACAAGCACGAGCCCATCTGCAAGATCGAAGTTCGCCGGCACGGCCAGAGCGAAGGCCCGCCCCTCGCAGGCACCGATCCGCTCGTCGTCGCCATCGCCGCCGATCATGCCGTGACGGACGCGGGCCTTCCCGTTTTCGATCTCGACGACGCGCCGGGACTCGCTGACCTCGTGCTCGCGAAATCTGGCCTCGTGACGACGTGAGGCAGATGATGCCAGCCTTTGCTCCCGCGCATCGACGGCTCGCGATCGCGCTTCTCGGAAGCCTCGCGGCGACCCCGCTCTTCGCCGCCGATCCCCAACTGAAACCGGGCCGCGATCCCGGCGGCACCGCGGTTGCCGTGCTGGCTGACGGGTTCGACTACACCAAGCCCGAGCTCACCCGCGTTCTCGCCCGCGACGGGGAGGGCGAAGCCATTGCCTTCGATGCCGTCGATGGCGACCATCGTCCTTTCGCCCTGGCCAGCACCGGAACAAAAACCGCGAGCACTGCCGCAAGCCTCGGCGGGGTACGCATCATCGCCGTTCGCTTTGCCCCGAAAGATCGCGCGTCGCTCGCCAAGGCCATCGCATTCGCCGCCGGGACGCCCGCGCGCATCGCGCTGATCCCGCTCGATGCCGAAACGCGCGGCGAGATCGAAGTCCTGCGCGCCGCAGCAGCGCGCTTCAAAAATATGCTGTTCGTCGCCTCCGCACCGGGCCTCACCGGCGAGGAACGCGCAACGAATGACACGGTTGAAAATCTTGTGCTGTTGGATTCCGCAGGCCGCAACGATGCAGCGGCCGAAGCCGCGGCCCGCGCGCTCGGATGCGGCAACGGAGATCTGGCTGGCGCAACAGGCGGCGAACGGAAGCGGAGTTTCCTAGACCGCGTTGGCAGCGGCGGAGAACCCGGCAACGCGCCGCCGGGCACCGACTGCAAGTCTGCCAAGCCCCAGCAGAGCGAGCAGCGCTAGGACGCCCGCCAGCTGCCGCTCGGGCACAGGCGCGCGAGCGCTCTCTTCATTCTCTTCATCGGGAAGCCGAACGAGGCGTGCCCGGCGCAGGCTCGACGGTTGAGCGCGCTCGGATGTAACAGCGCCCACAATCGCCGGCGCCTCCCGAGCCGCATCCGCACGCGGCTCGTTCACTTTGATGGAAAGCGTCAAAGCAGCCGCCAGCAGCGCACCGCCCCAGACAACGCACTTCGCCCACTGACGCATTGGCCGATCCCGTTTGGGGCCGCCAGACCTCAATGGAAGAAGACCAGCGCCTTTTCCACGGTCTGCCACACGCCCCAAGCAAGCGGCACGCCAACCAGCGTCCAGAACATGGCGGCCTTCGCATCCAGGCCGCCCTTGCCGATACCGTAGGAACCGCCCTTGTCCGCCTGGGCGGTGGAGCTGAGCTTGGCCTGCTCGACCGCCACCTCGGTGTCCTTCATGTGCCATTTCGGATCGACGGGACGGATCATCAGGTTCGCGATGAAGCCCACCACGAGAAGCCCGGCAAGAATGTAGAAGATCTCGCCGTAGAGCTTGTCCGGAGAAATGCCCTGCGCATAGCGCGTGTCGTGCAGATAGTTGACGATCACTGGACCGACGATGCCGGCCGTCGACCATGCCGTCAGCAGCCGCCCGTGGATAGCACCCACGAACTGCGTGCCGAAGATGTCGGCAAGATAGGCCGGCACGGTAGAGAACCCTCCGCCGTACATGGAGGCTATGACGCAGAAGCAGATGACGAAGAGCCAGAGCACCTTCCAGTCGGCCGCGGAAGCCGCGAGCACATACAGCACCGCGCCGAGCGTGAAGAAGATGAAGTAGGTCATCTTGCGGCCAAGATAGTCCGAGGACGAGGCCCACGCGAAGCGGCCGAAGATGTTGAACAGGGAGATGATGCCGACGAAGCCGGCGCCGACCGCAGCCGCGCCCGCGGCCAGCGCCGCATCCTTTTTCATCTCGAGATAGCCGAGCCCTGCCTGTCCGACGAGCTGGCCGCCGAACGTTTCCTGCAGCATCGGCGAGGCCGCTCCGATGATGCCGATGCCGGCCGAAACGTTGAGGCACAGCGCCAGCCAGATCAGCCAGAACGCGCTCGTCTTGTGCGCATTGTCGAGATGGACGTGATTGCTCGTGATCATGGCCTTGTTGCTGGCGGGCGGTGTCCAGCCTTCGGGCTTCCATCCCGAAGGCGGCAGCCGGTAGCCGAACGAGCCGATGAGCATGAAAACCGTGTAGATCGCGGCCATAGCGACGAACGTCTGCCACACGCCCGGATCCGTCGCCGTCTTGAACACGCCGTCCATCAGCGCGGTTGCGAGCGGAGAGCCGATCATCGCGCCGCCGCCGAAACCCATGATGGCCATGCCCGTCGCCATGCCGCGCCGGTCAGGAAACCACTTGATGAGCGTCGACACCGGGGAGATGTAGCCGAGGCCGAGACCGATGCCGCCGATCACACCGGAGCCGAGCCACATAAGCCAGAGCTGATGCGTGTAGACGCCAAGCGCCGACATGAGAAGACCGCCACACCAGCACAGCGTCGAGACGAGTCCCGCCTTGCGCGGACCGGCGCGCTCGAGCCATCCGCCCCAGATCGCAGCCGAAACGCCGAGCAGCACGAAGAAGAAAGTGTACATCCAGCCGAGATCGAACTGGCTCCAGTTGCAGTCCGTGGCGGTCAGCGCGCGCATCGTGCCGACGGCCTTCTCCGCGAAGGTCACAGCGCCCGCGGAGCACTCCGCAAGGGCCTTGCCGTCCGCGCCCACCAGCGCGCCTTGCAGCGGCTTCCAGAAAACGGAGAAGCCATAGGCCATGCCGATGCACAGGTGAATGCAGAGCGCGGCGGGGGGAACCAGCCACCGATTGAAGCCCGGCTTGGCGACGATGGCCTCCCGGCTCAGCCAACCGGGCTGCGCCGACGCGACACCGGGAGTTCCATTGGTGCTTGCCATGGCGTGTCCTTCCCCCCAAACATCTGTTCTTGCCCCCCTTTTGGCGGGGTTTGCGCTAAAGCAGTATAATGCGCAAGCTTATGACACAAGTACGGATGGACTTGATGTAAGCGGGGACGTGGCTACTTTATGGGGTTAAGATCCGGGATCAGAAATGGCTGTTCAGCCACGATCCGATGGCTGACATGATAAGCCTGAAAGCAGACTAACGATCCGGCAAGGAAGCATGGACTTCACGACCCCCACATCGTTCGCCAAAGACCCTGGCCCCACTCCCGGCCTGCAGGACCCGTTCGGCCGCTACGTCACCTACCTTCGGGTGTCCGTAACCGACCGCTGCGACTTCCGCTGTGTGTATTGCATGAGCGAGAATATGTCCTTCCTGCCCAAGAAGGACTTGCTGACGCTCGAGGAGCTGGACCGGCTCTGCTCTGCTTTCGTCACCAAGGGCGTCAAGAAATTGCGCATCACGGGCGGCGAGCCGCTCGTGCGCAAGAACATCATGTCGCTGTTCAAGTCGCTTTCGCGCCATCGCGAGACCGGCCGCCTCGAAGAGCTGACGCTCACCACCAACGGCAGCCAGCTCGCCAAATACGCCGGCGACCTCAAGGCCGCCGGGGTGGAGCGCATCAACGTGTCGATCGACACGCTCGATCCAGTGAAGTTCAAGGCCATCACGCGGTGGGGCGATCTCGCAACCGTGCTCGATGGCGTGAAGGCAGCCCAGCGCGCCGGCCTCTCGATCAAGATAAACGCCGTAGCGCTCAAGGGCGTCAACGAGGACGAGATCGAAGACCTCATCCGCTTCTCGCACGGAGAGGGCCACGACCTCACGCTGATCGAGACGATGCCCCTCGGCGACATCGAAGGCGACCGCACCGATCAGTACCTGCCGCTCTCGGTGGTGCGCACACGCCTGCTCGACCGCTGGACGCTGGAGGACATTCCGTTCCGCACCGGTGGACCCGCCCGTTACGTCCGTATCAAGGAAACCGGCGGACGCCTGGGCTTCATCACGCCGATGACGCACAACTTCTGCGAAAGCTGCAACCGCGTGCGCGTCACCTGCACGGGCACGCTCTACATGTGCCTGGGCCAGGAGGACGCCGCGGACCTGCGCGCGCCGCTGCGTGAGAGCCCCGACAACGGCCTGCTGTTCGAGGCTATCGACGCCGCCATCGCCCGCAAGCCGAAGGGCCATGATTTCGTCATCGACCGCCGCAAGCAGCGCCCCGCGGTCGCCCGTCACATGAGCGTAACCGGAGGCTGACGGCAGAGAGCGGCGCGCCGCAAAGGGGGGGTGTGTGGCCATGTCGAGGGGACTGCTGCGCTATGCCCGCTTAACGCGCCGCCAGATCGTCATGTTCGCTCTCGCCTCGGCCGCCATCAACGGCGTGATCACCGCGTCGGTCGGCGCCTGGCTCGCGCAGACCTACTCCGCCTACCAGAGCCGCCGCCAGGCCATCGAGACCATCGCCCACCTCGTCTACGAGCGCCGCACGCGCGCCGGCATGGTGGCCTCCGCCATTCGCCGCAACGCCGATATCGAGGAGGTGCGCCATCGCAAGCAGGCTTACGATGAAGCCTACGTCGACTGGAACAAGAACGTGATGCTCAACCTCTTCGCCATCCGGGAGGCAGCGGGCGATCTCAAGTTCTCCGCACTCGAGCCGCTGTTCGAGGATCACCTCATCGCGCGCATGGCGGATGTCGATCGCTGCATCACCAAAGCCTACGACGCGCGCGTGCTCGATCAGGATGCCAAGGCCGTGCTCGAAGCCTGCCGCATGGCGGAGCTGCACCAGTTCGTGCTCGATTGCGGCGCGACCTTCACGAACGAGCTCTACAAACTCACGCGCCTGACCTTCATCCCGTTCAGTGGAGAGTTCGCAGAAACGAAAGCGCTCGCCGAAACGCGCATCCGCGAAGCGTGCCTGGCAAAGGACACAGGCGCGCCTGTCGCTGCCCCCTCCTCGCCAGCTCAACCCGCAACGCCGACAGCCGCGACGAACTCGGTACCCGCATCACCGCCGCAGGCGACGTCGCCCGCGCAGCCCGCTACTGATGCACCCACCAAATGAGCGGCGGCACGGCGAGGAACAGCGCGTAAAGCCCGTAGACATCGAGCACATAACGGGCATTCAGCAACACCCGCTCGCCGCGCCCGGCAGGCTTCTCGTCGAGCTTGGCACACATGAAATCGATGCGTGCATGGTTCACCGGACAGGCGCGCAAGGCCTCGTTGTAGCGCCGCCGGAACTGCTGCACCTCATGCGGATCGGAAGGCCGCGCGATCTTGAGCTCCTGCGCAAGCTCCGAGACCACGAGCGCGCAATTCTGAAGGTGGTGCGCCTTCATCTTGTAGTCGTTCATCGCCTCAAGGAGCCCGAGGATCAGCGTGAACACTGACGAGACCAGCTGGATGAACGTCATCAGACGGTTGGTTGCCTCGTCGATCTGGCCGACATAGACAGCCTGCCAAACGGCGAGCCCTACGAAATAGAGCGCCACCATCGATTGCGTGAACAGCGACACCGCCTGTTTCTGCTCGAGCCGCGTCGCCGCATTGAAGCGGGCCGCCTTCACGAGCCGCATGGTCTGCACGAGTTGATCGGCAGCGCGCGTATCAGGAGGAACCACGTGCAGGCGCGTGCGCTCCGCAGCTCCATCCCGCGACGGATGAGCCGAAACCGCGCCGGTGCGTTCGGCCCTCGGCATGTCTGCGGTCGAGATCATAGGCGCACAAGATCCTGCTCTGTCTGCAAGACACTTCGATTACCTGATTCGTCTCCCGCTCACCGCGGCAGGCATGTGACAGACGGAGGAGGATTGGACTGGAGCGCTCTGCGCGCCCGTCGCTATTGGCGCGCGGCCTGGAACTGCTCGAGATGCGGCGGCACAGCGAGATACCGCCCGGCCACGCCGAGGATGCTTCCGGCCACAACGAGCGTCATCACCCAGCCGAACGTATTGAGCATAACGGTATGCCAGCGTCCGCGGCGCGCAGCCCTCACCCACGGCGGCGGCGACACCACGCTCGGCGGCGGGGCCGGACGCACGACGGCACGCACGGGTGCTTCGGCGGCGGTCTCCTCGGCGTCCTCGAACACGACGAGGCGCGGCGTAGTGAGCGGAGCACGCCGCTCCGGAGCAACATTGGCAACAGCCGCTCGCAGGGAAGAAGAAGCAGCAGGCGCTCTGTAGGGGCGCCGCTCGGATGCGTCAGGCGTCTCCGAAGAGGACTCGCCCAATCCCGCCTCCGACAGCGCATCCTTGAGCGAGCGGCAACCGGCACGGGCCGGTGCCGGAACCCTGCCGGGGCTGCCTCGCGTCACTTCTGTCCAACTGTCGGTCACTGACACACAGGGCCTCACTCGGTCACACGTTCCGCCCGCGCGCGATTATGCTAAAAACTCCCGTATTGGGTCAATCGCGGTTGCACTGCAAAAAATTGCGCGCGCCGAGGTTTGGTTCCATGCCTCACCAGCTTTACGCGACAGGGATCATCGCATGCTTCCGTTAACGCTCGGCCTCCTCCTGTTCTTCGCCGTTCACCTCGTGCCGACCTCGGCCAGCCTGCGCCAAGGCCTGGTCGAGCGTTTCGGAGAAACGCCCTACAGGATCGTCCACTCGGTGCTGTCTCTGATCGGCTTCGCGCTGATCGTGGTCGGCTACCACAAGCTTCAGCTCATGCCAGGCAAGAACCCGGTCCTGTGGGATCCGCCGAGCTGGACGCGCCACGTCGCCTTCCTGCTGATGCTTCCGGCCATCATTCTGCTGGTGGCCGCCTTCATCCCCTCGCGCATCCGCACGGCCGCCAAGCACCCGATGCTGGCCGCCATCAAGTTCTGGGCGCTCGCCCACCTTCTGGTAAACGGCGATCTCGGCGCGCTCCTGCTATTCGGAAGCTTCCTCGCCTACGCCGTCTACGACCGTATCTCCATGAAACGTCGCCCCTCGGCAGGCCCCCCTCCGGCGCCTCCCGGAGCGCTGAACGACGTGCTGGTCGTGGGGCTCGGCCTCGCGCTCTACGCATTGATCCTGTTCTGGGGACATGGAGCCCTGATCGGCGTGCCGATCACGAGCTTCAGCTTCGCGCCCTGACGGGCAGCTCGCGTCGCCCTATCGGGCGACGCCCCCTGACCGCCTGATGCCCGGCGCTCCCAACAGGACGTCATCTCGATGAAGATCGGGATCCAGACGCGCCGCAACACCACGCGGCCCCCACCCGAGGGATCGCCGTCCTTTCAGCGGATCGGAACGATGAAGTCCGTGAACTCGCCCGTCTCGTTGCCGATGCCGAGATCGGAGATCACGAGCGAGGAGCCTGGCTTCATCACGTCGGCGATCTGCTCGCGCACGTCGTCGGAGATCGTGAGCCGGTCGAGCGCCGCTTGCGGCGTCTGAGCCGCCTTCGACACCTGAACGGCAGGCTCGGCCTGCTTGGCCTTGCCCGTCTTGTCCTTCTTCTTGGACGAAGCACGCGACGGATCGTGCGGAACGGAGACGACGTTCCACGTCATCGTCGTCTTGTTCTCCGCATAGTCGAGCGCGGTGAACACATGCGTGCCGACCGGCTCGTCTGGACGATCGAAGGTCACCTCGGCGTTGAAGATGTCCTCATAGCCCTGGCGGACGTAGATCCGCTGCTTGGACCGGCTGACGAACACGGAGACCGGAAGCTGGCGCTTGGCCTCGCGCCGCTTGGCCGCCTTCTCCTTGGTCAACGCCTGCGAAAGGCGCGCGTTGACCTCCAGAAGCTCCTTGGCTGCCGCGCGACGCTTGTCCTCCGCAGCCTTGGCGGTCTCTTCGGCCTTCTTGAAAGCCGCATCCGCCGCCTGCCAGGCCGTGCGCTTGGCTTCGAGCTCCGGCGGAAGCTCCGCGAGCTCCTCGGTCAGCTCCGCAATCCGCGCTTCGCGCTTGGCCTTGTCCATCACCTTCTTGTTCTTGCGCTTCTTCTTGCCGGTATCCTCGTCCTCCGGCTTCTGCAGCATCGCAAGCTCACGTTCGGCGCCCGCCTTGCCCTTTTCGAGCTTGCTGAGCTCGTCGCCCAGCTGTTCGGCCTCGGCGCGTGCCGCAATGAGAGGCTGGCGCGCAACCGCTGCTTCCTTCTGGAGCGCTTCGAGCTTCGCGGCCTTGTCGACCTTCTCGTAACCCACCGTCCGGATTTCGGCGGCGAGTTGCTCCGCCTCGAGTTGGCGGCGCTCGCGCAAGCTGAGCCGCGCGGGGGCGACCCCGCCATCGGTACCGGCCGCTGCGGCGGCGGAAACGCCGAGCACGGCCGAAACCCCGCCGGCCTCGTTCGTGACGCGCGAAGCATCCGCAACCTGCGTTTCGTGCGCGCTGGTGCTGCCCGTGACGACCGCATCTTCCGGCGGCAACGCGGTGAACAGGCGATCATGCGAGAACGCCGCGGGGCTCACCGGATCGCGCGTGACGATGACGCGCGTGCCGAGCTTGGTCATGCCGAACAGTTTCTTGGAGAACCCATGCGGCAAGCGAATGCAGCCGTGCGACGCAGGATAGCCCGGCAGCACGCCGGCATGGAGCGCAACACCCGACCAGGTGAGCCGCTGCATGTTGGGCATCGGAGCGCCGGAATAGAGGTTGGAATGATGGACGCGGTTCTTTTCCAGAACCGTGAACACGCCCGTGGGCGTGGAATAGCCCACGCGGCCCGAGGAAATGGGCGACTCCGCGATGCGCCCCGTCGAGTCGTAAACCGCAAGCCGCTGGCGGGCGAGCGAAACACTGATCACGAGGGGGCCGGTAGCAGGCTTCTCCGCGACGCTCTCGGATTTCGACTTCTTGCCCTTGGATTTCTCGCCCACCTCTTCCGTGACGGCGGGCGGCGGGCGCTTCACTTTCCGCACCTTGACCGGAGGCGAGTCCCAATTGCCGAAAAGCCCCTGGGCTTCGGCATGCGGGGCCGCGAGAACGGCGCCTGCCATCAGGAGAGCGAGCGTGCTGACGGCCCGAGGCCCCAGCCGCAGGGCGAAAGGATAAAGAGGCGTCCCGGAAAATTGAGGCACGATACAACCATCCCTGCAGCTTGATGAATAAAAAATATAGTGACGACAAGGATTAGTGGCGTTCGCCTAACACACGGTTAGCAGATCTATAAGGTTACCAGACGAAATTTGCCCCAGGCAATTCGTGACGCGCCGAGTTGGCGATCTCACTCCGCGGTGTGGCCCAATATCAACGCCCGCCGCGTTGACCCTGCATGAAAGCACAAGTGGCATCCTGCCACCCCGAGGTTTAGGATTCACCCTCGAATGGCTCCAAGGAGACGCCCCGGATCCCATGTCCCTTCATCCGATGACACGCCGCCTGATGGCCCCCGATATCACCGCCATGAAACGGGTCCGGCCCATCATCGCGCTGACGTCGTATCACGCGCACACTGCCGCAATCGCCGACAAATACTGCGATTTCCTGCTCGTCGGTGACAGCCTCGGCATGGTCATGCACGGCTTCGAGACCACGGTGCCGGTTACGCTCGACATGATGATCGTGCACGGCCGGGCCGTCGTGCGCGGCGCCAAGCGTGCGCTTGTCGTCGTGGACATGCCGTTCGGCTCCTACGAGGAGAGCCCCTCCGTCGCATTCCGGAATGCCTCGCGCGTGCTGAAGGAGACGGATTGCGGCGCCGTGAAACTGGAAGGCGGACGGCGCACGGCCGAGACCACGCGCTATCTCGTCGACCGCGGCATCCCGGTGATGGGCCACATCGGCCTCACGCCCCAGTCCATCAACGTGCTCGGCGGCTTCAAGACCCAGGGCCGCACCCGGGACGAGTGGACCGCCATCGAAGAGGATGCCCGCGCACTGGCGGAAGCTGGTGCCTTCGCAATCGTGCTGGAAGCCATGTCGGCCCCCCTCGCAGCCCGCATCACGGACGTCGTCCCCATCCCGACCATCGGCATCGGCGCCTCCTCCAATTGCGACGGCCAGATCCTGGTGATGGAGGACATGCTGGGTCTTTCGCCCCGCGTGCCGAAGTTCGTTAAGAAGTTCGGCGCCGTGGCAACCGCCATCGAGGACGCCATCAAGGACTACGCCGACGACGTCCGCGAGCGCCGCTTCCCCGCCGAGGAGCACACCTACGCCATGAAGGACGACGCCCCCGGCAGCCTGGGCACCCCCGCGCCAGTCACGAAAAAGCCGAAAAAGCTGAGCACTTAGACGTTCAGGTGAGAAAGGTCGGGGGTCGGCCTCACGCCATTTGCTCTCATTGGGGCTTACGGGCTATCAAGCAGGTTTCCGACTGTCGCCACGCAGGATCCGATCCCGCGTGACCGGTCGAGCTGGACAAACCAAAGGTGCCCGGCGGCCATCGGCCGGACGAGGCCCGGACAACAACGATTGGGGCACGGAGCTCAATGGTCGACAAAAACGACGCGCTGTTCCGCGAGGTTGAGGAGGAGCTGCGCCGCGAGCAATTCGCAAAGCTCTGGGAGCGCTACGGAATTTACATGATCGCCTTGGCTGCCGCGATCGTCGCGGTGGTCGGCGGCACAAAGCTGTGGGAAAGCCGCCGCATTGCGCACAGCCAAGCAGCCGGCGCGGAGTACGAAGCCGCGACGAGCCTGGCCGTTTCCGGCAAGACCGACGAAGCGGCCAAAGCCTTCGAGGCTCTCGCGGCCAGCGGCCCAAAAGGCTACGCCGCCCTCGCAAGTCTTGCGCAGGCAGGGGCTTATCTGAAGCAGGACAAGCGCGCCGAAGCGCTCGCCGTCTTCGACAAGCTCGCCTCCGATTCGTCCACCGACGCCATGATCGCGAACTTCGCCCGCCTCCAGGCCGCCTCGCTGCGCGTGGGGGAGGCGGACTTTACCGAGATACAGAATCGGCTCAAGCCTTTGACGGGTGACGACAGCCCCTGGCGCTTCACGGCCCGCGAGCTGCTCGGCACGGCAGCGGTCAAGGCCGGCAAGCTCGACGAAGCCCGCGCCGCCCTCGCTCCGCTTCTCGCCGATCCGGGTCTCACCCAGTCGGCATCAGAGCGGGTCAATCGCTTGATGGCCGAGATCGCCACCACGGAGCTCGCGGCCACGCCTGCTCCGGCCCCCGCCGCCAGCGAGCCGGAGAAGAAGAGTGAGCCGGAAAAGAAGACTGACGACGCTGAGAAACCCGCATCGGCACCCTGATAGCCGGTCCCGGAGGCTCCAACGAATGGCGCTCAATCGCTCAGGCCGGATGGCTACGCTGGGAACGCTCGCTCTCACGGCGGGCCTTCTTCTCGGCGGCTGCTCCGACAGTCTCCCGAGCCTTCCCAAAGTCAGCGAGCTCAATCCGTTCAAGGAAACGACGCCCCCGCTTCCGGGCAAGCGCATCCCCGTCATTCCAGCTCAGGAGAACACCCTGGGTGAGTTGGCCGACGCGAGCGCCCCGATCGTCATTCCCCCGCCGCGCCTCAACGAGGCATGGGCTCAACCGGGCGGCGAGCCGAACAACGCACCCGGCAACCTCGCGCTCACCGCCAACTCCCTGAAGCAGGCCTGGAGCGCCAGCGCCGGCAAAGGCACCTCCAAGGTCGGCCGCGTGACTGCAAGCCCGATCGTCTATGACGGCCGGGTGTTCGCCCTCGATTCGGACGGCGCGGTCAGCGCCTTCTCGATCTCCGGCGGCTCCGCTCTCTGGCGCGCCTCCCTGGAGCCGACCACCGACAAAGCCGGTCCCGGCTTCCAGGCCATCACCTCGAACATCATGAACCTCACCGCCGCGGATGGCGGCGGCTACGGCGGCGGCATCGCCGCCGACGGCGGCCGTATCTATGCCGCGAGCGGCTTCGGCGCCGTGATCGCGCTCGATCCTGCCACCGGCAAGCGCCTCTGGGAAAAAGCGCTCGGCATTCCAGTCCGCGCCGCCCCCACGGCCGTTGGCGACCGCCTGTTCGTGCTCACCATCGAAGGCAAGCTCTATTGCCTCTCGACCACCGACGGCACCGAGCTCTGGGTCGTGCGCGGCCTGCCGCAACAGGCGAGCCTCGGCCTGAACGCCAGCCCCGCCGTCGACGGCGACATCGTCGTGGTGCCCTATGCGTCGGGCGATCTCGTCGCCCTGCGCACCGCAGACGGCAGTGGCCTCTGGTCCGAAAGCCTCGCCCGCACGCGCACCACCTCGCAGTTGACCGCCATGAGCGACGCGGCCCGCCCGGCCGTCGACAACGGCACCGTGTTCGCGGTGGGCCATGGCGGCCGCATGGTTGCGACCGTCGCCAAGACGGGCGAGCGCCTGTGGTCGTTGAGCGTGCCCGGCACGCAGCCGCCTTGCGTAGCTGGTGACAGCGTCTTCGTGGTGGATACGTCGGGCCAGCTCATGGCCATCCATCGCCGCGACGGCAAGGTCCAGTGGAGCACCAAGCTGCCCGACTCCAAGACCTGGTCGGGCCCCGTCATGGCAAACGGCATCCTGTGGCTTGCCTCCAAGGACGGCCAGCTCGCCGGCGTGGACGCAGCCACTGGCCGTGTCACCGGACAGATGAGCATTGGCGGAGCGGTGTACATCCCTCCGGTCGTGGCGCAGGGAAAGATGTTCGTTCTGACCGACGAAGCCAAGCTGATCGCTTTCAACTAACCCCCGGTCCTGATCGTCGAGTTGTAAAGAAGCCGCCCGCACCGCACGTTCGGTGCCCGCGCGGAGAGCGGCCCGCCGTCCTGTCGTGATCGTATTAAACAATGCGATCACGCTCTAGCACCGCTCGCGTTTTTGCATTTATACTCACAATCAGTCGACCTCTTTGATGGGGCTGAAAATGTTCGCTCGAGCCGCAGCGAAGCCCATGGGCCTCGGCCTCATCGCGGCAGTCTTTCTAAGTTTAACCTTGGTGACGGTGAGTGAGCGCGCGAAGGCTGGCGAGGCTTTCGATACGTCCGCCATCGAGGCGAGCGTCGTTCGCGTCATCGTTCCGCAAAGCCAGCCGGACAGCTTCAGCCTCGGCACCGGCTGGATCGTCAGCGGCCGCCGCGTGGTGATCACCAACAATCATGTGGTCGAAGGCGGCACAGCCTTTCACCTCGGCGTTCTGGTCGACGGCAAGCCGCAGGTCATCGAGGCCAAGCTGCTGCGCCGCTCTCCCGAAAAAGACCTCGCCGTTCTGGAAGCGGTGAGAGACCTGCCCGGCAAAGCCCTCCCGCTTGCGGGCTACGAGACCAGGGCCACCACACGCGTCATCGCCATCGGCTTCCCCGGAACTGCCGACCTCGCGCTGTTCTCCGATCGCAGCACCGGAGAGATGAAGGCCGTGCGTTTCGGCCTGGAGGACGAGGATTTTTATCGCCCCACCTGGACCGAGGGCGTCGCCTCCCGCAATCTCAGCTATTTCCGCAGCATCGACGGCCCAGCGCTCCAGCATTCCGCGGCCATCAACCAGGGCAACAGCGGCGGCCCCTTGATCGATAGCTGCGGCCGCGTGCTCGGCGTCAACACCATTCGCGCTGTCGAGAACGATCCGCAGGGCGTGTTCTACGCCATCCATCCGAAAGAGATCACCCGCTTCCTCGAGGTCGCGAGCTTCTCGCCCACCATCGTCTCGAGCACCTGCACCATCACCGGCTCGTCGAGCGCCCTCGTCTTCCCGATGTTCTTCGCAAGCCTGCTGCTGGCCGCCGCTTCGCTCTGGGTTGCATACCGCCGTCAGGTTCCGGTCGTGGTGAAACCGCTCACCGCCGTGGCCGACCGCGTGAGCCGCGTCGCCGCTGGCGCCGGTTTCGGCGCGATCGGCCATGCCAACCGCGACGCCGGAAAGAAGGTCTCGCCGGTCTCGCCACCTCCGAAGCGCGAGAAATCCATCACGCTCACGCCCAAGGCCGCAGGCCCCGAATTCGTCATCGACAAAGACAAGCTCGAAAAAGGCCAGTCTCTCGTCATCGGCCGATCGCGGAGCTGCGATGTCGTGCTCTCGCATGAAAGCGTGAGCCGCCGCCACGCCCGCATGTGGCTCGACAAATCCGGCGTGCTCTGGATCGAGGACCTGGGATCAAGCGCGGGGACTTACGTCGACGCCGAGCGCATCACGAAAGCAGCCGTGCCGCCGGGCAAGCATGTCCGTTTCGGCGCGGTCGGATACACGTTCCATCTGGGGCGAGATTTTTAGGCATTTTCCAACCGAGGCGGCCGGCCGCTCCTCATTTCAGGACCCTCAATGGAACACGAATACGCCCTTCCCATCGGCACGCTTCTCGCGGACGAATATCGCATCGACAGCATCCTGGGAGCCGGCGGTTTCGGCATCACCTATCGCGCGCATGACGTGAAGCTCGATATCGACGTGGCGATCAAAGAGTATTTCCCGCGCGATTTCGCGAGCCGCTCCAACACCGTCACCGTCCGCCCGCGCACCCGCAGCGAGGTCGAGCAATTCAAATGGGGCCTGTCGCAGTTCATCGACGAGGCGCGCCGCCTCGCCCGCCTGCAGCATCCCAACATCGTTCGCTGCATGCGCTACTTCGAAGGCAACGACACCGGCTACTTCGTCATGACCTTCGAGGAGGGCCGCACCCTCGAAACCTACTTCCCGAAGCCCCCGCAGCAGCGCGAGCTGGACGAGTTGCTGACGCCGCTTCTCAACGCGCTCGAAGCCCTGCACGCGACGGGCATCTATCATCGCGACATCTCGCCCGACAACATCCTCGTCCGTGACGACGGCAGCCCCGTGCTGATCGACTTCGGCGCGAGCCGCCAGGCCATGGCGCGGCGCACGCAAACCGTGGCCGCCATCGTGAAGCCCGGCTACTCGCCCATCGAGCAGTACGATCGCGAGACGCGCCAGCAGGGCGCCTGGTCGGACATCTATTCGCTTGGTGCCACCATCTACAGCGTCATCGCCGGCGGCCCGCCCCCCGATGCGCTTTCGCGCGTGCGCAACGATGCCTACGTCTCCGCCCGCCAAGCCGCACGAGGCGCCTACCGAAGCGAGTTCCTCGATGCCGTGGACTGGGCGCTGGAGCCGGATCCCGACCGCCGCCCCGTCACCATCCGCGAATGGCGGCGTAAGCTGCTGCCCAATCCGTCCGGGCGCGCCGAGACCATGGCGACGCGGTTCGAGCCCGCAGGCGGCGCCAAGACGCTCGCCACGCGCTTCTTTGGCAAGAGTGAGAAGGCGGCCGATACGGCTCCCAAACAGCCGTCGAAGCTGCGCTGGCCCGACTACGTGCTGCGCGGCGCGGCTCTGGTGATGCTGGCCGTGTTCCTCGTCCGCATGTTCGACGGCGCCGAGAAGGAGAGCGCTGCGCCCCAACCCGCGGCACTCCTGGACGACGCGAGCGAACGCAACCTGCCCGCCTTGGCACAAAACCCCGAGGGCGTCTGGAACCGCGTGGAGCTTGTGATGCGCCGCCTCGGCCATCTGCGCGGCAGCGGCACGGCGTCGATCTCCGACATCCGCACCGCTCTCAAGAGCTATCAAGGCGCGATTGGCCAGCAAAAGACCGGCACGCTCAATCAGGACACGCTGAACCGCATCCTGGAGGAAGGCGTCGAGCTCGATCCCTACAGCGTCGCAGGCGCCGCCGTGGAGGGGCGCTGGTTCTTCGAGAAGAACCAGGAGGGCTGCCGCATCTCCACCGGTGCAACGCGCATCGAGGGACGTTCCATTCTCACCCAGCGCCCGGTGTTGGAGTTTGGCCGCAAGCGGAGCTATTCCGAGGACTCCTCGGGCGACACCTTCGACGTGGGTCTCTCCAAATCCGCGCTCTTCGACACTTCGAGCCCCGTGAGCCTCACCTCAGGCACCGATCACCAGATCCTCAAGTTCGACGGCGAGGACATCGTGATGGGCGACACGGCCGACGGCCATCCCTCGCGCGATGTCACGCGCACGCTCCGCTTCCATGAGGGTGAGGTGATCCTATCGGGAACCTCCGCCTATGGCGGCACGCTGAAGCTCTCCTACCCCACCAGCGGCTTCGAGAAGGCATTCCGCGCAATGGCGGCAGAATGCGGCGAAGGCATCCTCTACTGGATCGACGATTGGGGCGCCGTCGTCAGGGATTCGAACGCCATGCTCTGGCGCACGATGGCCTACGGCAGCGAGGAGGAAGCCAAGCAGCAGGCCATGGCGCTGTGCGTTGCCAAGTCCGAATCCGGAGGATGCGAGCAATATGCGTCCTTCAAGGAGCAGTGCTTCGCGCTTTCCGCGGGAGAGAAAAAGAAGGACGACTGGGCCTCGGGATGGGCGACCGACGCCGACGTGGAAGCCGCGAAAACCTTGTCGGCGGAGGACTGCGCGAAACAGGGCGGCAAGAACTGCGAGCTGATTCTCACCTTCTGCTCAGACGGCTCCAACGAGTACGCACCCTGAAAGCGGCCTCTGGAAATGCGAATCCGGACCGCTCCGGCGGCTGATGCAGCAAAAGGCGTATATTTACCATTCGGCAAGGCCCGCTCCCGCCAAATGGACGCGTGCGCCCATCGCCGCTTTGCATTTCCGGCAATTTCAGGCCATAGAGCCCCTTCGCTTGACTTGAATTGCGCAAACGCGCTCTGAGCGACGCCTGACGCGAGCCAAGATCATGATTCCGAAAATCGCCATTGTCGGCCGGCCCAACGTGGGCAAATCGACCCTGTTCAACCGCCTGACCGGCACCCGCGCCGCCCTCGTCTCCGACCTTCCCGGTCTCACGCGCGACCGCAAGGAAGGCGACACCACGCTCGGCGGCCACCCCATCAAGATCATCGACACCGCCGGTCTGGAGGTCGCCTCGCGCGGCTCCATTGCCGACCGCATGCGCCAGCAGACCGAGGCGGCGATCTCGCTCGCCGATCTCGTGCTGTTCGTCATCGACGCGCGCGACGGTGTGACCGCCACGGACGAGACCTTCGCCCGCACGGTCCGGTCATCCGGCCGTCCCGTTGTTCTCATCGCCAACAAGTGCGAGGGCCGCTCCTCCGACGAGGGATTTTACGAAGCCTTCAAGCTGGGCCTCGGCGAGCCTGTCGCCATCTCGGCGGAGCATGGCATGGGCCTCGGAGACCTCGAACGTGATGCCCTCGCCGCCCTCGGCCTCAAGCCGAAGATCAAGAAGCGCGGCGAGCACGATGACGAAGAAGAGCCGGAGGAAGAGGAAAAAAAGAGGCCGCTGCGGGTCGCTATCGTCGGCCGCCCGAATGCCGGAAAATCCACGCTCGTCAACGCGCTCATCGGCGAGGACCGCATGATTACGGGCCCGGAGCCGGGCCTCACGCGCGACTCGGTCGCGAGCGACATCACCTGGAACGGCCAGGCGATCCGCCTGTTCGACACAGCCGGACTGCGTCGCAAGGCCAAGGTCACGGAGCTCGCCGAAAAGCTCGCCACCAGCGACACCGTCCGCGCGATCCGCTTCGCCGAGGTCGTCGTGCTTCTCATCGATCCCGAGCGCGGGCTCGAGCACCAGGACCTGAGCATCGGCGAGCTGGCGACCGAGGAAGGCCGCGCAATCGTGATCGCCGTCAACAAGTGGGACCTCGTCGAGGAGAAGCAGAAAGTTCTGAAGCAGCTCTTCGACAAGATCGCCATCGGCCTCGCACAGGTGCCGGGCGTCGCCGTCATCCCGATCTCGGCCGCGAGCGAGAAGGGCCTCGACAAGCTCCTGCGCGCCATCACCAACGCCGCAGAAATCTGGAACCGGCGCGTCCCCACGCCACAGCTCAACCGCTGGCTGGAGGAGGCCCTCGCACGCCATGCCCCGCCCGCGCCGTCAGGCCGCCGCCTCAAGATCCGCTACATGACGCAGCCGTCCACGCGCCCGCCCACGTTCGTCGCATTCTGTTCGCGGCCCGACGATCTGCCTAAGACCTATCAAAAATACCTGACCAATAGCCTCCGGGAGGCCTTTGATTTGCCAGGAGTTCCTATTCGCCTGAACCTGCGCGGCGGCGATAATCCGTTCGCCCCCAAACGCCGCCGATAGGCCGGTTCAACCTGATCAAAGGTTAATCAGAGACAGGCTGGTGCAGCACAACCGGGCAGGATAGTTTCGGGCTTGGATCGTGCCCGGCAATCGCATGTGAAAAAAGCAAAAGGGAACGCGTTGATGTTCAGAGAGTCCTACACCCAATCCGCGGGCACCACCCTAGGCCGCGTGATGCGCATCGTTCCGGTCGCAGCGGCCGTGCTCGGCCTTTTGACGATCGAGGCCGCCGCCTACAGCAAGAAGGTCGAGAATTCCTGCAGGGGCGACTACCAGACCCACTGCCCCGCCTACAAGGAAGGCTCCGCCGCGCTGCGCAACTGCATGACGCTCGCTGGAAAGAGAGGAAACCTGAGCCCCACCTGCTTCAACGCGCTGGTGGATGCCGGCATGGTGCCGCGCAAGTATCGCAAGAAGTAGCAATCAGGGCCGGACTTCCGGCCCTTTTTTATTGCGGCCCGGAACGGCTATCGTGGCCGATCTCTATCGGGCCCATGAATCGCAGCGAAAGAATCGTAGCTAAAGAATCGCAGCGGGCGGGAGCACGACAGCGAACCCGAAGATGCTGCTGTGCTACACCGCCCGCACGGGCGTCACCCTTGATGGCGCCGCACCGGACCTCGACAGATAGGCGAGAGTGTTCCCCATATCAAGACCCCTCGATTGCCTTTTGTCGATTTGATTTCGAATGCGGAGGCGCGTGCGCATGCGTGCTTGATGCGCGTCAAGTTGCGCAAGCCGCGAAGCGGCCGGGCCTGCATTGAGTGCGGGCCTGCATCGGGATAGGAACGGTCTCGAGAAACGAGCCAAGAGAAGCGCGACGGCAATGGCGGATGCGGCTGAAGTTTTGTTCTACCACCTCGAGCGCGCGCCGCTCGAGCGTGTGCTGCCGTCTCTGCTCGAGCGCACGCTCGAGCGGGGTTGGCGCGCCGTTGTCCAATCCGGCAGCGCCGAGCGCCTCGAAGCGCTCGACCTCGCCCTCTGGACCTACAACGACGCGAGCTTCCTCCCGCACGGAACAGCACGCGATGGCGATCCGTCACGCCAGCCGATCTACCTCACCACCGGCGACGAGACGCCGAACGGCGCCGGCGTGCGCTTCCTCGTCGACGGCGCGGAGATGACGCACTTCGAAGGCTTCGTCCGCATCGTGTGCATCTTCGACGGACACGATGCGGAGGCGACCGGAAAGGCGCGCTCCCAATGGAAGGCAGCCCAGGCGGCCGGCTGCACCGTCACCTACTGGCGGCAATCGGAAAGCGGCCGCTGGGAGAAGCAGGGCTGACGCTCGCCCCCCGATCACGCATCGGATAGCTTCTTCGCTTCCTTGGTGAACGCCGCGCAGGAATCCGCGCAAGCCTTGCACACCTCGTGGTGCTCGGCGTGCTTGCGGCACGCCTTCTCGCAATCGGCGCAGATATCGCCACAGACCTTGACCAGCTGCTTGAGCCGGGTGGCTTGCAGCGAGGCAACCCGAACGACGGCCGTGCAGACAGGGCTCATGGCGAGAACGCTTTCGAGGCATTCGGCGAGCGACGTATCGCCCTTCGCGATCAAGCCGAGGCAGTGCGGCACGCACGCTTCGGCGCTGGCGACGCACTTCTGCGCAGCCTCGATCAGCGCCCTATGCTGCGAGGAGGCGTGCCCCTCGGCCCCGTGCATCTCCGCGTGATGCTCATGCCCCGCGTGAGGATCCTCCTGGGCGCTTGCGCCCGTCGCGGAAGCGAGCGCGCTTGCTGCGAGCACCGCCGCTCCACTCACTTGCAGCGCCTGGCGCCTGCTGAGCCCGGCCTGTGCCGTCGATGTTTCTACTGCCGTGATCATGCCCCGCCTCCTATTTTGGAATGGCTGCTGAGCATATTACTCCCGTTCAGCGTCGCAACCACCAAGTGATGTCCGCCGGTCGGCCAGGAACTGACCGAGATCAAGCGTCATGTGATGGATGTGGTCCGGCAGCTCCGTCCACGTCTTCATCTTCTGCTGGAGGGGATGGTCGATGTAGCTCGAATGCACGAGCACCGTCGTCATGCCCAGCGCATGCGGCACCTCGAGGTTCATCGGCATATCCTCGAACATCGCCGCGCTGCCGGGCGCCACGCCATGGCGGCTGATCATCCGCTGGAACGCATCGGCCTCCGGCTTAGGAACGTAGTTGCACGCCTCGATATCGCAGATGTCCTCGAACAGATCGAGCACGCCGAGCTTCTCGGCCACCCGTTCCGCATGACGCCGCGAGCCGTTCGTGAAAATGAGACGGCGCCCCGGCAGGCTGGCGATCTCGGCGCGAAGCTCCGGCGCTTCGCTCACCACCGACAAATCGATGTCGTGCACATAGGCGAGGAACTCGCCCGGATCGAGCTTGTGCACGGCCATCAGCCCCGCGAGCGTCGTGCCGAACTGCCGGTAGTAGGCCTTCTGCAGATGCCGCGCGTGGACGTAGGGAACGCCGAGATAATGCGCGATGAACTCGCCCATGCGGTGGTCCACCTGCGCGAACAGGTTGCATTCCGCCGGATAGAGCGTGTTGTCGAGATCGAAGATCCAGACATCGGTGTTCGCGAACGAGCGCCGCTCGGCTCCGGCTCGCGGGGCAAGGATCTTCGGCCGCCCGTCGGGGCCGCCCGATTGCTCAGGAGTGTCCGTGCCGTGCGCCACGCCTAGGCCTTCTTCACCTTTGGCTTGCGCCGCCCGACCAGCGTGCCCGCGCCGTGATCCGTGAGAAGCTCGAGCAGCACGCTGTGGGGGACCTTGCCGTTGATGATGACGACCGCCTCGACACCCGCTTCCACGACTTCGATGCAGCCCTCGATCTTGGGAATCATGCCGCCGGTGATGGTGCCGTTGCGGATCAGGTCCTGCGCCTCGTCGATGGCGAGATCGGCGATCAGCTTGCCTTCCTTGTCGAGAACGCCCTCGACATCCGTCAGCAGCAGCAAGCGCTTCGCCTTGAGGCGAGCGGCCAGCGCCGAAGCGAACGTGTCGGCGTTGATGTTCAGGGTCTCGCCCTGCGGCGAAATACCGATCGGCGCGATGACGGGAATGAGATCCGACTTCGAGATCACGTCCACGATATGCGGATTGACCTGCAGCGGATCGCCCACATAACCGATATCGACATCCTTCATCTCGTTGCTGGTCGGATCGGCCATCTGCGTGATCTTGCGCGCGATCATCAGGTTGGCGTCTTTGCCGCAGATGCCGACGGCCTTGCCGCCCTGCCGGTTGATGGCCGACACGATGTCCTTGTTGATGCGCCCCGCCAGCACCATCTCGACCACCTCGACGGTGGGCTTGTCGGTGACGCGCAGGCCGTTCACGAACTCGGAGGTGATGTCGAGCTTCTTCAGCATGGTGGCGATCTGCGGCCCGCCGCCGTGCACCACGATCGGGTTCACGCCCGACTGCTTGAGATAGACGATGTCCTTGGCGAAGGCATCCGACAGGGCTTGGTCGCCCATGGCGTGGCCGCCGAATTTGACGACGACCGTCTCCTCGTCATAGCGGAGCATATTGGGCAGCGCCTCCGCCAGGATGCGCGCCTGAACGTGGGCCGAGACCTCTTTCGGATTGAAGCTGTCCTGCACGGTGCCCGGAGTGTCGCTCGCCTTCGCCATGTGTCTCTGTTCGATCCCTGCTACTGCCGCGTACAGAAAACAGCGGGATGGGAGCTTTTCAACGAAAAGCGGAAATCCCCTGGACGGCAGCCCCGGTCACAGGTCCGCCACGGCGAGCACATATACCGTGTGGATAGCCGTCCTCAATGGAATTCCCACACCTTCGCGCGCCAAGATTACGCGTTGAGTTCTGGGGAATTGAGGTCCAACCTTGCCCGCGTCTGCATCATAACGTCATATCCCGAATGATAGATTCGATCCGTTGGGGGCTCCGGCGGCCAGGCCTGGGACTTGGTGCCCGCAAACCGCGCTCGCCCTGGGAGAGGAAGCCGCAATGACGACGATGATCGTCGACGATCTCGGCAGAATTCCCATGTCGCCGTACCTCACGGCCACCCTGACGCGCGCCGCCGACTACGCCACCGCACAGTCCCACCGGGAGGTCACGCTCGAGCACCTGCTTCTGGCGCTCGCCGAGGATCCCGAAGCCACTGTCGTCCTCAAATCCTCCAACATCGATCTCGCCCGCCTGACGGCCGAAGTCTCGGATTTTCTGGGCCGTTCCGACGACCGGGTCGACCTGGAGAGCGGCCAGGCAATCGCCATCTCCGCCGATTTGCGCCGGATTCTGGAGGCCGCAGCCGCGGCCGCCCGCCAAGGCCGCCGCCGCGAGATCAACGGCGCCATCGTGCTGGCCGCCATCGTGGGCGACGGCAAGAGCACGGCCGCCAATCTGCTCCGCGTGCAGGGACTGACGTTCGAGGAAGCGATTCGGGCGCTCCAGCGCGCCACGGCCCCGCCGCCGCAGCCCGCACCGGCACCCGTTCCGCCGCCGCCTCCGGTCGCCCACCAGCCGGCGCCCAGCCGTCCTCCGCCCGCAGAGGTGCGCGAAACGCCGCCTCAGCCCGATTTTTCGCGCCCCGCGACCACCGAGGAAATTCTTGCCTCGGCCCGCGAGCGCCTACAGAGCCGCTCTCCCCAGCAACTCCCTGTCGAGCCTCCCGCGCAGGCGCCGCCGCCCGCGCTGCCACGGGCCAACTATCCCGATCTCGGAGGCCCGCCGTCGCGGCATGCGCCGCCTCAGCCGGCCCCCGCCGCCCGCGAGCTCGAACCCGAGCATCCGATCTCTGAGGGCCGCCCGGCCTACCACCACCCCGATCCCGGGGCCGATGACATTCCGGCCTATATCCGCAGGCGCCAGCCCGCGGAGGAGCGATTCGAGGAGCATCACGAGCCGGTGCTTCCGCACGCGCCGGCTCCGTCCGCCTCGCACTATCCGGCGCCGCCTCCGGCACCCCCGCACGTAGCCCGCGCTCCCGCCGAGCACGAGCCTCCGGCCCCGCCCTCGGACGCCGCCGCGAGCGCGCGCTGGCGCCCATCGCAGACCGAGGCTCCGCGCACCGCGCCACCTCAAACCGAGCGCCGGCGCGTGACGGGCTCCGGCCCCTTCGTAGGCTCCTGGCCGTTGATCGAGGCCGGCCAGCTGGTCGAGAACATTCCGCGCCGCATGCGCGTCGGCGTGCCTGTCGTCGTCGAAGCCCGCATCGCACGCGCCGACGTGAAGGCCCTCGCCGAGGGACTGCAGGGCGGCGGCGCAGCCTTCCGTCATGAGGTCGTGGTCACCAAGGCCATGTCGGTGAGGCTCAGGGCTCCGGAAGGCGGCTTCTCCATCGAGAACCGGTCACCCGAGACGCAATGGATCGAGAACGTCCTCGGTCTCGGCAGCGACGACTTCGCAAGCTGGCGCTGGACCGTGACACCGCGCTCGCGCGGACGCCGCCAGCTCCAGCTCATCGTCTCGGCCCGCACCGTCGGCGCGGACGGCGTGACGGCGGAGACCGCGTTGCCCGACCAGCTCGTCGACGTGAAGGTGGCCATCAACTACGGCCGCACGCTCGGACGCTGGGCAGGCTGGATCGGAGCCGCGATTGTCGGCGGCCTTCTCGCCAAGTTCGGCGAGACCGGCTACGTGATCCTGAAGCTCCTCGCTGCGAAGTACCTCGGCGTCTAGAGCGTGCGATCTTAGAGGCTTGGATCACGGCTCTAGGTTTTGCCCGCGCATTGTCTTGCGGCGAACGCACCTTCACTTAGCCGGAAAATGCTCAAGACACCGCGCAATGTGGACGACCCGTCGTCCCTTCGAGGATCGCGCTCCACGCGTGTCCGGACACCGCCCCCGTCGGGTAATGCGTCAACCAGGCTGTCGGCGTGCCAGACAATAGGAGGTCATCCCGGCGAAGGCCGGGATCCAGTCACGTCTGTTGAGAGCGAGCGGCCTCATCCTTGTCAGCGGCGTCGGCGTTACGTCGTCCGTGCCGCACGAAGCCGGCGACCGCTAGAACGGCGCAGCTTCCTTCTTGAATGCCCCCGACACATCTCCCGAAAGCGCGCTGTTGTCCGGATCGAGCGCCATGACCGGTGCTCCCGGCGCAAGATCGAACTTCGCAAGATCCGCCCAGATTACGTTGGGGCTCGTGGTCAGCTCGAAGAAGTAGCGCTTGCCGGTGAGATTGAGCGCGGTGCGATACTCCGTATTGTAGATCCCGAACCCCTTGTACGGCGCACCGAACGGCACCGACACGTTTCGGATGATTGCGAGAATGCCGGCAATGGCCTCCTGCTCCGACTTGGGGTCCGGCAACAGCGCCGAGTAATAGGCCGCGCGCTGGAAGCGATCGCGAGGATTGACATTGCCAGGCAGCGGCATCTCGCTTGTCGGCTTCGAGAAATCCAGTTCCGCAAGCAGCGCGAGCTGCTCGTCGTAAGGCGGATCGTTGGTCATGATGCGATAGTCGCGACCGTGATGGATCACGGGCTTGCCGCCGATGTACTCGACGATCGCCGAATCCCCGCCCGCATCCTCGAGCGCGAGGTGAACCGTAGCCTTGTGGCCGCGCGCTTCCGCCATCACCACCTGCACCTTATCGAGCGCGGCAAGCGCCTCCTCGACGGTCGCGGCGTTGTCGAGGACGTACTGCGCCCAGAGCCCCGCATGCAGGCCGGGCATTCCGGCATCGCGCGCGCCGAAATCCGTGGCCGTCAAAAACAGAAGATGCGCGCCGAGCCCCTTCTCGTTCAGCCCATCCACTGAGCCGATACCGTAGATCGTGGTGACGATGCTGCCGTACTTGGATGTCCACTTGGCCGGGTTCTCGGCAATGATGGTCTCGGGGCCGAGCCGCCCGCCGTCGCGCGCCATCCCGCGCGGAAAGACCGTAAGCTTGGGCTCGGTGCTCTCCGGCCAATCCATCGAGCGGCCGGTTACGACAGCGAGCTTGTTGTCGTTCCAGAGCACGCGCGTGCAGGCTTCTGCCATATCGAAGAGAGAGACGGAGAGCGCCGTCACCATCACCCCGGTGATGAGCGGCAAACGCATGCTGAGTTGCATCGCGACCTCGTGCGAGAGGGGGCCAAACTGAAACAGTCCGGCTCGGACTATGGGCGATTTGCCGTCGGCAACAATCGCGACACGCGATGCTGATTAATAACGTCTTCCTTTGGAGGACCGCGAGAGCTCAGTCCCGAAGGATCGCGGCCAGCGTTGCCCGAAGCTCTGGAAGGCCCCAGCCCTTCTCGGACGAGGTGGCGAGCACGATCGGAAACGCCGCCGGATGCGACGAGAGCTCCTTCTCCGTCGCCGCCTTGATGGCCGCGAGCGCAGGAACGTTGATCTTGTCCCCCTTCGTCAGCACCACCTGATAGGGAACCGCCGTCGTATCGAGCATCTCCATGATCTCGCGATCGGGCGGCTTGATGCCGTGGCGGCTGTCGATCAGCAGGAACACGCGGCGCAGCGTCGAGCGGCCGCTGAGGTAGGAGCGAACGAGAGCCGTCCACGTCTCCACCTTGTCCTTGGGCGCCTTGGCGAACCCGTAGCCTGGCATGTCGATGAGATAGAGCGGATCTTCGTCGGGCACGAAGAAGTTGAGCTCCTGCGTGCGCCCCGGCGTGTTGGAGGTGCGCGCAAGCCCGCTCTTGCGCACCATCGCGTTGATGAGGCTCGACTTGCCCACGTTGGAACGCCCGGCAAAGGCAACCTCCAGCCAGCCGTCGTCCGGCAGCCCGTCGAGCGCCACGACGCCTTTCACAAAGCGCCAGGGCCGGGAGACCAGGCGTTCCCCCGCCGCGATGTCCTCGGGCGTGAAGAGCGCCACATCGGTCATCCTGAGATCACCCCTTCGACTCGCTCTTTCGCCCGAACAATCGCCCTATTGGCGCGAACGTGCGCTTGAGATTGTCCACCAGATGAACGTCCGCACCCTGCTTGTGGGAGATGTACCACTGCTGAGCGATGGACAGGATGTTGTTCCAGGCCCAGTAGATCACGAGGCCAGCCGGGAAAGCGGCGAGCAGGAACGTGAACAGCAGCGGCATGAACGAGAAGATCTGCTGCTGGATCGGGTCCGGCTGCGGCGGGTTGAGCTGCATCTGGAACCACATGGTGATGCCCATGATGATCGGCCACACGCCGATATGCAGGAACTCCGGCACCACGAACGGCAACAGCCCGAACAGGTTGAAGATCGACGTCGGGTCAGCCGCCGAGAGATCGCGGATCCAGCCGAAGAAGGGCGCATGGCGCATGTCGATCGAGACGAACAGCACCTTGTAGAGCGCGAAGAACACCGGGATCTGCACCAGGATCGGCAGACAGCCCGCCAGCGGATTGATCTTTTCCTTCTGGTAGAGAGCCATCAGCTCCTGCTGCTGCTTGGCCTTGTCGTCCTTATAGCGCTCACGAAGCTGCTCCATCTGCGGCTGGAGCTTCTTCATCTTCGCCATGCTCTCGTAGCTCTTGTTAGCGAGCGGGAAGAACAAGCCCTTCACGATCACCGTGACCGCGAGGATTGCGAGACCGAAGTTGCCGAGGATGCCGTACAGCCAGTCGATCAGATAGTAGAGCGGCTTGGTGATGAAGTAGAACCAGCCCCAGTCCACAAGCAGCTCGAACTTCTCGATGCCGAGCGACGTCTCGTAGTCCTCGATGAGCTTGACCTGCTTGGCACCCGCGTAGAGGCGGTTCTCGGTCTTCTGCGTGGCACCGGCCGCAACGACGATGCCGCCGAGGCTATAATCGGTCCAGAACACATCAGGTGAGAGGCCCTTCTTCGGCTGCCCGCGGAAGCTCGCCGCATACGTCGCCTTCTGATCGGGAATGAGCGTCGCCGCCCAGTACTTGTCGGTGATGCCGAGCCAGCCGCCCGTCTTGCCGTCGAACGTCTTGGCGCCCCCGTCCTCGAGAACCTTGGCGTAGGCGATCTCCTGAAGGCCCGCGTCTCCCGGAACGCCGATCAGACCCTCGTGGAGCACGGCGTAGCCCGACGTGTGCGGCAGGCCGAAGCGGTAAAGGCGGCCGTAAGGCGTGAGAACGATGTCGCCGGAGGTGGTGTTCTGCACCTCGTCCGTGACGGTGATCATGTAGTGCTCGTCGATCGCGAGCGTCCGAACGAACTTAAGGCCCTGCCCGTTGTCCCAGGTCAGTTTGACCGGCGTGGACGGGGTGAGCTTGGCGTTGGGCTCGGCCTGCCAGACCGTCTCGCTGTCAGGAACAGCCGTCTGCGAGCGGCCGGCGGCCTGCCAGCCGAACTCGGCGAAGTAGGCGTTCGGCGCGCCGAGCGGAGAGAACAGCACGACGTTCGGGCTCTTCGGATCGACCGTCTCGCGATAGTTGGCGAGCACGAGGTCGTCGACGAGGCCACCCTTGAGCGAGATCGAACCCGTGAGCGACGGCGTCTCGATCGGCACACGCTGGGTCTTCGCCAGCACTTCCGGGCGGGTGCCGACCGGCGCGGCCGACAATGACGTCCCGCTTGGCTGCGCGCCGGGAAGCGTCGCGCCGGGCGTTGCCGGTGCGGTCGCCGCGGCGGGATTTTCACCGGCGGCCTTAGCGGCCTCCTGCTGCGCGACCTTCTCGCGCTGCGCCTTTTCCTGCTGAGCCTTCATCTGCGGCCCGGCGTAGAAGAACTGCCAGCCGAGCATCACCGCCACCGAGAGAACGACGGCGATGAGAAGGTTCTTTTGATCGTCGGGGCGCTGGCTCATGAAGACCTCGGATATCGCGGTGCCGCCCTGAACGCCGGCGGGCGGCGGCCCGCAAATTTCAGACTGGCTCTCTTACAACCCTGGTAACGCCTATGGATATGGGCGATTTGAGCGCGGTGCGGATTAACCCCATTTGAGTGTGTCCGCAAACGTGGGAACCCGCAGCCGGCAAGACACCGGTCAGCCGGCACCCCCTAAGGGGTTTTTGCCTTTCTGCGGCGCTGCCGCAGGGTGATGCACGCGATGGAGAGCCCGTTCAAGGTCTTTCTTGATATCGGCGAACTCACGGTCGAGCGCCGCCAGCCGGGCGACCAGCACGTAGTCGTGCTCCTTGTGGGCGAGCTTGGGCGCCACCAGCGCAACGGCCGCCTTGAGGCGCCTACGAATACGATTGCGCACCACCGCGCCTCCGAGCTTCTTCGTGACCGTGAAGCCGAAGCGTGCGGCGCCGAAAGGCATCAACTCACTCGGCCCTTGGGACTGTGTTCCTTGGGATTTGGGCGCACGAGAACCCGCCCGCTCACGGGGGCGTGTTTCCAGAACGAAAGAGGGCGTCGCAAACCGCGCGCCCCCTCTAAGTCTCAGAAATTCCGCTCGTTTCTTGAGCGTCTCAAGCGCCACGACGAAGCCTCCAGCCCTGCGGGCCCTGCCGCGTCGCGAACAGTCTGGGCGCTAGGCCGACAGGCGCTTGCGGCCCTTGGCGCGGCGGCGGGCGATGACCTTGACGCCACCGGCCGTCTGCATGCGGGCGCGGAAACCGTGGCGGCGCTTGCGAACGAGCTTGCTCGGTTGATAGGTCCGTTTCACGGGTCTTACTCCAGTAGATCGATGCGAACAGCCGCAGCACGGCGAAAAGCGCCATCCAATGCTGAGCGTGATGGGATTGAGGGGCTTATAAGTTGCACGGGGCTAGAAGTCAATTGACGCCGTGGCCCTCCCGATGCGATCGGCGCCTCCGGACAGGCGGCACAAAAGCGGCCCACGCCTTGCTGCCGCAACCAGCAGGATAGGCCTCAGACCGGCCGCACGTTTTCGATAACTCCTTGCAAACCCGCACAAGACCAGGGAATCCTCCCAAACACCGTTAATGCCGCCGCACCACCTCCCGGGACCTGCGCCAGCCCATCTGGCTGGCAAGCTTCCAAAGAGCGCCGATTTGTGCCCCCGTCGCGAGGGCTTTCTGGAGCATTACAATGTCTCAACCGAGATCCGGGGCCCTGCCCGCACAGAGCGCCGAGACCCCATCCGGCGAGAGCTCCGTCGTCCTCGCCGGCGAGCCGCTCGCGACCGACATTTGCGTGATCGGCGCGGGCTCGGGCGGGCTTGCGGTGGCAACGGCCGCCGCAGCATTCGGACGTAAGGTGGTGCTCGTCGAGAAGAACAAGATGGGCGGCGGCGGCCTCAACGTCGGCAGCATCCCCTCGAAGGCGCTTCTCGCCACCGCGAAACGCGCCCACGCCATGCGCACCGCCGCACCCTTCGGCATCGCATCCGTGGAGCCGCAGATCGACTACCGCGCCGTGCAGCAGCATGTCCGCAATGTCATCTCGGCCATCGCGCCACAGGATTCCGTCGAGCGCTTCACCGGCCTCGGCGTGCGCGTCATCCTGGGCGCCGCCCGCTTCCTCGACAAGCGCACCGTGCTCGCCGGAGACTATCGCATCACCGCGCGCCGCTTCGTCATCGCCACCGGGTCCTCACCAGACGTGCCGCCGATCCCGGGCCTCGAAAGAACGCCCTATCTCACCAACGAGACGATTTTCGAAGCCGACCGCAAGCTGCCTCACCTGATCGTCATCGGCGGCGGCCCCATCGGCCTCGAGCTCGCTCAGGCTCACCTGCGCCTCGGCAGCCGCGTCACGGTGCTGGAAGCCGCTCGCGCCCTCGGGCGTGATGACCCCGAAGCCGTCGCCGTCGCACTCTCGGCCTTGCGCGCGGAAGGAATCGACATCCGCGAGGGTGCCAAGGTCGAACGCGTGGAGAGCATGGCTGGCTTCGTGCGCGTCTACGTCTCCACCTTGAACGGCATCGAGACGGTGGACGGCTCACACCTCCTCATCGCGACCGGGCGCACGCCCAACCTGTCGGATCTCAACCTCCCCGCCGCCGGCATCAAGTTCGGAAAGCAGGGGATCTCCGTCAATCGCGGGCTCAGGACATCCAACCGTCGCGTCTATGCCATCGGCGACGTGGCCGGCGGCCCCCACTTCAGCCACGTGTCGAGCTACCAGGCCGAGATCGTGCTACGCCGCGCCCTGTTTTGGCAGCCGGCCAAGGTCGACACCACGATCCTCCCCTGGATCACCTTCACCGATCCCGAGCTGGCCCACGTCGGCTTGACCGAGGACCAGGCCCGCGCCGCCAAGCACAAGCTCAACGTGCTCCGCGCCTCCTTCGCCGAGAACGACCGGGCCCAGGCCGAAGGCGAAACAACCGGCCATATCAAGGTCGTCACCAACGCCGAAGGGCGCGTGCTCGGCGCCACCATCGTCGGACCCAATGCCAGCGAGCTGATCCAGATCTGGGCCCTCGCCGTGGCCCAGCGCCTCCACATC
The DNA here is from genome assembly GCF_027886585.1 of Hyphomicrobium sp. DMF-1. Taxonomy (NCBI): domain Bacteria; kingdom Pseudomonadati; phylum Pseudomonadota; class Alphaproteobacteria; order Hyphomicrobiales; family Hyphomicrobiaceae; genus Hyphomicrobium; species Hyphomicrobium sp. DMF-1. The sequence goes on along the minus strand of NZ_CP115706.1, from coordinate 597,681 downwards.
AAGGCGCTGGCGAGCTATGTCGCCCCCTATCCAACGCTGGGCGAGATCGGACGCCAGGCCGCGCTCCGCCACTACGCCACCCTGCCGTCCAAGACGAAGGTCCGTAAGCTCATCGATTTTCTTGCCAAGCTTGGTTAGCGGGGGTTATCGCACCATATTCCTGGGATCGGGATGATAAGCGCCTCTCCCCTTGACCATGTCCCGAGAACTCGGCTCGTATGGATACCCGCCGTGGGTGACATAGGCAGCGCGAAGTGCCAGAATCGCTTCCGAGCCTCATCTCGCGGAGGCGCAAGGGCTGGGAGGGGCTGCCGGCGTAACTGTCCTCAAGCCGAAGCGTGACCGGGGGCCGAATGGGTGAGCATGCCCCTCGATATGAACGAGCGTGTGATCGAAACGACGGAAAAACACTCCTTTGCCGTCTGGCCGTGGCTGCGCGAGCGCGCTTCCGCGATCCGGCGCGGCTGGCTTCGCATCGGCTTGCCCGCGAAGCTGCTGCTGCTCACGGCCGTGTTCGTCATGCTCGCGGAAATCCTGATCTTCCTACCCTCCATCGCCAATTACCGCATCAGCTGGCTGAATGACCGGCTGACCGCCGCCAACGTGGCCGCTCTCGCCGCCGAAGCCGTGCCGGGACGCAACGTGCCACCCGCTCTGCGGAACGAGCTGGTCCGCACGGCTCTCGTTCGCGCCGTCGCCATTCGCCGGGGCGGCGCGCGCCGCTTGGTCCTGCCGCCCGTTTCCGAGATCTCGATCGACGAGCATTTCGATCTGCGCCAGCCTCCCGGTCTCACCGTCGGACAGGATCTCGCGCTCCGCGCCTCGCAGATCAAGGACGCCATCGACGTGTTCCTGGCCCCCGACGACCGCGTCATCCGCATCGTCGGTCTGCTGGGTCCCCGCTTCGACGACGTGATCGAGGTCGTGCTGCCGGAGGAGCCGCTGAAGCGCGCGATGGTCCGCTACGGCATGAACATCGTCTATCTCTCGATCATGATCTCACTGATCACGGCGGCGCTGGTGTACTTCGCCATCAGCGCGCTGCTCGTGCGCCCGATGATGCGCATCTCCCGCAACATGCTGCGTTTCGGCGAGAACCCCGAGGACGCGAGCCGCATCATCACGCCTTCGGGCCGCGCCGACGAGATCGGCACCGCCGAGCGCGAGCTCGCTCACATGCAGCGCCAGCTCACGCAGGCTCTCATCCAGAAGAACCGGCTCGCTCAGCTCGGCCTCGCCGTCAGCAAGATCAGCCACGATTTGCGCAACATGCTCGCCAACGCACAGCTCATCTCCGATCGCCTGACGGCCATCCCCGATCCCACCGTGCAGCAGTTCGCACCGAAGCTGATCGCCTCGCTCGATCGCGCCATCAACTTCTGCAACTCCTCGCTCCGCTTCGGCCGCGCCGAGGAGGCCGAGCCACGCCGCGAGCTGATGCGTCTGAAGCCGTTGCTGGAAGAGGTGGCGGAAGGCTTGGGCCTCCCGCGCGAAGGAAAGATCGCCTGGACGCTCGACCTCGACGACCAGCTTCTGATCGACGCCGATCACGAACATCTTTTCCGCGTCTTGAGCAACCTGACGCGCAACGCCGTGCAGGCCATCGAGAGCCAGGGCGATGCCAAGTCCGGCGAGATCCGCGTCAAGGCCTGGCGGGATGGCCGCAAGGTCTTCATCGAGATGTCCGACAACGGTCCCGGCGTGCCGAAGCACGCCCGCGAGAACCTGTTCCGTGCCTTCCAGGCTTCCACCCGCAAGGACGGCTCCGGCCTCGGCCTCGCCATCGCCTCGGAGCTGGTGGGGGTGCACGGCGGCAAGCTCGAGCTTCTCGATACCGGCGCCGGCGCGACCTTCCTCATCGAGCTGCCGGACCGGAGCGTGCGCTGATCGTCTCACCCTCCCGGGCCGAGGCCACCTTAGAAGTGCATCCGCACCCGAACGGTCCCCTCGGGATTCGCCCATTTCTCTGAGGGAACGCAAAGCGACATCGAGCAGAAAGAAACGGAGGAATGACGAGCGCTTCTTGCCCCTCATCGCCCGAATATACGGGGTATCCAGAGGGGTTATCCCGAAAGCAGCCCCGGCGTCACCGAAGACACTTGCACTTGACGGACAGGCACATTAGTAGTTGCCGCCTTGCCGGACCTCAGGCGGCGCCGTGGCGCTACTCGACGGTCCCAGCCGGTCCTCAACCGGCAACATCGGCAAAGACGCGCCCGTAGCTCAGCTGGATAGAGCACCAGACTACGAATCTGGGGGTCAGAGGTTCGAATCCTTTCGGGCGCGCCATTCTTCGTTTTCAGCATTGATTTCATTAATTTTTGCGCCGGTTTTTCCCAAGCCGCCAAGCCGGTTTGGCACTTTGATTGCGTGTGGCGCACCCGTAAGGCGGTCGATAGCAGACCGTGCGAGCCGCTTCTGTTCCGCAGCGCGTGTATATTGGGCGACCTGCCGCCTAGCGCAGCGCGCGGACTGACGGTCGAGCTGAGCATTGAGGGCTTCACCGACCGCGCGGCCGCCTGTCCGGAGCGTCACATCAACGATGATCGCTCCTTCTGCCTTTGCCACCCCACGCCAACCATTCGGTCCATGGACGAGGCTAAGGTCTGGTGGCAATTGCTACACCGCCATCTTTCGGACAGTGGCCGGCGCAGCAGTGGCTGTCGCACGGTGAAGCGGGTCCACATCATCAACGTGCACTGGAGGCGGCCAAGAGGCCAGGATTCGAAGACCTCTACCACAGGAACCTCTACGAGGAGCAGGCAACTGTGTTTACGGCAGTTTCTGGGACCGACCGACGATCACGCCCGGCGCGACGGATTGATGTCACGATGGTCCCAAGCCGTCCATAAACTATCGGAGTTTAGGTCAGAAGCTGCCATCAACGGTTTGGCGTCAGATGCGTCGCATAAATGCGGTCCGTCCCAATAGCGGCAATCGGCGAGGCCAAGGCCGTCGCCGACCACGTCTGCTTATTGAGGGTATCGCGTCAGATGTCGATCTTCTCGGCGATCGCGATGGCCCGGTGCGCTGGTAGATCAACACCGCCTTGGTACGTCGCAAGGAGTGCGTTCCGAATTTCGCCGGTGAACGAGCCGGGCGTACTGCCTCGTCGTCATTCCGTGGGAGATATCGCCTCGGCTTGCGAATAGGAACTGACCCGGCTTTCTCCCGGCCCAGCGGCTCAAAGGCAGTCACTAAATTTCTGCATTCGATATGAGAATGAAGTGGAAGCGATAATCAGTGTTAGGGATTGTCGTTGCATCGAAGAATGTATATTTAGCGCTGCGATTGGCAGGAGAGAAAGGCAATGGCAGTTGAGGGGCTGGCAGGTGCAGTGCAAATGGGCGCCAAGCTTCGCCAGTTTCGCCTCGCGAAACGCCTAACCCTCAAAGAGGTGGCAAGCAGGGCCGATTGCTCGGAAAGTATGCTCTCAAAAGTCGAAAATGACCGCATTACGCCATCGATCGGTTTGCTGCATCGGCTCGTCGCCAGTCTAGGAACGAATATGACGGCCCTATTTGAGCCGAGTGCCGCCCGAGTGGTTACGCGACAAGGGGAGCGTCCATTCATCGTTCGGAACGCTGGCGCGGAAGGAAGCGACGTTTCGCTGGAATTGCTGACCCCGTCTCCGGGTCCGGTGTTGTTCCAGGCTAATATTCATACGGTACCTCCGCGCTGCCGGAGCGATGGCAGGATTGTCCATAAGGGTGAGGATTTCGGATACGTCCTGGAGGGCACGCTGGAGCTTTCAGTGGGGGATCAGATTTATGCGCTGAAAGCCGGCGATACCTTCTATTTTCCGTCAGAGCTTCCGCATGGCTATCGGAACGCCGGTAAGACTACGTTGAGGGTGCTTTGGTTCAACACCCCGGCGACATTCTGAGGGGGGCAGTCACCTCGGGATATTGAGCTTTCTGCTTGCTTGATCAGCTTGCGATGGCGGTGGGCGATGCCGTGACGACGAGGTCGGCATCCTCAATGGCGCGGAACGTGGCCAGTGCCTCTTGATCGGCGTCTTTCGGGTTGGCGACTACCGCGATCTGCTTCCAAAGCGTTGACACATCGACGACCGATGTCTCGGTTTCCACGCGATCGCCGACAGCGGCCCCGATGGCTAACGCCAAGGTGCGCGTTCGAGAAGGAGCGCGGACGCCAGCGGACACCCCTGCGACTTTGAATGAACCTTTCAGACGACGGCATGAGTTGGCGACCATGGAAGCCTCTGCTTGCGCCGCAAAACGACGCGGCTCGTCTTGTAGACGGCGGGCGCGGCTCCTGTGGTGGATACTTAACCTGGGGGACAGCGGGCAAATACGAAAAATTCATTAGCTTTTTTCAGACGTAAAAAGTCAAGCCGTTTGAGTGCAATTCAAGTGGCTTGATTTTCTTATCACAAATACGACGTTGTTTTGAATTGAGCGCTCGTTAGAAGCCTGGGTCGAAGAATTGCTCACCTGCGGCTTTCAGCGATGCTAACACCAATCATCAACCCCTGGTTTTTGCCGACGCATAGAGACAGCCGCTCGCTCAGCGTCGATGTCAGCGGACGCGAGCCCGATGTTACATATCTCGAGCAGGTCGTTCTGGCGGCTGATGCTCTCGGGCATGAGGGCGTACTCGTTCCCACCGGCACGAGCCGCGAAGACCCGTGGATCGTATCGGCATTCGCCGGCTCCGTTACCGAGCGGCTGAAGTTCCTCCTTGCCCGGAGCTCGGGATCAAGGGCCTCCGATCCGTCGCGGCCACGGGCACGCGGAAGTACGGGGAGGCGGTCGTTGACCAGGACGCGGGAGCGCGCCGTTGGCACAATCGCCACTCCTCAGGCAACTTTTGGCCATTTCAGACAAGGTGAGAAAGCCGATGCAGGTTGACTTGCAAGGTCTGCCGCTGACTGGCGCGGACGCCAATTCAGCCGCGCTCTATAGGCAGGGCGTCGACGAGCTGGTGCTGTTCAAGACCACTGTCTTCGACACGCTAGATCAAGCTATTTCGGCAACGCCGAATTTTCCGATGGCGTCCTTCGCTAAGGCCTACCTGCATTTGTTCATGACCGAGCCTGCCTCGACGGCATTGGCTGTCGAGACGATCGCGAACTTGAAGACGCATGCTCCCGCATCGTCTTGGTCGGACCGCGAGCGGGCGCACGCCGAAGCGATCGATGCCTGGATTGGCGGCGATATGCGAAAGGCGGCCCGTGTTCTCGACAGGTTGGGGATCGACGAACCGCGCGACATTCTCGGTCTTCGCATAGGGCACGAGCTCGACTTCTTCTCGGGCAACACGCGAAACCTGAAAGATCGTGTCGCGCGACAGATCGGACAGTGGCACCGCAGCGATGCCCAGTATGGTGTTGTCCATGGCTGCTATGCGTTCGGCCTCGAGGAAAACGGCGAATATGAGCGGGCGGAACACCATGGCCGTCTCGCGCTCGATTATCGGCCTGATGACGTCTGGGCGATCCATGCAGTGACGCATTCTCTTGAAATGCGCGGCGCGATCGGGGCCGGGCTTTCGTTCCTGAACGCGCGCAAGGACAGTTGGGCGGCCGGCAATCTCTTCAGCGCCCATAACTGGTGGCACAAGGGCCTATTCCATCTGGATCTTGGCGACTATGGGCGCGCACTCGAGGTTTACGACCGGGCGCTCTTTCATGACGACAGCCCGAAAATAGCGCTCGTCTTGCTCGATGCGTCGGCTTTGTTATGGCGGGCCCATCTTGAAGGTGTGGACGTTCGCTCGCGCTTTGAGACACTTTCTGCCGCGTGGGAGACCGTTCTTCCCGATGTGTCGCACTACGTCTTTAACGACGTGCACGCTGTGATGGCCCACGTGGGCGCAGAAAACCTAGGGGAAGCGCGCCGCGTCTTAGCCAACCTCGAAGCTTTCGTCGCGTCGGATGGTGCGGAGACGAACAACCGGGCCAACGGTCAACGTGTCGGCATCCCTCTCGCGAAGGCGTTTCTCGCGTTCGGGGAGCAACGCTATCGCGACGCGGCGGAGGAAATACTCAACGCGCGGGGCCATGCAGTGGAGTTCGGCGGTTCGGCCGCGCAGCGCGACGTTCTCGATCGTACGCTTATCGAAGCAGCCATCCGCTCCGATTGGACGAATCTCGCGACCGCTCTTGCGTCGGAACGCATCACGGCGCGCCCGGAGAATCCCTACGGCTGGATCAAATCGGCGGTGGCGCTTGAGAAAGCCCGCAAGACGATCGCGGCCGCAAACGCGCGCGAAACAGGCGAGCGTCTGAAAACGCGGGTGCATGGCCCGGCGTGCAACACCCCCGATCCTTCATTCGCCTGAGCGTGCAGCAGCCACACTGTTGCACGCGAACTGTTCGCTTCATGAGGACTACAACGTGTCAAACTCGACGACGAAAAACGGAACGAAGACGAAGTTTCACCTTGGGTGGTTCACCAACTTCACGGCCGACGAATGGAACGGTCCGTTCTCCAACGGCGGCAACAGCTGGGACGGCAGCTTTCACATCGACATGGCGCGCGCGCTCGACCGCGCTGGTTTCGATTTCATCATGCTCGAGGACAAGCTGGCCATTCCCGAAGCCTACGGCGGCAGTTTCGAGAGCTACCTGAAGCTCGGCCTCGGCATGGCGCCGAAACACGATCCAGTGCCCTTGGCCACTCTGATGGCGGCACACACGAAGGGTCTCGGTGTCGTGGCGACGATGTCCACGCTTGGATATCCGCCGTACCTGCTCGCTCGCCTTGCGTCTACCGTAGACCATCTCACCAACGGTAGGTTCGCCTGGAACATCGTGACCAGCGCGGAAAACGCTGCCGCGCAGAACTTCGGTCTCGACGAGCTTCCGCCGCGCGAGAAGCGTTATGAGGTGGCCCACGAGTACATGGATCTCTTTTACCAACTGATCGATTCATGGGATGAGGGCGCGCTCGTCCGGGATCGTGAGACCGGAACCTACGTGGATCACACAAAGGTCCGGACGATTGATTTCCAGGGCAAGTATTTCAAATGCCGCGGGCCGCTGAACACGCTCCGGTCTCCACAAGGGCGTCCGACGTTGTTGCAGGCGGGTGGATCTCCGACGGGCCGTGACTTTGCGGCCAAGCACGCCGACGCAATCATCGCTGTCGAAAACGGCATCGAAGGCATGAAGGCCTATCGTGACGATATTCGCGCGCGGGCGGCGAAGCATGGACGCAATCCGGATGATGTCAAAGTCCTGTTCCTGATCACGCCGGTTCTCGGCGAGACGGACGCTGAGGCGCAGGCGCAGTACGAGCGGACCGCGCATAACGCGACCTTCATCGAACAGAACCTGGCTCTGATCTCTGCCATCACGGACATCAACTTCAAGGCTTTCGATCTCGACAAGCCCTTGCCGGAGAAGCTCACCACGAACGGTGAGCAGGGATCGCTCGACAAGTTCCAGCAGTGGGGGAAAAACAAGACGCTCCGGCAACTCGTCATCGAAGCCTCGGGCGGAATCTGCGCGTCGATCGAACTCGTCGGCACGCCTGACACTGTGGCGGACAAGATGGAAGCCGCGATGGAGGAGGTCGGCGGAGACGGCTTCCTCATCACCACGCCCGCGCTTTCGACCAATCGCCGGCACGTAATTTCGGTGACCGACGGTCTGGTGCCTGCACTGCAGCGGCGCGGGCTGGTGCGAACCGAATACACGCACAAGACGCTGAGAGAAAACCTCCTGGCGTTCTGATCGCTGACTGAAGCTATCCTTTTACAATCGGAGTTGAAGATGAAGAATGCGCGACTTTTTGCGATGCTGATCGCATCGCTTGCGGCAGTGGCAATGTCCATAGGCGGGGCTACGGCGGCAGACAAACCCACTTTCCGCTTCGGCTGGATCGTATTCACGCCGTGGATGCCGTGGAGCTATGCCCAGCAGAGCGGCATTCTAAAAAAGTGGGCTGACAAGTACGACGTCAATATCGAGCTGGTTCAGCTCAACGACTATGTCGAATCCGTGAACCAGTATTCGGCAGGCGGCCTTGATGGCGTTTTAGCAAGCATTGCAGATGTCTACTCCATCCCCGTAGCCAACGGCGTCGATACGACAATCTTCCCCATCGACTACTCCAACGGGGCAGACGCCATCGTGCTCAAAGGCAAGGACAAGCTTGCCGATATCAAGGGGCAGACGGCCCATTTGGTCGAGTATTCAGTCTCCCACTACCTTCTTGATCGCGCGCTCGAGACTGCGAATATTCCCTTCGATGACATAAAGCGGATCAATATTGGCGACGCAGATTTCGTCGCCGCCTACAAGGCTCCCGAGCTTTCGGCGCTGGTCGCCTGGCAACCACAGATCGACCAGATCAAGCAGAGCGGCGATGCACACATCGTGTTCGATTCGTCGAATATTCCGGGTGAGGTGTTCGAGTCGATCATCATCCGAACCAGCAAGCTCAAGGAAAACCCGAACTACGCAAAGGCCCTGCTTGGTGCCTGGTACGAGGTGGCCGCGATCATCAACAACAAGGCAGATCCCAAGCGTCCGGAAGTGATCAAGGCGCTGGCCGAGGCTTCCGCGACCGACCCGGCGACCTACGAGCAGCAGCTGACGTCTGTCGGCCTATTCTCGAACGGTGCAGATGCTCTGGCCTTCGCGGATCGCGCGCAGACGAAAGAGACCTTGGTTCGTGTTCGCGATTTCGCGCACCGCTATCAGCTTCTCGGCAAGGACGTAAAGGAAGCCGACTCAATCGGCATCCAACTCCCCACCGGCGAGGTCGTGGGAAGCAAGGACAACGTTCTGCTTCGCTTCGATCGTGACCTCATAGCGCAAGCGGCGGCCGGCAAGCTGTGAGCAAGACGCGTCTCGTCAACGCAAGGCCGTCCCGTAGAGCCACACTGGCTCTCGGGGCGGTCCCGTTTGTCGTAGCTGCAATAGCCTATGCGAGCGCGTCCGCATCGCGGCTTGCCGAGAACGCGCGCGACAATCTGTTGCCGTCCGCTTTTGCCATGTACGAGGGTGTGAAGCGGATCGGTGGCGCGATTGATCCGCACTCGGGTTTGAGTGTATTTGCCGCAGATACCTTTTCGAGTCTGGAGCGGCTCGTCATTGGGCTAGGACTTGCAGCGTTGATCGGCTTAGCCGTCGGCATCGCCCTCGGTCTGTTTCCCTTTATCCGCGCAATGTTCTCGCCGTTTGTTGCAGTCGTCTCGATCATTCCGCCCTTCGCGCTACTTCCGATTATTCTCATCACGATGGGACTAGGGGAAGCTTCGAAGATTTTCCTGATCGTGTTAGGCATCGCTCCATTCATTGCGCGCGACATCGCGACACGAACGCAGGAAATCCCGGTTGAGGTGCTGATCAAGGCGCAGACGCTTGGGGCGTCCACGCATCTTATTGTGAGTACCATCGTGCTGCCGCAGATGCTGCCGCGCCTTCTCGAAAGCGTTCGGGTGGGTCTTGGCTCGGCGTGGTTGTTTTTGCTGGCAGGAGAAGCGATCGCCGCGCAGAGCGGCCTCGGTTATCGCATCTTTCTGGTGCGCCGCTACATGGCGATGGATGTCATCATCCCGTACGTCCTTTGGATCACGCTCATTGCGTTCACGCTTGATTACGTCCTCAAGCGCGGCGCCGAATACATGGGGCCTTGGATCTATGCGAGCAGGGCCACCCCATGAGTGCGATCGATGTGCAGGGCGTCGGCGTCCAGGCTGGAAATCAGTGGGTCCTGCGGGGCGTCGATCTCACAGTTGAAAAGGGGAGCTTCTGCGCGATCACGGGACCGTCGGGGAGCGGCAAATCAACATTCGTGCGGCTTCTTCTCGGCCAGCTCCGGCCCACAGAGGGCCGGGTGCTGCTCGAGGGTGCGCCGATGCCGGACCACCCGACGCCGGACCGCGGCGTCGTATTCCAGAACTACTCGGTCTTCGCACACAAGACGGCTCTGGATAATGTCCTTCTAGGTTTGAAATTCAAGCATGCGCCACGGACGGGATGGGTATTCGGGCACGCACTGAAAGTCCTCCGCGAAAGAGCCATGCAAGCGCTCGCAGACGTCGGTCTAGAGACAGCGGCACGGAAATATCCGCACGAACTCTCTGGCGGAATGTGCCAGCGCCTCGCGATTGCTCAGGCGATGATCGCCCGACCGAAATTGCTGTTGCTTGATGAGCCGTTCGGTGCGCTGGATCCGACCAATCGAACTCAGCTCCAGCGGTTGGTGCGCACGCTGTGGCGTGATACTGGCGCGACAATTGTCATGGTGACCCATGACGAAGCTGAAGCTAAAGCGCTGGCAACGAAGCTGCTGCGGTTCGAGCCGTGTCGCGAAACGGGACATACCCGCATCCGGGTACAAGCGCCTCCAAGCGTTTCGACCGGCTCCCCGAGCATGCGAACCCTGGAGCGAGGAGCGATCACGCCCAAGCCTGGCAAGCAAAAGCGCAAGGCGTGCAATCGCCGTTGATCTATGGCGGACGGAACATTGCGCTATCGGGCCGGTGGGGTGCGCAGTCGACATGGCTCCCTAGTCGACCTCACACAGCTCCACGACTGATCTGTCCCGGAAGCGGATGTAGAGGTCGTCTGAGTCGAACTCATCTGACATTCCCATCGATGTCTGCAGTTGGAATAATTACTGCCATGCCCGTGACCATCGCACCCTATCCACGAAGGCGGGATATCGCGAATCATCAAGTTGCCCTGGAGCATTTGAATGTCCCATGACCCCGTCATCGAGCCCGCTGCCGTGCCGTTGCTCGGCGTCTACCGCCTGCTCGACGTGCGATCGCCAGACGCCTTCGACTCTGGCCATGCAGCGCACGCTATGCGGGTGCCCATCGAGGAGTGGGAGGCGGCCGCAAAGGCCGGCGAGACTTCCTTTGAGAACGTCACTTATTGGGAGCACCAGATCGCCGCTCTCGGCGTGGACGGACAACGACCTGTCGTCATCTACGACGACGGCCGGATGACTGAGGCGGCCCGCGTCTGGTTCATCCTGCAGTACTTCGGCGCCAAGGCGTTCATCTTAAACGGTGGATGGCCCGCGCTCGAAGGAGGCGCGCTATTGCCCGTATCGGCCGCGAAGCCGAGGGATTCCACGACGTTTCGGGCGCGCCCCGGAAGCGGGCCCGTCGGGCTTGCCGACCGGACGACGCTTAAGGCCGAGCTTGGCGCTGACGTTCGCGTCTTCGATGCCCGCACGGTCGGCGAATACACGGGAACGGATCTGCGGCGTAATGCACGCGGCGGCCATCTGCCGGGCGCGCGGCTGATCCCCCATTCTGACCTGCTCGACGACGGCCGTCTAAAGCCCGCCGGCCACTTGCGCGGCCTGCTGGCTGATGCCGGTTTCCAATCCGGAGACCATATCGTGACCCATTGCGACGGCGGAGGCCGCGCCGCGCTGGCCGCTGTCGCTGCCGTTCGGGCCGGCTGTGATGATGTGCGTGTCTACTACCTCAGCTTCTCCGATTGGGCGAAAGACGGGAGTTGCCCGATAGTCGGGTAACGGGACGCTACGGCTCGTCCGCCGGACCTGCTGCCCATGGACGAGCCATTCCGGGCACTCGGCGCGCTGACGCGCATGATGATGGAGAGGCACTTTCTGAACATCTAGGCCCGCGCGACACGACCGTCGTGTTCGCCACGCTACGCATGAAAATTCATATGAGAAAATCGTCTAAGCGGCCTGCAAACTAATTGCTTCAACTGGCCGCGCCTTATCCCTCAAGGATTTCCAAAGCGATGTGCGGCAACAGGCGGACGCCAATCCGCCTGCTCAAGCGCGCATCGAGGTTGGGGGTGTAGGTTCCATGACAGATCTAACTGCCGGTGCGGCCGGCGAGGCGGCCACGTTTCATCTCTGGGTGTTCTCGGATGCCCACGCAGCGACCGATCGCGCCGTCTCGGCCGCCATCCGCAACGGCATGGGCTTCATTCCGCCCGCCGGCTACCCCGAAAGCCTCGCCAATGCGCTGCGCCAGTCGGAAGAAGGCGGCGAGCTCGGCGGGCCGTCGTTCCGCTGGGACATTGCGCTCGACCTCGGCGACAACGCGGGTCTTTGGGATCTCCCGGACGATACCCAGGGCGCAGAAGTGGTGCGCCAGCTCGGCGTCCTGAAGCAACACCGGCGCGAGCAGATCTATCCGGTCGCCGGCAATCACGACGGCTCGCCCGGAGACGCCGCGTCGAGCCTGGGCAAGCCCGCCAACTGGTGGTTCCGCAAGTGGATCGATCCGCTGGGGGAGCATCCTGAGACGTCGGGCGTCGACCCTGCCAAGCGGCCCTACCCGGTCGATGGCGTGTGGGATCGCTATACGTTCAAGGTCGGCAACATCCGCTTTCTCATGATGAGCGACCGCAACGACCTGCCGTATCCGGTGGGGCGGCGTGAATCCGGCGGCGGCTCACCGGCCGGCGCGGTAACGGGCGAGACGTGGGAGTGGTGGCGGCAGAAGGTCGAAGCCGCCCGCGAAGCGGGCGAGATCGTCGTGAGCTGTCACCATCACATGCTGCGTGAGACGACGGTTGGCTCTGGCGATTTCGAGGGCGTTTCGCGCTATCCCGATGGACGTTATCGCCACGGGCGCTACCACGGCGTCGACGGCGTACCGGAAGGCGCCTCGTATCTCTATTTCGTTGACGACGAGCCCAAGGCGCAGCGGTTCGAGCGTTACCTCGAAGCCAACCCGGGTGCTGTTGACATCTGGCTCGGCGGACACACGCATACGCATCCGGACGACATCGTCAGCGGACGCAGCCACGTGGAACGCCGCTGGAACACAAACTTCGTCAACTGCGCGCAGCTCTCCAAGTACCACTCGTTCGTCACGTGTCCGCCGATGAGCCGGCATTTCACCTTCACGGCCGGCTCACGCCTCGTGCGCGTGCGCCTCTACCTGCACGACGACAGCCACGCGCCGCAGGGCTGGTATCGCCCGGCAGAGCGCGTGCTCGAACTTTCGACGCCTTTCCTGCCGGGGTGAGCGCAGGTCGCTCCTAAGCAAAGAGCGCCGAGCCTCATATAGATCCAATAAATTATTCGTTCGCCAGACTTTTGGGGGCTCGTATTCGTTGACGATTGGGGACTTTCACATCGGGGCATCGAGCAAAGTGGCGGGGATTGTCCACCAGCAGTCTTTGCGGGACCTTGCAGGCGCGCCTGCTGGGGCTTCCGCACAGGCTACGGAGGCGCCTCCCAGCTTGCGGCTTGTCGCGGGCACAAGCCCCGATGGATCGGCCACCGACAACATTCTCGCCAAGCCGCGCTTGCGCCTCGAGCACGTGACGATCAACTACGGACGCAGCCGGCCGGCCGTCGACGACGTCTCGCTCTCGATCGGAGCGGGCGAGTTCGTCGCCCTACTGGGACCGAGTGGGTGCGGAAAATCCACTTTGCTCAACGTCTTTGCGGGATTTCGCTCGCCGGATCGCGGCCGCGTTCTTCTCGACGAGCAGCCGCACCTAGGTCCTTCGGCGCGCTGCGGGATCGTTTTCCAGAAGCATGCGCTTTTTCCCTGGATGAGCGTGATCGAGAACGTGGCCTTCGGACCGCGACGGCTCGGGCTGGACAGGCCCTTGGAGCGCGCGCATGCGCTTCTCGACTTGGTCGGCCTCAAGGACGTGGCGCATGCGTGGCCGTCGAGCCTTTCTGGCGGCATGCAGCAGCGCGTCGGCATCGCTCGCGCGCTCGCGACGCGCCCGCCCGTGCTGCTCATGGACGAGCCGTTCGGTGCGCTCGACGCACAGACCCGCTCTCTCATGCAGGAGGAACTGCTCGCGATCTGGGACAAGCTCAAGCCCACCGTTGTGTTCGTGACCCACGACATCGAGGAGGCCCTCTTCCTTGCGGACCGCGTGATCGTGATGGAATCGCTCCCGGGGCGCGTCGCTCGAGAAATTTCGATCCCGTTTCCGCGCCCGCGCGCGCACGCCATCATGGACCAGCCGGCATTCATCGAGCACCGCCGCGAGATCGCGGATGTGATCCGCATCGAAGCACGGAAGGCATTCCGATGAACCGGCGCGACCACAGGCTTGACCAGATCCGGCAGGCCGCCTTGACGATCGGGCTCGGCGCGGCGGGGCTCGCCATTTTTCTCGCGATCTGGACACTCGCCTCGCTCAAGCTCGACAACGACGTTCTCCTGCCGCCGCCGGCCGATGTTCTCACGACCTACGGCGAGCTGATTGCCGACGGCTCGCTCGCGGGCGACGTCAAGGCCAGCATCGTCCGCGTGTTCGCCGGCTTTTTCGCCGCTGCAAGCCTCGCGGTGCCGCTGGCGCTCGTGCTGGCTTATTCGCGCATCCTACGCGCGCTGGTGATGCCGCTCATCGCGCTCATACGGCCGATTCCGCCGATCGCGTGGATCCCGCTCGCCATTCTGTGGATGGGCCTCGGCGACCCGCCTAGCTATTTCATCACCGCGATCGCCGCGTTCTTCCCAATCTTCATCAATGCGTTCGCAGGCGGCACCTCGCTCGTGGAGGAGCACGTCAATGCGGCCCGCTCGCTCGGCGCCTCGCCGCTCGCGCTGCTCACAACCGTCATGCTGCCGTCCGCGCTGCCGTCGATCGCAACGGGCCTGCGCATCGGGCTCGGGCAGGCCTGGATGGCGGTCGTCACGGCCGAGTTGGTCGCTGCCCAATCGGGGCTCGGCTACATGATCCAGATCAGCCGGCTCAGCCTCGAGACCTCCCGCGTGCTCGTCGGCATGACCGTCATCGGCCTTCTCGGCGCTCTCATGATCGGCTCGCTCGGCGTGCTTGAGCGGCGCGTCATCGTCCCCTGGCACTATCCACGTTAGAAAAGGAAAAGGACCTTTCAGATGTCTCGCTCACTCCTTCGTGTAATCGCTCTGGCAGCCGTCGGCCTCTTGAGCCTTCAGGGACAATCGCAAGCGGAGAATGCCAAGATCCGCATCGGCTATCCGAGCGGCATGAACGGTCAGGTTCCAGTTGTCCTGCAGAAGGCGGGGCTGGCCGCAAAGCACGATCTCGATGCGGAGTTCACGGGCTTCCAGTTCGGTCCGCCGCTGATGGAGGGCCTCGCGTCTGGTCAGCTCGACGCTGTCGTGACGAGCTTCATCCCGCCTTTCAACCTCGCGCTAAAATCGCCAGGGTCGATCAAGTTCGTCGCAAGCCTCGGTCAATCTAGCCACTCGCTGCTCGTGCCGAAGGACAGCCAGGCCAAGACAATCGAGGATCTCAAGGGCAAGAAGATCGGGCTTTCGCTCAATACCGAGTCCCATCTCGACCTCCTGATCCTGCTCAAGGATAAGGGCATCGACAAGGATGCGTTCGAGTACGTCAATCTGCAGCCCAACGAGCTTCCGGGCGCCATCGAGACCGGCCTCGTCGATGCGGTGCTGATCCGCCAGCCGCAGACGCAGCGGCTCGAGACGAAGCTCGGCGCGAAGCGCGTGCACACCTGGCCCTTCTATTTTACCGCGCTCGTGCGCTCAGAATATCTGGCGAGCAACCCAAAGGCCGTCGACGCCTTCGTCGAGGCGTTGAAGGACGCCGTGTTCTACATCGCAACCAAGCCGGACGAATCCGCCGCGTGGTTCGCCGAGACTCAGCGGCTCGACGCCTCGGTGGTGAAGAGCCTCGCAGGCGAGAACCCGCTTTACGGGGTCAAATCGCGCGACGACGTCAAGATCACGATCGACGACGGTTTCAAGAAGCTTCTGGCCGAGCGTCTCGACGCGGGCACCAGCTTCGGCTTCGTCAAAGGCAAGCTCGATCCGGCCACGCTGGTTCCCTGACGGGGGACGCTGGCACGCAGTCCAGGCGGCCTCCCCGCTGGCCGCTTGGACTGCAGCTTTCGCGTCTCTGCCGTTGGAATAATCAGCAGTTCTTCTTCGTTTGTCGGGCCGACCGCGGCGGATAGCGTCGGGCTTGATTTAGATCAAAAGTGGAGATCCACATCATGACGCCTTCGTTCAAGAGCCTGGCGCGCGCCGCGCTCTCGCTTGCCGTCACGGCGGCGCTGCCGGCGCTGGCCTCCGCCCAGGAGAAGCTTTCCGAAATCAAGATCGACTGGGCGACCTACAATCCCGTGTCGATCGCGCTCAAGAACCAGGGCCTGCTCGAGAAGGAATTCGAGAAGGATGGTATCAAGATTACGTGGGTGCAGTCGCTCGGCTCCAACAAAGCGCTTGAGTTTCTGAACGCGAGTTCGCTCGAATTCGGGTCGACGGCGGGAGCAGCCGCCCTCGTCGGCAAGATCAACGGCAATCCGATCAAGTCGATCTACGTCTATTCCCGGCCCGAGTGGGCGACGCTCGTCACGCGCCCCGACACCGGCATCAAGACAGTTGCCGACCTCAAGGGCAAGCGCGTTGCGGCTACCCGCGGCACCGACCCGCACATCTTCCTCATTCGCGCCCTTCAGGAAGCGGGCCTGTCGGAGAAAGACATCACGCTTGTTCTCCTGCAGCACGGCGACGGAAAGGCCGCACTCCTGCGCGGCGACGTCGACGCCTGGGCCGGCCTCGACCCCTTGACCGCCTCGGCCGAGATCGAGAATGGCGCCATCCTGTTCCACCGCAACAAGGAGGCGAACAGCTGGGGCGTTCTCAACGTTCGCGAAGCATTCGCCAAGCAGCACGCCGACGTGGTGAAACGCGTACTCGCCGCCTATGAGCAGGCACGCGAATGGTCGATTGCGCACCCGGAAGATCTCAAGAAGCAGCTCGTCGAAGTGACCAAGCTTCCCGACGCCGTCATCGAGCGCCAGCTCAAGGAGCGCACGGACCTCTCCCACTCGAAGATCGGCCAGCAGCAGAAGGATACGATCCTCGCAGCAGGCCTCGCACTTCAGAAGGCTGGCGTCATCAAGGAGGACGTCAACATCCAGGCAGTGGTCGATCAGTTGATCGACGGCACCTTCACCACGGCCGCGAAATAAGGCGGGATCGCGCATGCCCGCAGACGGCAGTCTCGCCATCGAGGCAAGAAGCGAAATTTCGGCGCTCCGGCGAACCTCACGGTTCGCCGGAGCCTATCCGTTTGTCGCGGGGCTCCTGCTGCCTGTCGCGCTTGGCGCGGTCTGGGAGGCGCTGGTCTATTTCGGCCTCGCGAACGGCCGGCTGGTTCCGCCGCCGTCGGCGATCTTCCGCACGCTCGCCGAGCTTTCCTCCACGGGTGAGCTTTACGTGCATATCCGTGCGACGCTGCTGCGCGTGCTGGCGGGATTCGCGGCAGGGGCCGTCGCCGGCACGCTCGTGGGAGCGCTGATCGGTTATTTCCGCCGCTTCCGGCAGCTGCTCGACCCGTCGCTGCAGGGGCTCAGGGCCGTGCCGTCGATCGCCTGGGTTCCTCTTTTCATCCTCTGGTTCGGAATCTTCGAGCTCTCGAAGATCACGCTGATCGCAGTCGGCGTCTTCTTTCCCGTCTACCTCGGCGTGCTTGGCGCCATCGAGGCCGTGGATCGCAAGACCGTCGAGGTGGGGCGCGCATTCCGCCTCTCGCCGCTCGGCCTCGTGAGACGCATCCTGCTGCCGTCCATCCTGCCCGCCTACGTGGTGGCGCTGCGCCAGGGGCTCGGGCTTGGCTGGATGTTCGTGGTAGCAGCGGAGTTCATGGGGGCTTCGGAGGGGCTGGGCTATCTCCTCGTCGACGGACAGCAGCTCGGCAAACCGCAGCAGATCGTCGCCGCCATTCTCGTCTTCGCCGTATTGGGCCAGATCACGGACTGGATACTTTCCCTGCTCACGGCTCCGTTTCTCAGGTGGCAGGATTCCTTCGCCAGAGCCCGTTGAGGTGCCATGCTCTCCATCAGAAACATCGGCAAAACCTACCCTAACGGCACGGCTGCGCTGCGCGAAATCACGCTCGATGTAGGGGCGGGCGAGATCGTGGCCGTCGTTGGTGGCTCCGGCTCGGGCAAGAGCACGCTGCTCCGCCTCATCTCCGGGCTCGACCATCCGACGAGCGGCACCATCGACGTCGACGGCACGCGCATCGTCGCGCCACATCCTGCCGTCGGCATCGTCTTCCAGGAGCCCCGCCTCCTGCCGTGGCTTACGGTCGAGGGCAATGTAGGCTTCGGTCTCGCCCACCTGTCGCGGCCCGAGCGACGCCACCGCGTCCACCAGGCGCTGAAGCGCGTCGGCCTCGCCGACTATGCGCTAAGATGGCCGCGTGAGCTTTCCGGCGGGCAGAGCCAGCGCGTCGCGATCGCACGCGCGCTGGTGGCGCGTCCGAGCGTCATCCTTCTCGACGAGCCGTTCTCGGCGCTCGATGCTTTCACCCGCGTCGAGCTGCAGGATCATCTTCTCGAGATCTGGGCCGATACGCGTCCGACGCTCGTACTGGTGACGCACGACATCGAGGAAGCCGTGGCGCTTGCATCCCGCGTCGTGGTGTTGCGGCCGTTTCCAGGACGCGTCGCCCAGGTCTCCGATGTCAAGCTCGCGCGTCCGCGCGACCGGCTCTCGCATTCCTTCGACGACGAGAAGCGCGCCATCCTTTCCGCTCTCGACACGACGCTCGCGCGGCGCGCGCCGCCGGCGGCCTGACATGGCTGCGCCAAGCGCAGGAGAGATAACGGAGCCCGCACAGATCGACGTAGCCATCATAGACGGCGGCTTCTCCGGCGCGGCTGTGGCCTATCACCTCGCACGGCTCGCGTCGCGGTGCTTCGATCGCAATCCTTCGAGCCGCGCGCAAACCTCGGCGGCGAGTTCGCCGACGTACGATCAACGACCCGGCCCATCGCATCAACGTGCCCGCCAAGCGCATATCGCTCCTGCAAGGAGCATTGCACCGCTCGTAAGGGATGGTCACGTGTGAACGAGCCAATCGGTTCGCGCATCCGCTTACTTCCCGATGAGCCTCTAGCCGAGCGAGACCAAGCAGAAGCTCGCCGCGCCTTTGAGGAATGTTCCGCAATGGTGATCGCGACTATGTCCGCACATGCAGAAGCATCTCAATCTCCACCGGCGCATCGAACGCGAGCCCGGCCACGCTGACGACGGCGCGCGCGTGAGATCCCCGCTCCTCGCCGAACACCTCGACGAGCAAATCGGAGGCCCCGTTCACGACCCACGGTCCCTGGTTGTACCCGTAGACGGCATTGACATAGCCGTTGACCTTGACGATGCGCGCAACCCGATCGAGGTTCCCAAGCACCATCTTTATCCAGGCGAGCTGGTTGATCGCGCATTGACGTGCCGATTGATAGCCCTGCTCAAGACTGATCTGCTCTCCGACCTTGCCAGGGGTCGCAATAACGTCGCGGTCCTCGGCGTCGACGATGGTGCCGAGGGTTCCGGACATCCAGAGCAGATCGTTGACCACCACACCCGGAACGAAGTTTGCCGGCACGCGGCGCGGCCGTGGCAGCGCGATACCAAGCTCACGCAACCGATCTTCAATCGACATATTAGCCTCCCGCATCTTGGTCGGTGTCACCTCGGGGACTAGGCACCGGCCACTGCCCCATCCCTCCGCCGATCAGCGACACCGCGATAAGTTCCGTCCGGCGCGATCTGGATTGCCTTCACAGATCCGAAGAACGGCGTAGCCCGTGTCGGCCGGTAAACCGAGACACCACATGCAGCAACCGCGGAAACGACGTCATCGGAAAGACCGGCCTCCACGATTACACGCTGATCGAGGTCGTAGGACCAGCGCGGACGCGCGATCGCGGTTTCGAGATCGAGCCCGGCACCAATGTGGCCGTCGATAATCTGAACCAGCGTGGGCGTCTGTCCGAGACCACCCGGAGTCGCCAGCACGAGACGCAACCGCCCGTCTCTGAGCATCATCATCGGGCTCAGCGTGTGCGCCGGCCGCTTTCCGGCAGCGACCACATTGGGATGCGAAGGATCGAGGCTGAAACCGCGCATGCGGTTGTTGAGAAGAATGCCGGTTTCGGCATCGAAGACACCGCTGCCGAACAGCGTGAATATGCTCTGCACGATCAGAGCCGCGTTTCCGTCGCGGTCAATGGCCATCGCAACCGCGGTTCCGCCGGGGCTGGAGCCGATCCGCGCCGCAGACGCATTGGGTATGGGGCTGGCCAGGAGCGAGCGGAGATCCGCGCCGGTGATCCCGGTCGCATCCGGATCGGCAAGATAGCCGGCGCCCGTCACGAACGCCCGCTCGGCCGCAGCGACCTGCGCCACCAGCCTAGCCCCGGGCAATTCGCGGCCGTGATCGTGGGAATCGAGCTCCTTGAGTTGCAGCAACCCGAGCAGTCCGAAGGAATTCGGCGGAACCGTCGCGACCATATGGCCGCGATAGTCGACCGAGATTGGCGCCACCCAATCGGTCGCGCTGCCCGCAAAATCATCCACATTGAGCAAACCACCGCCCCGTGCGATACGCGTGGCAAGCGAACGCGCGACGGGCCCTTGATAGAAGGCAGCCGCACCGCCTCGCGCGATGCTACGAAAGCACTCCGCCAACTGCGGCTGGAGAAGAAGGTCGCCTTCGACCAACGACCGGCCGCTCGGGATCAGCAGCGCCGCCAGCCCCGCGTCGCGCGCGATGAGCGCCTCGTACTGCATGATCGCCGACGCCAGAATACGCGACACCGGAACGCCGTGATCGGCGGCCGCAATCGCCGCCGCGAACAGCTCTGACCAGGCTAGCTTTCCAAACCTGCGATGCGCCGCCTCCCAACCGAGAACCAACGCCGGAACCGTCGGCGAAAGCGCGCCGTGTTCGAGATCGGATCGTTGCAATCGATCGGGCACAAGCGCGCGAGAGGCGCGCCCGCTGGCATTCAGTCCATGGACCGTCGCATCCGCGGCTTGGTAGAACAGCCCGAACGCGTCGCCTCCGAGCGTAACCGCCTGGGGCAGCACTACGCACAGCGTCGCGGCCGATGCGATCAGCGCGTCCGTCGCGCTCCCGCCCGCGGCGAGCGCCTCGCGCCCGGCCTCGGCCGCAAGCGGATGTCCGGCAACCACCACTCCAGCCTTGCTGTGGACGGGATCCTGAGCGCCGCTCATGGTTGCGCAGCGTCGCGTTCGAGGACCAGAACTTCCCCCGTGCGCGGCGAAACCCGAACGCGATCACCGGACTTCAGCACCGACGTGATATCCGCCTCGAACCGGTCGATCAGAGGAAGGCCCGCGAACGCCGCGCCCTGCGCCAGGATCGGATTAGCGAAATTGAGGAGAAGCGCGGATGGCCCGAGTTGTCTCGCCTGCATCTCGCGCAGCATCCAGGCGGTCGCGACTCCACCCTTCGCGGCATTGAGCACCAGGATCCGCCCGACGTAGGACTGCCCGTAAAGCGCATGAGAGCGCCGCGAGAACACGCCGTTGATCCGATCTAGATCGTAGCGCGCCGAGAAATTGTCAGAAGCGACGAGCGCGATGCCCTCCACCTGGTCGCCGATCCCGGGCCGTCCCTTGACGAGGCGCAGGCTCACGCGACGATCCTCCCGGCGACTGCACTCTCCACACACGCCTCCATCGAACCCAGCACGGTCTCGTAGTTGTAGCCGCCGAGAATGTTGACCAGCTTGGCGCTGTTCGACATCAGCCGCCGCCAGCCGTTGGCTTCTCCGATCTCGCGCGCGTGCATTTGGTAGAAGCACACGCCCTGAAGCAGGATACCGCCGGCGCCGTCGATTTTCCGCGTGATGTCGAGCCGATCGGCGGCGGACTTGATCTCGGGGCTAGTGGTCGCGATCAGGCTGACTGAGGGATGAACTGTCCGGCCGTCGAGCAGCGTCCCCAACTGCTGCAGCTCGATCAGAGATAATTGCGGAGCGGCAAATACGACGACATGGAGCGTGTCATCCACCGGCGTCAGCGAGGTGCGATAGGCGGCGAGGTCCGCGTCCGTTATCGAAATCGCCGGCGCGCGGTCGTCGATCACGTCGGAGAGCCGCCCCGCCTCGGGCGTGACGCCCACCATATGAAACAACGGCGTCGATCCGTAGCTCGCGAGTGCCGCCCCGAAATGCTTGATCTGGTCCGAGGTCGGTGCCGACGCGATGCCCTCGACGACCGGCACCTCGAAGTAAGAGCGCATGCGCCGGCCGATCACGGCGCCAAGCGCACCCCAGTCGGAGTAGTCCGCGAGCCGGGCCTCGACCGCGAACCGCGTCGTCCCTCGCCGGTGTTCATCGAGATGAAAGCCGTAGCGCGGAACCCGGCCGGTGAGCGCCGCGGACAGCGCCGACGGCCCGCCCTCGAAATTTGTCCGCGCGCCCAGCACCGAGTTGGCGTAGATCGTCGATCCGGTATCGCCAAACGCCAGATGCTCGCCCTTAACCGGCGGCAGGATGGTTTGATAATTGATGCAGGTATCGGTCATGAGAATGCCGAGCGAACGCAAAGCGTCCGCGGCGCGCTTCTCCAACGCGACGAATTCCTCTTTCTGCCTGATGCGCCGGTAGGCGGCGAAATCGGCGCCGCGCGGGTCGGTCACCGTCGGCACCCGAACCCGGCGCTCCGCCTCTGGATAGGCGGCAATACCCTCGAGAAAGCGAATACCCTCCTCGCCCAGCGCTTCGGTGTCCGCCATAAGGTGCACCTGCGAGACCTTGACTAGGTCTTTGGCGTCGAAGAACCGGCCGACCTGGATCAGCTGCTGCATGGCCCACTGGCGCGCACGACCTTCCACTCCGGCGAGCATGGCTTGTTCATGATCGTCTAATCTCAACATTCCGCGGTTCCCAACCTCATTCGACGATCACCTCATCCCGCTTGCGCCGCACGCGCGGCAACAGCAGCACCGACAGCAACGCCAGCGTCACCGCCAGCAACCCCGCGCTGATCGGCTGCTCGACGAAGATCGCGAGGCTGCCGCGCGACATGATCAGAGCTTGTCTGAACTTCTCCTCCATCATGTCGCCGATGACAAAGCCGAGCAGCAGCGGAGTCGGCTCGAACCCGAGCTTGATCAGCAGGTAGCCGCCAATCGCGAAGAAGCCGGCCAGCGCCACGTCGAACGGCTCGTTGCGCATCGAGTAGGCGCCGATCGCGCAGAACACGACGATCGACGGCATCAGGATGCGGAACGGCACCTTGAGCAGCTTCACCCAGATGCCGATCATCGGCAGGTTGATGACCAGCAGCATGAGGTTGCCGATCCACATCGAGGCGATCATGCCCCAGAAGAACTCCGGGCTGCGCTCGATCACCTGCGGACCGGCGACGATGCCGTTCATGGTCATGGCACCGAGCATCAGCGCCATCACCGCATTGGCGGGCACGCCGAGCGTCAAGAGTGGGATGAACGAGGTCTGCGCCGCTGCGTTGTTGGCGGACTCCGGCCCGGCCACGCCTTCGATGGCGCCTCTTCCGAAACGCTGGGGCTCTTTCGCCAGATGCTTTTCAACGCCGTAGGACGCAACCGGCCCCAGCAGCGCGCCGTTACCCGGCAGCACCCCGAGCAAGCCCCCGAGCGCGGTGCCGCGCAGGATCGGCGCTACGGATTGCCTGAGCTCCGAAAGACTCGGCAGCAGCCCTCCGATCTGCTTGGAGATCACATCGCGGTTTTCCGGCGTTTCCAGTGATCGGCCTAGTTCGGCCAGGCCGAACGCACCCATCGCCAGCACCGCGAACGGGATCTGCTCCATCAGTTGCGGATAGCCCAGCGTCAAGCGCGGCGCCGCGGTCTCGAGATCCATGCCGACTGTCGCGAGCAGCATTCCGAGCAGGATCATCGCAATGGATTTGCTGACCGCACCGCGATTGAGCAGCGCCGAGGCCAACACCCCCAACAGAAGGAGTGAGAAATAGTCGGCGGGACCGAACTCCAGCGCCACCCGCGTCAGCGGTATCGCGAGCGCCGCGATGAACACGGTGGCGATCGTACCGGCGATGAACGACCCGATCGCCGAGATGCCGAGCGCCGCGCCTGCCCGCCCCTGCCGCGCCATTTGATGACCGTCGATCGCCGTGATGATCGCGGTCGCCTCGCCCGGGACATTCACGAGAATGGAGGCGGTGGACCCGCCGTACTGGGCGCCATAGTAGATACCCGCCAGCATGATCAGCGAGCCGACCGGATCGAGGCTGTATGTCAGCGGCAACAGCATCGAGATGGTGGCGATGCTGCCGATCCCCGGCAGAACCCCGATCAGCGTTCCGAGAAAACACCCCGCAAGGCACAGCAACACGTTGGTGGGCGACACTGCGACCGCGAGCCCGAACACCAGATGGTCGAGCAGCTCGGTCATTTCCACAACGCCGCAAACGCCGCCGCCGACCCGCTCGGTCCAACAGGGATGCTGAGTGTCAGCAGGTATCCGAACACCGCGATGCACGCGACCGTCAATACCGCAGCGAGCACGACGATTTCACGCCACTGCGTCTCGGCACTGGCAAAGCCAGCCAACCCGACAGTGATCGGAACCGCGCCTAGCAGGCCTAGCGGTTTGATCGTCAGCGCGAACGCCATCAATGCAGAGAAGATGAAGATCGGCGGCCGCAGATTGACAAATCCCAGATGCTCCCCCGGACGTGTGAAATCCAGCAGGATGATCAGAACGCCCATGAAGACGATCCCGAACGCTAGGCCGCGCGGCAGTAGCCCAGGACCGACCGCGTTCAGCGAGCCCGCCGGCAGGCTCGCGCCTTGATAGAGCGCGAAGCCCCCGAGCGCGAGCAGAGCGATACCAGCAGCAAAGTCCTGGGTCGGAACCCAGGACTTTGCTTCGGTTGCACCATTTTCTGGAACGGATAACGTGTCTTTATTTGGCAAAACGCTGCCCATGCCGTCTCAGTTCGTCGGGCTCAGGTTGGCGGCCTTAATGACCGGCGCCCACTTTGCGATTTCCTTACCGATGTAGGCTTCGAACTCCTCCGGCGTGCTGGCGATCACGTCGTAGCCCTGGCTCGCGAGCTTGGTCGAAACCTCAGGCGACTTGAGCGCCTCGACATAGGCCGCGTTGAGCTTCGCGATCACCGCCGGCGGAGTCTTGGCCGGTGCGGCCACACCCCACCAGCCGTAGGTTTCGAAATCCTGGAGCCCGGCTTCGGCCACCGTCGGAATTTCGGGCGCCAGCGGCGAGCGCTTGGAGCTGGTGATGGCCAGGGCTTTGAGCTTACCGGCCTGAACGTGAGGAAGAGCGGTCGACACGTTGTCGAAGAACACCTGCACGCGGCCGGCGATCAGGTCGAGCAACGCCGGCGCGCTCGATTTGTAGGGCACGTGCACGAGATCGACACCGGCCTTGATCTTGAAGTATTCGGCCGCGAGATGAAGCGGGCTGCCGACGCCGGCGGACGCGAAGTTGAGCTTGCCGGGGTTCTTCTTGGCGTAGTCGATCAGTTCGGCCAGCGTATTGATTCCGAGGTCGGGGTTGACCAGCACGAAGTGCGGCTGCGAGGCGATCAGCGTCACAGGCTTGAAGTCCTTAACCGGATCGTAAGAGAGGTTGGTGAACAGCGTCGGGGTAACGGCGTGGGTCGCGAAGTTCGCGAACAGCAGCGTCTGACCATTGGGCTCTGACTGCGCGACCACCGCGGACGCGAGCGACCCGCCCGCACCGGGACGGTTCTCGATGACGATCGGCTGTCCGAATTTGGTTTCGACAGGACCCGACGAAATGCGGGCAAGGTTGTCCGTGGCGCCACCTGCCCCAAGCGGAAGAACGAGCTTGATTGGAGCGCTCGGATAGGTGTCTGCCGACTGAGCGAAAGCCGCGGTTGCGGCGATAGCGACGGCACCAGCCGTCAACACGATATGGCGAAGTGCCGGTCTCATTGAAATCCCCCCGAGAAGTTTAGCGGCAATGGAGCTCGTAAGAATGCCGAGGCGATGATGCCGTGTGCGCCGTCTCGACGCTGGAGGCTTAGACAAAATCAACACGCGACCAAGAAACTAAAAATGAGAAGCTTATTCAGTGCGGCCGGAGATCAAGCGCAGCAGAAAAATAAAGCAACTAATTGCACTCCACGACGAAGCAACTCGTCGCTCTCGAGATACCGGGGATGTCTAAGGATGGTCAGTCGTGGTCTTCCGCGACAGCTCGTCGAGCCACGACTGGTGGCAGTGCGTACACGGATGCACTTCCGTGAGAAGCGCAATGAAATCCTCGCCATCGACTGACCGTCCGCAAACTCGGCATATGCGACATCGTCCAAGCTGAAACCAGATCAAACGAGTTTGGGAATCCGTCGCGAAAACCTATGAAAACATAGGCTCGAGGATGACCGGAGTTGGCGAAATAACCATCTGAATCATCATCGCCATCGCCGTACTTTCGGGCGCGCCATTCGACCTTTGGGCCGACAGCATACCACCAATAGGCTGTTCGGAATGCGGTCAACCTGGCGACCGGTGCCGAGTGCTCGGTGGCGTCTCGATACCGCTGCGCAGATTGGAATTGGCGAGCAGAGTGGAAGGCGGCTGCTAGCAGGCAAACTTGCTGCCAAAAGCGTATCCCCCTGCGCCTAACCCCGCGCATTTGCCTTTCCCAACATGGCGGTGCGGAACACTGCTCTCGAATGACGCGCGCCGCTGGCACGCCCCCTTCGCGCAGTGGCCAAAGCCCGTGATGCGCGCGGCCCCATTGCTCCACGGGATCTCATGGGCCGAGGCCGGGCCTCCGAAGGCGATCAGCGCGCCCGCGAGGGTAGCAAACACGAATTGTCTCATGACTGGTCCTCTCTTTCCTTCGTGTTGTCAGTGCGTATGCGTTCGGGCGGCGTTGCACGCGGCGGATACCCGCCTGCACCTGTCGGCGGCTTCATTTTCCGAAGGAAATCGATCCGTGCGCCGCCCTGCTTCAGGGCCCAAACGGCAATCGCCCATGCGGCTCCCGAGGTGAGCAGCGGCAGGATCAGTGCCGTGAGAGGGTACGCGCTGGCGGATACGATCATGGTGCCGCTCCCGACGGCCCGGACTGCGACTCGCTGCCCTCCACCAGACGGCCGACCTCGATGACAGGCTCGATCCAGTAGGCCATGTGCGGTACCGGCAGCGCCTTGCGGACGGATTCGAGCAGGAGGGACGCGTTCCGTCGCGGCATCACCGCCACGAGCACGCCTCGCTCGACGCGGCCGCGCACCCGCTCGCTGATGCTGGCGCGCGAGAAATCGAAGCCGTGGCCCTCCGCTTTGAAGGTCGTGAAACCACCGACTGCAGGCTTTGAAGACATAATCAGCTCGATGAGGTCATTTGCGGCGCTGATCGGGTAGACGAGCGTGAGCTTGCAAAGGGATTGATCCATTGGGGACTCCGGATTTCTTTGCTGTCCCTGTCGCCACTCAACCCGAAGCGGCGGAAGAGAATGGGCAGAAGCAGCAGGGTGAGAGCGGTCGAGGTGACGAGACCGCCGATTACGACGATCGCGAGCGGCCGCTGGATCTCCGACCCGGGCCCTGTGGCGAACAGGAGCGGCACGAGGCCGAACGCGGCGATGCTTGCAGTCATCATCACCGGACGTAGACGCCGGACGGCACCATCGAACACGACTTGCCCAATGGGCATGCCGCTTGCGGCCAGCTGGTTGAAGTGGGTGACGAGGACGAGCCCGTTGAGCACAGCGATGCCGAGCAGCGCGATGAAGCCGACAGAGGCCGGCACCGACAGATACTCGCCAGAGATCCAGAGTGAGAGCACGCCGCCCACCAACGCGAAGGGCACGTTGGCGAGAATGAGCAGGGATTGACGCATCGAACGCAGCGTCGCGAACAGAACGCCGAAGATGAGCAGCAGCGCGATGGGCACGACGACCGAAAGCCGGGTAGCAGCGCGGCGCTGATTTTCGAACTGGCCACCCCATACGAGGCGGTAGCCCGGCGGCAGTTCCACCTTCTCGGCTACGGCACGCTGGGCGTCCTCGACAAAGCCGACGAGATCCCGCCCCGTCACGTATGCCTGCACGATGGCGAAACGGGAGGCATTCTCTCGCTCGATCTTGACTGGCCCGCTCACGCGCTCGAGTTTTGCGATGTCGCCCGCGCGCACCACGCCGCCGTCGCCTGCTGCGATCTGGGTCGATGTGAAGGCCTGAGGATTATCGCGGATATCCTCGGCACCGCGAACAACGATCTCCGTGCGCCGGCCGGGCTCCGAGACGAGACCGGCAGGCGCCCCTTCGAGCATCGCCCGGAGTTCGTCCTCGACGCGCGTGACAGCGAGACCCGTTCGGCCTGCAGCAAGACGGTCGAGATCGATTTGAAGGTACTCGACGTTGTCGTTGGCGACGGTCGAGACCTCGGATGCGCCGGTGACGCTCTGAAGCGCGCCCTGGATCTTGCCGGCGAGGCCGGAAAGCGTCGCGAGGTCGGGGCCGAAGATCTTGATGGCAAGATCGCCCCGCGCACCCGTCAGCATTTCGGCGGTGCGCATCTCAATCGGCTGCGTGAACGCGAACTCGACGCCCGGCATATCGGCCATGGATTGGCGCAATTGCTCAATCAGCCACTCCTTGTTCGGTACGCGCCATTGATCTTTGGGCTTCAGGACGAGGAAAGTATCCGTCTCGTTGAGACCCATGGGGTCGAGACCCAGCTCGTCCGATCCGACGCGCGCGACGATGCGCTCGACCTCCGGCACCTTCTCCTTCAAGAGCCTCTGGATGCGAAGATCGCCCTCGATGCTGGCCTTGAGATTGATGGAGGGCAGCTTGGTGATCTGCATGATCACGGAGCCTTCGTCCATGGTGGGCATGAACGATTTGCCGACGGCGCCGTAGGCAAAGACCACTGCGACGATCCCGGCTGCGGCCACAAGATATGCGGCGATCGGAAAGGCCAGGCATCCCTTGAGGAGTGTTCTGTAGCCACGCGCGAGAATGCGCATCAGCAGCGGCTCGCCGTGACTGCCGCCGCGAAGCAGGTAAGAGGACAGCACCGGAATGAGCGTGAGCGAAAGAATGAGCGAGGCGCCGAGCGCGAAGATGATGGTAAGCGCGACCGGGGCGAACAGCTTGCCTTCGAGGCCCTGAAGTGACAGCAGAGGCAGAAACACGAGGCAGATGATAAGTATTCCCGAGGCCACCGGCATCGCCACCTCGCCCGCCGCGCGGTAAACTTTGTGGAGGAGAGGAATGTCGCTGTCCCCCTCGTGGTGGAGCCGCTCGACCGTGTTCTCGACGACAACGACGGCCGCATCGACAATGAGTCCGATGGCAATCGCCAGTCCGCCGAGCGACATGAGGTTCGCGGACATGCCGAAAGCCTTCATCATGACGAAGGTGGCGAGAGCGGCGAACGGCAGCGTCAAAGCCACGACGATGGCGGCCCGCAGGTTGCCGAGGAAGAGGAGCAGCAGCACGACGACGAGCACTGTCGCCTCGATGAGTGCCTTGCCCACTGTGCCGACGGCCTTTTCGATCAGGTCCGAGCGGTCGTAGAAGACGTTGATTTTCACGCCTTCCGGCAGGCTCGGCTTCAACTCGTCGAGGCGCGCCCTTACAGCTGCCACGATTGCGCTTGCATCGGCTCCCCGTAGAGAAAGCACCAGCCCCTGAACTGCCTCGGCTTGCCCGTCCATGGTTACCGCGCCATAGCGGGTGAGGCTTCCAATTCCGATGTTCGCAACATCACCGAGGCGCAAGACATACTCACCTTCGGTCTTGAGAACGATCTGCTCGAGATCCTGTGGCCTCTGAATAGCGCCGGCAGCACGCACGACGAGAGCCTTCTCTCCCTCGCTCAGCCGCCCCGCGCCGTCGTTGCGGTTGGCCTCGTCGATGGCTTTCAGGATATCTTCGACGCCGAGGCGGGCCCCTGCGAGCGCTTTTGCGTCAGGGATGACCTCGAACGTGCGGACCATACCGCCGAGCGCGTTCACGTCCGCGACGCCCGGAAGGGTGCGCAGCGCCGGGCGAATGGTCCAGTCGAGCAGGCTGCGCCGCTCTTCCAGCGAGAGGTTGCCGCCATCGATGGTGAACATGAAGACGTCGGAGAGCGGCGTCGACACCGGGGCGAGGCCGCCCGAAATGTTCGACGGCAATTGATCTCGCACGCCGTTGAGACGCTCGGCGACCTGCTGACGCGCCCAATAGATGTCGGTGCCGTCCTCGAAGTCGAGCGTGATGTCGGCGATGGCGTATTTGGCCGCCGAACGAAGGATGGTCTGCTTCGGGATGCCGAGCAGCTCCATCTCGATTGGGGTGATGACGCGCGTCTCGACCTCTTCCGGCGTCATGCCGGGTGCCTTGAGGATCATCTTGACCTGAACAGGCGAGATATTGGGAAAGGCGTCGATCGGAATTGTGCGAAAGGCCCACGCCCCGGCCACGGCCGCAGCAACCGCAGACAGCAGGATGAAGACGCGTTGCGTCAGAGAAAAACTGATCAGGCGGTCGAGCATGTGGGCTATTCCGCCCCCAGCATCTGCTCGAGCTGCGGCAGGCCGCTCGCTGCGACCGCGGCGCCCTTGGGCAGGTTGCCGAGCACCGTTGCCGCCGCGGGTGAGCGCCCTGCGACCTCGACCGGCACGAGCGTGAAGCCCGTGTCGTTGCGGACGAACACGCCTTCAACCCCGTTGATACGAGCCACCGCGCTTGCGGGAACCGAGAGCGCGCCCGTCACGGCTTTCTGGACGATGCTGAGAGTCACCATCTGCCCCGGCAGAAGACCGCTCTCGGAAGGGACGCTCGCGATCAGCTTGGTCGAGCGCGTCAGCTTGTCGAGCGACCCGCCCACCGAAACAACTTTGCCTTCCGGGCCGTCCATGACCTTGATGCGGTCCCCAGGCGCGATACGGCTCACGAGGTTGGCGGGCAGCTGCGCCTCGATCCATAGCTCATCACTCGTATCGATCGTGACCGCGGGAGCCATGGCTTCGATCTTGTCGCCGGGCGTGA
Organism: Hyphomicrobium sp. DMF-1; assembly: GCF_027886585.1. Taxonomy (NCBI): domain Bacteria; kingdom Pseudomonadati; phylum Pseudomonadota; class Alphaproteobacteria; order Hyphomicrobiales; family Hyphomicrobiaceae; genus Hyphomicrobium; species Hyphomicrobium sp. DMF-1. The sequence goes on along the minus strand of NZ_CP115706.1, from coordinate 566,980 downwards.
CGCTGGCCTCAACGACGCGCCCTGCTTCCGGTGCCTTGATGGTATACTGGCCTGGGCTCGTGCTGCTGATGCCGCCGAGAACCAGCATTCGCTTGTGCTGCTCGATGACGGCCTTGATCTTGGTGACCTGTGCCTCGGCCTCTTCGGCCATCGTGGGACTCTGGATGTTCTTCTCGGCAAGATCCCGCCGTCGGCGAGCAACGGCTTCGGCGGCTTGAAGCTCCGCTTCCGCCTGAGCGAGGTTCGAAGCCGCTTCCAGCAATTCGCGGCTGGATACTGTGGCCAGATCCTGGCCCTTGCTGACGCGCTCGCCCGGCAGCACGTGGAGCTGCGCGACCGTGCCGCCAAAAGGCGCGGCTGCGACGATCCGGGCATTGAGCGCCGGGATGACTGTTCCCGGCAGCAGCGCTACAACCTGCTCGGCGGTCGGTGTCGCAGGCTCGATTTCAATTGCCATGCGCTCGATCTGGGTCGGCGAGACGGCAAGATCGCGGGCTGGTGCGGGCAAGGATGCGCTCACGGCAACGCCCGCGGAATGGAGCGAGATGGCCGCTGCCATTATCAAAGTCCTGCGCATTTCGAACTCCCCGATCCGACTACAATTCCTGACCCAGGATGTGCTGTGCCAAGCTGAAATCGGCCTGAACCGAAGCTGCGGGCTGGCTGAACGACCGGTCTTTTAAGCGCCAGTTCAGGAGGGCTGTGCTATCAACCTCGCGATAGAGATCGCCAAAGGAGTGCGCCATTCGCATTCTCCTCATCGAGGATGACCCGGAAATAGCCAAACGCCTCGCAGAAGGGCTGGATTCGGCGGGATTTGCCGTCGAACGAGCCGACAACGGCGCCGACGGCTACATCATGGGAACGGAAGAGACGTATGATGCCGTTGTTTTGGATCTCGGACTTCCGCAGATGTCGGGGCTCGATGTTCTGCGCAAATGGCGCGCCGGCGGCCACAAGATGCCGGTCCTCGTCCTGACGGCACGCGGCTCCTGGCCTGAGAAAGTGGATGGCCTCAACGCTGGCGCCGACGATTACATCACCAAGCCGTTCCACATCCCCGAGGTGGCCGCGCGTCTCAATGCTCTCATAAGGCGTTCCGCGGGTCTGGCGAGCGCCACGCTCACGCACAGGGGAATCACGCTCGATACCGGTGCAGGAATGGCCCTGCTCGACGGACAGCCGATCGAACTCACGGCCAAGGAGCTGCGCATGCTGAACTACTTCATGCATCGAATAGGTCGCGTTGTCTCCCAGGCAGAGCTTACCGAGCACCTGTACAGCCTCGGCGAGAGCCGCGAGTCGAACACGATAGAAGTTTACGTGAGCCGTCTGCGCCGCAAGTTCGGGGCCGATCTGATCAAGACGATCCGCGGCCTTGGTTACCGAATGGACTAGGTGATGAAGGAACCTGCCAGCCTCAAAAATCGGCTCATCGTTGCCGCCACCGCGTGGATCGCGTTCGGCATGGTGCTTGCGTGGTTGATCCTCTCGAACGTCTTCCGGACCCACGTGACGCAGCAGTTCTACGACGAGCTGTTCGTGCACCTTTCGGAGCTAAAGCGTCTCGCGCATACAGAGAACGGCCAAACGGTTCTGCGTGCTCCGCTGAGCGACCCGCGCTACGATGTCGAGAACTCGGGTTACTATTGGGAGATCCAGCAGAAAGGCAAGGTGCTGGCGCGCTCTCCCTCCATGAAGGCGGCCCCGCTCACCACCCCGCCCGACGGGCGCTCCGATGTCGGTGTCCACACACATCACATTAAAGGCCCAACTGGCGAGTTGCTTGTGGCGGAGAGCCTCGAGTGGAAGAATCCCGGTGAGCCGCCTGTCCAATTCATCATTGGCACGGACAAACGCCATCTCGAAAGCGTTGTGACCAGTTTCAATGACACGCTGTCGTGGTCATTGACGGCCTTGGGAGTGGCGATGGCTGCAGCCGCCGCACTCTTGATCCTTTATGCAATGCGCCCGCTCGGACAGCTGAATGTTGCGCTACTAAAGATGCGGTCGGCAAATCTGAAGTGCTTGCCCGGAAACTATCCATCCGAGGTGCAGCCACTTGTCGACAATCTCAATTACATGTTCGCGTCGACAACAGAGTTGGTGCAAAGGGCTAGAACGCAGGCCGGAAACATCGCGCACGGGCTCAGGACACCGTTGGCAATTTTGACAGATGAAGCCTATCGGCTCAAATCTTGCGGCTGCGGAGCAAGCGCGGACACTATCCTCGCTCAGTGCCGAAAGATGGAAGCTCAGATAAATCACCAGACAACTCGCGCTCGCGTTGTCGCGAACCGCCTGTCCCCGGGAGCATCGTCAGAAGTCGCGAGCGTTGTATCCGATGTGATAGCGGCTCTGTCGCGCATCTACGCGCATAAACAATTGCACTTCGATGTCGACGTGCCCCCCGCTATTCGCGCTGCGTGCGAAGCTCAGGATCTTCAAGAAATTCTTGGCAATATTATCGACAATGCCGGAAAATTTGCCCACTCTCGCGTGCGCATCGCGGCAAACGAAACCAAAAGCGGATCAGTTGAAATCTTAGTTGATGATGACGGCCCAGGCTTGCCTCCTGAGGCGCACGAAGTCGTCTTTAACGTCGGAGAACGCTGGGATACGCAAGCAGCTGGCTCGGGACTCGGCCTTGCTATCGTACGCGATCTCGTGGTGCTCTATAATGGCGAAATTCAGCTCGACACGTCGCCTCTCAATGGCTTGCGTGTTTCAATCCGATTGCCTTCTGCCTAAAGCCTGCGGCGCAGAGCAGAAGAAGCGTCTGAAGCTGAGGCTTCGATGACGAGTTGCCGGCGATCCCTGCTCACCGTTCGTGGTGAGCTTCTCCGGCAAGGGCTGTCAGTGATGGCAGAGATCAGAGCCAGGGTCTGTTCGATGAAGGTCGCGTTATGCGCGGTCCGCTCGTACTGCGCCTCAGCGTTCGTCTCGCCGAACCGGCGTGAGGGTGCCGCCGAGCTTGCCACCACCAGCATCCACTTGCCCCCTCTCTCGAGAGCAAACAGCAGTGACGCTTCCAGATCCCAGCTCTTGCTATTAGTCAGGGAGAGACCCGTGGCCAGCTAGCCGGGCAAACCGCTGTTGTCGAGCGACGCGGCGCCCGCCGTAAAGCCGGGACCGCGGCGCTAAGGTGACACCGGAAAGCGTCTTGCCCCGCACGAAGCGCGGCGTTGATGCCAGGGTTTCCGCAAACAAGCCCCGGACGGCGCGTCCAAGGCGAGGAACTGCGTGTCCTAAAGAGCACATCAAAATCGGTCGTCCGCTAAGCCAGCCTTAATTTTGCTCCGCCAAACTTGATTCGTGCCGTGCAAGGCTGGCATCAAAAGGGGGAGCATTGCGTGTTGAGTTGGTTGACGATGACTCAAAAATCCAGTCGGTATCTACTGCTTCCGGCAATTTCAGCACTGGCGGCCATTGCCGCTATGACTGTACTGAGCGACGCCGCCAGCGCCAACCGTCCCCCCCGCGCTGCAGAGGAGGCAGCGCCGCGCGATGCCGGCGAGCCGATCATGGCGATCGTGTCGATCAAGTCCCAGCAGATCACATTCTATGACGCGGACGGCTGGATCCTGAAGGCGCCGGTTTCGACCGGCACGAAGGGACGCGAAACGCCGGCCGGCGTGTTTGCCGTTCTCCAGAAGAATGCGGATCACCGCTCGAACCTCTACGACGACGCCCATATGCCGCACATGCAGCGTCTCACCTGGAATGGGATCGCGATGCACGGCGGCCCGCTTCCGGGCTATGCCGCCTCGCACGGTTGCGTGCGGTTGCCATTCGGCTTTGCGGAGAAGCTGTTCGACACGACGCGCATCGGGATGCGCGTGATTATTTCCCCGTACGACGCAACGCCCGCGGCATTTTCTCATCCAGCGCTGCTGGTTCCGAACGCCGACGCCGTCGCGGCGGCTCCTGAGCGCGCCGAAAAACTGGCGCGGGAAGCCGACGAGGCAGCAAAAGCCGCCGAAGTTTCCAAGAAATCCGCCGCGAAAGCGGCACGCGAGGCGGCATCGTCCAAGGCGGCACTTCGCAAACTCGAAGGCCTCAAGTCCGCGGCCGACGCCGCGCTTGCGCGCGCCGAAAAGGCTCTCGCCACCGCAAAAGCCGATCAGGCCAGGGCGGGTGCCGAGGAACAGAGGCTGAAGGCTGCAACTAAGGTCGCGGAAGCGACAGCGAAACTCGAAACGGCGAAAGCCGACGCGACGCTGAAGTCCGATGCCGCGGCCCGCGCACAAGAGGCCGCCAAGGAGGCCGCCGCCAAGAAGCCCGAGGCCGCCAAAGCAGCGGCCGAGGCAAAGCTCGCGCTCGAGCCGGTCTCGATCTACATCAGCCGCGCGACGCAAAAGCTCTATGTGCGGCGGAACACGCGCAAGGCGTGGCCGGACGGCGGCGAGGTCTTCGACACCACCATCGAGGCACCAGTCACGATCCGCGATGCCGACATGCCCATCGGAACGCATGTGTTCACGGCGATGGCGTCCGACGGACCGGGTCTGCGTTGGAGCGCGGTCTCGATCGACACCGGTGACGACGCCAAGAACGCGCTCGACCGCATCAACATCCCGAGCGACGTGCTCGAGCGCATCGCGCCGACCGCGCTGCCGCGATCCTCGATCATCGTCTCCGACGAGCCATTGAGCAAAGAAACCAACTATCGCACCGAGTTCGTTGCGGTGTTGAGCAATCAGCCACAGGGAGGCTTCAAGACGCGCCGGCCGACGCCGCCCGCTCCTCCGGCTTACAAGCCCTGGGAAGGCGGCGGCTTCTTCAGCTTCTTCGATCAGCCGAGCCCGCCCCCGCCTGACAACAACCGTCGGCGCACCCGCACCAAACAGGTGCAATCGCAATGGTTCTGGTAGGGGCGGCGCCTTCGCCCTTGCTCACGTTAGCGTCGCAAAGCGAGCCCGAACGGTCCAGGTGGATCTATGCGGGGCTGCGCTTCAGGGGCAGGGCGGGATACGCCTAGCGGCAACCGGCGACCACCGATCCATCGCATTCCCAGCGCGCGTCAGAGGGTCATGCGCTCAGGATCGTAGTTCATTCCAAACCGGATGAGCCGCTCGATCAGCTCCGGATATTCGATGCCTGCGGCTTCGGCCGCGCTTGCGAAATCCTCGTCCGAGGCGATCTGCGGATTGGGATTGGCTTCCAGAAGATAAGCTTCCTCGTTGTCCGTGACGCGGAAGTCCAGCCGCGCATAGCCACTGAGGCCAAGCAGCCGATAGATGTCGCGTGACAGCTTCTGCAGTTTTGCAGCAAGCTTCTCGCTGATCTCGGCCGGCCCTGTCATCACGCCGGCCTGATCCTGATAATCCGGATCCCATTTGCCCCGGCCCGTCGCGATCAAGGGAGATCCCGCGGGCCTGTTCTCAACGAAGAACTCCCAAGGCGGCAGCACGGTGACGCGCTCGTTGCCCATCATGCTGACATAGATTTCCCGGCCTTCGATGTATTCCTCGGCCAGCGCCGCCGACGACGCGGTGCGATGTATGAAATCCACCCGCTCCATCAGTTTGACGTCGTCGCGCACGATCGATGCGCCCGAGATCCCGATCGATCCCTCTTCGGTCAGCGATTTGACGAACAGCGGAAAGCCCAAGGTGCTGGGGCGCTTTGTGTTGCGCTTCATCGGGAAGATGGCGAACTCCGGCACCTTCATCCCGTCGTAAGCGAGGATCTTCTTGGTCAAAGCCTTGTCACGGGCAATCGTGAGCCCGCGGGGATTGCAGCCGGTATAAGGCTGACGAAGCATCTCCAGGAAGCTGACGACGTGCTGATCGAAGTGTCCAATGTGATTGAACTCCTCGGCCAGGTTGAAGACGATGTCCGGCTTGTGGGCTTCGAGCGCATCGGTGATCGTCGAGAGATTGTTCGAGATACCGACCGGAACGAGCGTATGACCCAGCGCCTCGATGGCGTTCTTGACGTCGTATTCGGTCTTCCGGAGCATCCGCTCCTTGCCGCTGAGCTCAGTCAGGTCTCCCGTCGGCAGCAATCGCTCGTCCGCCAGAAGGATAACCGTGAGCTTCTTCTTTAACCTTGTCATAGCGGCAGTCTTGGGCTGTTCCGGATGATTGAGACAGTCGCACGGGAAACGAGGCGCGACACCTTGCTGACCGTTTCCGCCTTGGGGCGTGCTTGTCTGAGCTTCAGGATGCGGGCGCGCTGCACGAGCTGCCGCAAGACCTGATCGACGACGTAGGCGGGCACCCCGAGCGGCTTGGCCGTGCGCCGCCTGAGACGTGTCCTGTACTCCGCAAGCAACGCCGCGGCCGACATGTTCCCGCGCGAGCGGCTTGCTGTTCCATTGCTCGGCTCGAAAATCCGCAGCAGCGAGCCGTCGAACTCGTCTTCGGCGTCGATCGCGTAGAACTCGCGCTTTTCCTCGTAGTGCTCGCCGAGCGTTCGCGTCGAATCCCGCAGCTCGTTTGCAATCCGCTTCGGCTTGATCTGGGGCTCGACATCGCGCAGATCGCGCATCCAGGTGTCGACCGCCATCAATTTTTCATAGGCCGGCCAATCGCGATATTTCCGCCGCCAGCCGTTCTTGGAACGAAGCCACACGGCGAATGTCTCGGCAAAATCCTCGACCGGATGCGATTGCGCATACCAGGCATTGAGATGCTGGACGAAATCGCGGCTGTCCGAGTCCGCCACATAGTCCGTCGGATAGGCCCGATGCGGCGAACCGAACACCTTGCGGTACTCGCGCATCTTGCGAAGCTGAAAGGCCTCGTCGACGGCATGTCCGGTTTCATGCCGCACGATGCTCAGGGCTTCATTCAACGACGCGCCTTCGGCTTCCAGCATCATCTTGCGCTCGAGACGGATCAGTCGCGGGTGAAGCAGATAGAACGGAACGGCGAATCCAACGACCTCGTCGGGATTGTACCACTGTTCGGAGATCCAGAGAGTCGGGCGGAAGCGGATACCGCGCGCGGTCAGATCGTCGAACACGGACTGCGCCCGCTGCTCGATCACGGAGCCCTTCAGGCGGAGCGGAAGGTCGCAAAACCGCACGCGCAGCAGCTCGCTGTCCGGCATCTGATCTAGGCGCGACGCTCGTGTGGTCATGCTGCTCCAAAAAGTGGCTCGGCCGGTCAGTGAAATCACCGAACGCAGGTGCTTTGGACCCGTTAAACCACGAACACATCCCGCCGCGCAAAAAAATGCGGGGAGCCAAATAAATACACTATATTTCAATGGCTTAAATGTGGCTTCACGAGTTGGAGCGGCAAGCAGGGGCCTCACAGGAGGCGACAGTCTTCGTCGAGCCGTCAAAAGAGTCCGGCAGCCCTTGGGAACCCAGGGCGGGCCCGGGAGAGAACGCGGTGGTTTCCGCCCCGGCCGGCCGGCGAGGTCTGGGCGTGAAAGTTGGCGAAGACCGGCCGCAGACGACAGCGTCCGCCTGCCGCCCACACCGAGCCGCCACGCCGTTCGCACCGAAGCGCCGGCAGATCTCGCGCCACGCCGATCCAACGCACGCGCCTAGGACAACATCTCGCCGCCTGCCATCGCCTGCCGGCGAGGAGAGGCGGCATTCGCCTCGACCAATCCGAGCGCCGCACGCACGATCTCAGCCTTGCCAGGCCGCAGCGCGTCCTCGAGCGGTGGCGAGAACGGCATCGCCACGTCCCCCACCGTGACGCGGCACACCGGCGCCTTGAGGGCCGCGAACGCGCGCTCTCCGGCGATCGCCGAGATATAGCTCGCCGCGCCGCAGGTGTTGTGCGATTCGTCTGCGATCACGAGCCGTCCCGTCCGCGAGACAGAGCGCAGGATCGCATCCTCGTCGAGCGGAAACAGGGTGCGCGGATCGATGACCTCGGCCTCGATCCCCTGAGATGCGAGCTCGTGAGCCGCCAGCAGCGCCTGCTTCACCATGCTGCCGATGGCGACGATCGTGAGATCGCGCCCCTCGCGCTTCACCGCCGCCTGGCCGAGTGGCAGCACATAGTCCTCATCATCCGGCACGGGATACTGTTCGCGGCTGCGCCCCGCAGCCTGCAGGAACACGACGGGATTGTCGTCGCGGATTGCCGCCTTGAGCAGGCCTTTGGCATCGCCGGGATCCGACGCCACCACGACCTTCAATCCGCCGAGGTTCATGAGCGCCGGATAGATGCAATCCGAATGCTGTGCGGCCGTCGCTTTCCCGCCGCCGATGACACCCATGTACACGAGCGGAAGCTTGACCTGACCGCCGGTCATGTAGCGAAACTTCGCCGCCTGGTTCGCGATCGCGTCGAAGCCCGTGTAGATGAAATTGCCGTACATCAGATGGCACACCGGACGATATCCCGCGGCCGCAGCCCCCACTGCCATGCCGCTGAGAAGCGCTTCCGAGATCGGCGTATTGCGGACGCGGGAAGCACCGAAGCGCTCGGATAGGCCGGCCGTCTCGCCGAACATGCTCGCCTCCACGTCCTCGCCAAACACGAGAACGCGGGCATCCCGCTCCATCTCCTCCGCCAGCGCCTCCTGGATGGCCTGCACCATGCGTCTTCTGGACATGCGCAAACTCTCCCTCACGCAAACATGAAATCTTTGGCGCCCGTCACATCAGGCCACGGCGCCGCCTTGGCCGCTTGCTTCGCCCGAACGACTTCGTCCTGCACTTCGCCCTCGAGATCGTCGAGGTCTGCGGCCGTCGCAAAACGATGCACGATCAGCGCTTCGCGGAACAGGCGGATCGGGTCGGCGGACCTCCTCTCTTCAACCTCCGCGTTCGTACGGTAGGTCTTGCTGAGGAAGGCCATCTCCTGCTCCATGTGGCCGCGAAGCCGGTAGGTCTCGAACTCGAGCAGGATCGGCCCGCCACCGCCGCGCGCATGAGCCACCGCCTCTTCCGCCGCGAGCCACACCGCTTCGAGATTGTTGCCGTCCACCGTGCGATGCGCCACGCCGAACGGCACAGCACGCTCCGCGATCCGTCCCGAGGTCACCGTCGCACTCGGCGAGAACTCGGCGAATCCGTTGTTCTCGCACACGAGGATGAGAGGCAGCTTCCAAAGCGACGAGAGATTGAGCGTCTCCATCAGCACGCCCTGGTTAGCCGCGCCGTCACCGAAGAACGCGACCGCGATGCGGCCCGTGCCTTCGAGTTGCGCGGCCCACGCCGCGCCTGCGGCAAGCGCGAGGCCGCCCGCCACGATCCCATTCGCGCCGATGATGCCACGCGAGAAATCGGCGACGTGCATCGAGCCGCCGCGCCCGCGGCAGATGCCCGTTTCGCGGCCGAATACTTCCGCAACCAGGGCCGCCGTATCGCCCCCCTTGGCGAGAAAATGCCCGTGGCCGCGATGCGTGCTCGCAATCCAGTCTGTCTCCGCGAGGTGATCGCAGACGCCCACCGCGATGGCCTCTTGCCCCACATAGAGATGTACCGGCCCCGGCAGCTCCGCGGCGAGCGAGGCGTTGCCGAGCATTTCCTCGACCTTCCGGATGAGCAGCATCTTGCGGTAGAGGGCGAGTTGCTTGTCGATCCCGAAAATGGGCTTCTGGCACGCCACAAAACTCTGAGAGCGGGTTAGCTGCATTGCATATCATCCGGAACAAAAACCTTTTTCGGATGTACACGCGGAGCAGCAGCCCAACTTGCCCCAGGTCAAATTAAACGACGGAAAGTCGTTTGCGTTAGGGCGTTAAAGACAAGCTCCGTTTACATTCTTTTTCTGCGACGTTTGATTTCTGTACGGACTTGCCCCCAAATCATTCCCAGTCATCGAAGGTTTGGTGGGCCATGAGGAATATTGCCGGCTGGCGGATACAGGTGAGCCCTCAGTATTGCTACGACAGCCTTACGCCTCTTCAGTTCTTTGACGTGCCGGTGAGCGACGACGCAGCCGCCATCTCATTCATCCGGAATAGACCCGACGCTTCCCCCGGCGAGCGCGTCTATGCGGTGCGGCCGCTGACGCCCGACGAGCTTGCATCGCGCGCCGGGCAGGGGACCTCTCTCAAGACTTCGTCCTGAATTGAGCCGCGCGGCTGATTTCGCGAAGCGATCCTTAGTGCCCCGCTTTTGCCCGCTGGAGCGCGAGCCATGGGCATAGTATACTGATCGGTACACATGAGAAGAGACCGGCCGGAGCGAACCCGGCCGGCTTTGGTGTGCCAAAACTCAAGCTGTGACCTTTGCGGCCATAACGTCGACTTTCTCGATCTTCGGAGCCACCGCCAGCAGCTTGTCCGCATTCGCAAGCAACGCGGCCGCGATAGGGCCGTTGAGGTGCTCGAGCCGGCCATGGTCACACTCGAACGTATCGAAAATGCCGAACGTGGAGGAGTCGAATTGAAGAGCGAACCAAGTCTTGGTGAAAGACTCTTTTTCGGCCAACGGCAACGCGCTTTCCAGGAACGACTTGAGTTCAGCCTCCATGCCGGGTTTGGCTTCGAGGCGGACGAAGATTGCTTTCTTGCTCATGGTGTCTCCAGCTTTCTGAGATGGGAATACCCGAGATTGATAGGCCTCGCCCCGTACCCGCGGAATTGCGGAACCGGACATATTCGATGGGTCCACGGCCATGCGAATTGATCTGTTCGTTCTCGATGGCGTCTTCGACACCGGGCTCGCCGCCCTGCACGACACCCTGCAACTGGCGCGGGATCTGGCCCGCGAGAACGCAGCGCCTCTCCCGGGAGGCGATCTTCAGGTTCGCCGGATCGGCATAGCGGAAAGCGCCAAAACTGCAGCCGGCTTGATTGTACCGACCGAGGCGGCAGAGAGCATCGAACCGCCGGACGTTGCGATCGTCCCCGCCATAAGAGCGACCTCGCGCGAGGCGATCGACGACGTTCTCAAGCGCCCTGATGTAAGCGAAGCCGGAACCCTGCTCCGCCAATGGCACACCATAGGCACGACAGTCGCCGCCGCCTGCACGGGCACCTTCGTTCTGGCGGAAGCGCGGCTTCTGGACGGACTGCCCGCCACCACGAGCTGGTGGCTGACCGACTGCTTCCGAACGCGCTATCCGCGCGTCAGGCTCGTTGAAAACAGCATGGTGTTGGATGCAGGCGCGGTGATAACCGCCGGCGCCGCGTTGGCGCACTTCGACCTCGCCCTGTCCTTAATCCGCCGCAGCAGCCGCACACTGGCTTCGGCGGTAGCCCGCTATCTCAGCATCGAGGATTTGCGCTCGACCCACGCCGCTTTCGTCATGCCCGATCAGGTCCGCAACCACGATCCCGTCGTCGAGCGCTTCGAAAGCTGGGCGCACGACAATCTCGCTTCCGGCTTCTCCCTGTCTCGAGCCGCAAGCGCCACCGGCACGAGCCCGCGCACCCTCACACGAAAGCTCAGGAGCGCGCTCGGAAAATCACCCCTCGAAGCGTTTCAGGACGCGAGAATGGCGCGCGCACTCTTCCTCCTCAAGATGACGAGAACGAACGTCGATGAAATCGCCGCCGAGGTCGGTTATGCCGATAGCGTTTCATTGCGTCTTCTCCTCAGGCGCAAGCTCGGTTGCAGCATTGCCGATCTTCGTAAAAACGGCGCGTCCAAATAGCATCCGCACCCCATCGAGAAAAAAAGAATGCCCGGCCAGAAGGCCGGGCATCCGAGTGTCGCGTAAGAGGAGGAACAACTCACGCGACATCATCCCAAGTTCCCGGCGTCTTTTGACCGGTCCACAAATACGGAGTTGTGAGACCCGTCCCGAACACCAGGGGAAACACGAGCGACCAGTTCACGCCCATGTAGGCGTAGGTCAACAGCTCTTCCATGCTCGAAAACACAGGGCCGACAAGCCGCACCAGAAGGCTTGCGACGATCACGTCGAGCACGAGATAGAACACGCACGCCAGCAGGCCGCCCCACGGCATCGCTATCTTCGAGAAGGGCCAGTTGTGCGTGATAATCGGCAACGCATAGTTGATCGACGTCGCCGTCATGAAGCAGAGCAGCCAGAAGCTGTCATCGGTGAAATGACCCATCGACCAGAAGGCCGAGATCGGCGACTTGGTGAAATCCCAGTAGCCGGCGGCGGCCGAGATCATGAACACCAGCGCAGCGGTCGAGAACAGCATCGACATGATGACGACCGCCTTGCCCGGCTGCGGCAAGCCGCGCGCGAGATAGCTCACGGTTCCGGTTCCAAGACCGACGAGCAGGAACGGGAACCACCACGCCGGAACCCATTTCACGGCCGAATGCGTGATGAGATAGGTGAGCCCCGTGAACAGGATGAGGTGAATGAAGAACTGGCGCGCTGGAGGTAGCGAGGCGACGAGGAAGTTTGCGCCCGCAAAGCAGAAGAACGCCATCAGGAACCACGTGGTGCCAACCAGCGGAAAGATGCCGTCGCCACCCGGTCCAATGAGGTGAATGAGCTTGGCGCTCCACCAGCCCAAAAACCACGAGACCGCGACCACCACGATGCCGCGCGTAACGGGACTCTCGATGAAGTTGAAGGGCCAGAACGAGGAGACGACAAAGAAACAGACCCACCATGCGGCGAAGATCTGCCACGTTACGTTATCGAGCCAGAACGACTTGGCGATCTCCTCGCCTTGCCAAGGCCCGATCGGATAGTTGGTGACCCAGAGGTTCACCAAGAAGCACGAGATGATCGAGGCGGCATAGATCCATACGAAGCCGCTTAAGGCCTCTTTGGGCCGATACGGCGCAACTTCCGCGGACATTACGTTTCCTTCCCAATATGATTTTATTCGCCGCGCCCATCTTCGGAGCGCATGCAGACGCGTGTCCTCGACGGTGCAGATGCGCCGACATCCACCTCTCGCGAAGATTTGAGCTGATTGCCGATGGCGAAGACGCACGTACTTCGTCTTCCCGGGTCACCATCGGCAGGTGCGCAGGTCCCAGCCCGCATCGACCACTTGTGTATCGACCGGTACATATTGAGCGAAGGACGCGCAATGATCAAGAAAAATGGCGCATGCAGAGAGCCCGCATGCGCCATTTTTTTTGAAACCGTAACCTGGCAGCCAGCTAGCGGCGCCCCTGCGCGATCTTCTCCGCCTGAGGCAAACGGCGGAGCGCGAGCATCGCGATGGTGCCGATGATCGGGCCGGGAACGAGCAAGACGAAGGCCCACTGCCATCCACCGAGATAGTCGGCGAAGCTCGGCAGGGCCCGAATGGCAATGACGGTTAGCGCAAACCCCAGCCCGAGTTGGAGAGCAAGGCTGGTTCCGACGAAAGAGGAATCGCCGACCTCCGTGACGATCGCGGAAAACTGCGCGGAATCGCCGATCACGCTGATGCCCCACACGATCGAGATCGCGAGCAGGATCCACAACGGCCCGCCGAACGCGAAGCCGATGAGCAAGGCACACGTGCCGGACGTAGCCATCATGATGGAGGTCGTGGCGGTGCGTCCGATGCGATCGGCCATGACCCCGCCGACGACACACCCGATGAACCCTGAAGCAATCACGAGAAACGTCGTCATCGACGCCGCCGATGCGCCGAGCCCATGCGGTTCGAGAGCCGCGTGAATGAAGGCGAGGAACCACCCCCACATCGCATAGAGCTCCCACATGTGCCCGAAGTACCCGATGTTTGCGAGCATCACAGGCTTGTTTCGGAGCACATCTCCGAGCTGACGCGGGTTGAACGTGGCCTTGGGATACGCGGACGGGCCTTCACGGGCGAAGAGCGCCATGAGAGCAGCCCCGACCAGCGTCATCACCGACGTGCCAACGACCACGACCTGCCAGTGCAGTCCCGTCGTCGTGGCGCGAAGAAGGTGCGGAAATGCCGATCCCAGCGTCAGCGCGCCGATGACGATGCCGAGCGCCAATCCGCGTCCCCTGATGAACCACGTCGAAATCAGCTTGAGCGCGGGTGGATAGATCCCGGCCAGCGCCACACCGGTCAGAAAGCGCAGTGCGATGGCCGCTTCCGCACTAGGTGCCGCAAGAAGCAAGAGGTTCGCCCCTGCCGCGATCGCGGCCGACGTCGCCATCAGCGTCCGCGCGGCGACGAGATCCGGCAAATTGACAAAGCTCGCCCCGAGCGCCCCCGCGACGAATCCGATCTGTACCGCATTCGTGAGCCAGGTCGCCGAGTCGTCGGTAAGCGACCAGACCGCCTTGAGCTCGCCCACGATGGCCGTTGCCGAAAACCACGTCGTCATCGAGAGCACGATCGCGAGGCTCAGGATCGCAAGAACGCGCCAGGGACTGCCGGCTTGTACCGGGGGCCGTGTGTCGGTGGAGGTCAGCACGTACGAGCCCCGTTGTTATCGGCTGCGGAGGCGGCTGCGATGTCCTTCAGCGCCGCGACATAGACCGTTGCCGTACCCGAGAGGCACACGTTTCCCTGTTCGTCGAAGATCCGGGTCGCAAGCTCGCAGATGGGCTTGTCGTCGCGAGCGGCCGTGACCTCGACCTCCGCCGTAATCTCTTCGCCAACGCCGACTGCGCGCGAAAAACGCCAGTTTACGCTGAGAAACACCGTTCCGGGGCCTGGCAGGTCTTCCGCGACGATGGCGTTGAGCAGTCCCGAGGTAACGCCACCTTGCACAATAATCTTTCCGAACACGGATTTAGCGGCCGCCGCTTCATCGTAGTGAAGAGGATTGTAGTCACCGGTCATCTCGGAGAAGCGGGAAATGTCGGCACGCTCCGTTCGCCTTGAACGGCGGGCAACGGCTCCCACTGCGGGCTTGCCCTTGATTGTGTGCTCCCAGACGGATGAGATCGTCGTCGTCAAGTCGCAACCTCCAGAGTGTGTACGTGTTGTTCTTTCGGTTTGTGTCGGCCTGGACCACGCGTGCGGACTCAGCCGAAATTCAGGATATGTACTTGACTGGTGTTGGGGGTCGTGTACCGCCTCTGCATCTTCACGGGGGGTTTCTAGCTTCCCGGACGTTGCCGAACGGTCCATGGTCAATTACGAAGTTTGAACGAACCGCGCTCGGCCACCTGCTTAAGGAACATCCTGTGTCTCGCTCAGACCTGAAAACTCCCAAAAAGCGCGGCCAAGCCGCTAAAGAACCAACTATCATGAATGTACCGACTAGTCCACACACAGAGGCGGACGATACCGAGGGAGTCGGGGGAGACAAAGGTCGTAAAAATTCAGGCGCCCAGCAATTCGAGCGCATCAAGCGGATCGCCGCTGAATTGTTTGCCACCCGGGGCTATCGCGCGGTCGGCGTCGCGGAAATTGGCGATGCCGTCAAATTGGGGCGCGGCGCGCTTTACTATCATATCAGCAGCAAGGAAGACCTGCTCTTCAGTATCGTAGTGCGATACATCGAGGATTTGGTCATCAAAGGCCGCGAAGCCATCGAAACGGAGCCGGATCCCGCGAAGCGGATTTACATTCTGAGCCGGCAGCTGATGACCACGATTTTCGCAAATCTTCCCGAAATGACGGTCTGTTTCCGCGAGGCGGACTGCCTGACGGGACAGCGCCACAGAATAGTCTCGGACCTCCACCAGTCCTACCAGGACGTCTGGGCCGCGACTCTGCGGGAAGGCGAGAAAAAAGGGCGGTTTCGCCATCTCCCGAGCATCGCCATCAAGGGCGTGCTCGGCATGTACTTCTACAGCTTCCTATGGCTGAAGCCCGGCGGGCGTCAATCGGCGATCGAGATCGCGGACACGTTTGCCGACATGACCTTGGCAATCGCCGAAGGGCGGCCGAAGAAGCCCTTCAAACCGTAGCGACTTCATTTTCAGATATCGTGAGACATTCTTTTCCGTTTGGTGCGAATGTAGCGCTCGTTGTACCGGTTTGATGCGCTTTTGAGAGGCGCACACTTATTTACCTGTATTCCGTTTTTGACGAGCGCGGATTTCTTGAGCGGATTTCCGGAAAGCAGCGTCACGGTCCGAAATCCGATGTCTCTTAAAACCCACGCAGCGAACTCGTAATCGCGGGCATCGACGGGCACGCCGATCTCGACATTCGCCTCGATCGTATCCGCCCCGCGATCCTGACGGCCATACGCCAGGAGCTTCTTGTAAAGACCGATGCCGCGCCCTTCCTGATAGGGGAGGTACACGATCGCCCCAAGCGGGGCGGTACAGATCGCATCCAGGGCGAGTTGAAGCTGCTGATAGCAATCGCACCGGAGGGAATGGAACACATCTCCCGTCACGCAACCGGAGTGGAGTCTGACGATCGGCACCACGTCCGGGTCCGCCTCTGGGCTGCGATGGATGAGCGCCAGTATTTGCTCATGCTCGTTATTGCCCTGATAGGCATAGGCATCGAGCAGAACCTGCCGTCCCCGATGATCGATCGGAAGCTTGGTGACGGCAGGTCCCTGAATGAGCCGCGTGGACATGGGCTGGGACGGATGCGCTACTTGTCGGCACCGGCGCGATAGATCCTGAGATCAGGACCCGATCCGTCGTAGAAGCCGTTGGCGTTCGGCATGACGACCTTGGAGAGCGTCTCCGCATCCATGCGCACGTCCTGGCCCACGATTTTCCCTTCCGCGAGGATATAGGCGACGAGGGAATAGACTTCGTCGGCCGTCAGCGATCCCGGCTGATCGAACGGCATGGCGCGCCAGATGTAGTCGAACAGCGTGCTGGCCTGTGGCCAATAGCTTTCGACAGTCTTGAGAGGCTTCTCGCTTGCGAGCGTTCCCCGCCCCCCGGCCAGCGGAGGCCCCGCCATATCGCGATTGCCTTCGAGCTTCTCGCCATGACAGTAGAAGCACCGCTGATTGTAGACCTCGCGCCCATGAGCGACCGTACCCGAGCCGGCCGGCAGCCCGATCCCTCCCGGCTGAATGGAGAAGAACGGCTTCAGGTCTTCCGCGGAAACAGGCGTACCGATCTCGTGGCTGCGCTCCTGCGCCAGCGCGGGAGAAGCGAGGGTACAAGCGGCAACGACGGCCGCGGCGAGCCTAGATATGCACATTCGAAACGCTCCCGTCGGCGCCGATCGCCCAGCTTTGGATGGCGTTGTAATGGTAGATCGCATTCTCTCCCCTGAGCGGGATGAGCTCTGCGCGGGTCGGCTGCACGTAGCCGGTTTCATCGGTACAGCGGCTTTGCAGAACCACCGGCTTCCCGTCCCAGTGCCACGGAAAGCTGAAACGCACGGTGCACATCGGCTCGGGAACATTATCGATGCGGGCGGGCAGCCACGTCGCACCCTTGTCGAGCGAGATGTCGACGGCATGAACGCGGCCCCGTCCCGTCCAGGCAAAGCCCTGGATCATGTACTGGCCGGGCTTCGGAAGCATCATCTCCCCGGACGGGAAGGTGATCACCGACTTCGCATCCATCGCGAGCGTATAGAGTTTCGCGCGGCCGTCCTTCATGAGGTCGGTGTACGCGGAAGTCTCTTCGCGCGTCATGAACGGACGGTCGCTGACCTGTAACCGCCTGAGCCACTTGATATGCGTATTGCCCTCGAAGCCGGGAAGAACGAGGCGGAGCGGATATCCCTGCTCCGGCCGCAATGCCTCTCCGTTCTGCCCGTAGACAATGAGCGCATCCGACAGCATCTTCCCGATCGGGATGCTGCGCGTCATGACGGCGGCATCGGCACCCTCGGCCAGAACCCACGCGGCGTTGTCCTTGAGGCCAACGGCGCGCGCGAGCGTCGCGAACGGAACACCCGTCCACTCCGAGGTGCTGAGCAATCCGTGCGTGAATTGAACGTTCTTGCCCTTCGGTTTCGACCACTCGCTCAGCGTGTTGCCGGAGCATTCGATGAAATATTTGCGCGTGACTGACGGAAGACGCTTCAGCTCCGCGACCGAGAACTTCTTCGCCACATCGACGAGCCCGTGCAGGAATAGATCGTGCCGATCCGGATCGATGACCGGAATGCCGCCGTGATGGCGCTCGAAGTGAAGGCCCGAGGGCGTGAGATTGCCGATCGTCGATGCCAGCGGCGTGAACGTCCAGGACGTGATGTCGCTCGGATTGTCGGCCTTGACGCGCACTTCCTTCTCGAACTGCGAGCGCGTGCCGTAGCCATGATCCTCATGCACGCCGCGTCCCGGCACCTTCGTCGAATCCTCGGGAACATCGTAGAGCGCCGCACCGGGCGGCGCCTTCGTATCGGCCGCGGCGCGGCTGCCGATCAGGCCGGTTGCCGCCGTGGCGGCAGCTCCCGCAAAAAGAAGTTTTCGGCGGCCAAGATCCACACTCGGACGCATACCCTCCTGACATGGGCACGGCTCGGCCGCGGCAGCCTGCTCATGTTGCAAACGATCTCGCGTCACCGCGCTCCCTCCTGGCTATTCTTCATGTACCGTTCGGTACATACTTATCGCAAAACAACCCGGGGTTCAATCGATCATGAGATCGAAAGCAGCCCTGGATCACGACGCCGGAGAGGAATCTAAAGGCTTGGCGATGCCCCGGAAGGCAACGGCGCGCTCAGCACGCAGCAACCTCGATGCCCTCGCGAAGAAGCTCGCGAGCCATCCTGCAGTCGGTTGCCATCTGCTCTTTGAGCGCGTCCACGCTGACGAATTTCATCTCGGGCCGCTGAAACGCGACAAAGGCCACGTTCATCGACGCCCCGTAGATGTCGTGATCGAAATCGAACAGATGAACCTCGAGGCGCGGCGCGCCGTCGTCGAACTGCGGCCGTGTGCCGAAGCAGGCAACCCCTTCGTGACACGCTCCCCGCACCGTGGCCCGGACGGCATAGACGCCATGCGCGAGAGGAGTATCGGGGCTGAGCACGAGATTTGCCGTCGCAAATCCGAGCGCCCGTCCTCGCTTGTCCCCGTGCACCACCGTTGCGGTGATGCCCCAAGGCTGCCCAAGCAGAAGCGTTGCGCCGGTCACATCACCACGCTGCAGGCGCGCTCGTACCATGTCGGGCATGGCCAGCGCGTTCGCGCAAGCCATGCCCTCCGCACGAGCGTCGTGTCCAGGTCTCGTTTGATTTCGTTCTGACATCGCCACACTCTCAGCGCCGGCAGTAAGCCGGCCGAACTCCGTTTCGATGGTTGCGTGGCACACGGGCTAGATGTGGGCCACCTGACCGTAGCGTGCATCGTGATAGACCAGCGGCGGCGTCTCCTCGGTTCCCGTCCCGAGCACACGCCCCACGAAGATGGTATGCGTCCCCACACTCATCTTTTCGACGATCTTGCACTCGATCTGCGCAGAGGCGCCGTTGATCAGCGGAACGCCGCTGTTCGTCACGCTGTGATCGACGGTCGCGAACTGATCCTCGCCCTTCCCTGCAAAGTGCTCGGCGATATGTTTCTGGCTGTCGGCCAGAACGTTCACGCCAAAGTAGCCTTTGCGATCGATGTGCGGATGCGTCCGCGTCGACTTGTTGACGACGATCAGGATGGTGGGAGGGGTCGCGCACACGCTGCAGACGGCAGTTGCGGTGAACCCGTGAAGCTTCCCTTCCCCCTCAGTCGTGATCACGGTCACGGAGCCCGCGAGTTGGCGCATGACCGAGCGAAAGGAGTCGGCGTCAACCCCGCCCTCGCCACCGCTGACGAGGTTGCGCACGAAGTTCGTAATCATAAAGAGTTTCTCCGTTGGAAGGTGACGCTCCCATCGTCACATCTGCTCTTGTCCCACGACGTTCAGTCCGTAGCCCTCGATGCTCACCAGCGTCTGCTCCCGGTTGGACAGCAGGATCAGGTCGCGAATGCCGACATCTCGCAGGATCTGCGCACCCACGCCGTACTCACGCAGTTCCGGCCCCGGCCGCGAGTGCGGGCTACCGTTGAGTATTCGCTGAGAGAGTGCCGTCGGGCGCCCATCATTGATGATGACGATCGCCCCCCGGCCACGCTTGAGAATGCGATGCATCGCGCTGCTCAAGCCTTCGCCATCCCGCCCCAGGATGGCATCGCCCACGAGATCGTGGCGATGCAGACACACCATCGTAGGTCCGGGCTTCTTGAGATCGCCCTTCACCAGCAGCACGTGCTCTCCGTGCTCGACGGTGTCGCGGTAGACGTGGAGTTGCCATTCTCCAAACGCGGGATGATGGATGCCCGAAGCGGCCACATGCTGGATAAGCCGCTCCGTGCGCAGGCGATAGGCGATCAGATCCGCGATGGTGCCGAGCTTGATCTGATGCTGGCGCGCGAACTTCTTGAGATCGGGCAAACGCGCCATCGTCCCGTCGTCGTTCATCACCTCGCAGATGACACCCGCGGGGTTGAGGCCCGCGATCCGCGCCACGTCAACCGCTGCTTCGGTGTGACCGGCGCGGACCAGCGTACCGCCCTCACGCGCAATCAATGGAAAGATGTGACCCGGGCTCACGATATCGCGCGCCTGACACTCGGGGTTGATCGCGACCGCGATGGTGCGCGCGCGATCGGCCGCCGAAATTCCCGTGGTGACCCCGTTACGGGCCTCGATCGAAAGCGTGAACGCTGTCTGCAGACCGGGACCGGGAGACTGAACCATCGCGGAAAGCTTGAGCTCCGCGACGCGCTGAGGCGTCAGCGCCAGACAGATGAGGCCGCGCGCATGCTTGGCCATGAAGTTCACGACTTCCGACGTCGCAAACTGGGCCGGGATGACGATGTCGCCTTCGTTTTCTCGGTTCTCGTCGTCCACGAGTATGAAGCAGCGGCCGGCACGTGCTTCTTCGATGATCTCCTGGGCTGAGCTGATCTCGTCGCCGCGAGCGTTTGGATGCGTGATCATGAAGTTCATAAGGGGTGTACCCTTCTCAGCAGAACCGATGCCTTCCGAGTTCAGTTTTACGGACGTCTTCTGCATAACGCGCTTCCCGTCCTCGCCCCCGGTCACAATGCGATATCGAGTGGACCGGGCGGATCCGCAAGCTCGAGCTCCCGGACCAGAGGAATAATACGCTCCCCGAAGAAGCGCGTCTCCTCATGAAAATGCAAGAAACCGCATAGGATCATATCGATGCCATTCTTGCGAAGCTTGTGTATTTTCCGGGCAATCTGCTCCGGCGTGCCGACGAGGTTGGTCCGGAAGCCGTCATTGTATTGAACGAGGTCGCGCTCGGTCGAATCCGCCCACATGCCCTTGCGTTCGGGGCTCGCGAGCCCGGCCTCCTTCACGTCGTCCTTGAAGCTTGCGATCGCGACGTTGTCCGCCGCCGCGATGACCCTGTCGAGCTCGCTGCGCGCCTCGGCTTCCGTCTCCCGCGCGATGATGAATGCGTTGACGCCGAACTTCACGCGGCGCCCGGCCGCGAGCGCCATCCGCGTCACGTTCTGGATCTGCGCGCGGTGAGCCTGCACCGTGTTGCCGTTCATAAAATACCAGTCGGATACGGCCGCAGCCATCCGTTGCGCGGCGAGCGAATTGCCGCCTTGGAAGATCTCGGGCATGGGGCGGCCGGGAAGCATGAGAGGCTTCGGCTTGATCGTGTAATCGCTGATCGTCCAGTGCTTCCCCTTGTAGGAGAACCCGTCCTTCGACCAGACGCCGCGCAGGATCTCCACGAACTCCTGAGAGCGCTCGTAACGCTCGTCATGGGGAATCCACGGCACGCCAAGCGCATCGAATTCCTTGCGATACCACCCGCTGGCAACATGAAGCGACCAGCGTCCGTTGAAGATCTGATCGGCAGTGGCACCGTGCTTGGCCATCACGCCGGGATGAAAAATTCCGGGCAGAACGGCCGTGATGATGTTGAGGCGTTCCGTGCTGGCCAGCAACGCGGCCGAGAACATCACCGAATCGTGCTGATACTCGGCGCCATAGCTCCCCATGAAACGGATCTGCGTCAACGCGTAGTCGAAGCCGACCTCTTCCGCGATTTTGACCAGGCGAACGTTATAGTCGAGGCTCCAATCCGTCCGCTGAGGCAGCTTGCTCACCACGAGCCCGCCGCTCACGTTCGGCACCCAATGCGCGAATTTCATTGGCGTGACATCAGTCTTACGCATTGCGTTTCCCTAAGCGAATTTCAACAGGCCGCACCGGTATCGTCGAACGACGGGCGCAGCCGCACCACAGTGCGCTATGTCCTAACGCTCAACTTGCCTGAGAGAGTTGGCGGCGGTCCGCACTACCAAACAGTCCAACGACTTCATGGACGACACGGTCGATTCGCGCGCGAAGCAGCTCGTTCGCGATTGCGCCGTCCCGCACATCGTCACCCACGCCATAAAGCGTGGTCGGCACCGTAAGCATGGAGAAGAAACTCATCAGCGGGCGAAGCTGATGCTCGAGCACCAGCGCGTGCATCGCGCTTCCGCCCGTTGCGCAGAGCACGACCTTGCAACCCTTCATCGCTTCGATATCGACGAGATCGAAGAAATGCTTGAGCAGACCCGTGTAGCTTGCACGAAAGATGGGTGTTCCAACGATCAGAAGGTCGGCGCGCTCTGCAAGCTCGAGCGCCTTCGCTCCTTCGTTGGAAATATCCGAGCGGGTGAGCCCGCTCATGATGTCCTTGCCCGCGAGAGATAAAGAGACCTTGTTGTCCTCCACCGGCAGCGCACGCGCGATCGCGTCTCCCACCGCATCGACGAGAACGCCCGTGCGCGACTGCGCTCTCGGACTCCCGTTAATCCTCACCATGGAGAGCATCGGCATTTTCTCCCAGAACTTCTTCGGTCTCTCACATTCGAGGCGGAGACATTGTTTGTATCGATCGGTCCATAATGATGCCATTTCGACGATGAAGCAAGAGGGAACAGGACAGTTCGACGCAGATTCACCATCATTCGATGCGCTCGCCACACAAGCGCTCACGCAACGGGCACCTTCACATACGTGCTTAAAAAAAAGCCCTGCCGTGCGAATGCACGACAGGGCTGCCGCAGTGGGAGCTAGGTGCGACTAGAAGTTGATGAAGCCACCGAAAACCACGGTCGACATGTTTTCGGTTTGGACACCGGGGACGTCGACTTCGTGTTCACGATAACGGAGCCAGACGGACATGGCGGCTGCATCGATTTCCTGAACGACGCCGAGGCCCCAGAATGTCGCCTCCGAGCCGCGCGCGACGCGGCCCACGTCGTCCGTGGCATCGCCGGGCGTGCCGCCATCGTTCACGATGAAGGCACTGTCGTTAGCGTGCAGATACTCGCCATAGGGAATTGTGGCGCCGATCGAGGTCGGATGAAGACGAATGCCGCTCTTGATATACCAGGTATCCGTGGCCGGATTGTTGAGCGGATTGACGTCCTGATCGAGATGACCCCAGGCACCGTGCGCGAACCAGCCCGACGGGTTGTGCTGCAAGTAGATGCTCGCCTGCGTGTACTCGAGATTGCCGCCCGGAGGCGCGCCCTTCGCAGCGTCCGTCGTTTCCGAGTAGGTCGCGAGGGCCTTGAAGGTGAATTCGTGGAAGTTGGAGTTGATGTAACGGAGCGCAACCGCCCAGTTGTCATCCGCACCCCACGACGCGCTCGCCGAGAACCCGCCGATGGTCGGCGAATCGTAGCGCACCACGTTGAGCGGAACGCCGTTGCAATCGCCGGGTCCACCGCCGTAACCACGGCACGATGACGCGTTACCCCAGATCAGCGAGTCGCCCGCGGCGAAGTTGCCGCGCACGAAGAAACCGAACACGTCATACGCCACCCAATAGCCCGCCTGCAGAGTGCCCGAGCTGTCGAGTGCGACGACAGCGCTGTCATCCGCGGGCGACTGCATGCCGACGCTCAAGCGGCCAAGCTGCTCGCTCTTCGCAAACCAATACGAATAGAGCACCTGCAGCGAGTTGGGACCACCACCCGAAAGGGCCGCGCCACCGCTGCTGACGTTCTGATTAGTCGTGTAGACGTCGCTCGTGATGAGCTCGACGTGCAGCACGTAACCCACCGAGAAGTCTTTCGTGACTTGGGCGCTGCCGGTGAAATTGACGTTGCTGGCGTAGGCTGTGCCGAGACCAGTGACGTAGGTGTTGGACTCGACGCCATCGTCCCAATGAACGATCTGCTCCGTCACCCAACCCGAGATTTTCAGAGAAACCTTACGGTTTCCCTTTTTTGCCGTTGTCGCTTCCAGCTCTGCAATGCGCTCTTCCAAGTCCGCACAGCAATTCTGGCCCAAATCCGCCGCACGAGCAGAAGAAACGCCAAGCAGGCAGCCCAGTCCGGCTGCAACAGCCGTTAGTGTCTTAGTTTTCGTCATAACCTCCCCCAAACGAATCTCCACGATTCGATCAGGATCATAATCAATTATACCGATCGGTCCATCCGCGATTGCGAGGAGGGCCGGTCAGGATGCCCGCCACGATTTCCGCATCGCCTGGCCCCACCCCGGGGCGGCTCATAAATCGCGCGACATACAATTGATATTTATATATTATTTTAACAACGTCGACGCAGGACGCGGCCCCGCTGCCCTTGTGCATAGACGCGCAAAACACCCTCAAAATTCGCCTCTCCGGGAGAGGACATTGGCCGCGTTTGACGTCCAAGTGTGGCCGCCGCGCATCAAGCAGGCGACCCCGAGCCTTGAGGCTGCGAAGCGGAAGGAGACCGAAACAAAGAGAAAATAAGGAAGCTTTCGAAGAGCGAATTCGCACCCTTTCTCCTAGCTCGTTTCATTTGCCGAATTCCGTTTCAAACCCATTCGTCAATTTCCCGCCCCTGACGCATCGAGCGCCCCGCAGGCGCTCGCGAAACCGCACATCGCCCCTTGCGCTTCTCCGCTAACGCGGCTAAATGGACCGGTCGGTACATCAAGATCGGACCGCACGATGGACGGGCATGAGAGACCTCACGTCTCTCGGTGGCGCGCACAGACTGCGTTGGATGGAGAGCCGGCGCAGCCTCGGGCAATGGGACCGCACGGCCCCGTGGATTGGGCGGTCGGCTCAGAGGCTGCGGAGAAGCAAAAACAAGAAGGCGCGACATTCGCGAGCGCCTTCACGGCAAAGCGAAACCACTACGCACCGAGGAAACGCAATGAAGAAGCGGATTATTTTGAACTGTTTCGATATGACGTGTGTGAGCCACCAGGCGGCTGGCACGTGGCGTCACCCGTCGAGCCAAGCGTGGGACTACAACACCATCGACTACTGGACGAACCTCGCGAAGGAGCTCGAGCGCGGCTGCTTCGACACGCTCTTCATCGCCGACGTCGTCGGCGTCTACGACGTCTACCGCGGATCGGCTGAGGCAGCTCTGAAGGACGCCGCCCAGGTTCCCGTAAACGACCCCTTCGGTGCCATCTCCGCCATGGCAGCCGTGACCGATCACGTCGGCTTCGGCGTCACCGCAGCCGTGACGTTCGAGCATCCCTACCTGCTGGCCCGCCGTCTCTCGACGCTGGATCACCTCACCAAGGGCCGCGTGGCCTGGAACGTCGTGTCTTCCTACCTGAACAGCGCCGCTCTCAACATCGGCATGGACAAGCAGATCGCTCACGACGAGCGCTACGACATGGCCGAAGAGTACATGGAGGTCATGTACAAGCTCTGGGAGGGCTCGTGGGAGACCGGTGCCGTTCACCGCAACAAGGAGACGGGCGTCTTCACTGACGGATCGAAGGTTCACCCGATCCGCCACGAAGGAAAATACTACAAGGTTCCGGGCTTCCACCTTTGCGAGCCGTCGCCGCAGCGCACCCCTGTCATCTTCCAGGCCGGCGCATCCGGCCGCGGACGCCGCTTCGCCGCGCGTCACGCGGAAGGCATGTTCATCCTCGCCACCAGCGTCGAGCAGGCTCGGGCTATGACGAAGGACATCCGCGATCTCGCGGAGAAGGAGGGCCGCCCGCGCGACTCCGTCAAGATCTTCATGCTCTACACCGTCATCACCGGCGCAACGGACGAAGCGGCTCAGCGCAAGTACGAGGAATACCTCTCTTACGCGAGCCCCGAGGGCATGCTTGCGCTGTACGGCGGCTGGACCGGCCTCGACTTCTCGCAGCTCGAGCTCGACGAGCCGCTGCGCGCAATCGAGAACGACAGCCTCCGCACGACGCTCGAATCGCTCACGGGCGGCGACGGCGGCAAGCCGTGGACCGTTCGCGAGGTCATCAGAAACCGCTGCATCGGCGGCCTCGGCCCGGTATTCGTTGGCGGACCGAAGAAGGTTGCCGACGAGTTGGAGCGTTGGGTGGACGAAGGCGGCATCGACGGCTTCAACCTCGCCTACGCTGTGACCCCCGGCACGACGACGGACTTCATCGACTACGTCGTTCCCGAGCTGCGCAAGCGTGGCCGCGTCCAGACGTCGTACAAGGATGGCACGTTCCGTCAGAAGCTGGTTGGAACGCCCGACGCCTACGTCGAGCCGAGCCATCCGGCCGCGAACTATCGCGGTGCTTACGCCGGCAAGGAGAGCGTCGCGAGCAGCACGATTGCCTCGAAGCACAAAACACCCGTTCCGGCGGAGTGACGCTTCAGCGTGAGTAGGAGGGGGTTGCCTCGCCCCCTCCTGCGAATACCGCTGCTTAAGAACCCGTCCCCGATGAAGCAGCGGTAAAGCTGCTAAGCCCAGGCGCTCTCCCAATCGCCTGGGCTTAGTCTTTGTTCACGACGGTCTTGGATGAGGCGCGCGGCGCGCGCAGGCTACTTTTTGTGCTCGAGCAGCACTTGTCCCTTGGACTTGATGGCGTCCTGGATCGCTTCGGCGAAACGCTGCAGCAGCCAGGGCAGCGTGATCTCGATCCGGACGTCCTTCTCCGCGACGTCGACCGACCCGAATGCCTGCTGCCCCATGGCGCTCATGCGAAAGGTCATGGTGTCGCCCGTCCAGACCTCCTCGTCGAGCTTCAGCATCGGCAGCGTCGACGTCGCCTTGGTCAAGCCGTTCTTGAGCCGGTTGGTGGCTTCCTCCTTTCCGAGGCTGTGGGGAATGGTCACCAAAAGCGGCCGGGACATGCAATCTCTCCATCGGACATCGGCATTCTGATAACGCTTCACTAGGCATAGCGTTCAATGGCGGCAAGCCCAATTGCAGGCGCCCCTGCCCGCTTACTCGCAGTAGCCGCGCCCGCGCCGGGAAATGAGATCGAGGTGGAAGTGGTTGCGGTGGGGATCGTTGGCCTCCGGGCCCATCACCGTGCCGAACTCACCGCACGCGCCACCATGGATCGAGCGCAGGAATTGCGCCTCCTTAGTCGGCTTCTGAGCCTCTGCCGGCTTCTCCGCGGGCTCCGCCGGAACAGCGGACTTCTTCTGCGCCAAGAGAGGCTTCTGAGGTATCGGCGTCAAAGAGGCCTGGGTCACCTGCTTCGCGAGCTTTTCACGGCGCCCGGGAACCGCCTCCGTAGCCGCCGTATCCTTCGCCTCGGCTACCGTACTCTTGGATGACGCCTGCTCCTTGTCGCCGGCCTTGGCTTTGTCCTTCCTCTTTGCCTCGGCTTCAGCCTTCGCCTTGGCGCGCTTGGCCGCCGCCTGGATATCGCGAACCGTGGGGCCCCATCCTTTGAGCACCGAAATGTAGCGTCCGTTCGCAAGCCCGAACCCGCCGATGTCGATCGCATTGGCGAGCGCGTGCTGGCTCAGCCGCGCATTGGGAAGATTGTAGATGTTGCGGCACGAGTACCCCGACGCGCCGACCACGCGGGTCACGGACGAACTGAAACGCGCCCGCGCATTCGGCTGCAACGTTGTCTTCGCCCACTTGCCGAGCGCCGCCACCATGCGGCAGTTCACCTGCACCGGCGGATCGAACACGACTTTCGGGTCCGAGCCGATGCTCTTGAGGAGCACGGGAGCCGGCAAGCCGCACTCGCCTTTCTTGATGGACTCCATCATCTCGAACTCTGCGGCCATTCCGGAGAGGAGATGCATGCACTGCTCGCGGCCGCGAACCACCTCCTCCTGCGGCCACTCGTCCTTGACGTCCGCAGTCTCGACCGCGGGAGACGGCTCTGCGGCGGACGAAGCAGGCTGAGGCGCTCCCGGCGAGACGACCGCAGGAGAAGAGGGAGCGGGAGCGGCAACGGGGGGAGGAACGGGGGATAGCTCGCGCAGGGGCGGATGCCCCGGAAGCGCCACGAGCAGAAAGACGCCGGTCAGCATCAAATGCGACAGGCCAGCCGACAGGGCCGGAATAGGTTCTTCTCTTCGTGTCATGGCCATCCGATTGCCAGTTCCGAAAAGATTGCCGCCGTAAAGCCCCGCACGAGCAACGAACTTACACCAGAGCATCTAAAGATCCGTTAGAGCGGACGAAATAGTCTTAGATATGTCAACACCCTATCTCGCAGGCGCGCCCGCGCCTCGGCGGGCGGGGGTATCCCACGGAAACCAGAGCATTTTCCGCCCCTTCGCGGGGGTCCTGGCGAGCACGCCTGCGAGGCCCCGCATCCGCCTCCGTCGAGAGGCGGCCATCGCTTTAAGCAGGAAATGGCAAAGTCGTTGCGAACTCTCCGCCCCCGTTGCTCTAGTCGGCAAAAGTGAAGTTCGGGGACAAGCAAGAAAAAGCGGCCGAACAATTCCGGTTACTTTCGGCCCCCGCGAAAAGCCCGACGACAAAAACTCAGACCATGCAAAAGCGATCGAGGGGAGCATGAACGTTCTCAAGGTAGCAGCCGTCAACGTGCTGGTGCTGTTGCTCGGCCTCGTCGTGGTCGAGCTGGTCTTCGGAACGTGGTTCTCCGAGGTGCACGCGCTTCACCAGTTCACGAAGCCGCGCAACGTCCACCTCGTTCACAAGAACCCGCTCTCCGACACGCCGCCTGAGATCCGCTACACGCGCGACGACAACGGCTTCCGCGGCCTCGACACGTCGGTCGACAAGATCGACCTCATCACCGTCGGCGGCAGCACAACGGACCAGCGATGGATCGACGACAGCGAAACCTTCCAGGCCGTACTTAAATCCCAGTTCAAGAAGGACGGAAAAGACATTCACGTCGCGAACGCCGGCATCGACGGCCAATCGACCTTCGGCCACATCCACAATTTCTCGTCATGGCTGAAAAACATCGACGGATTGAAGACGCGCTACATCCTCTACTACGTCGGCATCAACGACATCATGAAGACCAACCCCGACGGCACGTTTGACACCATTGCCGCCGACAACTCGCGCCTCAAGCTTCAGCTCTTCATCCGCGAGAAATCCGCGCTCTATCAGTTGTATCTGATTTCGCGCCGCATTCTCGTTCCCGACAAATACGATCACTCCCTCGACCGCCGGAACATCGCGACGGACGGCCCGTTCGCCACCAAGGGAAATATCAGGGACTACAATCTGCCGGAATTCACCGCGAGCCTGAAGGCGCTCGATGAGCGCATCACGGAGCTTGCCTCCCTCACGCGGGCGCTCGGCGCGAAGCCAATTTTCGTCACTCAGCGCAGCGCGCGCTGGAAGTCGGCCAACGGCGAGATCGTGGGCATCAGCGACTACAAGCCGGACTTTCACGAGGAAGCCTTCAGGAAGTTCGGCTCCGTCAACGGCGTCGATATCTACAACATCGAGCGGCGCATCGCGGATACCGTCCTGACGGCCTGCGGGAATGCCGGCGCCATCTGCCTCGACCTCATGTCCGAGATTCAATTCGATATCGGACAGGATTTCTACGATCCGATCCACACGACGCCCGCAGGTTCACGCGTGATCGGAGAATATCTCCACGAGCGGCTGAAGCCCCTCCTCTAGCGTTGCGCGCAAGCCTTCGAGGAAGCCCCGCCAGGCGATCCCCACTTTTTCGATTTCACAGCAAGGATCGGAGTGCCGAAAGGCGAGCGACGTCCTATCTTCCGGAATGCGAACCAAGGACGCCCCGGAAATGGTCACCACGCGCAGCAAACGCTCCCCGGAACCGGCAGCAGACCAGAGCGAAGCTCGCTTCTGGCAAGCCGTGACCGCGCGCGACAGTGCCTATGACGGAACGTTCTACTACTCCGTGGCGACGACCGGCGTGTACTGCCGCCCCTCCTGCCCCGCCCGTCGCGCGAACCGCGAGAACGTCCGCTTCCATGCCACGTGTGAGGAGGCGGAGGAGGCGGGCTTTCGTCCCTGCAAGCGATGCAAGCCCAGGGAAGCCTCGCTACACGAGATCCACGCCGCGAAGGTCGCGGCCGCCTGCAGGCTCATTGAGGAGGCTGACGAGACGCCCTCGCTCGACGAGCTGGCCCGGGCGAGCGGTCTCAGCCCCTATCACTTCCACCGCGTCTTCAAAGCCGCAGTGGGCATCACACCCAAAGCCTACGCCGCAGCCCATCGCCAGAAGCGCGTCCGCGACAGCCTGCAAGGGAGCAGCTCCGTGACCGAAGCCATCCACAAATCCGGTTTCAATTCGTCTGGCCGGTTCTACGCCAACTCCAGTGATCTGCTCGGCATGACGCCCTCGAGCTTCCGCGCTGGCGGCGCCAATGCCGAGATGCGCTTCGCGGTCGGTCAATGCTCGCTTGGCGCGATCCTTGTTGCCGCGAGTGCAAAGGGCGTCACCGCCATTCTGATGGGCGACGACCCCGCGGGCCTCGTCCGCAGCCTGGAGGACATGTTTCCGAACGCCACCTTGGTCGGCGCAGATAAGGCTTTCGAGGACGTCGTCGCCAAGGTGGTGGGGTTCGTGGAGAAACCCGGCTCGAGGCTCGACCTGCCTCTCGACGTGCGCGGCACCGCGTTCCAGCATCGCGTGTGGCAAGCCCTTCGCCAGATCCCTTCAGGCGAGACCGTGAGCTACGCCGAACTCGCCCAGCGCATCGGCAAACCGAAAGCCGTCCGGGCCGTCGCGTCTGCCTGTGCGGCCAACACCATCGCCGTCGCCATTCCCTGCCATCGCGTGGTGCGCACCGGCGGCAGCCTCTCCGGCTACCGCTGGGGCGTCGAGCGCAAGCGGACGCTCATTGCGCGGGAGGCGAAGCAGAAAACGAAATAGGGTAGGATCATCGCATCGAAGCCGGCAGAAAAGACCGGCGCGAGATGGAGGCCGCCCATGGAAAGCCTGCTCGTTGTCCTGACGTGGCTATCGGCCCTGGGCTGCGCGCTGGTGGCGGGCGTGTTCTTCGCGTTCTCCGCTTTCGTGATGAGGGCGCTCGCGCAACGGCCTGCGCCAGAAGCGATCGCAACCATGCAGGCCATCAACGTCGTCGTCGTGCAGTCGGCCTTCATCGCCGTGTTCGTCGGCACAACCGCGACATCGGCATTTCTGGTGCTTATGGCGGTGCTGAAGAGCGGCGACTCGCGCGCGCCCTGGTGGCTCGCAGGCGGACTTCTCTACGTGGCCGGAACCTTCGTCCTCACAATCGCGCGCAACGTTCCGCTCAACGACGCCCTCGCCCGCTGTGATCCTCCATCCGCCAAGGCGGTGGACCTCTGGTCCCGCTATCTCAAAGAGTGGACGTGGTGGAACCACGTGCGCGCCGCTGTCTCCCTCGCCGCGACAGCAGCCTTCGTTCAGGCGCTCAAATAAACGGTTCGCCCGCTTCGCCTGACAGTCCAAGCCATACCGCGCGCTCAGCTTTCGCGTCGCACAACGCACAGGTGTCAGCGAGCTGTCAGAATTCCCTTGTTATTGCCTGATAATCCCGAATAAATCGGGACAATTTCCCTATTAAGGGATGCGTAGGGGAGCGATGCGACCAGAGAGATTAGCCACGTGTGCCCTCATCGCGAGCGGCATGTCGCTCGCGAGCTGGCCCAGTTTCGCCGGTCCTGCGGTCGGGCAGTTCGAGGTCAAGACCTTGAACTCCGAGCCCGGCGAGATCGAGTTTCAGAGCCAGAATGCGTACGCTTTCGGCAACCCCCGGCGCAAGGTGGTACGCGACGCCAGCGGCGAGCTCGAAGCCGACGACAACTCCCTCTCCCGCCAGCGCAACGCACTCGAGCTCGAATTCGGCCTCACTCCGTTCCTGAAAACGCGTATAGGCGTCGAGTACGAGAAGGAGCGGCGCGAAGACCCCGAGACGCTTCGCCACGCGGAAGGCTACGAGAACCTCAAGCTCGACGAATACGCCGCCGAGGTCATCTGGATCATGATCCCGCGCCGCGGCGACGGCTTCAGTCTCGGCGTCGTCGTCGAGTACGAGCAATCCGCTGAAAGCGGCAGCTCGCGCACGATCAATGCCGGTCCGATCCTCGAATATGCGAGCGGCCCGTGGCACCTGAGCCTGAACCCCACGCTCATCAAGTTCCTCGGCGGCGAGCGTAACGACGCCGGCGAGAAGGACGAGAAGATCGACTTCGGATACGCCACACAGCTCAAATACCACTGGTCCGACAGCGTCGAGCTTGCACTGGAAGCCTATGGCACCGTGGATCGCATCGGCGGAAGCGGCGGGCCCAGTGAGGAAGCGGCCTTGTTCGGCGACTTCGACCAGCATCGCATCGGACCGGTCGTCTACTGGTCTTTGGGCCCCGACTTCTGCGCCACGCGAGACACCACGGAGAAGAGGAACGACGACGAAGGCTCCGAGGTCGTGCTCGGCATCGGCGCCTTGTTCGGCCTCAACAGCACGACGCCGGACACCACGCTGAAAGTCAGCTTGGAAGCGACCTTCTGAGATCGCGTAACGTCCTACCTGAGCTTTTCCTTGCCTGCCGAGAAGGCCCAGTCGAGCCAGGGCGTGAGCGCTACGAGATCACCCGTCTCCACCGTGGCACCCGTCCAGATCCTGAGACCCGGCGGCGCATCGCGATAGGAGCCGATGTCGAAGGCCACGCCTTCCGCCTCGAGCCGCAGTGCCAGCGCCTTCACGAAGGCCGCCTGCTCGGCAGCGGGAAGCGCCAGGACCTCGGGATCGACGATCTTGAGGCAGACTGACGTGTTGGACCGCGTTGCCGGATCGATCGCCAGATTGGCGACCCACGGCGTCCGCGCGATCCAGTCGAACAGCACACCTGCATTGGCGTTTGCCCGCGCCATCAAGCCCTGCAGGCCGCCAACGGTTTCGGCCCAGGCCAGCGCATCCAGATAATCCTCGACGCATAGCATCGATGGCGTGTTGATCGTCTCGCCCTCGAAGATCGCCGCATCGACCTTACCCTTCTTCACGAGGCGGAACAGCTTCGGCAAAGGCCAGGCTGGCGTATGGCTCTCAAGCCGCGCAACGGCGCGCGGGCTCAGGATCAGCATGCCGTGCGCACCTTCCCCGCCCAGCACCTTCTGCCAGGAATAGGTGACCACGTCCGCCTTCGCCCAATCGATCGGCTGCGCGAAGATCGCGCTCGTCGCGTCGATCAGCGTCAACCCTTCGCGATTATCCGCAATCCAGCGGCCATCGGGAACGCGCACGCCGGACGTCGTCCCGTTCCAGGTGAACACGACATCGCGCGAAAAATCGACCGCGCCGAGATCGGGAAGCGCGCCATAGTCCGCCTCGATCACGCGCACGTCCTCGACGCGAAGATGCTTGACGATGTCGGTGACCCAACCTTTGCCGAAGCTCTCCCATGCCAGCACATCCACGCCGCGCGCGCCCAAGAGCGACCACAGCGCCGCTTCGAACGCACCCGTATCGGAGCCCGGCATGATGCCGATGTGATAGTCGGCCGGCAGGCCCAGCAGCTCGCGCGTTTTGCTGATCGCGAGCTTGAGGCGCGCCTTGCCCTCCTTCGAGCGATGCGATCGGCCCAGAAACGCATCCCCGATCGCGTCCGGATTCCACCCGGGACGCTTGGCACAAGGCCCTGAGGAGAAACGCGGGTTCGAGGGGCGCTGAGAAGGCTTCGAAAGCGTCATGAGGCAAGCGATCCGGTTTCGATGAAAATCTGGAGGCAGCGAACGATCAAAGCTCGAAGGTTACGACCTGCGCCACCGCTGGCAATGCCTGAATCTCGGCAAGCGCTGCGTCCGCAAGCGGCGCCGAGATGCTGATGAGCGCGATGGCGTGGTCCTGCCCTCCGGCGCCGGCCCCGTCGATACCCACATGCATACGCGAGATATTGATCGCCTCACGCGCCAGAATGCCGCCGAGCGCGCCCACCACACCCGGCCGGTCCAGGTGACGTGTGAAGATGAAATGTCCCTTTGGCACGGCCTCGACATCGTAGGCATCGATCCGCACGAGGCGCGGCAGCCGCCCGCCGAGTAGCGTGCCCGCAACCGTCGTCGTCGCCGTCTTGGTCACGGCGCTGATTTCCACGAGCGACACGTAATCCCGGGCAAGCTCCGAGCGCGACTCCCGCACCTCAATGCCCTGCGCGCGGGCAAGATGCGTGGCATTCACCCGATTGACTGGCCCCGCGAGGCGCTTGTCGAGCAGTCCGACGAGCGCTTCCGCCGTAATGGGGCGCGCATCGAGCTCCGCCACACTACCATAGAGCCGCACCACCAGCTCACTGATGGGTCCGTGGCTGAGCGAGCCCACGAGCCGGCCTAGCGCATGCGCCAACTCCTGATAGGGCCGCGTGCGGTTGAACTGCTCGCTCGAGATGCGCGGCAGGTTGACGGCCGTCTCGGCGGCCCCGCTCGTCAGGAAGCGGGCGATGTCCTCCGCGATCTTGACGCTCACGGCCTGTTGCGCCTCCTCGGTCGACGCGCCGAGATGCGGCGTAACGACCACGCTGTCGAGGCTGAGCAACGGCGAATCCTTCGGCGGCTCCTTCACGAACACGTCGAGCGCCGCGCCTGCCAGATGCCCGCTCTGCAAGGCTTCGAACAGCGCCGTCTC
The DNA here is from genome assembly GCF_027886585.1 of Hyphomicrobium sp. DMF-1. NCBI lineage: Bacteria > Pseudomonadati > Pseudomonadota > Alphaproteobacteria > Hyphomicrobiales > Hyphomicrobiaceae > Hyphomicrobium > Hyphomicrobium sp. DMF-1. The sequence continues at coordinate 532,576 of NZ_CP115706.1, read as the reverse complement.
GTCGACCAGCCCGCCCCGTGCGCAATTGATAAGGCGTGCGCCGTGCTTCATCTTCGCGATGCGGCTCTGATCGATGAGATTGCGCGTCTTATCGATCAACGGACAATGCAGTGTCACGTAGTCCGCGCCCGAGAGCAAGGCGTCGAGCTCCCGCGGCTCCGCACCCGACTGCGCCAGGATTTCCGGAGAAACGAACGGGTCGTAGGCCCACACCTGCATCTTGAGGCCCGAGCATCGCGCCGCAACCAGCCGCCCGATGGTGCCGAAACCGATGACGCCGATAGTCTTGCCCGCAAGCTCCGCGCCGACATAGCGCGTGGGCTGCCACTCACCGCGCCGCACGGAGCGATCGGCTTGCGGCAAATGACGGCTGAGCGAAAGAAGATGAGCGATGGTCAGCTCTGCGGTCGTCGTCGCGTTGGCGTCGGGCGTGTTGAATACAACGATGCCGCGTTCCGTCGCGGCAGGCACATCGATGTTGTCGACGCCGATACCAGCTCGCCCGATCACCTTGAGCGAAGTTCCAGCCGCAATGACCGGCGCTGTGACGCGCGTTTTTGAGCGTACGATAAGCGCATCGTAACGCCCGATGCAGGCGATGAGCCCGGCCTCGTCGAGCCCGGTTGCGACATTGACGGAAAGCTTGTCGCTCGACTCAAGCAGCTTGCGCCCGTCCTCGTGAATCGGATCCGCGATGAGCACACGAAAGGTCTCTGTCATTCGTTCCGGCCTCGTATCCAAGATGTGAATCGAGCGGCCATCTGACGATGGCGTCACGCCGCTACGTTTGGCGGTCTACGGAGCGGAGAGCAACATCAAAACCGGCACCCTAGACCAAAGCAGCGAGTCGCCTCGGAAGAGCAGGCGCAAGCTCAGGCGGAACCGAACCGCAAAGCCGATGTTCTTGATGAGCGTCTGTGGCCATGGAGGACATCATGCCGCAAGGAGACAAGAGCAAGTATACCGTCAAGCAGGAGCGCAAGGCTGATCACATCGCCAAGGGATACGAGAAGCGGGGCGTAAAGAAGAAGGAAGCCGAGCGCCGCGCGTGGGCAACCGTCAACAAGGACGACGGCGGCGGCAAGAAAGCCGGCGGCTCGGGCCGCGGCCGATCGACGGGAAATCCCGCGGCCCACAAGGGCGGAAAGCTCGGCGGCAAAGCATCAGCCGCGCGCCCGGCAGCCGCAAGATCGGCCTCTGCCCGTAAGGCCGCGGCAACGCGCAAGCGCCGCGGATGAAAGAGATCTTCTGAGACCGGGCTCCGGCGGTCCGATGCCGCCGGAGCAAACCATATCCGCGGACTTCAGTCGCGATAGCCCTTCAGGATCTCGCCGGTCGCCGGATGGACGTGCGCTTCCACCCGAACGCCGTCTGCGTTGGTGCCTTCGAACTCGTAGGCGCCGTCGTCCGCCTCGATCTCGTGCACCTTGTAGCCCTGCCCCTCGATCTTCTTGATCACGTCCGAGATCGAAAGCCACTGATCACGCGGCACATTCAGCGGCCCGGTGTAGTCGTCGCCGGCGAACGCGGGTGCGGCGAGAGCGAGAGACAGGGCCGACACGGCCAACAGCTTCTTCATAGGATCATCTCCGTTTATGTTGTATGCGACCGGACGCAGATGTCGTCCGGTAGACGCATCCTCGCTCAACCCCGCTGATCCCTCGCTGATGGCCGCTGTCAGCGGTTTGTCAGCAGAAAACGTGCATAAATCGCCCCTATGAGACTGTCTCGAACCACACCCTCTCACGCGCTATTTTTGGCGCTGTCCCTCGTCGTAGCGGCCCCAGCGGCCCACGCCGACAACGACGCGCGCGATCAGGCCCTGGCCCGCAAGGCTCTGCTCGAAGGCCGTATCAAATCCCTGTCCGACATAACGGAGCAGGTGAAACCGAAGCTGCCGGGCAAGATCCTGGGCGTCGAGCTGGACGTCGAGAAGGGCGGCCGCTTCGTCTATGAATTCGACGTCATCGATTCCGCCGGACGGCTGAAGGAAGTCGACGTCGATGCAGCGACCGGCGAGATCCTGAGCATCGAGGACGACGACTGATGCGTATTCTCGTGGTCGAGGACGAGCCGCAGATCGCATCCGGCATTTCCGCCGCGCTCGCGGCTTCCGGCTATCAGCCACGCATCGCGGCCGACGGAGAGGAAGCCTGGTTTCTGGGCGACACCGAGGACTTTGATCTCGTGGTGCTCGACCTCGGCCTCCCCAAGATGGACGGCCTCGCGGTCCTCAAGCGCTGGCGCGCCGCCGGGCGGCAGATGCCGGTGCTGATCCTCACCGCGCGGGGCGCTTGGCCGGAGCGCGTGGAGGGCATCGACGCCGGCGCCGACGATTACCTCGCAAAGCCGTTTCAGATCGAGGAGCTGATGGCGCGCGTGCGTGCCCTCATCCGCCGCGCGGCCGGCCACGCGTCGCCGGTCATCGAGTCGGGTCCGATCTCCATCGACACGCGCCAGATGCGCGTCCTCGTGAACGGCACGAACGTCGCGATCTCTCCGCTCGAATATCGCCTCGTCGCTTACCTGCTGCATCACAAGGGACGCGTCGTCTCCCCCGGTGAGCTGATCGAGCACCTCTACGGCGACGACGACGCACGAGACGCCAACGCGCTCGAAGCCGTCGTCACGCGCCTGCGCAAGAAGCTCGGCGCAGACGTCATCCAGACACGGCGCGGGTTCGGCTACATGGTTGCAGGCGCCCCCGAATGAGACTCGGCTCGCTGCGCCTCAGGCTTCTGCTGGCGGGCGCCGTCTCGACCGCTATCGCGCTCGCGCTCGCTGCCTACGGCCTGACCGTTCTCTTCGAACGGCACGTCGAGCGGCGCATCGACGCCGAGCTGACCGTCTACCTCAACCAGCTCACCGCGCATCTCGAGCCCGCGCCCGAAGGCGGCATCCGGCTTCAGACGTCTCCCGCCGATCCTCGCTTCGACGTCCCCCTCTCCGGCCTCTATTGGCAGATCGTGCACGAAGAGAGCGGAACAGTGCTCCGCTCACGCTCGCTGTGGGATTCGGAGCTGGCGCTTCCCGCGGAGCCGAACGTCGACGACCAGATCCACCATCACCACATCGTCGGCCCCGCGAAAGCCCAGCTCTACCTCCTGCAACGCCGTATCGAGCTTCCTCCGCGCATGGGCGGCGGCACGGCACGCATCGCGGTGGCCTGGGACGCGGCGGAGATCTCCAACGCCGTCCGCGAGTTTGCCGTCGATCTCACGCCCTTGCTCGCGATCATCGGCGCGCTTCTCCTCGCCGCGACCTGGATCTGGGTGACCATCGGATTGAAGCCCCTAGCCGCAGTCCGCACGCAACTTGCCGCCATCCGCTCCGGTAAGAGCAAGCGCCTCGGATCGAGCTTTCCCGACGAGGTTCGCCCGCTCGCCCACGAGATCGACGATCTGATCGACGCGCGCGACGCCGAGCTCGCCCGCGCCAAGAGCCGAGCCGGAGACTTGGCCCACGGCCTCAGAACGCCGCTCCAGGTTCTGCAGACTGAAATCGAGCGCTTGGCCAAAGGCGGACAGACGGACGTCGCTCTTAATCTCTCGACGGTCACCCGCACCATGCAGAGAACCGTCGAGCGTGAATTGGCGCGCGCGCGCCTCGCTGCCCCCAACCGGAGCGCGGAGACCAGCGTCGCGACAGCCATCGAGCAGGTGATCCGCGTCGTCCAGCGCACGCCCGACGGCGAGCGCCTCGACTGGATCGTGGACGTCCCTGCCGGCCTCAGCGCGCCCATCGATCGCGACGACCTGTCGGAAGCCATGGGCAACCTGATCGAGAATGCCGCGCGCCACGCACGCCACGCCATCACCATAACCGCCCGCCGCGACGGCGCCTGCATTACCCTCTCGGTCACCGACGACGGGCAAGGCATCCCCGAGGGGCACTTGGCCGAAGCGCTCCGCCGCGGTGGACGCCTCGACGAGCGCGGATCGGGCGCGGGCCTCGGCCTCGCCATCGTGACGGACATCGTCGACTCCTGGGGCGGCACGCTGACCCTGAGAAACGCAAATCCGGGCCTCACGGCGACCCTGAGCTTCGAAACCGCCCCGCGCAGATCCTGACCTCCGTACCGGCCTCGGCAAGTCCATCGACATCCGCCTGACAATTCGCTGACAGAGCCCATCAGGGGGCCGTCAGGGGCGATCTCCTAGTTTGTGTCTGCCGAAAACGTCGTGCGCGGTTTCTGAGGTTCCCCAACCGCACGCGGCCAAACGCCAACGTTTGAAGAGAAAGAGATTGAATATGCAGAAATTGATGCTGGCCCTCGCAGTGCCCGCCCTCGCCACCGCAGCGCTTGCCTCTTCCGCTTCCGCCGGCGACCGCCCGCCGAACCCTGCCGAGCGCGCCCGCGTCGAGGCCGTCCTCAGCGCCAACGGCTTCGTCTCCTGGCGCAAGATCGAGCGCGATGACGGAAAGTGGGAGGTCGACGATGCCCGCCATGCCAACGGCCGCGTCTATGACGTCGATATCCGCGGCGGCCGCATCGTGAAGCGCGAGCTCGAGGACTAAGCCTCGGACGCTCCTGAAGGCCTCTCCGCGCCCCTGGCAAAAGCCGGAAATTCATGGAGCCGATTTCAGACTCTGGCGGGCCGTCTCACAAGGACGCCCGCCCTTTTTGTTTCACCCGCCGCGAACGCAAGAAAAGCAGAGGCCTCAAACGCACTGCTTCTTCGCGGCGAGAGCATGAAGCGCGTCGCTCTCGGCGGTGGCGCGCTGGAAATCACTCGTCGCCTTGAGCCCGTCACCCGGCCCGCCGAACATGCGGCCAAGCGCGGCGCCCACCGTCGTCGGCCGGCTCCGTTCTTCCACCGCCGCCCTGGCGGGTAAGCTCTTGATCTGAAGGCTCAGGATGTCGAGGCGATCCTTGATCTGCCGGCACGCCAGCTTCTCTTCGTCCTCGCTCACCAGATAGGTTCCGTCGGGTTGATACCCGGCGCGGGGAATACCGGCGAGATCCTGCATCGATGCGCAACCGCCGAGCGCGACCAACGCGCACGGGGCCAGCAGCCGAAAGCATATCCTGCCGATGTTCGAGAGCATCCCGCCCGTTTCCCCCTGTTGGCGCGACGATCAACGGCTGCGCGACCCTTCAAAGAGACCAGCAAGATCTATTTGAACCGCGGAATGCGCGCAACCGTAGGTGCCCAATCGCCCCCTGAAACCTCATCCTCTCCCGACAAAGGGCATCTTTGTGGCCATCAGCGTCATGAATTGAACGTTGGCATCGAGCGGAAGGCTGGCCATGTAGACGACCGCATCGGCCACATGGGCGAGATCGAACCGCGGCTCTGGCTTCACGCTGCCGTCGGCCTGAAACACACCGCGCGCCATCGGCTCCGTCATCTCGGTTTCCGCATTCCCGATATCGATCTGCGAGCAGGCGATATCGAAAGCGCGCCCGTCGAGCGAGAGAGACTTGGTGAGCCCCGTGATCGCGTGCTTGGTCGAGGTATAGGGCGCGGAGAAGGGGCGTGGCGTCACCGCCGAGATCGAGCCGTTGTTGATGATGCGCCCGCCCCGCGGCATCTGCCGCCGCATCATTCGAAACGCCGCTTGCGCGCAGAGGAAGGCCCCGGTCAGATTGACGTCGACAACCGCTTTCCATCTCTCGAAAGGAAGCTCGTCGATGGTGACGGCCGGCGCCGAGATGCCGGCATTGTTGAACAGCACATCGACCCGCCCGAAGGCCTCTTCGGTTTTTTGGAAGAGGCGCAGGACGGCCGCTTCATCGGCGACGTCCGTGGCGACCGCGAGCTTGCGTCCCGGGCGGGCGGTGCACGCATCGAGCGTCTCGTCGAGCGCGGCTTGACGGCGCCCGGCGAGCACCACGTCGAAGCCCGCGTTGAACAGCGCGACGGCAACCGCACGGCCGATGCCGCTTCCGGCGCCGGTCACCACCGCCACTTTCCCCGCCTGTGTCATGGCGAATGCCCGCGCGGATCAGCGCGTCGGAACCGGCTTCTCGCCGCGATAGTCGTAGAACCCGCGGTTCGTCTTGCGGCCGAGCCAGCCTGCCTCGACATACTTCACGAGCAGCGGACAGGGACGATACTTGGAGTCCGACAGCCCTTCGTACAGCACCTGCATCACCGCGAGGCACGTGTCGAGGCCGATGAAGTCGGCCAGCTCGAGCGGTCCCATGGGATGGTGCGCGCCAAGCCGCATCGCCTTGTCGATCCCCTCGACCGTGCCGACGCCTTCATACAGCGTGTAGACGGCCTCGTTGATCATCGGCAGCAGAATGCGATTGACGATGAACGCCGGGAAATCTTCGGAGACGGCCGTGGTCTTGCCCAGGCTCTCCACGAACGTGCGCGCCACGCCGAACACGTCGTCCTCGGTGGCAATGCCGCGGATCAGCTCCACAAGCTCCATCAGCGGCACCGGATTCATGAAGTGCATGCCGATAAAGTGCTCGGGCCGGTCCGTGGTGGAGGCGAGCCGCGTGATCGAAAGCGACGACGTGTTGGTCGCAAGCAGCGCCGACGGCTTCAGCTTCGGGCACAACTCCTGGAAGATGCGCCGCTTGACCGACTCATCCTCCGTGGCCGCTTCGATCACGAGATCGCAGTCGCCGAGCGCGTCGAGGTTCGGCGCGAACTGGATACGACCGAGCGCCGCCTTCATGTCGGCTTCGTTGACGACGCCCTTGGCCACCTGACGGCCAAGATTCTTCTCGATCGTCGAGATCGCCTTGTCGACCGCTTCCTTGCGGACATCGGTCAGCAGCACATCGTACTTTCCGAGCGCGATGACGTGCGTGATGCCGCTGCCCATCTGGCCCGCTCCGATCACACCGACCTGCTTGATGACCGGGACCGGTCTAACGGCCGGCTTGGCTTTGACTGCAACATCCATGGTGAATGTCCTTCTTGTCCCGGGCCCGCCGGAGCACATCCTGCGGAGCCTGTCCCGGCATCATGTCGGGGCCACGCTGCGCATGAAAATCCGGCATACGCACCGGTTCGTCGTAGAAAACGCGACGCCAAAACTGTAGGGCGCCCGATCTTTCGATCGAACGCCCCCTGATCTTAAAGTCCGGCCTTGCCGAGTTCCGCGTCGAGTTCCGGCAGGGCTTGAAAGAGATCCGCAACGAGACCGTAGTCGGCGACCTGGAAGATCGGGGCTTCGGCGTCTTTGTTGATCGCAACGATGACCTTCGAGTCTTTCATGCCGGCGAGATGCTGGATCGCGCCCGAGATGCCGACGGCCACATAGAGCTCGGGAGCAACCACCTTGCCCGTCTGGCCGACCTGCAGATCGTTCGGCACGAAGCCCGCATCGACCGCTGCGCGCGAGGCACCCATCGCCGCGCCGAGACGCGTCGCGATCGGCTCGATGTAGGTCTTGAAATTCTCACCGTTGCCCATGCCGCGGCCGCCGGAGATGACGATCTTGGCGGCAGTGAGTTCGGGCCGGTCCGACTTCGTGAGCTCCGCGCCGACGAAAGAGGAAATGCCGACGGCGGGTGCAGCCGAGACGCTCTCGATGGGAGCCGAGCCGCCTTCGGATGCCGCCGCGAACGCAGCCGTCCGCACCGTGATCACCTTCTTGGCTTCCGTCGACTGCACCGTCTGGATGGCGTTGCCGGCATAGATGGGCCGCTCGAACGTATCCGGCGAAACCACCTTGATGATGTCGGAGATCTGCATCACGTCGAGCAGAGCAGCCACGCGCGGCAGCACGTTCTTGCCCGAGGCCGTGGCCGGCGCGATGATTGTGTCGTAGTTGCCCGCGAGCGAGACTACGGTCGCCGCGATTTCCTCGGCGAGACCGTTGGCGAGATGCGGGGCGTCCGCCACCAGCACCTTGGCAACGCCGTCGAGCTTGGAAGCAGCTTCCGCAGCCGCCTGCGCGGCGTGGCCAGCGATCAGCACGTGCACGTCGCCGCCGATGGCCTTGGCAGCCGTCAGCGCCTTCCCGGTGCTGGCGCCGAGCGCCGAGTTGGAATGATCCGCAACAAGAAGAATAGCCATTAGATCACCCCCGCCTCGGTCTTGAGACGGCGCACCAGCTCCGCCACATCCGCCACCTTCACGCCGGCCTTACGCACCGGCGGCTCCGTGGTCTTGAGCACTTTGAGACGCTGGGCGACATCGACGCCGTAATCGGCGGGCTTCTTCACATCGAGCGGCTTCTTCTTCGCCTTCATGATGTTGGGAAGCGAAGGATAGCGCGGCTCGTTCAAGCGCAGGTCCGTGGTGACGATCGCGGGAAGCGTGAGCTTCACCGTTTCAAGACCGCCGTCCACCTCGCGCGTCACGTTCACGGCGCCGCCTTCGGGAACGACCTTGGATGCGAACGTACCCTGAGCCCAGCCGAGCAGCGCAGCGAGCATCTGGCCCGTCTGATTGCTGTCGTCGTCAATGGCCTGCTTGCCGAGAACGACGAGGTCGGGCTTCTCCTGCTCGACGACAGCCCGCAGAAGCTTGGCGACCGTGAGCGGCTCGACCGGCGTATCGTCAGCCGTCTCGACGAGGATCGCGCGATCGGCGCCGATGGCGAGCGCGGTCCGCAGCGTCTCCTGTGATTTCGTGGTTCCGATCGACACCGCGACGACTTCAGTCGCAGGATCTTTTTCCTTGATCCGGACAGCCTCCTCGACGGCGATCTCGTCGAAGGGGTTCATGGACATTTTGACGTTGGCCAGCTCGATCCCTGATCCATCCGCCTTGACGCGGATCTTGACCGCGTAATCGACAACTCGTTTCACCGCGACGAGGATCTTCATGATGCGCGGCGCTCCCCGGCGCACTGCCTTGTTCTGGTCATTGCTTTCCTGGTTTTTTACGTTCCGAAATTTGCCCGCGGGAGAACGAACTCGCGGCCCACCTGCGCTGCCCGTCTCCCTTCGATGTCACCGGCGCCAGCCCCATGGCATAAACTCGAGTGACCTCTGACTTTACAAGCCCTTCGCAAGTGCGAGAGAGGAAACTACGAGCCGCCAGGGTTCAAGTCAATGCGGCCAGCAGAAGGACTTCTGCCGCCCGAATTGGCAGGACACGGATCAGCTTCCGTAACCATACCCCCTGTCGAACAGCGGCACACCCGGACGGCGCAGAAAAACCACCAGCACCGCACCCGCAATCAGCCCGCCGATATGCGCCCACCAGGCCACCGGTCCCACCTGCGGCAGCAGCACCATGACGACCTGGATGAGGATCCACAGCCCCAGCGCGAAAGCAGCCGAGATCCGGAGCGGAATGGCCTTGAGGGCCAGCACCCACACCCGGACCCGGGGATGCAGAACGAGATAGGCGGCGATCACGCCCGCCACCGCCCCGCTGGCCCCTATCAGGGGGCTTTCCGAGCCGGGCTCGACCCAGGCGTGCAGCAAGCCGCCCGCCACGCCACATGCCAAGTAGAAGAAGAGAAACTTGAGATGCCCCATGGCATCTTCGACGTTGTCGCCGAAGACCCACAGAAAAAGCATGTTACCGGCAAGATGAAGCACATCGCCGTGGAAGAACATGTAGGTCAGCAGCGTCAACTGCTCGGGCACCGCCGGCCCCATGGACTCGGTCGGGATCGGCAGCAGGCTGGTATCGAACAACTCCCTGGGAACAATGGCGAAACTGGCGATCGCCACCTCCTCGAGCCGTGTGCGCTCAAGAAGATACACGATCACGTTGATCGCGATCAGCATGATCGTCACATACTGAAAGCGGATCGATTTCAGGGAGTTCTCGTCGTGTAGCGGAACAAACATGGCTCGGTCCCCCTCGGCTCGATCCACAAGCAGCTTTTAGCGGTTTTGCCCTGGCACCCACAGCACGTCGCTGCGGCCCCGGTCGTTCACGTAGCGCCCCGCCACGAAAAGGAAATCGGAAAGACGATTGATATACTTGAGGGCCGCGGCGCTCACAGGCTCGTCCTCCTGGGCCGCCAGCGCCACCATCTCACGCTCCGCGCGCCGGCACACCGTCCGCGCCACATGCAGGGCCGCCGATGCCGGAGATCCGCCAGGAAGAACAAAGGATTTCAGTGGTTTAAGCTCTGAGTTCATCTCGTCGATCTCGGCTTCGAGGCGCGTGACCTGATCGTCCGAGACGCGCAGCGCCTCGAACCCCAGCGCCTTCCCCCGGTCCGGCACGCAGAGATCCGCACCGAGATCGAACAGGTCGTTCTGCACCCGGCCGAGCTTGGCATCGAGGCCCGGATGCCCCGCGAGATGGATGCGCACCATGCCGAGCGTGGCGTTGGTTTCGTCCACCGTGCCGTAGGCCGCGATCCGCAGCGCATCCTTGCGCACGCGTTCCCCTGTGCCGAGGCCCGTGGTGCCGGCATCGCCCGTCTTCGTGTAGATCTTGTTGAGTTTGACCATCGTGAAGCAAATCCCCCAATCGGCGCTCACACTAGATTGCTTGCGTCAAAGTGGGAACCGCTTTCCGACGCGAAAAAGAGCCATTGAGACCCGTCACATGTGCTGTTTGACGTAGACGTACGCGACGATCATCACGATGGCGGCGAACTGCAGGCCGACACGCCAGCGCATCAGCTTTTGGCTGAGGTTGGGGCTACGCCCCCGGGTCATGACCCACAGTCCCATCAGAAGCACGATCAGGACCGCGAACACCGCGCCTGTCGACAGGTAGTACATTGCGGATTGCATACGAAAAAGCCTCGATTTTCGGGACGTCGGTATCCTAACGTAAGGTTAGCTCGCTTCAAATACCATGCGGCCCTCTCGGCGCAATCCGGCGCCGCTCGCCCCCCGTACGTTGTTCAAACTTTGTTTGCGCTCCCGTGCCCTAATTCTAACCACTTATCCGGGCGTTGTAGGTTCGGCTGCGCCCCCTCGGGAAGGGACGCGTGGCAAGGGTTGCTCCGGAGTGTTTGTTCCGGCGCGATCGTAGGTTAAACAGCGCCCTTGGGATGAGGCCGCGGCGTGGGGATGCCGAGGGGCCGCTCGCTGGGGAAATCGAACGCAAAGCGCGCGTCCGGCCGGTGCGCCGGAACGCGGACACGAAAGTTGATCGATCGCGGGGCGCCGAGCCGGCATCCCGCCGAATGTCAGATTTATGAGACCATGAAGACCAGGGTCGGTGGTGCGGCGTACGGCACGGGTCATCTCAGTCGGGCCAGATGGGCTAGGGTGTGAGCCGAACCAGGATTGCGACCTCCAGCGAAAAGCAACGCGCCCGCCGCATCGCGGCGGCGCTGACGCTTGCGATGGCCGCTTCCGGCGCTGTGATGTCCGCCGCGCCAGCCCAAACACCCCAATCGACGGACGACGCGACAAGGAAGCTCGAGAACCAGAAAAGCGAGCTTGCCGCAAAGGAAGCCCGTGATCGCGAGCTTCAGAAGGATCTGGTCAGCATTGCCGACGAGCGGCGCGAGATCAACGCGCGCCTGGTCGAGACCGCCGCGCTCGTCCAGAAGAGCGAAGAGCAGATGACGGCGATCGAGAACCGCCTCGCCGGCTTCGAGAAGCAGGAGCAGGCCGTCCGCGCCTCCCTTGCCAAGGAGCACAGCAAGATTTCGGGACTCCTCGCAGCCCTCCAGCGCATGGGGCGCAACCCGCCGCCGGTGATCATCACCCAGCGCGAGGATGCGCTCGAGATGGTGCGAAGCGCCATGCTGCTCGGCATTGCCTTCCCGGGGCTGCGCGAGGAAGCCCGCGTGCTCACCACCAAGCTCAACGAGCTGGTGGGCATCATGAACAACATCCGCCGCGAAGGCGACAACCTGCGCGCCGAACGCGACCGGCTGAACGCCACTCAGACACGCCTTGCGAGCTTGCTCGAAACCAAGAAGCAATCGCTGGCCGACCGTCAGGCCGAGCTGAAGCAGGTGCGCGAGGCCACCGCCGAGATCTCGAAAAACGTCAGCGACTTGAGCGAGCTGATCGCCCGGCTGAGCCAGCAGGTGAACACCACCCCAACGCTGTCGCCCCCGGAGAAGCCGGAAGACCAGCAGGTTGTCGCCATGCTGCCGCCGGCCACTCCGCCGAAAGCGCCCGCGGGCTCCGAAGCCGTCCCCGCCGCCCGCACCATCGCGCCGGATACCGCCGTGGACAGCGCCCCGCCGGTCCCCCCCCAGCGGGCCGAGGAAGTGGCAATGATGACCCCGCCGCCGGCGCGCGAGAAACCCTCCTCGATCGTCGAGCTGGCCCCGTCCACGACCGCCTTGATGCCCGGAAAGCCGGACCGGATCACGCCCGCCATCCAGTTCCAGCACGCGAAAGGCAAGCTGCCTCTCCCCGCGCGCGGGCGCAGGGCCTTGGGTTTTGGCGACAAAACCCAATATGGAGGAACGTCCAAGGGTCTCGTCCTGGAAACCCGGTTCGGCGCCAGGGTGACCTCACCCTGCGACGGCTGGATCGTGTACGCCGGAGAATTTAGAAGCTACGGGCAACTCTTGATCATCAACGCCGGCGGCGGGTATCATGTGTTGGTGGCCGGATTGTCACAAATGGATGTCGGCCCCGGACAGTTTGTATTGGCCGCCGAGCCGATCGGGACGATGAGTAGCGCACCTCGCACAGCACAATTGGCGTCCGAAAAGACGGGAATGGGCCAAGCGGCGCCGCAAGCCAGCGCGCCCGTTCTCTACATCGAGTTTCGCAAGGACGGGCAACCCATAGATTCGGATCCATGGTGGGCCGCCTCTGATCAGAAGGTACAGGAATAATGCGCAAGACCGATCTGGTGTTCTGGACGTTTTTGACGATGACGGGTCTCGCCGGCGCCACCACCGTGCTGAACGTCTCGCAAACGTACTCGGCCAATTCGCCGAACTCGGAACTCTATCGCCAGCTCGATCTCTTCGGTGACGTGTTCGAGCGCGTCCGCTCCGACTACGTCGAGAAGCCGGACGACACCATGCTGATCGAGAGCGCGATCAACGGCATGCTGGCCGCCCTCGACCCCCACTCCTCTTACATGAGCCCGAAGAACTACCGCGACATGCAGGTGCAGACACGCGGCGAGTTCGGCGGCCTCGGCATCGAGGTCACGATGGAGAACGGCGTCGTCAAGGTCGTCTCGCCGATCGACGACACGCCCGCCTCCAAGGCCGGCATCCAGGCCAACGACCTCATCACCCATCTCGACAGCGAGCAGATCTCCGGCCTCACGCTCGAACAGGCCGTCGAGAAGATGCGCGGCCCGGTCAACACGCCGATCACGCTGACCGTCGTGCGCAAAGGCAAGGACGAGCCGTTCGACGTGAAGATCGTCCGCGACTTCATCCGCATCAACGCCGTCAAGGCCCGCGCCGAGGGAGACATCGCCTATCTCAAGGTCACCACCTTCAACGAGCAGACGCACGCCAACCTCGTGAAGTCGATGGACGCCCTCAAGAAGGAGATCGGTCCCAAGCTGCGCGGCTTCGTCATCGATCTGCGCAACAACCCCGGCGGCCTTCTCGATCAGGCCATCGCCGTGTCCGACGACTTCCTGGAGCGCGGCGCCATCGTGCTGACCAAGGGCCGCAACAACGAGGAGACGCAGCGCGCCCAGGCTCGCCCCGGCGACACGGCCGAAGGCAAGCCCATCGTCGTGCTGATCAACGGCGGCTCTGCCTCCGCGTCGGAGATCGTGGCCGGCGCCCTCAAGGACCACAAGCGCGCCACCATCATCGGCACGCGCTCGTTCGGTAAGGGCTCGGTGCAGACCATCATCCCGCTCGGCGCCAACGGCGCGATCCGTCTCACCACGGCTCGCTACTACACGCCGTCGAACCGCTCGATCCAGGCGAAGGGCATCGATCCGGATATCGTCATCGAGCAGGAGCTTCCCGAGGAGCTGAAGGGCAAGACCACCGAGAAGCCCCGCGGCGAGGCGAGCTTGCGCGGACACCTCAAGGGCGAGGATGCGCTCAAGGCCGAGCAGGCTGAGAAGAACGCCGAAAAGGAAAAGACCGAGGCCGGTAAGGAAGAACCCAAGGAAGAGCCGAAGGAGGAATCGGGATCGTCGGCTTACGTGCCGAAGGAGCCCGAGAAGGACACCCAGCTCCAGTACGCCCTGAGCTTCCTGCGCGGAACCGCGACCGGTGAGACGGTTGCCAAGCCCGCCCAGCCGCCGTCCAGCCCGGGCGCTAACGAAAAGAGCACGGTTCCGAACTGACACCGGTTGCTCGCATGAGATCGCGCCGAGAGCTTCGGCTCCGGCGCGGAAACCTGAACCGGCATTGCCCCTGCGGCATAGTGACCGGATGAGACCATGAGATGGGCGCTGATCGGCGCCCATCGCCGTTTCCACGCCAAACAGCCCGCCAACAGAACGAGCCTTCCGCATGAGCACGCCCAAGCCGGATCCCGCGACCCTCAGCTATCGCCCCTGCGTCGGCATCATGGTGCTGAACCGCGAGGGACGTATCTGGGTGGGCCAGCGCGCCGACATGCCGGGCGATGCCGAAGGACAGGGAACCTGGTGGCAGATGCCCCAAGGCGGCATTGATGAGAACGAAGACCCGCGCCTAGCGGCCTTGCGCGAGCTGCGCGAGGAAACCGCCATCAAAACCGTTGAGATTATTGCGGAAACACCGAGCTGGCTGACCTACGATCTGCCGCCTCATCTGATCGGCGTCGCCTGGGGCGGCCGCTACCGCGGCCAGCGTCAGAAGTGGTTCGCCGCCCGCTTCCTCGGCGCAGAATCCGAGATCGATCTCGGCATCCCCGGCACCCCGAACGCCGAGTTCGTCACATGGCGGTGGGCCTCAGCCGAGGAGCTTCCGGCCGCCATCGTCCCCTTCAAGCGGGACGTGTACCTGGAGGTGCTCCGCATCTTCGAGCCCCTCCTCGGCAAGCCTGCCGGCTAACCCACCGATATTCCGCACGGCACAGACGGGCTGACAAAAACTCGCTAACTTCGCGGGTATGATGTCGTTTGAATAGTTCGGCGCCACGCGGGCCCGGAACCATGATTCCCGTTCGAACCCTATCGAAGGCGGGACAATCGTGACCCCGGCTCAGGCGCCGGTTCCGCACGCGAACGCCGGTCCGCCCACACCCATGAAGCACACAGAGCTAAGCCACATCTCCAAATCCCGCGAGCTTCCCTACAGGCCTTGCGTCGGCATCATGCTTCTGAACAAGACCGGCCGCGTCTGGACCGGCCGCCGCCTGCCGAAGTGGAGCGGAGACAAATCCGGCTACATCTGGCAGATGCCGCAGGGCGGTATCGACAAGGGTGAGGAACCGATCGAGGCAGCCTATCGCGAGTTGCGCGAGGAGACGGGAATCACCAGCGCCGACGTCATCGCCGAAATTCCCCAATGGCTGACTTATGACCTGCCCGAGCCGCTCGTCGGCGTTGCCCTCAAGGGCAAGTACCGCGGCCAGCGCCAACGCTGGTTCGCCATGCGGTTCTGGGGCGACGACAGCGAGATCGACATCCGCCCGCGCAATGGCAAAGCCGAGTTCGACCGCTGGAGCTGGCGCGAGATGTCGGAGCTTCCCGACCTCATCGTCTCGTTCAAGCGGCCCGTTTACCAAACCGTCGTAGAGAGATTTGCCTATCTCGCCCAAAGCTGAAATGAAAGAGCGATCGAACACGGATCAAATCTGATTCCGATCAATCTGGTCACCCAGCCTGCTGGCTATACGAATTTGATAATCCAACGGCTCTCGCCCCGGCGGAGCTGAACCGATTGTTGTATTCCCACGTTCCCTCAAGATCCGCCGCCCGCCGTTTTAAACGCAGACCCGCCGAGTTCAGCACATGTCCACACGCACCTTGACGAGAACGCTGCCCCCCTTCAACGATGGCGCGAACTACCAGACCGGCCAACCATTCGATCAGGCCGAATACGATCGCATCAAGGAGCTTTGGCTCGATCACATCGCCGCCGAGCATCGCGGCGACATCCCCGGCCTCCTCGCCACCCTCACCGAAGACTGCGTCTACACCATCCTGAACAACGGCAAGGTCTGGAACGGCCACGAGGGCGCGGCCAAGTTCTACGACGGCTTCCTAAAGGCGTTTCCGGAGAACTGCTTCTCCGTGGTCAACGTCTTCATCGGCCCCCAGGGCGTGGTCGAGGAAGCGCACTTCAACGGCGTCCACCACGGCGATCTCATGGGCCTGCCTTCCACCGGCCAGCCGATCGAGTTCGACGTTGTTCTGCTCTTCCCGTGGGATGCGGAGAAAAAGAAGTTCAAAGGCGAGCGCATCTACTTCGCCATCGAGCACAACCTGCTCGCAAACGTCGGTCAGCTCCTCCGCCGCATGGGCCGCAAGCTGGACTTGGCGGAGCAGAAGTAGCCGTTCCCTTTTTTCAACGTGTGCGTATCTGGATCCCGGCCTGCGCCGGGATAACGGCCCTGTTGTGGGAAACGCCTGCCACAAATGTCTCGTCACCCCGACGTCATGGCGAAGCCATGCTCCGCATGGGCGGTCGGGGCCCAGACACGTCACGATGCAAGTCCAGGATCGGACACGAGGCGCGCTTCATTCATCTTGGGCTTAAAAGCAAAAGCGCCCGGACAACGCCGGGCGCTTTTCAATTTCACAACCGAAAAGGCGCTTAAGCCTTGAGCGCCGAGAGCGCAGCGATTGCCTGGTTGGCAACGAGACGCTGCTCGTCGGTCTTGGCCTGAGCCAGCTCGGCCTCAGCCTCGGAAAGCTGCGTCGAGATCGCCGAAGCGTTCAGATCCGCGACGTCGTAAGCCTTCTCGGCGAGCACCGTCAGACGATCGGGCTCCACCTGTGCGAACGCCTGCCGCACGTAGACCCGCGACTTGCCGCCGGCGAGCAC
Organism: Hyphomicrobium sp. DMF-1; assembly: GCF_027886585.1. Classification (NCBI taxonomy): domain Bacteria; kingdom Pseudomonadati; phylum Pseudomonadota; class Alphaproteobacteria; order Hyphomicrobiales; family Hyphomicrobiaceae; genus Hyphomicrobium; species Hyphomicrobium sp. DMF-1. Next base: position 515,866 of record NZ_CP115706.1, on the reverse strand, counting down.
CACGTCGATCACACCAGGCCGCAGCGTGGAAATCAGCGGAGAATGGCCGGGGAGAATGGTCATGTCGCCTTCGGCGCCCGGGAGCTGAACCTGCTCTGCCTCGCCCGAAAGAAGAACCTTCTCGGGGCTGACCAGCTCGAATGTGAACGTCTGAGCCATTGGCTTCTCTTCCTCAAATTCTGAACCGGCCCGCGCACCCGTGCGATCCGCAGGCCGCGGAAGGCGACGGCGCGCTTACGCGTCGTCGTCCTCGTCGTCACCCGCCTTCGCCCTGACCTCGTCAGGCGTCTGCACGCCCTTGCCACAGAACGGGCAGAAGAAAATCGGATGATCGACCATGCCCGGCTCTTCGTCCTCGAGCTCCACGAGCCCGACGGACATGTAGAGCACGCCGTCGTCACCGACCGTGATCAGCGGCTCGAACTCCTCGCCGCTCATCGCCTCTTTCAGTTCTTCGCAGCAAGAGCCAAAGCTCTGAGCGTCTCCACCTGCCATCTCAACCCCCGCTCCGTCGCCTTGCGACCGGATTTCACTTCTAGACAGACGCAAACGCGAGATCGCCCGGCCGGTGCCGGCCGGACGACTCTAGGACTCTATCAGGCGGCCTCAGCCAGCTTCTCGGCCTTCGCGATGGCCTCGTCGATCGAGCCCACCATGTAGAACGCCGGCTCCGGCAGATGGTCGTAGTCGCCCTCACAGAGACCCTTGAAGCCCTTGATGGTGTCGGCGAGCGACACGAGCTTGCCGGGCGAGCCCGTGAACACTTCCGCGACCGTGAACGGCTGGGACATGAAGCGCTCGATCTTGCGGGCGCGGGCCACGGCCAGCTTGTCCTCTTCCGAGAGCTCGTCCATGCCGAGAATGGCGATGATGTCCTGCAGCGCCTTGTAGCGCTGGAGGATCGACTGCACCTTACGGGCAACCTGGTAGTGCTCCTCGCCGACGATGCGCGGATCGAGCATGCGCGAGGTCGAGTCGAGCGGGTCGACTGCCGGGTAGATGCCCTTTTCTGCGATGGTACGCGAAAGCACCGTCGTCGCGTCCAAGTGAGCGAACGAGGTGGCGGGCGCGGGGTCGGTCAAGTCGTCGGCGGGCACGTAAATGGCCTGCACCGAGGTGATCGAACCCTTCTGCGTGGTGGTGATGCGCTCCTGGAGAGCACCCATGTCGGTGGCGAGCGTCGGCTGATAGCCCACCGCCGAAGGAATACGTCCGAGCAGAGCGGACACTTCCGAGCCGGCCTGCGTGAAGCGGAAGATGTTGTCCACGAAGAACAGCACGTCCTGGCCCTTGTCGCGGAAGTCCTCGGCGACCGTGAGGCCCGAGAGAGCGACGCGCATACGAGCGCCCGGCGGCTCGTTCATCTGGCCGTACACGAGGGCGCACTTGGAGCCCTTGGTGGAGCCGTTGTTCTTCTTCGGGTCGATGTTGACCTTCGACTCGATCATCTCATGATAGAGGTCGTTGCCCTCACGCGTACGCTCACCGACGCCCGCGAACACGGAGTAGCCGCCGTGTGCCTTCGCGATGTTGTTGATGAGCTCCATGATGAGAACGGTCTTGCCCACGCCGGCGCCGCCGAACAGGCCGATCTTACCGCCCTTGGCGTACGGAGCGAGCAGGTCGACGACCTTGATGCCCGTCACGAGGATCTGCGCTTCCGTCGCCTGATCGGCGAACTGCGGAGCGGGCTGGTGGATGGCGCGCGTAGCGTTGGTCTTCACCGGGCCTGCTTCGTCCACCGGCTCGCCGATGACGTTGATGATGCGGCCCAGGGTCTCCTCGCCGACCGGAACCGAGATCGGCGCGCCGGTGTCCTCGACGCTCTGGCCGCGCACGAGACCTTCGGTCGAGTCCATGGCGATGGTGCGCACGGTATTCTCGCCGAGATGCTGCGCAACCTCGAGAACGAGGCGGTTGCCCTGGTTCTTGGTTTCGAGGGCGTTCAGAATTTCCGGCAGATGGCCGTCGAACTGCACGTCGACGACAGCGCCCATAACCTGACGAACCTTACCAACCTTGCTTGCCATTTTCCTCTCCAGCCAAAATGCTCAGACCATGATCGCTTCGGACCCTTTTAGTCCGAAGCGTGACTCATCGGTCTCACTATGCGATCGACAGCGTCACGGGGATGTTTCCGCGCGTCGCCTTTGAATAGGGACAAATCTGATGGGCCTCCTCGACCAGCGCTTGCAGCGCGGCCGGATCGGCACCGGGAAGCGAAACCTTGAGATCGACGGCGAGCGAGAAGCCGTCCGTGGTGTTGAGCGTCACATCGGCCGTCACGCGCGCCGCCTGGCCATCGAGCCCGTGCTTCTTTGCAAGCACGAGGATCGCCTGGCCGAAGCAGGCCGAATACCCGAGCGCGAAGAGCTGCTCAGGATTGTGGCCTTCGCCCGATCCGCCGAGCTCCTTGGGAAGCGACATGGCGAGAGCGAGCTTGCCGTCGGCGAGGACCGCTCGGCCGTCACGGCCGCCCTTCGTCGTTGCTGTCGTTCTATATGCCATTGTCAACTCCTCGACGCTCTACCAGCCGGGACCTGCACACGATTGCCCTAGAGCGCTTCCGCGCCCGAGATGATTTCGATGAGTTCCTTGGTGATGTTCGCCTGACGCTGACGGTTGTACTTCACGGTCAGCTTGTTGATCATCTCGCCAGCGTTGCGCGTGGCGTTGTCCATGGCGCTCATGCGTGCGCCCTGCTCGGACGCGGCATTCTCGAGCAGACCGCGGAAGATCTGCGTGGCGATGTTGCGCGTGAGCAGGTAGCCGAGGATCGCATCCTCGTCGGGCTCGTAGTCGACGACCGACTGTCCAGCCCCCGCCTTGGCATCGTCTGCGGCACTCGTCTCCGGCAGCTTGGCCGGGATGAGCTGAAGCGCGGTCGGCTTCTGCGCGATGACGCTCTTGAACTCGGCGAAATAAAGCGTCGCAACGTCGAACTCACCGGCCTCGAACATGGCGAGCACCTTGTTGGCGATCTCTTCCGCGTTCGAGAAGCCGAGCTGGCGCACGCCACGCAGGTCGTGACGCTCGACGATGTTGCGGCCGAGATCGCGGCGCAGGTTGTCCGCGCCCTTGCGGCCCACCGTCAGGATCTTCACCGTCTTGCCGGCCGCGATCAGCCTCTGGGCATCAGCGCGTGCAAGCTTCGAGATGTTGTTGTTGAAGCCGCCGCAGAGACCGCGCTCGGCCGTCATCACGATCAGAAGATGAACCTGATCCTTGCCCGTGCCGACGAGGAGAGGCGAGGCCCCTTCACGGCTCGCGCGCTGGTTCAGCGCGGCCAGAACCGCGTCCATGCGCTCGGCGTAAGGACGGGCGGCAGTTGCGGATTCCTGCGCACGGCGAAGCTTCGCCGCGGCCACCATCTGCATGGCCTTCGTGATCTTACGCGTCGCCTTCACGGAGGCGATGCGGTTTCTGAGATCTTTTAAGCTCGGCATTCGAGCGTCCTCGAGAGTTCGGCCCTAGCCCTCCCGCGAAGCACCGGATCGTATCCGGCTTCGCGGAACGGGCATTGCTGACTTAAGCGACGAAGGTCTTGGCGAAGCCGTCGAGCAGGTCGACCAGCTTCTTCTCGGCGTCGGCAGAAAGAGCCTTCTCGGCGGCGACCGATGCGAGAATCGACTTCTCGTCGCGGAGCGCTGCAAGCAGGCTCTGCTCGAACTTGCCGACGGCCGAGACCGGCAGCGGATCGAGATAGCCGCGCGTGCCGGCGAAGATCACCGCAACCTGCTCTTCCATCTTGAGCGGAGAGAACTGCGGCTGCTTGAGAAGCTCGGTGAGGCGTGCGCCGCGTGCGAGCAGCTTCTGCGTGGCGGCGTCGAGATCCGAGCCGAACTGCGCGAAGGCCGCCATTTCGCGGTACTGCGCGAGCTCGCCCTTGATCTTGCCGGCAACCTGCTTCATCGCCTTCGTCTGTGCCGACGAGCCGACTCGCGACACCGAGAGACCGACGTTCACGGCCGGACGGATGCCCTGATAGAAGAGGTCCGTCTCGAGGAAGATCTGGCCGTCGGTGATCGAGATCACGTTGGTCGGAATGTAGGCCGACACGTCGTTGGCCTGCGTCTCGATGACGGGGAGCGCGGTGAGCGAGCCCTTGCCGGCGGCGTCGCCGAGCTTGGCGGCGCGCTCGAGCAGACGAGAGTGCAGATAGAAAACGTCGCCCGGATAGGCTTCACGGCCCGGCGGACGACGCAGCAGAAGCGACATCTGGCGATAAGCGACGGCCTGCTTGGAGAGGTCGTCGTAGGCGATCACAGCGTGCATGCCGTTGTCGCGGAAGTACTCGCCCATGGTGCAGCCGGTGAACGGCGCGAGGTACTGCATGGGAGCCGGGTCGGAGGCCGTGGCGGCGATGACGATGGAGTATTCGAGGGCGCCGCGCTCTTCGAGAACCTTGACGAACTGAGCGACGGTAGAGCGCTTCTGGCCGACGGCGACGTACACGCAATAGAGCTTTGCGCCTTCGTCGGTGCCGGCGTTGACGGACTTCTGGTTCAGGAAGGTGTCCAGAATGATCGCCGTCTTGCCGGTCTGGCGGTCACCGATGATGAGCTCGCGCTGGCCGCGGCCGACGGGGATGAGAGCGTCCACCGCCTTGAGACCGGTTGCCATCGGCTCATGCACCGACTTGCGGGGCAGAATGCCGGGCGCCTTCACGTCGACGCGCATCTTCTTGTCGGACTGGATCGGACCCTTGCCGTCGATCGGGTTGCCGAGGCCGTCGACCACGCGGCCGAGCAGACCCCTGCCGACCGGAACTTCCACGATGGCACCGGTCCGCTTGACGGTGTCGCCTTCGCGAATCGTGCGGTCGTCGCCGAAGATAACGACGCCGACGTTGTCGGCTTCGAGGTTGAGAGCCATGCCGCGAATGCCGCCCGGGAACTCGACCATCTCGCCGGCCTGAACATTGTCGAGACCGTAGACGCGCGCAATGCCGTCACCGACCGACAGCACTTGGCCGATCTCGGAAACTTCAGCTTCCTTACCGAAATTCTTGATCTGATCTTTCAGGATCGAGGTGATCTCTGCAGCCCGGATGTCCATCACTTGACCTCGTCTCTTGGGGCGTTTTCTCTATGTGTTCTGATCTTGTGAGCGCGCCTGTTCGGCAGGCTCTGAAACGTACGTGGGGAAGGCAGGGCGCAAGGCCGAAAGCCTGGCGTCAATGGCCTCCCTTGAGCGAAAGCGTGAGATTGGAAAGCTTCGTCTTGAGCGACGAATCAACCATGCGGCTGCCGAGCTTCACGACGAGACCGCCGATCAGCGAAGGATCGACCTTCGTCGCGAGCGTCACGTCCTTGCCGACAGTGGCCTTGAGAGCAGCCTTGAGGGCTTCGGCCTGAGCATCGGTCAGCGGATGGGCGCTGGCCACTTCCGCCGTGACCTCGCCGCGCGACTTGGCCGCGAGCGCCTTGAAGGCGCGCGCCATGTCGGGAGCCGCGAACAGCCTGCGATTACGAGCCACCAGGTTGAAGAAATTGCGCGTCAGGGTGCCGACGCCCGCCTTATCCAGCAGAATGCCGAGCGCACGGGCCTGGTCTTCGCTTGCGATGACCGGGCTACGGATGAGCCGAACCAGATCGGGGCTCATGTCGTAAAGCTGCTCGAATTTTGCGAGATCCTGCTCGACCTCGGCCACATTTTTCTGCTCGACTGCAAGATCGAACAGGGCCGCCGCATAGCGTCCGGCCACTCCGCCTACGATTGGTTCTTCTGTCGCCACGTCAAGAAATCTCGCGCGCTCAAGGGGTTGGAGGAGCCCCGCGGCCGAAGCCACAGCCCTTTTTCATGATGATGACGTTGCAGACAGGACAAACCGCACCGCTGAGTTGCGCTGTACCCCGTCTGAAGCCCGCGGTTCTGTATCATGTGCGTCACGGCGCATCAACCGGCCTAACGCGTCTCTAACGCGGCATTTCCGCGGCCATTCAGCACTCCGCCCGGCCCTCTCCGAGAAAATAATCCTCAGCCCCCGGCCAATCGGTGTGATTCCTTCGCGCAGACCCCACATCCTTAGGTAACGGCCCGAGCGCCTTCCACGTGGCCCAGTCGCGTGGTGCAAACCAAACTAAGGAGCATAAGGCATGAAAACAGCGAGACTACTGGCCGTCGCGGCCCTGGCGGCGCTTCCGTTGGGCGCAGCGCCAGCCGCGCCCGGCCCCGCGAGAGCGCTGTCGAACGACACCACGAGAGCGCCCGTCATCAACGTCCGTAAGGATGGTGGCGGCGGAGGAGGTATGAGGGCAGGCGGAGGTTTTCGCAGTATCGGGCCCGCCTCGAGAGGCGGCGGCCCTGCCTTCAAGCCCGCAGGCCCTGGCTCGATCCCGAGATCTCTCGGCGGCGGAAATCCTGGTTTCCGCGCCGGACAACACCGGCCCGGTCCTCCGGCGTTCCGAGGTCCGCGTCCCGGCCCCAACTACGCATGGCGCGGTGGCAAGCACCATCACCACGGCTACCCGCATCGCCGCTTCCCGCGCGTCTATTACGGCGGCTATCCGTACTTCTATGATTACGGACCTTCCTACTACGACAGCTATTATTACGACGACGACTACGATGACGACGCCGTCGTCTATGCCAACGACGGTGACGCCGTTGCGCGGTGCGAGTCCCGTTACCGCTCGTTCGACCGGGCCACAGGAACCTTCCTCGCCAACGACGGCAAGCGCAAGCTCTGCCCCTACCTCAAATAGCTGAGCCGCGCTGAACCAGCAGAAGATCGAAAACCCGCGCCGGCAGCTCGAAAAAGCTGACCGGCGCGTTGTCTACGCATCTCCAACGAAGATGAACGGAAGCTGCAAGCATCGTTCAACACGAGTTCAGAGTGCCCCCGCTATCAAGGATCTCAACGTGCCGGGACAGTCCCGGCGCAAGGATCGGGACGAAGGGGACACGATATGTCGTTCAAGAAATTCGCCACCAGCGTTGCCGTCATCACGAGCTTGCTCGCCGCCAACATGGGTCCGCTCGCGACCGCCGCCAGCGCCCATGACAGATGGAACGGATATGAAGGCCGCGGCTATTCGCGCCACTATGATGGCCCGCGCGATTACTACGGCCCGCGCCATCGCTACGCCTACAAGCGCCACCGCGACAACCGCGGTAAAGACATCGCGAAGGGCATCGCCATCGGCCTCGGCGTGCTCGCAGTCGGCACGATCCTCTCGTCGGGCCACCATCGCTAAGCCGCGCTTGGCGTAGACACAGACGGCCCTAGAGAAAGTTGTAGGGATCGATATCGACGGTGAGGCGCAGATCACCTCCGATTTTCGGAAGCGCCTCACCCCATGCCCTCAGGAAGGCCTGGATGTTCTTGTCGCGGGGCGCCTTCACCAGCAGCCGCCAGCGATGCCGCCCGCGCACGATCGAGATCGGCGCCTCGGCGGGACCCAGCACTTCGATCTGCTCCGCACGTGGCGCGCGCCGCGCAACCTCACGCGCGAACGTTTCCGCCAGATCCTTGTCGCGCGCCGAGATGACGAGCGCGGCAAGCCTGCCAAACGGCGGCAGCACGCCGCGCCGTCGCATGTCGATCTCCCGGTCGAGGAAGCTCTCGCGATCGCCTGAGATGATGGCTTCCATCACCGGATGCTCCGGCATGTGCGTTTGAATGAAGCCGCGGCCCTTGGTCAGAGCGCGCCCGGCACGCCCCGTCACCTGATGCAGAAGCTGGAACGTCCGCTCGCCGGCCCGCGGATCGGCGCCCATCGACAAGCCCAGATCGCCATCGACGATACCAACCGTGGCCAGCAGCGGAAAGTTGTGGCCCTTGGCCACGATCTGCGTCCCGATGATGATGTCCACCTCACCGCTCTCGATCGAGCCGATGATGCGGCGCATCTCCTCGAGCCCCGGAATGAGGTCCGATGACAACAGCGCAAGGCGCGCGTCCGGAAAGCGCTCCCGCACCTCCTCCGCCACGCGCTCGACACCCGGTCCGCACGCGACGAGCGATCCTTCCTCGCCGCACTTGGGACACGTCTCCGGCATGGGCAGCGAGAAACCGCAATGGTGGCAATTGAGACGCCGCCGGAACCGGTGCTCCACGAGCCATGCCGTGCACTGCGGGCATTCGAAACGATGACCGCAGCTGCGGCACAACGTCAGCGGCGCATACCCGCGCCGGTTCAGGAACAGGAGAGACTGCTGCCGCTCCGCGAGCGTGGCGGCGACCGCCTCCACCAGCACCGGCGAGAGCCATTGCCCCTTTTCCGGCGGATGCGTGCGCATGTCGATCGGCTTGACGTCCGGCAGCTCAGCGCCCGTGAAACGTCCCGGCAGGATGATATGCCGGTAGCGCCCGGTCCGCGCGTTGACATGGCTTTCGATCGACGGCGTTGCCGAGGCGAGCACCACGGGAAACTTCCCGAGGCTGCCGCGCACGACACTCATGTCGCGCGCTTGATAGTGCACCCGGTCATCCTGCTTGAAACCAGGATCGTGCTCCTCGTCGACCACCACGAGACCGAGCTCGGTGAACGGCAGGAACAGCGCACTGCGCGCGCCAACGACCACGCGCGCCTCGCCCGTCGCCGCCGCGCGCCACACGCGTCCGCGCTCGGCAGGCGACAAGGCCGAATGCCATTCTGCGGGCGCGCATCCGAAGCGCGCGACGAACCGGCTCATGAACTGCCCGGTGAGCGCGATCTCGGGCAGCATGATCAGGGCCTGCCGCCCCTTGCGCAGCGTTTCCGCAACCGCCTCGTAGTAAACCTCCGTTTTGCCCGAGCCCGTCACGCCGTCGAGCAGCGATACCGAGAAGCTGCCGCCGTCGACGGCCGAGACCAGCGCGTGCACCGCCTCCGCCTGTTCGCGCGTGAACTCCGTTTGCCGGTGGTCCGCATTGGGTAGCGGAAAACGCCGCTCGGGAATGACGACTTCGACCAGATTTCCGGACGCGACGAGACCATCCACCACGCCCGTGCTGCATTCGGCTTCCTGGGCGAGCGCGGACTTCGCGCGGATCGAGCCGTCGCGCGCGAGATCGAGCGCGCGCCGGCGCGCCGGCGTCATGCGCGGCGGGTCATGCGCATCCGCCACCGCACGCACGCCGAAACGCGGCTTCACCGGCTCGAACGCGGCTTGCGCGCTCATCATCATCCGCACCACCATGCCGAGCGGCGAAAGCGTGTAGCCCGCGATCCACTCTGCGAACCTGAGCGACGTCAACGGCAGCGGCGGAACATCGAGCCGCTCGGTCAGCGTCTTCATCTTCTTGGGATCGACCGGACGATCGGAGCCGCCGAGCGGTCCGTCCCACACCACGCCGATGCGCGTCTGCGGCCCGAACGGGACGAGAACAAAGGCGCCCGGCTCGATGGCAAGCCCCGGCGGAACCAGATAGTCGTAGGTCTGGTCAAGCGGGGCCCCCGGCATCAGCACCGGAACCAGCGTCCGCGCCGCGCCTTCACCCTTTTCATTAATGCCAAGAAGGCTATCCAAGTGTCCCGCTACCGGATTAGAAGCTACCAAGCTTGAAAGCGATAGCTTATGCGGAGAGATAGGGCGAGCTGACGGCCATGGACAAGGCCGCGCACCTCTCTCAACTTGAAGGATGCCCACGAGGGGCAGCACAAAGGACCGAGAATGAAGTTTTTCGTCGATACTGCTGATGTCAGCGAAATCAAGGAGCTGGCCGCAACCGGACTTCTCGATGGCGTGACCACCAACCCGTCGCTGATTGCAAAATCCGGCCGCGACTTCAAGCAGACAATCGCCGAGATCTGCGCTGTCGTCCCCGGCCCGGTCTCGGCCGAGGTGGCCGCCATCGACTATGCCGGCATGATGCGCGAAGCCGAGGTGCTGCGGAAGATCGCCACCAACGTCACCATCAAGGTGCCGCTCACGCTCGACGGCCTCAAGGCCTGCAAGGCGCTGACGTCGGAAGGCACCATGGTCAATGTCACGCTCTGCTTTTCGGCAAACCAAGCCCTCCTGGCTGCGAAGGCCGGCGCCACGTTCGTCTCTCCATTCATCGGCCGACTCGACGACATCGGCCTCAACGGCATGGACCTCATCCGCGAGATCCGCGCTATCTACGACAACTATCAGGATCTCGAGACCGACATCCTCGCCGCCTCGATCCGCACGGTGAACCACGTAAAGGAAGCCGCCCTCATCGGCGCCGATGTGGCGACAATTCCGCCCGCCATCCTCAAGGCTCTCGTCAAGCATCCGTTGACGGATTCGGGTCTCGCGCAATTCGTGGCTGACTGGAAGAAGACCGGCCAGACCATCTAGCCAGCCGTCGCTTCCTCGAAGTCAAAATGAACAAGGCGAGCGGCCGGGATACCGGCCTGCTCGCCTTTTTCATTCGCACCGGGCACACCGGACCATGCCTGCTTCGAACGAGGGCGTCCGAAGCAAAGCACCGATCCCGGTAATGCTTAGATCTGCTCTTTCAGATCCTTGGCAGCGCGGAAGGCAACCTTCTTGCTGGCCTTGATCTTGATCTGCTCGCCGGTAGCCGGGTTGCGGCCGAGACGGGCGGGACGCTTGCGAACCTGAAGGATGCCGAGGCCGCCGATGCGGATGCGGTCGCCCTTCTTGAGGTGCTTCGTGACGAGAGCGACGAAATCCTCGAGCACGGCGTTGGCCTGCTTCTTCGGAAGATCATGCGTCTCGGAGATTGCCGTGCCGATGTGGCGAAGCGTGACGGTGCTCACTGCTGCCTTGCTGGCAGCCTTGGCGGCCGGCTTCGGAGCGGCTTTGGTCTTTGCAACGGATTTGGTGGCGGCTTTAGCCATGAGAGTTTCCCCAGAAATGGAATCAATGACCGCGAAACCATACATTAAGAATGAATTTCCGCGGCTATGGATTTAAAAAGACTGCGCTTTTTTGCCCTAGATTGGAGTTTTGGTCACGCTTGCACGCGCAACGGAGCTCAGAATCGCCCGTAAACACGCTATTTGCGTGCATGAGAAGCGCGTGCAGCGTCACAGTTGCATAGCATTTACGCGGTTTTCTGCGCAATCGCGCACATCGAGATGAGTGACGATTCGCAGCGATTCGTCGTGCGCATCTCTCCTTCGCACCGCGCGCGAGGCACGGCCGCAATCTCCGGATGCGCAATTTGTACCCGTAAAACGTGGCCTTCGCGCAAGGTGTCACGCATACGGTGCAAATCACCTACGATGCTCGAACACTGAAAACGGATTGCTCGCCCGCATGACGCGCGACACCATCGATAGCCTTCTCGAAGCCGATGGCGAGCTGCCTCTCGCCAGCGATCTCCGTCGCGCGACGGCGGATTGGTTTGCCCATCTCACACACGAACGCGGCTATTCCAATGCGACGCTGGCCTCCTACGAGCGCGACCTTCGACAGTTCATCGTGTTCCTGAAACACGACCTCGGCCACCCCCCTTGCCTCAACGATCTCGCCCGCCTGGACGTGAAGGCTGTCCGCCGCTTCCTCGCCGCGCGACGGCGGCAGGGCACCGCAAGCCGCTCTCTATCGCGAGCCATTTCAGCACTTCGCACCTTCTATCGTTGGCTCGAGAACGAGAACCTCGTCGCCAACCGGGCGCTGGCTCAGGTCGCGATGCCGCGCATCCCCCATACGGTGCCGAAGCCGCTGACAGTCGACAAAGCAGCGGCCCTCGTCGATGAAGAGGGCGCGGAGGACGACTGGATCCGCGCGCGCGACGTCGCGGTGATGCTACTTCTCTACGGCGCCGGCCTGCGCATTTCCGAAGCCCTCGGCCTCGCGCGCCGCGACGCGCCCGTCTCGGGACGCGACGTGCTGCGCATCACCGGCAAAGGCGGGAAGGAGCGCCTGGTCCCCGTTCTCCCTGTCACCCAGCGTGCCGTCGAGCGCTACATCGCCCTCTGTCCCTATCCCTTGGACCCGCAATCGCCGCTGTTCGTCGGCGCCAAAGGCGGGGCTCTTTCGCCGCGCCTCATCCAGCTCGCCATCGCCCGCATGCGCGACGAGCTGTCGCTTCCGGAAACGGCCACGCCCCACGCCCTGCGCCATTCCTTCGCGACGCATCTTCTCGCCGCGGGTGCCGATCTCCGCCAGATCCAGGAACTTTTGGGCCACGCCTCGCTTTCGACAACGCAGGTCTATACGGAGGTCGATCGCGAGCGCATCCTGGCGGTCTACGACAAGGCCCACCCGCGACGTTGAACGCCTTCGCAAGTCAGGTTCCAATGTCGGCTACAAAGGACCCAAAGGAGCGAACGTTGCGGAACTCGGCCCGGCTGACCACGGCTCTGATCGTTTTGACAACGTTCGGCTCCTTGGCTGCCGAGGCAGCCGGACATGCCCGGCCTGGCAAACTATGCGAGGGCAAGAGCTTGCTTCAGGAGTTCGCCGCCGCCGACCCCCTCGTCTACTCCCGCATCCTGCGCGATGCCGAGACGATCGAGAACGGCCGCGCCGTTCTCTGGAAGCTCGAGCGTCCCGGCTTTCAGACGTCCTATCTTTTCGGCACGGTCCATTTGACCGACGACCGCGTCACGCGCCTCACGGACGCGACCCGCACCGCTCTTTCCGAAGCCAAGACGCTTCTGATCGAGAACGCCAGCCAGCAGCAGGAAGCAACCAGCGGCGTCTATTCTGCAGCCACGAAACAGGCCGTGTTCAGTGACGGCCGGTCCCTCGATAAGCTGCTCACCAAAGACGAGTTCGCGAAAGTGCGCAGATCCATCGAGGGCGTCGGCGTGCCGGCGGCGGCCGCGCATATCTACAAGCCCTGGATGATCACGATGCTGCTCGCGGCCTCCGAGTGCGAGCGCCGCCGCGTCCAGAAAGGATACCTCGTTCTCGACATGGTAGTGGCCGAGCAGGCCCGGAGCCTCGGCATGCCCGTCGAAGGCATGGAAACGACGGAGGAGCAGCTCCTGGCGCTCGCCTCGGTTCCGGAGGACGAGCAGTTGGGAATGCTCCGCGCCAACCTCGCCCTCGTCGACAAGACGGACGATCTCCTGGAAACGATGGTCCAGCTCTACCTGGAACGGCGTATCTCAGCCCTCTGGGACCTGCAGATCGCGCTCGCACGGCGCGCAGGTGTCGCCCCTGACGCGTTTGCGTCGTTCGAGCGGACGCTGGTGGTCGAGCGCAATCGCAAAATGCGCGACGTGGCCATCTCCCACATGGAGAAGGGGCCGATCTTCATCGCCACCGGCGCCCTGCACCTGCCGGGCAAGACCGGCCTCGTCGCCCTGATGCGCGAAGCCGGATTCACCGTGACCGCCATCGAATAGCGAGCGGTCCTGTTCGAAGCCAATTCGTCCGGCGCGAGAATGCTCCGCCTCTCACATATGGATAGCGCGCTTGGCGACTGCGAGCGCGGCTTCCTTCACCGCCTCCGACAGCGTCGGATGGGCATGGCACGTCCGCGCAAGATCCTCTGCTGATCCGCCGAACTCCATGATCACAGCGGCTTCAGCGATCAGCTCGCTGGCGTTCGCGCCGATGATGTGCACGCCCAGGATGCGATCGGTCGCCGCGTCCGCAAGCACCTTCACGAACCCATCGGTGGTTCTGTTGACCTTCGCGCGCCCGTTGGCGAGGAACGGGAACTTGCCCACCGTATAGTCGACGCCCTTCGCCTTCAGCTCCTCCTCCGTCTTGCCGACAGAGGCCACTTCCGGCGTGGTGTAGATGACGTTCGGGATGACGTCGTGGTTCACGTGCCCGGCTTGGCCAGCCAGAATCTCGGCCACGGCGATCCCTTCGTCTTCCGCTTTGTGCGCCAGCATCGGCCCCGCGATGACGTCGCCGATGGCATAGATGCCCGTCACGTTGGTCTCGAACTGCCCGTTGACGACCACCCGCTTGCGCTCGTCGCGCAAAACGCCCACGTCGTCCAGCCCCAGCCCGTCCGTGTAGGGCACGCGGCCGATGGCAACCAGCACCACGTCCGCCTCGATATGATCCTGCGCGCCGCCGTTGGCTGGCTCCAGCGTCACGTCCAGCCCGCCGTCTGTGCGCGCGACCGACACCACCTTCGTTCCGAGCCGGAACGACAGACCCTGCTTGATGAAGAGGCGTTCGAGAGACTTCGCCACGTCGCCGTCCATACCAGGCAGGATGCGATCGAGATATTCCACGACCGTCACGCTTGAGCCGAGGCGGCGCCACACCGAGCCGAGTTCCAGTCCGATGACGCCCGCGCCCACCACCAGCAGCCGCTCGGGCACGTTCGGAAGTGACAGCGCACCCGTCGAGGAGACGATCTCGGTCTCGTCGATCTCGATACCCGGCAGCCGCGCCACGTCCGAGCCCGTTGCGATCACGATCGAGCGCGTTTCGAGCACCTGCCGCTCGCCACCCGGCGCCGTCACCTCGACTTTGCCCGGCGCCGCGATGCGGCCCGTGCCGTGATAGGGATCGATCTTGTTCTTCTTGAGCAGGAACGCCACGCCATCGACGTTCCCCTTCACGCCCTCGTCCTTGAAGGCGAGCATCCGCGAAAGATCCAGCTCCGGAGAGACCTTGATGCCCATACGCGCAAAGCTATGCCCGGCCTCCTCGTAAAGCTCGGAGGCGTGCAGCAGTGCCTTGGACGGTATGCACCCCACGTTGAGGCAGGTGCCGCCGTGCGTGGCGCGCTTTTCCACGATGGCCGTCTTGAGCCCGAGCTGCGCGGCGCGAATGGCACACACATAGCCACCCGGCCCACTGCCGATAACAATGAGATCGTAGGGTCCAGCCATCACGAAAACCTTTGCTAGGTGTCAGCGCCCTCTTGCGCGCGGCACAGATCGAGGGCGGCCTTGGGAGGGAAAAATCAAAGCTCCAGGATGAAGCGCTGCGGATCTTCGAGGCACTCCTTCACGCGTACCAGGAACGTCACCGCTTCCTTGCCGTCGACAAGGCGGTGATCGTAGGACAGCGCGAGATACATCATCGGACGCGCGACGATCTGGCCGTTCTTCACCACCGGCCGCTCCTCAATGCGATGCATGCCGAGGATGCCCGCCTGCGGCGCGTTGAGGATGGGCGTCGAAAGCATCGAGCCATAGACGCCGCCGTTCGAGATGGTGAAGGTGCCGCCCTGCATCTCCGCGATCGAGAGCCTGCCCTCGCGCGCGCGCTTGCCGAACTCGGCGATCTTGCCTTCGATCTCCGCGATCGACATACGGTCGGCTTCCCGAAGCACCGGCACCACGAGCCCGCGGTCCGTGCCGACGGCAACGCCGATGTGGTAGTAATTCTTGAAGACGATATCCTCGCCGTCGATCTCGGCGTTGACCGCCGGAATTTCGCGCAGCGCCTGGATGCACGCCTTCACGAAGAAGCCCATGAAGCCGAGCTTCACGCCGTGGCGCTTCTCGAACAGGTCCTTGTATTGCGCGCGCATGGCGATCACGGCCGACATGTCCACGTCGTTGAACGTGGTGAGCATCGCCGCCGTGTTCTGGGCTTCCTTGAGACGCATGGCGATCGTCTGGCGAAGCCGCGTCATACGCACGCGCTCCTCACGGCCCGCTTCGCTCACCGCCGTCGGCACGCGGATATCGGGAGTCGAGATCTCGTGCGGGGTTTGAGGAACGGGAACGCGCGCAGGGGCAGGGGCCGGAGAAGGAGCGGCCGCCTCGCGCTGCGGCTGCGGCGCGGGCTTCTGGCGCGCGGCCGCGGCCTGAGCGACAGCCGCCACGACATCTTCCTTGAGCACCTGACCGCGCCGCCCCGATCCGGCGACGTCATCGGATGAAAGGCCGGCTTCCGCGAGATGCTTGCGAGCCGCCGGGCTCGGCGGCGCACCGCGGGCAGGCGCTGCGGCGGGTGCTTCCGCCTTCGGTGCGGCCGGTTGCGGAGCCGCAGTCTTCGCCTGGGCCTGTGCCCCGCCGCCTTCCGCAAGCGCGCCGAGCACTGCTCCGATTGCGACCGTCGCGCCTTCCGAGACCAGGATCTCCGAAAGCAGCCCCGCCGCGGGCGCCGGCACCTCGACCGTGACCTTGTCGGTCTCGAGCTCGACGAGCGGCTCGTCGGCCTTCACCACATCGCCCTGCTTCTTAAGCCACTTTCCGACCGTCGCCTCGGCGACCGACTCGCCGAGAGTCGGTACGCGGATCTCAATCGTCATCGCAGTCTCGCCCCTTGCTGACCGGCCGCCGAGGCGACCGGCATCCCGCGTTCTGCAGAAGCCTCCTGGCTTCAGCTCTTCAATGCATCCGCCACGAGCGATTTCTGCTCGTGGATGTGTTTGCTCATGAGACCGGTCGCCGTGGATGCCGACGCGGCGCGGCCCGTATAGCGCACGCGCCGTCCCGCCGGATTGATGCGATCGGCCACCCAGTTGATGTTCGGCTCGACGAAGCTCCAGGCGCCCATGTTCTTGGGCTCCTCCTGGCACCACACCAGCTCCGCGCCGGGGAAGCGGCTCAGCTCGTGAATGAGCGCGCGCGCCGGGAACGGATAAAGCTGCTCGAGCCGCAGGATATAGACGTCGTCCAGTCCCTCCGCATCGCGCGCATCCGCGATGTCGTAGTAGACCTTGCCCGAGCACAGCACCACGCGCTTGATCTCGGCATCGGGACGCCGCAGCGTATCGTCCCACAGAACGCGATGGAACGTCGTGCCGGGCCCCATCTCGTCGAGCCGCGAGACCACGCGCTTGTGGCGCAGCAGCGACTTCGGCGTCATCAGGATCAGCGGCTTTCGGAAGTTGCGATGAAGCTGGCGGCGCAGGATGTGGAAGTAGTTGGCGGGCGTCGTGCAGTTTGCGACCTGCCAGTTGTCCTCGGCGCAAAGCTGAAGGAAGCGTTCGAGACGCGCGGAGGAATGCTCCGGCCCCTGACCTTCATAGCCGTGCGGCAGAAGGCACACGAGGCCCGACATACGCAGCCACTTGCGCTCGCCCGAAGAGATGAACTGGTCGAACACCACCTGTGCGCCGTTCGCGAAGTCGCCGAACTGCGCCTCCCAGGCGACCAGCGCGTTGGGCTCAGCCAGCGAGTAGCCATACTCGAACCCGAGAACGGCCTCCTCCGACAGCATCGAGTTGATGACCTCGAAACGCGCCTGCGTGGGAGAAATGTGCCGCAACGGCGTGTAGCGCCGCTCCGTCTCCTGGTCGATCAGCACCGAATGACGCTGCGAGAACGTTCCGCGCTCGCAATCCTGGCCCGACAAACGAACCGGATAGCCCTCGTTGACGAGCGTGCCGAAGGCCAGATGCTCGGCCATCGCCCAGTCGATCCCTTCGCCCTTCGAGATCATCTCGCGCCGCCGCTCGAGCAGCCGCACGATCGTCTTGTGGGCGTTGAAGTCGGACGGAATGGTGGTGAGCCGCTTGCCCACTTCCCGCAGCGCTTCGAGCGAAACGCCGGTATTGCCACGCCGCTCGTCATCGTCAGCAAGCGTGACGCCGCTCCACCGTCCGTCGAGCCAATCGGCCTTGTTCGGTTTGAAGGCATCCGCGGCCGCAAGCTCCGTCTCGAGGAACGAGCGGAACTCGCCCTTCATCGCCTCGACGTCCTCGGACTTGAGCACGCCTTCGTCGATGAGCGTCTTCGAGTAGATCTCGACCGCGGTCGGATGCTTGCGAATGCGATCGTACATCAACGGCTGCGTGAACGCCGGCTCGTCGGTCTCGTTGTGACCGAAACGGCGATAGCAGAACATGTCGATCACGACCGGCTTCTGGAACTTCTGCCGGAACTCCGTCGCGATCTTGGCGACATGCACCACTGCTTCCGGATCGTCGCCGTTCACGTGGAAGATCGGCGCCTCGATCATGCGCGCCACGTCCGAGCAATAGGGCGAAGAGCGTGAATGGCGCGGATTGGTAGTGAAGCCGATCTGATTGTTGATGATGAAGTGAATGGACCCGCCGGTGCGATGGCCCTTGAGGCCCGAGAGCCCGAAGCACTCCGCCACGACGCCCTGTCCCGCGAACGCGGCATCGCCGTGCAGCAGCAGCGGCAGCACCGGCGTCCGGTCGCTCGGCTCGCACTTGAGCTGATCCTGCTTGGCGCGCACCTTGCCGAGCACCACCGGATCGACGATCTCGAGATGCGACGGGTTCGCGGTGAGCGAGAGGTGCACGTTGTTGCCGTCGAACTGCCGGTCGGAAGACGCACCCAAATGGTATTTGACGTCGCCCGAGCCTTCGACGTCGTCCGGCTTCCAGGAGCCGCCCTTGAACTCGTTGAAAATGGCGCGGAACGGTTTCGCCATCACGTTCGACAGCACGTTGAGGCGCCCGCGATGCGCCATGCCGATGACGATCTCTTTCACGCCGAGCTGGCCGCCGCGCTTGATGATCTGCTCGAGCGCCGGGATCATCGCCTCGCCGCCGTCGAGACCGAACCGCTTGGTGCCCGTGTATTTGATGTCGGCGAAGCGCTCGAACATCTCCGCTTCGATCAGCTTGCGGAGAATGGCGCGCTTGCCGTTCTCGGTGAAGCGGATGTCCTTCTCCTCGCCCTCGATCCGGTGCTGGATCCACGACTTCTGCGCGGGCGACGTAATGTGCATGAACTGGTAGCCGATCTTGCGGCAGTAGGTCCGCCGCAGGATGCGCACCACCTGCCGGATCGACGCCGTGTCGAGCCCCAGGTAGCGGTCCATGAAGATCGGCCGGTCGAGATCGGCCTCCGTGAAGCCGTAGGTCTCGGGCTTGAGCTCCTTGTGGATCTTGCGCTCGGCAAGCCCGAGCGGATCGAGATCCGCAGCAAGGTGGCCCATCACGCGATAGGCGCGGATCAGCATGATCGCGCGAACGCTGTCCTGGATCGCGCGGAACGAGGCGGCCGGCGTGATTTCGAAACCGCTGCCGAACGCCTTCGCCTGGATCTTGTCGCGCAAACCGCGCTCGACGTCGCCGTAGTCGCCGGTGAGCGCGGAGACGAGCTCGGTGGGAGCGCCCTGGAGCTGCGAGATCGGCAGGCTCCAGGACGGATCCCGGGCGCTGCCGTCTTCTTGTCCGTCGGCAGATCCCCGCCCCTGCTGATCCCGCATGCTCTCGAAGAAGAGCCGCCACTCATCGGTGACGGAACCGGGATTCTTCTCGTATTGGCTCTGCAGCTCCTCGATGTAAGGAGCGTTGACACCATTCAGAAAAGAGGTGCGAAGAAACTGCTCGTTAAGCGCGTGCCGTGACATGCGAAACCCCGCCATTTATTCCGGCTTGCGCCGGAGATGAGGTGACCATCTCTCCCCAGGATTTAGGCGATTCTCGGCGCTATCGATGACACTCTTATACGCGTAACCCGACTTAGCCCTTTAGAACTTTGGTCAAAGTTGTTCCAAGCGACGCCGGGCTGTCCGCAATGGCGATGCCGGCACGGCGCATGGCCTCGACTTTGTCCTCTGCACGGCCTTGTCCGCCGGAGATGATAGCACCGGCGTGGCCCATGCGCCGCCCCGGAGGTGCGGTCATGCCTGCGATGAAGCCTGCCATTGGCTTCTTGCGGCCTTTCTTGGCCTCGCTGATCAAAAATTCGGCAGCTTCTTCCTCGGCGGAACCGCCGATCTCGCCGATCATGATGATCGAATGCGTATCGGGATCAGCCAGGAACAATTCCAGCACATCGATGTGCTCCGTTCCCTTTACGGGATCACCACCGATGCCGACAGCGGTGGACTGGCCGAGGCCCGCATCCGTCGTCTGCTTCACCGCTTCATAGGTGAGCGTACCGGAGCGCGACACGATACCGACAGTTCCCTTACGGAAGATATTGCCGGGCATGATGCCGATCTTGCAGGCGTTGGGCGTCAGCACGCCGGGGCAGTTGGGTCCGATGAGACGCGATTTGGAGCCCTGCAGCGCCCGCTTCACGCGCACCATGTCGAGCACCGGAATGCCCTCGGTGATGCAGACGATCAGCGGCATTTCCGCGTCGATCGCTTCGAGGATGGCGTCGGCCGCGAACGGCGGCGGAACGTAGATGGCGGTCGCCGTGGCGCCGGTCTTGGCCTTGGCCTCGATCACCGTATTGAACAGCGGAAGATCCGCGAGCTCCGGATCGGAATGCTTCGTGCCGCCCTTGCCGGGCGTCACGCCGCCTCCCACCTTGGACCCGTAGCTGCGTGCCTGTTTGGTGTGGAACGTTCCCTGGCTGCCGGTCAGGCCCTGGCAGATGGTGATGGTCGACTTGTCGACGAGAATTGCCATGTCGTGTCTCTTGCCCAGACGAATTCGAATGAAAGCGGAAGAGCGGTTACGCTCTTAAGCGGCGGCTTTGATCGCTGATGTGATTTTGGCGGCGGCGTCCGCAAGGTCGTCGGCCGGCACGATCTTCAAGCCGCTCTTGGCGAGAATCTCCTTGCCGAGATCGACGTTGGTGCCCTCGAGGCGCACGACCAGCGGCACATTGATCGCCATCTCGCGCGCGGCCGCAACGATGCCCTCCGCGATGATGTCGCAACGCATGATGCCGCCGAAAATGTTGACCAGGATGCCCTTCACCGATGGGTCGGACAGAATGATCTGGAACGCCGACTTCACCTTTTCCTTGGAGGCACCGCCGCCAACGTCGAGGAAGTTCGCGGGCTCGGCTCCATAGAGCTTGATGATGTCCATGGTCGCCATCGCGAGACCGGCGCCGTTCACCATGCAGCCGATCGAGCCGTCGAGCTTCACGTAGCTGAGCTCGTGACGCGCCGCCTCGATCTCCATCGGATCTTCCTCGGTCTCGTCGCGCAGGGCGACGATGTCGGGATGGCGGAAGAGTGCGTTGCTGTCGAAGGAGATCTTGGCGTCGAGCGCCGTGAGATGCCCTTCCTTCGTCACCACCAGGGGATTGATCTCGAGGAGGCTCACGTCCTTCTCGAGCACGAGACGGTAGAGACCTTCCACCATCTTCGCGCACTCTTTCACCTGGTCGCCCTTGAGGCCCAGCGCGAAGGCGATCTTGCGCGTGTGGAAGGGCTGCAGCCCGGTCGCCGGATCGACGGTCAGCGTCAGGATCTTGTCCGGCGTCTCGTGGGCGACCTTCTCGATGTCCATGCCGCCTTCCGTCGAGGCGATGAAGGCGACGCGCGAGCTGGCACGATCGACGAGCGCGGAGAGATAGAGTTCGCGGCCGATGTTGGCGGCTTCCGTAAGATAGATGCGACGGACGACGCGGCCAGCAGGCCCGGTCTGAATGGTGACGAGCGTCTTGCCCAGCATCTGGCTAGCAAGCTCGCGCGCCTCGGCCGGCGACTTGGCGAAGCGAACGCCACCCTTCTCGCCCGCTTCCTTCTCCTTGAAGTGGCCCTTGCCGCGGCCGCCAGCATGGATCTGCGCCTTGACGACGCGAACCTCGGTCTCGATCCCAGCCGCGATCTTCTCGGCTTCTTCAGGCGTGAACGCAACGCCGCCGCCGGAGGTCGGCACGCCGTATTGCCGCAACAGATCTTTGGCTTGGTGCTCGTGAATATTCATGGTTCCGCGTAATCCCTCGAGGAAACGAATGATGGGAGCGCGGCACAGACGGCGTGTGGCCACAGGGGGGCGGCCACACAAAAGAGGAGAGAACCCGTCCGTACCCCGCGTCGGCTGGCGTTTGGCTCGGTGCCTAGGCGCCGAGCTGTGGGTTGATCTTGATGCAGGCGTCGATCAAACCCTTCACGGATTCGATCGACTTCATGAGCATAGAGCGCTCGGCCGAGTTCAGGTCGATTTCGACGACCCGCTCCGTTCCGCCCGCTCCGATAATCGTCGGCACGCCGACGTACAATCCTTTAACACCGTATTCCCCGTTGAGATACGCGGCGCATGGCAGCACGCGCTTCTTGTCCTTGAGGAAGCTCTCGGCCATCGCGATCGCGGAAGCAGCCGGTGCGTAGTAGGCCGAGCCGGTCTTGAGGAGACCCACGATCTCGCCACCGCCCTTGCGCGTGCGGTCCACGATCTGGTCGAGGCGCTCCTGGCGGATCCAGCCCATTTTCACGAGGTCCGGCAACGGAATACCGCCAACGGACGAGTAGCGGACCAGGGGAACCATGTCGTCGCCATGGCCACCGAGAACGAAAGCCGACACATCCTCGACCGAGACCCGGAACTCCTCGGCCAGGAAGTGCCGGAAGCGGGCCGTATCGAGAACGCCCGCCATGCCGATCACCATGTTGCGCGGCAGGCCCGAGGCCTTCTGGAGCGCCCAAACCATGGCGTCGAGCGGGTTGGTGATGACGATGACGAAGGCATTCGGCGCATACTTGCGGATGCCGGCGCCGACCTGCTCCATGACCTTGAGGTTGATGCCAATCAGGTCATCGCGGCTCATGCCGGGCTTGCGCGGCACGCCGGCGGTGACGATGCAGACGCTGGCGCCCTCGATGTCCGCGTAGGCATTGGTGCCCTTGAGGGTGCAGTCGAATCCCTCCACCGCGCCCGACTGGGCGATATCTAGCGCCTTGCCCTGGGGGATGCCCTCCGCGATGTCGAAAATCACGACGTCGCCGAGCTCCTTGAGACCGATCAGGTGGGCAAGCGTGCCACCGATCATTCCGCCGCCGATCAACGCGATTTTCGTCCGCGCCATTAGACCATTCTCCCTGGAGACAGAGGCCCTTCGCTGAGGCCCTGGTTGCTGAGGTGGATACGTGTCCTCATGAAATATGCGCCCGATCGTGTCGGGGATCAAAAACTCCGGCCTTGGTATGACGAAAAGACTAGGGGCTCAAGCCCGCGCGAGCCCAAAACGGACGCATTCGACCAAAGCAGCCCAATCTGCTTGTCGATCATCAGCCCGATGCATGAATTATAGTCTCCTTATATAGGCCTGGAGGCGGCCCCGCGCGCGAGATAGGCCTCGCTGCGCATCTCCATGAGGCGGGATGCCGTCCGCTCGAAGAGCTGCACCCCGTCTCCCTCGGTATAGAGCTGGTCGGGCTCCGCTTCCGCCGAGACGATCAGGCAGTTGCGGTTGTCGTAGAGGGTATCGATGAGATGAATGAGCCGCCGGGCCTCGTTGCGCCGTTGGGCGCCGAGCACCGGGATGCCCTCGATGACGATCGTATGGAAGGCGTGCGCGATGTGGAGATAGTCGAGCGCGCCGAGCGGCTTCTCGCAGAGGTCGGCAAAGCCGAACCGGGCAACCCCCATCGATGCCAGCGGCACCCGGACCTGCCGGCCCTTCACGTCCACGAGAACCGGCGCCCCCGGGTGCTGGCCCGTAAGCCTAGCCCAGTGCTCCTCCACCCCGGCCGCGGCCTTTGCATCGCACGGACTGAAATAGAGCTGCCGCCCCGCGAGCTTGTCGAGACGAAAATCCTTGGCCGAAAGAAGCTCCACCACATCCACCTGCTCCCTCAGGAGATCGATGAACGGTAGGAAGAGCTGCCGGTTGAGGCCATTCCAATAGAGACGATCTGGCGCCGCGTTGGAGGTCGCGACCACCACCAGCCCGCGCTCGAACAGCGCCTTGAA
The DNA here is from genome assembly GCF_027886585.1 of Hyphomicrobium sp. DMF-1. Classification (NCBI taxonomy): domain Bacteria; kingdom Pseudomonadati; phylum Pseudomonadota; class Alphaproteobacteria; order Hyphomicrobiales; family Hyphomicrobiaceae; genus Hyphomicrobium; species Hyphomicrobium sp. DMF-1. Next base: position 492,540 of record NZ_CP115706.1, on the reverse strand, counting down.
CAGACGCCCGAGGATCATCGCGTCCGCAATGTCCGTAATGGTGAGCTCGTCGAAGCACAGCAGCCCCGCCTCGGCCGCGATCTCTGCCGCCACAAACGGAATGGGGTCGCCGTCCGTGGTCGCCCGCCCCCGCTGGATGCGGTCGTGCACCTCGGCCATGAACTCGTGGAAGTGCAGCCGGCGTTTCGGCGTGAAGGCGACCGCTTCGTAGAAGAGGTCCATCAGCATGGTCTTGCCCCGTCCGACCGCGCCGTGGAGATAGAGGCCCTTGGGAGGAGGAGCCGCGCGCGAGCGGAAGAAGGAGGAGAGAAGACCGCTGCGGCCGGGCGGCCGCCAGACTTCCAGCGTTCGAGCGAGCTGATCGAGCCTCGCCGCGGCTTCCCGCTGAGCGGCATCCGGCTCTATCTCGCCGAGCGCCAGCCGCCGCTCGTAAAGCTTGAGAACTGTTCCCGCCATCATGATCCCGCCTGCGCCGGCCGCGCGCAAAACTGCCAGAAAATGCAGCATGACGCGACGGAAACGATGCTCAACTTGGCCACGCCTTCTTACACGCCTGCGCCAGGCGCAATGCTGCCCGTCGATTTTTGCGGCGCAACATAGGCAAAAACCCCACAGCTACAGGGAAACGGCAAAACACCGCATCTTTCGTCACGTATTTGGCGCATTGTGCAACGCACAACAAGCTCTATATCGGTGAGCGGCGCCTGGAATAAGTCAGGGCGCCGAATCACAGCGGAGGTTAGCCGGAGCTCCTGTGAGCCCGAAAGTCACGATCGATTGCCCCGCTGCGATTCAATCTGGAGGATTGACGCAATGAGTGAGCGACGGAGTGCGAGCGGCACATTCCGCAAGCTCTGGCCGCAGGAACAAGCGATGTTTCGCGACCACCTGCTGCGACTGGACAAGGCGAGCCGGACCATGCGCTTCGCGCACGGAGTTTCCGACGCCTTCATCGAAGACTATGCAGCCCACATGACTGACGCGGGCTCGACCGTGTTCGCCTACATCGAGGACGGCGAGGTGCGCGCTGCAGCCGAGTTGAAGAAACTTGGCGACACCTGGGGACGCGAAGCGGAAGCCGCGTTCTCGGTCGAAGCGGCCTTCCAGGAGCAGGGCATCGGATCCGAGCTCATGGGCCGCGTCATCCGCGCAGCGCGCAACCGCGGTGTGCACCTCATCTACATGAGCTGCCTCGCCTCTAACGCGAAGATGCAGGCCATCGCACGCAAGCACGAAGCCGATCTGCGCTTCGAGTTGGGCGAGGTGATCGGCGAGATCGTCCCTCAGGAAGCGAACTATTTCTCGCTCCTCGCAGAGGCGGTGGAGGATCGCGTCGGCTTCATGATGGCGGTTCTCGATCTGCAGCGCCGTGTCGTCAAAGCGGCGTGAGCGCGTCGCGTGATGCAGGTTTCGGAGTCGAAATCCGCTTTCACGCGATGCGAAAATTGGATTTCAGATTCCGAAATTTGCCGAGCGCAGCTGATACGAGATCGAGAATGACGGCGTAGTCTCTTAGAATGTCGACCATTTTGTTGAATTCACGCAACACTTTCAGCCGAATACGAATAAATCGGCAGGCTGAATCCACTTTCCATGTCAACAAAATGATCGAACTTGCTCATGATTTTTTTGTTCGAAATGATTCGAACTCTAGAGGGAGAGACTACTATGGCTAAAGCTGCTGTTAAGAAGACCACCGCTCGCAAGGCTGCTAAGAAGCCGGCCGCTCGTAAGGCTGCTGCGAAGCCCGCCGCTCGCAAGGCTGTGAAGAAGCCGGCTGCGCGCAAGCCTGCTGCGAAGAAGCGGAAGGCCGCCTAACTGGCGGACCGCTGGACCCGCTCCTGTCTGGGCAACAGGCGCGGCGACGGCGGCTCAATTTCCCAACTTGAAGACCGATGGCAGCGAGACGCGCCATCGGTCTTGTTATTTCTGGGGTCCGCAAAAAACGGAAATTCCGCTCGCGAAACGCAATCGTTTGCGGCGAACGATATAATCGAAAACGAGTATGGCCGCCGCCAAAAGCGGCAAAAAGACTCTCAATCGTCTTCAGGCAGATGACTGACGGCCTCGATATTGTGCCCGTCGGGATCGATGACGAAAGCCCCGTAATAATTGGCGTGATAATGAGGCCGGAGGCCGGGCGCGCCGTTGTCGCGCGCACCAGCCGCGATCGCCGCCTCGTAAAAGGCCCGCACCTGAGCCCGATCCTTCGCTGCGAAGGCGACGTGCAGCCGGCCCGTCAACGGCTTCCCCGTTCCGATCCAGAACTGAGGCCGCTCCGCGCCGAACCCGGCATAGCCCGCAGGCCCGCCTTCGTCGGAGAGATCCATGTCCATCAGCAGGCGCATGCCGAGCGAAGCCAGCACCGTCTCGTAGAACGCCTTGGACCTCTGATAGTCCGAAACCGGGAAACCGATATGGTCGAGCACGCGGACCCCTTCCTGTTGAAGCGCAGCGGGCGATCGCTCCGCTTATGATGAGCGTGCCATGACCCATCCGCCGACGGCGACGGAACGCGCGACAGACCTCTTGAGCAGTCCGCCCGCCGGCACATGGATATCATCATACCGAAGTGCGCCGGGGTCCAGACACGTCCCGGAGGCGGCGCTAGACCCGCCGCTGCACCATCAGCTTCTTGAGCTCGGCGATCGCCTTGGCGGGGCTCAGCCCCTTGGGGCATGCCTTCGCGCAGTTCATGATCGTGTGGCAGCGGTAAAGGCGGAAGGGATCCTCGAGATTGTCGAGCCGTTCGCCCGTGGCCTCGTCGCGGCTGTCGATGACCCAGCGATAGGCCTGCAGCAGGGCGGCCGGACCCAGATAGCGATCCGAGTTCCACCAGTAGCTCGGGCACGAGGTCGAGCAACAGGCGCAGAGAATGCACTCGTAGAGACCGTCGAGCTTCTCGCGGTCCTCACGCGACTGCTTCCACTCCTTGGGCGGAGCAGCCGTATCCGTCTTGAGCCACGGCTCGATCGAGCGGTGCTGGGCGTAGAAGTTCGTGAGATCCGGCACCAGATCCTTGACCACCTTCATGTGCGGCAGCGGGTAGATCTTGACCGCACCCTTGACCTCGTCGAGGCCCTTGAGACAGGCGAGGTCGTTCGTGCCGTCGATATTCATGGCGCACGAGCCGCAAATCCCCTCACGGCAGGAACGGCGGAACGTCAGCGTCGGATCGATCTCGTTTTTGATCTTGATGAGCGCGTCGAGCACCATCGGCCCGCACTGCTCCTCGTTCACCCAGTAGGTGTCGATGCGAGGATTTTCCTCATCGTCCGGGTTCCAGCGATAGATCCGGAACTCGCGCCATTTTCCCTTGATGTCGGGGGCATTCCACGTCTTGCCCGTCTGGATCTTCGAGTTTTTGGGAAGCGTGAGCTGAACCATGGAGAGCCGGCCCTCTTGGTCGAACAAGGTAAAATGAGGAAGGTCTCTTCTCATGAGACCCGGATCGGACCCTGTCAACGCTTTGCCGCAATTGCGCCGTGCGACCTTTGACTGCGACCGCCAGGCACCGACTTTGGAAAGGTGCCGTCGCCACTGTCACAATAGACAGCCCGCGGAGCGCCCGAGCCATATCGCCAGTCCGACCGGCGCGGACTTTCCGCAGATTCCAGATAATTAAAATAAATCATTATAAATCAATATATTAGACTGTCATAAATCCACAGTCTCCCGCCGCTAGTAAAAGAGCGCCGGGGCAACAGCTTCGGGAAGCAGAACGCAGGCGGAGGGCCGCGTTCGTTGCATAGTCCACGAGACAATGGAGATTAGCGTGAACAGCAAGTTCATCGCCATCACGACGGCCACCGCCGTCGGAATGGGCGCGTTTGCCTGTGCGGCTTTGGCGCGCGACCAGGTCAAGGTTGCAGGATCATCGACGGTTCTGCCGTATGCAAACATCGTTGCCGAGCAGTTCGGCAAGACGTTCTCCAATCTCAAGACCCCCGTCATCGAGTCCGGCGGCTCGTCGGCTGGCCTCAAGCAGTTCTGCGCCGGCGTCGGCGAGGACAAGATCGACATCGCCAACTCCTCGCGCAAGATCAAGCCTGCCGAGCAGGAAGAGTGCGCCAAGGCTGGCGTTGCCGACATCGTCGAGGTGAAGTTCGGCTATGACGGCATCGTATTCGCCGTCGACTCGGGCGCCGGCGAATGGAAGCTCGAGCCCAAGGATCTCTACCTCGCGCTCGCCGCTGAGGTTCCGAAGGACGGCGCTCTCGTCGCCAACCCCTTCAAGACCTGGAAGGAAGTGAACGCGACCCTCCCCGACTTCCCGATCGCCGCCTTCATCCCCGGTGAGAAGCACGGCACGCGCGAAGTGTTCGAGGAGAAGGTTCTCCACGCTGGCTGCAAGGCCACCGGCGGCGACAAGCTCCAGCTCGCCAAGGCCGAAGGCAAGGACGACGAAGCCAAGAAGAAGGCCGCCGACAAGGCCTGCAACAAGGTCCGCAAGGACGGCGCCGCAGTCGACATCGACGGCGACTACACCGAGACGCTCGCTCGCATCCAGTCCAACAAGCAGGGCGTGGGCGTGTTCGGTCTCTCGTTCTACGAGAACAACAAGGACAAGCTGAAGGTCGCCACCATCAACGGCGTCGAGCCCTCGCTCGAGACCGTCGCCTCCGGCAAGTACCCGGTTTCGCGTCCGCTCTACTTCTACGTGAAGAAGGCGCACCTCGGCGTGATCCCCGGCCTCAAGGAGTACGTCGAGTTCTTCACCTCGGACAAGATCCTCTCGGCTGACGGCCCGCTCGTCGAGTACGGCCTGGTTCCGCTTCCGGACGCAGAGCGCAAGGAAGTCCAGGAGCTCGTGAAGAGCGGCAAGACGCTGGCGACGGCTGCGAAGTAAGCCCGCCGCGATCACTTCGACTGACTGACGACGACCAAAGGAGTATGAGAAGGGGGAGCCGGTGATCGTGTTTTACCGCTCTCCCTTCTCGTCTCCTGCGACCCACTCCAAGCGGCGCGCGAGCCTCGTCTTCCGACGCTCCCAACGGGCCGGCGACCTCAGACACGAAAAGCACGAGCCCAGTGCACGGTCACACGAAAAGCGAGCCTGACACGGGCGCCCGAAAGGCCCGTGTGACCGTGCCCTGGGTTCAAACTCTGAAATCGAAATAGGGATCAGCCCGGTGTCGACGACCATTCTGGTTTTGATAATTCTCGCCCTCGGCGTTGTTGGATGGGTGCTGGGCAACTGGCGCGCGCGGACATCGGTGAACGGCAAGACCTCGGCCCTCCATTCGCGGCCGGGGTACTACGGCGCCTACGTTCTGCTGTGGACCACGCTGCCTGCCCTGCTTCTCCTCATCCTCTGGTCCGCGATCTCGCCGACGGTCGTATCGTCCATGGTCTCGTCGCGGCTTCCGGAGACTGTTCTGGCCGGCCCCGAGCAGACCCGCGCGCTGACGATGTCCACCATCGGCATGATCGAGAAGGGCCTGTCCCGGCTTTCGAGCGAGGAGCTCGACAAGACTGCCGACCCGGCGACCGACGTCAAGGCACTCCTCCTCAGCAAGGGTGTTCCGCTCGCCGTCAACCCGGAGCCCTTCGCCGTCGACGCGGCCCGTTTCCAGCTCGCCGTCAAGAATTCGAGCCAGCTCCTGCTCACAGCTTCCGCGCTCGGCCTCTCGCTCTTCTGTATGGCCTTCGGCTTCTTCCAGGTCGGCCCCAAGCTGCGCTCCCGCAACGCCGTCGAATCCGTGGCTCTCGCCGGTCTCCTCGGCTGCTCGATGGTCGCCATCCTGACGACCCTCGGCATCGTCCTCTCGATGCTGTTCGAGAGCATCCACTTCTTCAGCATGGTGCCGATCACGGACTTCCTGTTCGGAACCGTCTGGGACCCGCGCTTCTCCGCAGCCGGCGCCACCAACGAAGCCGGTGGACAGTTCGGCCTTCTCCCGCTGCTCTGGGGCACGCTCTATATCTCGCTCGTCGCACTCCTGGTTGCGGTTCCGGTCGGCCTCTTCAGCGCCGTCTACATGTCGGAATACGCTTCCAGCAAGATCCGCCTCACCACCAAGCCGCTGCTCGAGATCCTCGCTGGCATCCCCACCATCGTGTACGGCTTCTTCGCCCTCATCACCTTCGGTCCCCTGCTGCGTGACGCAGGCGCCCTCGCGGGCCTCTCGATCTCGGCAACGAGCGTGCTGACGGCGGGCCTCATCATGGGCGTGATGCTGATCCCGTTCGTCTCCTCTCTGTCGGACGACATCATCAACGCAGTGCCGCAGTCCCTGCGCGAGGGCTCCTACGGCCTCGGCGCCACCCAGTCCGAGACGATCAAGCGGGTCATTCTCCCCGCCGCGCTCCCCGGCATCGTCGGCGCCATCCTGCTGGCAGCCTCCCGCGCCATCGGCGAAACCATGATCGTGGTGCTCGCCGCGGGCATTGCGCCGAACCTCACGCTGAACCCCTTCGAGCCGGTCACTACGATCACCGTGAAGATCGTGAGCCAGCTCACCGGCGACCTCGAATTCAACTCTCCTCAGACGCTCGTCGCCTTCGCCCTTGGCCTAACCCTGTTCGTCTTCACCCTCGCCCTCAACATTTACGCGCTCTATATCGTGCGCAAATATAGGGAGCAGTACGAATAATGACTGTGGAAACAGCTCCTATGGCAACCGGAACTCTGATCGCCTCCCGCTCCAAGCAGGACATCCAGGCTCGTATCGCCAAGCGCTATGCCGCCGAGAGGCGGTTCAGGGCCTACGGCGTGTCCGCGATCCTGTTCGGCATCCTCTTTCTCGTCGCTCTGTTCTCGACCATCCTGGTGCGCGGCTATTCCGCATTCACGCAGTCTGCCTTCACGCTCGACGTGAACCTCGACGCTGGCGCCTTCGGCTCATCCTCGCCGCCGACGGAGAGCGATCTGCTGATGGCCGACTACACCAAGCTCGCCAACCGCGCGCTGTTCCAGGTGCTCGGCGTGGATCCCGCCAACCGCGCCGACGCGAAGGCCGCCGCGGCGCTGCTTTCGGCCAACGCCGACACGCAGATCCGCAAGGCCGTGCTGGCTGATCCGTCTCTGATCGGCAAATCGGTGCAGCTCACCCTTCTGGCACACGGCAACGTCGACAGCCTCATGAAAGGCCAGTTCGACCGGAACATTCCCGAAGGCCGCCGCCAGCTCTCCGACAAGCAGCTCGCCTGGCTCGACAAGGCCGCCGAGGCCGGCTTCCTCGCCAAGCACTTCAACACCGGCCTCTTCACCTACGGCGCATCGAGCAAGCCCGAGACTGCGGGCGTCGGCGTCGCACTCGTCGGCTCGCTTTACATGATGCTGATCGTGCTGCTGTTCGCGGTGCCGCTCGGCGTCGCCGCCGCCGTCTACCTCGAGGAGTTCGCCCCGAAGAACTTCCTGACCGACACCATCGAGGTCAACATCAACAATCTGGCGGCCGTCCCGTCCATCGTGTTCGGTCTTCTCGGTCTCGCGATCTTCATCAACTTCATGGGCATCCCGCGCTCGGCCTCTCTCGTCGGCGGCCTGGTGCTCGCACTCATGACGCTGCCGACCATCATCATCGCGACCCGCGCAGCCATCAGCGCCGTGCCGCCGTCCATCCGCGAAGCAGCCCTTGGCGTCGGCGCCTCGAAGATGCAGTCGATTACCCATCACGTGCTGCCGCTCGCGGTGCCCGGCATCCTGACCGGCACCATCATCGGCCTCGCCAAGGCGCTCGGTGAAACGGCGCCGCTGCTGATGATCGGCATGGTCGCCTTCGTCGTCGAGTATCCGAAGACGCCCATCGACGCGGCGACGGCTCTGCCGGTGCAGATCTACATGTGGGCGACGGCCGCCGAGCGCGGCTTCGTCGAACGCACCGCGGGCGCCACCCTCATCCTGCTCGCATTCCTGGTGTGCATGAACGTCACCGCCGTCATTCTCCGCCGCCGTTACGAGCGGCGCTGGTAGTCCCCAATTTGATCCTGGAGTTAGAGATGCTCAACGTGCAGACCTCTGAGATAGAAAACCGCGCCGTTAAACTCGGCGCCACGGATGGCACCAAGGTCCACGCCAAGGACGTCAACGTCTACTACGGCGATAAGCGCGCCCTCTTCGACGTGACCGTGAACATCCCCGATCGCAGCGTGACGGCCTTCATCGGCCCCTCGGGTTGCGGCAAGTCCACGTTCCTGCGCTGCATCAACCGCATGAACGATACCATTCCAATCTGCCGCGTCACCGGCAAGATCACCATCGACAACGAGGACATCTACGATCCGTCCCTCGACGTCGTTCAACTCCGCGCCCGCGTCGGCATGGTGTTCCAGAAGCCGAACCCGTTCCCCAAGTCGATCTACGAGAACGTGGCCTACGGTCCCCGCATCCACGGTCTCGCCGGCACCAAGGCCGAGCTTGACCACATCGTGCAGACCAGCCTCGAGAAGGCCGCGCTCTGGAAAGAGGTCAAGGACCGCCTGAACGATCCGGGCACCGGCCTTTCCGGCGGCCAGCAGCAGCGCCTCTGCATCGCCCGCGCCGTCGCCGTTGGCCCCGAGGTGATCCTGATGGACGAGCCGTGCTCGGCACTCGACCCCATCGCCACCGCCAAGGTCGAGGAGCTCATCGACGAATTGAAGCAGAACTTCTGCATCATCATCGTCACACACTCGATGCAGCAGGCAGCCCGCGTCTCGCAGCGCACCGCGTTCTTCCATCTCGGCATCCTTGTCGAGGAAGGCGCGACCAACGACATCTTCACCAACCCGACGGACAAGCGCACGCAGGATTACATCACCGGCCGCTTCGGCTGACGCATCGCCTCAGTCAGGACCCTGTCCGATGACGACCGAACGAAAATCCCTGCTGAGCGGCTTCATGCCGTGGCGCGCCTCGAGGTCGGAGGCACCCGCCGTCACGAGCAAAGCCGCCGGGCCCCAAGGGGCCAAAGGAGACCCTATGAACGAGCACATCGTAAAATCGTACGAGGAAGAGCTCGCTCTCCTCGACAAGAAGATCGCCCACATGGGCGGCCTGGCAGAGCACATCCTCGGGCAGTCGTTCGACGCCCTCGAGCGCCGCGATCCCAAGCTCGCCGAGCAGGTCGTCAAGACGGACAAGCAGATCGACCAGCTCGAGCGTGACATCGAGGAGCAGGTGATCTCCATGATCGCCCGCCGCCAGCCGCTCGCCAACGACCTGCGTCACGTCATGGCGGCGCTGCGCATCACGGGCGACCTTGAGCGCATCGGCGATCTCGCGAAAAACATCGCCAAGCGCGCGCTCGCCATTGCCCACGAGTCGCACCCGAAGCCCCTCATGACCGGCCTGCGCCACATGGGCGAGCTGGCGCTCTCGCAGCTCAAGGAGGTTCTCGACGCCTATGCCGCGCGTGACGCCGACCGGGCGCTCGCCGTGTGGCGCGACGACGAGAACATCGACTCCATGTACAATTCGCTGTTCCGCGAGCTCTTGACCTACATGATGGAAGATCCGCGCAACATCGGTCTCTCCACCCATCTGCTGTTCGGCGCCAAGAACATCGAACGTGTTGGCGACCACACCACCAACATCGCCGAAACAGTGCACTTCCTCGTGCGTGGCGTGAATATCATCGACGACCGCCCGAAGAGCGACGACACCAGCTCCACCCTGTTCTCGCAGGGTTGAGCCTCGCATTTTTATGGATGAGCGATAAACGATGACGGCCAAGATTCTTCTTATCGAGGACGAGGCGCCTCTGGCGGAGATGCTTCGTTACAACCTCGAAGCGGAAGGGTTCCGCGTCTCCCACGCCGAGAACGGCGAAGAGGCGGAGATCCTTGTTGCGGAGGAGAAACCTGACCTCCTGGTTCTCGACTGGATGCTTCCGGGCGTCTCGGGAATCGAGATCTGCCGGCGCATGCGGGCGCGAATGGAGACGAAATCCATTCCGATCGTCATGCTCACCGCACGCGGCGAGGAAGGAGACCGCATCCGCGGCCTCTCGACCGGCGCCGACGACTACGTGGTGAAGCCGTTCTCTCTTCCCGAGCTGATGGCCCGCGTGAAAGCCATCCTGCGCCGGGCTTCTCCGGACCGTCTGGCGGACGTGCTGCGTTTCGCCGACATCGAGCTGGATCGCCCGGCCCACAAGGTCACGCGCGGCCTGCGCGAGGTGCATCTCGGCCCCACCGAATTCCGCCTTCTCGAGTTCCTGATGGAAAGCCCGGGCCGTGTGCTCTCGCGCTCCCAGCTTCTCGATGGCGTCTGGGGCCGCGATGCCTACGTTGACGAGCGCACCGTGGACGTGCACGTCGGCCGCCTGCGCAAGGCGCTCATCCGCGGCAAGGAGCGCGACCCGATCCGCACCGTTCGTGGCTCCGGCTACGTCTTTGGCGAGCGCAACAGCGGCTGAGAAGCAAGGCAACGGGCAACAGGCAGCCGGCAGCTAGGGAGGTTACCTCCTTGGTGAAGGTCCTGCCGACGCCCTGTCGCCCGCATGAGTTCCTGTACCCTGCTCGGACATACCCACATCCAGCCGTCGTCCGTGCGCGGCACCGCTTTGCCGTGTCGCCGGGATGCGGATGGAGTGAGGGAGTGACTTCCAAATGCAACGTCATCCCGGCGTAGGCCGGGATCCAGCCACATCGTGATCTGGCAGCTCCCTCCCTACTGCCTACTGCCTACTGCCTACTGCCGCTCACTGCCAACTTCCGACACGCGGCAGCCCCACTCGCGACAAAAACCCGTTTTATTCAGATCCCGGATCACGAGATGCCGGGGGTTGATCGGCTTTATCGCGTATTGCGCTCGCAGAGGGACCGTCAGAGTTTTCCTGCAAGCCTCTAAGACAGGTCGACACCCATGGTGTACGCGCCGGATTCGGGGCGTTCGCGCGGATATTTTGCGCGCTCCTTCAAGCTCGGACTTCTCCCCGACGCGACAGGCGGCGACGCCGACCCCGTTGCTCCGCGCGACCTCAAGAAGCTTGTCCTGATCATCGGCCTCGGCACCCTGTCGTGGGTGGCGACCTACGTCGGCATGTTGGAGCTGATCGAGGCCAACATGGGCGACCTGCCGCTCATTCATAAGGTGATCATCGGCTTCTCCGTGGCCATGCTGATGACCATGATCGTCTGGCTCTTGGACCAGATGTTCGCCCCCGTGGGCACCATGACGCGCCTCGCCTACATCGCGGGCTACCTGTTCCTCTCCATCATCTCGGTCGGCTTCGGGTTCGGCTTCTACTGGAAGGTGCTCGAAAGCCGCGCCGAAAGCTCGCGCTCGGCGGAATCGGCTGTCACCGCCGTGCAGAGCTCCCTCAATGCCGCCTCGACGCGCCTCGAGCAGTTGAACGCCACCCTTGTCCAGCTCGCCACCGTCTCGCGCGCGAAGGCCGAGACCGAGCGCGCCAAGGGCACCTCCTGCCCCAACAGCAAGCCGGGCGATGGCCCCCGCCGCCGCATGCGGGACGAGGACGCCGCCCGCTTCTCCTTCGCATCCGAGTTCGTCGCCGGCCGCGTTGCCGCCGTGAAGACGGACATGGCCGCTCTCGACGGCGACCTCGCCAGGATCGCAGCCAACGATCCCGCGATCATCGATCCCAAGTCCGGCACCCGCAACGAGTTCATGAAGTCCTTGAGTCGCAAGCTCGACATGACGGTCTCGGGCTTCAATGCGCTGCGCACGGACCCGCAGTTGAAGCAGATGCGCCAGGACCTCGCCGAGCGCGCCGACAAATCCACCTTCGGAGACCCCAAGAACGGAGGCTTCGTCTGCCCCGATACGGAGCTCGCCCAGGCTCTGCGCGGCGCTGCACGCGCCATCAACGAGCTGCCGGTTCTGGAAAAGCCCGCCATCGCCGCCGTCGAAGGCTCGGAAGCCACCATCGAGGCCTTCCGCCGCCTCACCACAACCTTCTACGGCCTCCTCTCCTTCAAGCTCCCGCCGTCGGCGGACGAGCTGCGCGAGCTGCAGAAGAAGGCGATGCAATCGGTCGAGGCCGGCCCCTCGGCTGCCATCGTCACCGAGGAAGGCGGTCTCTCGAAACGAGATTACGTCCCGCTCGCGGTGGCCATCTTCGTCGACATCTGCCTGTTCCTGGTTTCCATCGGCCGGCCAGCCCACCGCCTGCACGGCCTCATGCCGAAGATGCGCGAAGCCGAACGCGGCCCGGTCATCGAAATTCTCTCGCGCTTCAACGACATCCACCGCGATCCCGAGATCCGCGAAAGCTTCGAGCTGTTCCGCCACGTCGTCTTCGACCTGCACGGCGCCTACTACGTCGCAGTCCCCCTCGACGCGCCGCTCCACGTCGGCGCGGCAGAGCGCGAGGAGCTGCGCACCGAGGCCCAGCTTCTGGCCAACCTCTTCACCAGCTTCGAGAAGGACAAGATCTTCCGCCGCACCTGGACGCCGTTCGCAGGTGTCGTGCGCAAGAAGCTCGCGAAGCAGGGATCCAAGTTCGCGGGATCGGAGGCTTTCCGCGTCTATCGCTTCCGCGATGGCGCCTGGTCCGAGATCATCCTCGGCGCCGTGATGGGTGCCGCCCGCCGCGTCGAGGCCGAAGCCCAGCGCCGCCGCATCGAGCGCGACCTCCTGCGCCCCATGGAGCCGCGGTTCGCGCAAAATTTCGGGAAGGAGCAGAGACCGGAGTTCGGCTCCGGGTTCGGCCCTGCCATGCCGCACCGCGCCGATGCCGAGCCGGCCTTCGCCCCGCAGCCGGCTGAAACCGCCGTTCCCCCGGCTGTCGAGCCCGCCGCTCCTACTCGGGCCGAGAGCTGGACCGCCGCGTGGACGCCCGCGCGCCCCGCGCCTCCCAAAGCAAAGCCCGCCACACCGAGAGTTTCGACGTCGGACGATTTCGGCCCCTACGCGCGAAGCGCCAAGGCCGAGCTGAGCGCCGAGCCGGAAGCCTTCGACGACGAGCCCCTCGCGGAACCCGCGAACTCGAACACGGTCCCGAGCCATCAGCCCGACATCGTCGAGGCACGGAGAGCGGCAGCGCCGGAGGCACCCCGTCCGCGCGTGGATGTCGTCCTGAAGCGCGAGACCGCAACTCTCACCCTGCCCCTCGATGCAGCCGACGGTCCCGGCGGTTTGATCGGCCGCCTCGGTCAGGCCCTTGAGGGCATCGAGCAGGACAACGAAAAAATTCCCGCACCCCGACAAATTTCCGCGACTGAGGTGAACGCGCATCAGTCAACGGGCATCGCGCCGGAGGTCGCAGCAAATCGAACGGACGAGCTTTCGGAATCATTTGAAGCGCTTGACGTGATCGACGAAAGCGATCCCTCAGCCGACGATGTCGTCGCCATCGCGGGCCGCTTGCGTCCCGCGATCGCCAACACGTGATCGCGGACGAAAGTCGAGCCGCGCACGGGTCACCGCTCAACACTTGCTTAACCGTCTTGGCGCCTAAATGGCCCCACAACTACACGACGGGAAATTACGGACGTCGCTCCGCTTCCCAAATAAGGACAAAAACGAATGCGCTTCGGTCCAAAAGCTCGCATGAACGTCGTCACCAAGGAGGAAAAGGAAGCCCGGCTGAAAGCATTCATCACCCGCCATCTCGAAGCGCAGCGCGCATCCGGCGCTCCGGCGGGAGAAATCAAATACCGGCTTCTCGCGCTCTCCGCAGAAAGCCCTGCCGCCGCCGCCCTCTCGCAACTCGCTCCCGAACTCGCCGCCGCCGGCATCGCCGTCGAAGCGCTGCTTGCCCGCCGCGCATCCGGCGTGACGCTCGAAGGCGCCGAGTGCCGGTTCGTGACCGACGTTCGCCTCCTCGATGCCCATGAGCAGCTCGTGCTCGATTCCACCACCGTCTGGATTGGCGACTGCATGCGCCGCGATCCGCTGAAGCGGGATTCCTACGAGCTTTACTCGGACACCTGCCCGGCCACCGCCGGCCGCGCGGTCCGCTCCTTTGCCCAGATCTGGCGTGCCGCCGGCCCCTCCGGCAGCCTCACCGCCGAGCGCCGCTGGGCTGGCCCCCGCCAGCCGGCTCTGTTCGACCCCTCGCTTCTTGCCGGGGCCGAAGCTCCTATGCCGGCGGCCCTGCTGCGCCACTAACCCCACACTGCCGTCTCCTGACGCCCCCCAAAGGCCGGTTGCCATCCCCCCCCCAGGCAGCCGGCCTTTTCCCGTTTGCGCCCCCCGGGTGAAAGATCCGCATCGAGCGGAACTTGCCGGTAAATTCTATCTTGCTGCCAACGTTTGATCATTCAGGTCTGATGGGCTCACGCGTGCGGGCAACACGATGATAGTGTCCGCACACGAAATTTGGCCGCCGGCCAAGTGCGTCTGACGCGCTCCTGCGCTGTTCCCTGGAGAACAGCGACCAGCCTCCCGATCCCCGATAGGGAGCGCGGCAGATAAGTGATCCAAGGGTGAAGGGCTATGCGCTTTCTTCAAAGCATTCTTGCGTGTGTTTTCATTCTGGCCGGCTTCGCGGCCGCCGGAGCCGAGGAGAGGCCTTTCGCGCACAAAGGCGTGGCCAAGGATGCGGACCGCTACGAGACCTACATCAAGGACACGTGGAAAGGAGACGGCCGCAAGCCCGGCGACCTGAGGCTCGCCGCCGAGCGCGTCCTCGCCCAGGACCCGCGCGCAGCCTCCCGCACCTACGCCATCGCGGTTGCTTCGGACGCCAAGAGCCCCGAGAACTGGATCGGCCTCGCCAAGGCGCTGCTCGCCATCAAGCCCGATCCCAACAAGGGCTCGGAAACCTACGATCTTCCCGTCAACGCATCGGGCGCCGCCTACCGCGCCTACAAGCTTGCCTCCGACCCGGCCATGAAAGCCCGCGCCCTCGCCGTGCTGGGCGAGGCCATGCAGCGCCGCTCCTACTGGCGCCCGGCCATCGAAGCCCTGAAGTCCAGCCTCTCCATCGCCGAAGTGGCCAACGTGCGCGAAGCCTATGAAAAGCTGCGCGCCGAGCACGGCTTCCGCATGACCGACTATTCGACCGACAGCGATGCCGCCACGCCCCGCGTCTGCATCCAGTTCTCCGAGAACCTGTCGCGCGGACAGGTGGACTTCGCGAAGTTCGTCTCCGTCAACGGCCGTGACCCCCAGTCGGTGACCGCCGAAGGCAGCCAGCTCTGCATCGACGGCGTCGAGCACGGCCAGCGATACGAGATCCAGATCCGCTCCGGCCTTCCCTCCGACGTGAACGAGCCGCTTCCGAAGCAGGTGACGCTCGCCGTCTACGTTCCCGACCGCAAGCCCACCGTTCACTTCACCGGCAAGAGCTACGTGCTGCCGAGCCGCGGCCAGCAGGGCATCCCGCTCGTCGCCATCAACACCGGCAAGGTCGAGGTCGAGGTCTATCGCATCGGTGACCGCAATCTCGCCAACGCCCTCGCGAACGGCAATCTCGATCGCCAGCTCCAGGGCTACGAGCTCGACGGCCTGAAGAACAACACCGGCAGCCTCGTCTACAAGGGCGAGCTGGAAGTGCCGACCAAGCTCAACTCCGAGGTGACCGCGGCCTTCCCCGTGAGCGAAGCCATCGGCGAGCTGAAGCCCGGCGCCTACGCCATGATCGCCCGCCCCGCCGACGTGACCCAGGACACCTGGCGCGAGCAGGCGACCCAGTGGTTCATCGTCTCGGATCTCGGCCTCACCGCGTTCTCCGGCGATGACGGCGTGCACGCGTTCGTCCGCTCGCTCGCGAGCGCCGACGCCATCGCGAACGCCAGCGTGCGCCTCGTCGCCCGCAACAACGAGGTGCTCGCCACCGCGACCACCGACAAGAACGGCTACGTGCGCTTCGAGCCCGGCCAGTCCAAGGGCGAAGGCGGCAATGCGCCCGCCATCCTGGTGGCCGAGAACGGCAACGGCGAGTACGCCTTCCTAGACTTGACGACTAACGCCTTCGATCTTTCGGACCGCGGCGTGAAGGGCCGCGACGCACCCGGCCCGCTCGACGGCTATCTCTACACCGAGCGCGGCGTCTATCGCCCCGGCGAGGAGGTGAACGTCACCGCCCTCGTCCGCGACTCGACCGGCGCGGCCGCATCCCTCCCCGTCACCCTCATCGTCGTCCGTCCGGATGGCGTCGAGTACGGCCGCTATCCGCTCTCTGAGCAGGAGCTTGGCGCACGCTCGCTTCGCCTCGCGCTCGGCGGCGGCGCAATGACCGGCACCTGGCGCGCACGTCTCCACGCCGACCCGAAAGCAGACGCCATCACGCAGGTCTCCTTCCTGGTGGAGGACTATGTCCCCGAACGTCTCGATCTCACGCTGAAGGAGGGTGAGGGCAAGCTCGCCCCCGACGAGACCAAGACCATCGACGTCTCCGGCCGCTATCTCTACGGCCCTCCGGCCGCGGGCCTCGACATTGAAGGCGATATCGTCGTCAAGGCTTCCAGCAAGGATCTCGACGGGTATGCCGGCTATCGCTTCGGCGAGGCGGACGAGACCGTGAGCCCCGTTCGTCAGCCACTCGAGGAAGTCGTCGAGACTGACGCCGACGGCAAAGCCGCTCTCTCCGTGAAGCTCCCGGCCGTCACCAAGACCGCCCGCCCGCTCGAAGCCAACGTCATCGTGCGCTTGCGCGAGAGCGGCGGCCGCTCCATCGAGCGCTCGATCACGCTGCCGGTAAGCCTCGGCGACCCGCGCATCGGCATCAAGCCGCTGTTCTCCACCTCCGCGCTCGGCGAAGGCGAGAAGGCGAACTTCGAGGTCGTGCTTCTCGACGGCGACGGCAAGCCCACGGCAGCCAGCCTCGACTGGCAGCTCGTCCGCCTCGACAGCTCCTGGCAGTGGTATCGCCGCGACGGCTACTGGGCCTACGAGAGCCAGACCATCACGCGCAAGATCGCGAGCGGCAAGGCCGACGCCACGGCAACGACGCCCGCGTCCATCTCCGCGGATGTCGACTACGGCCGCTACCGTCTCGAGGTCAGCTCGTCGGCGACCTCCGGCACGCTCTCGAGCGTCGTCTTCAACGCGGGCTGGTACAATGCCGGCGATACGGCCGACAGCCCCGAGATGCTCGACGTCGCCCTCGACAAGGAAACCTATCAGCCCGGCGAGACCGCGAAGCTTCGCATCGCCTCGAAGCAGGGCGGCAAAGCCCTCGTGACCGTGCTCGGCCGCGGCCTGCTCTCCACCAAGGAGGTCGAGATCGCCAAAGGCGGCAGCGACGTGGAAATTCCGGTCGGCGAGGACTGGGGTCCCGGCGCTTACGCAACGGCTCTGCTCTACCGGCCCATGGACGAGGCGGCCAAGCGCATGCCGAGCCGCGCCATCGGCGTCCGCTGGATCGGCGTCGATCAGTCGAAGCGCACACTCAAGGTTGCGATCCCCACGGAAGCCAAGGTGAAGGGTGCTTCCGAGCTCACCATTCCGGTCAAGGTGGAAGGCCTCGACGCCGGAGAGGAAGCGCGCATCACGGTCGCCGCCGTCGATGTCGGCATCCTCAACCTCACCCGCTACCAGGTTCCGGCACCGGAGCTGCACTTCTACGCCCAGCGCAAGCTCGCCCTCGAGCTGCGCGACTTCTACGGCCGCCTCATCGACGGCATGCGCGCCGAGCGCGGCAAGCTCCGCTCCGGTGGTGACGGCATGGAAGGCACGGGCCTGCAAGGCAGCCCGCCTGTCGAGGAAACCGTCTCCTACTACTCCGGCATCGTGACCGTCGGCGCCGACGGAACCGCGAACGTGAGCTTCCCGCTCCCGAGCTTCAACGGCACCGTGCGTGTCATGGCCGTGGCCTGGTCGAAGACCAAGCTCGGCCACGGCACCAGCGACGTGATCGTGCGTGACGAGGTGGCGCTCACGGCTTCGGCCCCACGCTTCCTCACCCTCGGCGACGAAGCCCGCGTCGATCTTTCGCTTCACAACGTCGACGGACCGGACGGCACCTACACCGCCAAGCTCGTCGACCAGACCGAGGGTGAAACCGCGCTGGCCGAACAGGCCGTCGCCCTCAAGAACGGCGAGCGCAAGTCGCAGCAGGTCACCTTCAAGCCCTCCGACGTGGGTCTGCGTACCTACGACGTCCGCGTCTCGGGTCCCGGCGGCATCGCTCTCTCGCGCCGCCTGACGCTCGACGTGAAGCCGCCCGCAGGCGACATCAAGCGCACCACGGTGAGCGCACTCGCACCCAACGGCGGCAAGCTCACACTCTCTAAGGACCTGCTCGCTGGCCTCATCAGAAATCGCACCAAGGTGAACCTCTCGGTCGGCCCCACCGCCAACATGGACGTCCCCGGCCTGCTGACCGCGCTCGACCGCTACCCCTATGGCTGCGCCGAGCAAACTGTCTCGCGTGCTCTTCCCTTGCTCTACGCCAACGCCGTCGCCGCCCGCGTCGGCATCGGCACCGACAAGGCCCTGAAGGAGCGCGTGCAGGGTGCGGTTGCCCGCGTGTTCGAGATGCAGGACAGCTCCGGCGCGTTCGGAAGCTGGGGTCCCGGCAGCGGTGACCTCTGGCTCACCAGTTACGTGACGGACTTCCTCACCCGTGCCCGCGAGTCCGGCTACGACGTGCGCCAGCTTCCCTTCAACCAGGCGCTCGACCGTCTCCAGAACTTCGCCTTGAACGGTGAGGATTTCTCGGAAGGCGGCGAGGAGCGTGCCTACGCCCTCTACGTGCTGGCCCGCAACGGCCGCGCACCGGTGGGTGAACTCCGCTACTACGTCGATACCAAGCTCGACAAGTTCACGACGCCGCTCGGCAAGGCGCAGCTCGGCGCTGCCCTCGCCATGGTGGGCGACAAGGAGCGCGCGGAAACGGCCTTCAAGGCGGCCCTCACCACGTTCTCCTCGGATGACAAGCAGAACGTCGCCCGCTCGGACTACGGTTCGGACATCCGCGACGGCGCCGCTCTCGTCACGCTCGCCTCCGAGACCGGCATTGTGAAATCGGAGACGCCGCGTCTCGTGAACGTCATCGCCAAGGCGTATGTCGCCCGCAACTACACTTCCACACAGGAACAGGCGTGGATGTTGCTGGCCGCCCATGCCCTCGGCGAGCAGACCAAGTCCGCCAAGCTCCTCGTGGACGGCGCGCCGGTGAACGGATCGATCATCCGCGCCGTCACGCCGGAAGAGCTGGAGAAGGGCATCACCGTCACCAACGACGGCGATGCGTCTACAGACGCGGTGGTCACCGTGATCGGCGCCAGCCTGACGACGGAGCCCGCCATCTCCAAGGGCTTCGAGATCGAGCGCGCCTACTACACGCTCGACGGCAAGAAGGTCGATCTAGAGAGCGCTACCGGCGGCAAGAGCGAGCTTGCGCAGAACGAGCGTCTCGTTGCGGTGCTCAAGATCACGAGCGACGAGGCCGCTGGCCGCGTGCTGCTCGTGGACCGGCTGCCAGCCGGCCTCGAGATCGAGAACCCGCGCCTCGTCGACAGCGGCGACATCAAGACGCTCGACTGGCTGAAAACGACGCTGCGGCCTGACCACACGGAGTTCCGTGACGACCGCTTCGTCGCGGCCTTCAACCTTTGGGGAACGTCCAGCTCCTCGTCGAGCAACGACAACGAGGAGGAGAGCAACAGCGACAGCAACGGCTCGGACGACACCGGCAACGGCACGGCGGAGGCTCCGGCGACCCCGAGCGCGGCCAAGGAGCCCGCGGCCTCGGCCACCGTCGCCTACATCGTTCGCGCCGTGACACCGGGCACGTTCGTCCACCCCGCTGCCACCATTGAGGACATGTATCGTCCGGAGCGCTACGCCCGCTCCGGTGCCGGCACCCTCATCGTGAAACCCAAGAGCTAGGGCCGGGAACATGAGCTTCCCGTTCCTCAAGAAACGGCGCGCCGCGGAAGCGGCCTTGTCCTCTCCCCCCGGTCGCACATCGCGATGGACAAGGCCTCTCCCCCGCTCTCTGCGGCTCGCCGTCCTTTCTGTCGCGGCGGTGGCCTTCGTGGCCGCCGCCGCGATGGCGACCTTGGAGATCGTCAAGCACCAGATCGGTCCGCTCCCGCTCGAAGCCGCCAACGAAATGTCGGTGACGGTGCTCGATCGTGACAACAAGCTGCTGCGCGCCTTCACCACCAAGGACGGGCGCTGGCGCCTGCCCGTCGACGTGAGCGAGGTCGATCCGCGCTATCTCGCGATCCTCATGGCTTTCGAGGACAAGCGCTATTACAGCCACGGCGGCGTGGACATGCTGGCCTTCCTGCGCGCGGGCTATCTGCTGCTGCGTCACGGCCAGATCGTCTCCGGCGGCTCCACGCTCACCATGCAGGTTGCGCGCCTGCTCGACGGCAAGCACGAGCGCACCGGCGCCGGCAAGCTGCGCCAGGTCGCCCGCGCGCTTCAGCTCGAGGAGCGCCTCTCGAAGGACGACATTCTGCGGCTTTACCTGCGTCTCGCACCCTTCGGCGGCAACATCGAAGGCGTGCGCGCAGCCTCTCTCGCTTACTTCGGCAAAGAGCCGCGCCACCTCTCCGCGGGTGAAGCCGCCCTTCTCGTCGCCCTTCCCCAATCGCCCGAGACCCGCCGCCCGGACCGCTACAGCGAGCGCGCCCGCCGTGCCCGTGACCGCGTGCTGGATCGCGCCGTCGAGGAAGGCGTGCTGCCGAAAGCCGAGGCCGAGCGTGCGAAAGATGAGCGCGTTCCGAAACAGCGCCTCGAGTTCCTGAAACTCGCCCCGCACCTCTCGGAAGCCGAGGTCGCGGCGAAACCGGCCAAGACCATCCATCGCCTGACGCTCGACCGCGAGCTGCAATCGGCCGTCGAGAAGCTCGCCGCCGAGGAAACGAAACTCCTCGGGCCCAAACTGTCGAGCGCCGTCATCGTCATCGATCACAACACGGGCGAGGTGCTGGCCCACGTAGGATCGGCCGGCTACCTCGACAACGATCGCCAGGGCGCCATCGACATGACGGCGGCCATCCGCTCGCCCGGCTCGACCCTCAAGCCCTTCATCTATGGTCTCGCCTTCGAGGCGGGCCTCGCACATCCCGAAACGCTGATCGAGGATCGCCGCACGCGCTTCGGCACCTACACGCCCGAGAACTTCGACGAGGATTTCCACGGCACCGTCACCGTCCGCGAGGCGCTCGGCAACTCGCTCAACGTGCCGGCCGTCAAGGTGCTCGCCGCCGTCGGCCCCGGCCGCCTCATCGGCCGCTTCCGCCGCGCAGGCATCGAGCCCGCGCTGCCGCGCGATACACAGCCTTCGCTCGCCATCGCCCTCGGCGGGCTCGGCATGACGCTGCGGGACCTCGTCGCGCTTTACGGCGGACTTGCGCACGGCGGAGAGCCGATCAGCCTGTCCTGGACCCGCGACGGAGAAGGCAAGGCAAAGCCGGCCGCGAACCCGCGCCGTCGCCTGCTGTCTCCCGTGTCCTCCTGGTACGTAACCGACATCCTGAAGGACGCCCCGCCCCCGCCGAACGTCAAAGGCGGCGCCATCGCCTACAAGACCGGCACGTCCTACGGCTATCGCGACGCCTGGGCCATCGGCTACGACGGCCGCCACGTCGTCGGCGTGTGGGTCGGCCGTCCGGATGGCGCCTCGACGCCGGGCCTGATGGGCCGCATGGCCGCCGCACCCATTCTCTTCGATACCTTCGCGCGTATCGCCGAACGGCCGGCGCCGTTCCGGTCTGCCCCCGCTGGCGTGATCAAAGCCACCGGCGCAAGCCTGCCGCCCCCGCTCAAGCGCTTCCGCGAGCCCGGCGACAGCCAGATTGCCACCGGCCCGTTCCTGGAGCCACCGGTGCTCATCTCCTTCCCGCCGGACCGGTCCGAGCTCGACGTCGAGGAACGCGAAGCCGAGCCGCTGATCCTCAAGGCCGAAGGCGGCGCCCTTCCCCTCACGTGGCTCGTCGACGGCACGCCCGTACAGTCGGACCCCTTCCGCCGCGAGGTCGAATGGCAGCCGGACGGGCGCGGCTTCGCCAAGCTGACCGTGATCGACGCCAAGGGCTACGTGGACCGCGTCACCGTGCGCCTCCGCTGAGGATCACGTGTAAGCTCTGCGGCTGGCGGGATTTTTGCCTAGCCCGGCGCATTGGCGGAACGGCGTTTCACGCGCTACTGTGGGGCCGAGCGCCGAGCGCGCGACACCGATCGCCTGACACGACAGGATGAGACCAGTGCAACGACGCTATGCCACGACACGCGCGCTTCTCGGCGTCCTCGCCCTGTTCCTCGCCTCGGCTTCCGGCCACGCCGAAGATGCGATCGTCGAGTTGCCAGCCCTCGCGGCCAACATCTCCGAGACGTCCGTGTCCGGCATTTCCTCCGGCGCCTACATGGCCGGCCAGTTTCAGATCGCTCATTCCAAGATCGTCTCGGGCGCGGCCATCATCGCGGGCGGCCCCTACGGCTGCGCCGAGAGCGCGTTCTCCGATCTCATGCCCGGCCCCGGCGCGGCCTTCCTCAATCTCTCCAAAGCCATCAACGGCTGCATGTTGAATGCGCTCGCCGTCTGGGGCATCCCGGATGTCGACCTCCTCGTGGAGAAAACCAAAAAGCTCGCAGACACCGGCCGTATCGATCCGCTGGCGAGCTTGATGGAGGACCGGGTCTACCTGTTCTCGGGCTCCAACGATCGCACCGTCGTCCCTGCCATCGTCGCCTCGGCCTACGAGTTCTACAAGCGCCTCGGCCTGAAAGAGGCCAACCTCGTCTATGTGTCGGACAAGCCGGCCGGGCACGCCTTCGTCACGTCGGACCAGGGGCTTGCGTGCGAGGACACCGCCAAGCCCTACGTCGTCGATTGCGACTACGACCAGGCCGGCGAGGTGCTGAAGCACATCTACGGCAATCTCGCGCCCCGCGTCGAAACGCCGGGCGGCACCTTCATCGAGTTCGACCAGCGCCCGTTCTTCGCCGATGAGCCTAACCACGGCATGGAGAAGCGCGGCGTCGCCTACATTCCCAAATCCTGCGCCGAGACCACCACCTGCCGCGTTCACATCGCCTTCCACGGCTGCGCTCAGAACCGAACCAACACCGGCGAGACCTTCATCCGCGAGTCGGGCTACGCCAACTGGGCCGACAACAACGCGTTCATCGTGCTGTTTCCCCAAGCCTCATCCTCGCCCATCAACCCGCAAGGCTGCTGGGATTGGTGGGGTTACACCGGACACGACTATCTGACGCGGGAAGCCCCCCAGATCGACATTGTGTTCAAGATGCTGGGCCGCCTCAGCCAGCCGCGATCTTGAAGCTGAAAAACCCTGAGGTATTGAGCGGACTGCCGCAATCCGCTACTTGGTCCGGCAGCCAGATTCCAAGCCGGCAGAGGGAACAGAATGCGGATCTTGACGGGCGCCACCTGGACGTTGGAGCAGCCGCGCCGCCCCGCCCCGCAAATGGGCACCCGACGCATCGAGGCCTTGTCGAGCCTGTTCGCCATCGCCGCGCTCGCCGTCGTTGCCGCTCCGATCGTGATGGAGCAGAGCACCGATGGCACCTCCTCGGATCGCGCCGCCGCCCCAGCCGGCGCGCCTTCAGCCTACGCGCCCGCGGGCGGCGAGTTCATGTTCGCCGGCTACTCGGGCGTCCCCTACACCTACCCGAGCGACGTCTCGATCAAGAAGACCGGCGTCCACGACTTCACGGCCAAAGAGGTCGAGTGGGAAGGCAAGCCGTTCGTCAATCCGATCTACTACGGCGCCCGCATCGTGCGCTGGCTCGGCACCGGCCGCATCGGAACGATGCTCGATTTCACCCACTCGAAGACCATCTCGCGCTTCGACCAGGAGGCAGCCTTCACCGGCACCATCGACGGCGCGCCCGCTCCCGAGAAGGCCGTCATCCGTAGCGTTTTCCGCAAACTTGAAGCGAGCCACGGGCACAACATGCTGACGCTGAACGGCCTCTTCCGGCTGCCGAGCTTCACGCCCCGCATTTATCCTTACGTCGGCCTCGGCGCGGGCGTCTCGCTGCCTCACTCGGAAGTGCAGATGGCGAACTCGGAGAAGCGCACTTACGAGTACCAGATGGCAGGCGCCGTCGGGCAGGCGCTCGTCGGCATTGAGCTGCGCACCGCACGTGTCTCGTACTTCTTCGAATACAAGTTCACCCTTGCGCCGTATCTGATGCCGCTGTCCGAGCGCGACGGCAGCCTGCTGTTCTACGATCTCTGGCGCCAGTTCAGCGATTGGCTCTCGGGCGAAGAGCCGCCGGGCGGCCGCCTCACCACCAATCTCGTGAGCCATCAGGTGGTCGGCGGCCTCGGCATCCGCTCCGCCCCCGCCGTTGCCGCACCTTAGAGCCTGATCTTATCCGCACGCGAGCGAGGCGGCGCGAAAGCATCCGCACCGCACGCCATCCGAAAATCATGAGACGAGCTTGAGAGGCGCACCGCGTCAGAAGCGGCGAAGCAGGCGCTCCAGGTAATCCAGCTCCACGGGCGCGCGCGTGGCATCGCCGAGACGGCGGCGCAGCTCCTCGAGAATCTCACGCGCCCGCTGGATGTCGATCTGATCCGGCACCTTCACCGAGGTGCCGAGATCCGGCCCCTGCGATCGTTGCGGACGGCCCAGCGGATCACGCGGCGTATCGCCGGACTGGCCATAGCGCTGAGGCATGTTGCGCATCATCTCCTGCGCCATCGACTGCGCACCCTGGCGCATCTGATCGAGCGCGCGTGACTGCTGCTCGGTCGCCTCGTCGAGATCGCCGCGCTGGAGAGCATCCTCCGCGCTTTCCATCGCACGCTCTGCGTCCTTGAGCTGCTGGCTCGACCCGGCGCCCTTCCCACGCATATCCCGCTGCAACTGACCGAGGCGATCCCTCAGCTCGCGCTGCCGCTGCGTCAGATCGGAGAGGCCGCCCTGGCGCGGATTGCCCTGCCCGAGCTGGTTGCCCTGACCCTGCTGCGCTTGTCCGCCCGGCTGCTCGCCACCGCGCTGACCGCGGCCGCGCTGCGGCTCACCCGCCATGCCCGGCGGCGCCCCGGCTCCGCCTTCGCGGCCCTCCTGGCCCATGCCCTTCATGCCGGGAGGCGGTTGCTGCTGGCCGTTGCGTCCGCCCTCCTGATTGCCGTCTTCCTCGCGGCGCTCGCCGAAGGTGTCATCCATCAGCTTCTGCTGGTCGCCGACCATGTCGCCCAGCTCTTCCATCATTTTCATCATCTCTTGGTTCTTCTGCGCCTGGGCCTGGTCCTGCCGGCCCGATTGCAGACGTTCCATGAGATCCTGCATCTCCGAGAGAAGCTGCTGCGCCTGCTCGCGCGAGCCGCTCTTTGCCATCTCCTCGAGATTGCGCATCATCCGCTCGAGATCCTGCTGGGCGAGCGTCTGCTGATCCTGGTTCTGCCCTTCCTGCTGCTGCCCGCCCTCGTTCTGCTGCGCAAGCTGGTTCATGAAATCGTTGAGCGCCTGCCG
Source organism: Hyphomicrobium sp. DMF-1 (assembly GCF_027886585.1). NCBI lineage: Bacteria > Pseudomonadati > Pseudomonadota > Alphaproteobacteria > Hyphomicrobiales > Hyphomicrobiaceae > Hyphomicrobium > Hyphomicrobium sp. DMF-1. The sequence continues at coordinate 467,295 of NZ_CP115706.1, read as the reverse complement.
CAGCTCCTGCATGAGCTGCTTGATCTCTTCCTCCGATGCGCCGTTCTCCAGAGCCTTGGCCAGCTTGTCCTGCGCGTCCTTGAGCGCTCGCTCCGCATCCGACAGGTTGCCGTCCTCGATACGGAGCGCGATCTGCCAGAGCTGATCGATCACGCTCGAAAGGCCGGCGCGCGAGCGATCGTTCTTGAGGCGGTGGAATACCGTCCTGAGACCGAGATAGACCTTGGTGTCGTCGATGAAGCCATCGGGCTCGAGCGTCAGCGCATCGAGCGCGGTCAGCACCACCGGACGATAGCGGCTATCCTCCAGCAGCTTCTTGCGCTGCTCGACGATGGCGCGCGCGAGCGGCTTGGTGAAGTGGCGCTCCGGAAGGATCATCTCGAAGCCCGGGCTCTTGCCCACCTGCCCCGCCACGTCCTTGGCTTCGAGCGTCATGATCACCTTGCGTCCCGCCCAGGGGTGAGACGCCATCTCGAAATAGGTGTGCGCTTCCGCTGACGTCGCGTTCGCTTTCGGCAGACGCAGTTCGAGCTTCGGCGGACGCATGAGCGGTGGACGCGGCCCGCGCGGCGCTTCCGGCTGCGCCCAGGCCCGCTTCGGATCGCGCGGCGGATCGGCGAGCTTCTTGAGCTGCACGCCGGCCGACGCCACGCCGTAGTCGTCTTCCACCTTGTAGGTGAGCTTGAGCGAGCCGCGCGGCGTCAACTCCGGCGGACGCGACAGCGAGATCTTTGGCAAAGCATCGGGCGTGACCGAGATCTGCCACGATGCTAGCTCGCTGCGTCCGGCAAGCGCGCGAACGGTGGCGGAACGCTTCATCTCGAAGCGCACCTCCTTGAGATCGCCCGTATCCTGCTCCGACTTCGCTTCCACGCGCTCGACCAAGGGCTTCTCGCCCTCGGCCACCGTCGGCACGACTTCAATGGACAGCGGAGCATCACCCATGCCACCGGCACGAACGATCAGAAGGCTCTTTATGGGAACCTCGTGCACCGCAGGCCGCGCATCTCCCTCGGCAGCCGCCGGCTGCGCCTTCGCGCCCCCGGCTCCGTCCGCCAGCATGACGGGAGCACGGCCGGTGTATGACGGCGGCGTGAGCCATGCATCGAGGCGCGCTTCCGTATGCGCGGACGCGGCGCCGAACGTGAACGCCGCCCGCACCCGCTCGAACGCAGTCGGTCCCATGAGCCCGGTTAGCCCGGCGACGCCGAGCACCAAAGCGGCGCGGACGGCGAAGGGATCGAACCGGTCTGTTCTCGGATGGGGCTTGCCGGGCTTGAGCTTGGCAAGCATCGCCGCCATGCGCGCGCGATGCGCCTGCCAGATGGCAAGCGTCGCCGGGTCGGACGACGGCGCGCTGAGTGTATCTTCATAGGAGGTCGCCGGCCTGTGCGGCACGCCGGACGCGCGCTCGATCCGCCTTATCGCGTCGTCGCGCGTCGGCCACGTCACCCGCGCGAGCGATGCCAGCGCCACGAGCAGTGCCACGCCGAACGCGCCGAGCAGGCCCGCGTGAACGACAGGCGGCAGATAGGCCCAGAGGCCCGCGTAGGACACCAGCAGAAAGACCGCGACGACGGCGAGCACGAGCCAAAGCTTGAGCCAGAGCTGCTCGAACGCGCCCACGACGCGGGCACGCCAGATCTTACGCTCGAACACGCGATCGGATGTTGGGGAACTCTGGTCCATCTCCATGGCCCGAAACCTAGCACGGCCCCCAGGGCGCCTTCATTAAAAAGCGCTAACGTTCGAGGCCCCGTCCTTGGATTGCAGGGGGCCAATGAACGCCGTGAGCACCGAGCCGCGACAACGGACAAGCTGCCCCGCGTGCCATACCCGCAGCCAAGATCCGGCCTTATGCCAGCCAGGGCGGCAGCCGGTCGAGGCCGATCAGCTCATCGTAGGACGGACGGGGCCGCACCACGGCATAGGTCTCGCCGTTAACGAGCACCTCCGGCACGAGGAGGCGCGTATTGTAGGTCGACGACATCACCGCCCCGTAGGCGCCCGCGGTCATCACCGCCAGGAGATCGTTGGGCTCGAACGGCGGCAGAGTGCGGTCGATCGCCAGATAGTCGCCCGTCTCGCACACCGGCCCCACGATGTCCTGCAGCACGGACGGCTCGGACGCACGCGCCTCCGCAACCGGCCACACCTCGTGAAAGGCCTCGTACAGAGTGGGGCGGATCAGGTCGTTCATCGCGCCGTCCACGATGGTGAAGCGCTTGTTCGCTCCCTCTTTCACGTAGGTCACGCGCGCAACGAGAACCCCTGCATTGCCGACGATCATGCGGCCGGGCTCGAGGTAGATCTTCGCACCGAGATCGCCGAGCGAAGCCTTGACCAGCGCCGCATACTCGTCCGGATGCGGCGGCACCTCGTTCGAGCCGCGGTAGGGAACGCCCAGGCCGCCGCCGATATCGAGATGATGAATGTCGTGCCCCTCGCGCCTGAGCTCCAGCGTGAGGTCGCGCATCAGCCTGAAGGCATCGCGGAACGGCGCGAGATCGGTGATCTGGCTGCCGATGTGCATATGAATTCCCTGCACGGCGAGCGCAGGCAGCCGCCGCGCTTCGGCATAGAGCGCCACAGCCTTGAGATAGGGGATGCCGAACTTGTTCTCGGACTTGCCGGTCGAGATCTTGGCATGGGTTTTCGCGTCCACGTCCGGATTGACCCGGACCGCCACCCGCGCCTTGACACCGAGGCCCGCCGCCACCTCCGACAGCGCCTCGAGTTCGGGCTCGCTCTCCACGTTGAAGCTGAAAATGCCCTCGCGAAGCGCGTAGGCCATTTCATCCCGGGTCTTGCCGACGCCCGCGAAGATGATCTTGTCGGCCGGAACGCCCGCAGCCCGCGCGCGCCTCAGCTCGCCCTCCGAGACGACATCCATCCCCGCGCCCAGACGCGCCATCGTAGCGAGCACCGCCTGGTTGGAGTTCGCCTTCACGGCGAAGCAGATCACCGCGTCCTGGCCTGCAAAGGCTTGATCCAGAACGCGATAGTGCCGTTCCAGTGTCGCGGTCGAATAGCAGTAGAACGGCGTCCCGACCTCCGATGCGAGCCGGGCGAGGCTGACGTCCTCGGCGTGAAGCACGCCGCCTTTGTAGCTGAAATGATGCATGGGAGTGGAAGCGGTCCGATCGATTTGCGACCGCACCTATAGCGGGAGCCGGGGCTCCCGGAAAAGCGGAAACGGAAAGACCGGGAAGCGGCTTAGCGCAGGAGGCCGTCGAGGATGAAGCCCTTGTGGGGCTTGGGAGCCGCGCCTTCGGGCTTGCCCTGGCCCGATTGGGCCTCGGCGGTAGCGTCGGCTTTGGCTTCCGCCGGCGTTTCCAGGGATCCGCGCACACCGCACCCACCGAGCGCGAGCGCCAGTGCGGACACGGTCAGAAGTGCGCGAAACCAACTCGTCATCTCGATCAAGCCCTCGAAGCCCGCCGGAATTCTGGAAACCCTAAAACGGAACTGGGGCGGAGTTTAGCGCCCCCCGCCGTCCTTTTCCAAGCGCCGCGCCCAGGCTCGCGCCATTTTCGCGACGTTCTGTGGCGAAGTTCCCCCATAGCTCTTGCGGGACTTTACGGAATTCTCCACGGAAAGAACAGAGTAAACGCCGTTCGATATCCGCGGCTCGATGGCCTGCATCACGGCCAGCGGCACGTTTTCGAGCTCGAGCCCCTTGTCCTCGGCAGCCTTCACGATGGCCCCCGTGACGTGATGGGCATCGCGGAACGGCATCTTGAGCTCCCGCACCAGCCAGTCGGCGAGATCGGTGGCCGTGGAGTAGCCGCGCCCGGCCGCCGCGCGCATGGTCTCCTCGACAGGCTCCAGGTCTCCCACCATGCCGGTCATGGCCAGAAGGGCGAGACGCAGCGAGGCGATGGCGTCGAACGTCGCCTCCTTGTCCTCCTGCATGTCCTTGGAATACGCCAGCGGAAGTCCCTTCATCACCGTCAGTAGGCTGTAGAACGCCCCCGAGATGCGTCCCACCTTGGCGCGTACCAGCTCCGCCGCGTCCGGATTGCGCTTCTGCGGCATGATGGAGGACCCGGTCGTGAAGCGGTCCGACAGCTTGATGAACCCGAACTGCGGGGTCATCCAGATCACGATCTCCTCGGCGAGCCGCGAGAGATGAACCGCCGCGATCGAGGACGCCGCGAGAACTTCGAGCGCGAAATCCCGGTCCGACACGCCATCGAGCGAGTTCGCCATCGGCCGGTCGAAGCCCAGCTCCTCGGCTGTCTTGGCCCGATCGATCGGGAACGACGTGCCGGCGAGCGCCGCCGACCCGAGCGGGCACTCGTTGAGCCGCCGCCGCGCATCCACGAACCGGCTGCGGTCGCGCCCGAGCATTTCGACATAGGCGAGCAGATGATGGCCGAACGTCACCGGCTGCGCGGGCTGGAGATGCGTGAACCCCGGCATCACGGTTGCCGCGTGCGCTTCCGCCTTCTTCACCAGCACGATCTGGAGATCGGCGATGGCCCGTATGATTGCGTCGGCAGAATCCCGGACGAACAGACGGAAGTCGGTCGCCACCTGGTCGTTGCGCGAGCGCGCCGTGTGCAACCGCCCGGCGGGCGCACCAATCAGTTCCTTCAGCCGGCTCTCCACGTTCATATGAACGTCCTCGAGCGAGCGCGAGAACTTGAACGTGCCACCTTCGATCTCAGCCGCCACCTGATCGAGCCCGCGCAGGATCTCGCGCGCATCGCTCTTGGTGATGATGCCGGTTTCGCCTAGCATCGCCGCGTGCGCCTTCGAGCCGCGGATATCCTGCGGCGCCAAAACCTTGTCGAAGGAGATGGAGGCATTTATCTCCTCCATGATCTCGGCAGGCGAGGCAGCGAAGCGGCCGCCCCACATCTTGTTGGCGTTTTTATCTGTCACGGAACGGGCCCTCCGTGAGACCCACTTCGATGGAAGCAATCATGAACAACGGCACCACCTCCCGCGCACCTCAAAAAAGCTACGCAGCAGTGGTGGCCATGGCCGCAGTTGCGGCTCTTGTCGGCTTTGCGGCGGTATACGGCACGCTTGGCCGGCCTGACAACATCGGCTTGGGCGATTACGAGGAGCAATCGGGAGAAAAGGCCGCGACCGATGTGCAGAAGCGCGCTGCCGGGATGCCCGCCTTCGTCTTCAAGAAGACACTCGAGCCGCTGGCGGACGTGAGCTTCACGGACGGCGACGGCAACCCCAAGACCCTCAAGGACTTCCGTGGAAAGACGGTTCTCCTGAACCTCTGGGCGACGTGGTGTGCGCCGTGCCGCGAGGAAATGCCCTCCCTCGACCGCCTTCAGACCGCCTTGGGCTCCGGCACCTTCGAGGTGGTTGCCCTCGCCGTGGACCGCACCGGCGTGCAGTCCGTCAAGAAATTTCTCGACGAGACAGGGGTTAAGTCTCTGAAACTCTATATAGATACGACGACGCGTAGCGGATCGGCACTAAAAGCGATCGGCATGCCGACGACCATCCTGATCGATCCGGAAGGGCGCGAGATCGGCCGCCTCCCGGGCCCGGCCGAATGGGATTCGGCCGACGCCAAACGACTGGTCGAATCCGCCTTGCGCTAGGCCTTAGACGAGACGCAGCGTCATCGATGCCAGAGCCCCGATGACGCAAACAGTCGCCATCACCCCGGTGAAGCGAGGCCACCCAGCGAAGGAAATCTTGCGGGACTTCGGAGCCGACAACTCGGAGAGCTTGCGGTCGATGGCCGCCAGCGTCTTGTAGGTGAGACCGTGGTAGTCGGCGCGCGGACCTTCGATGGCCTCGATCCTCCCGCGCAGCTCCTTGGCCAGCCGGATCGTCTCATCCAGCTTATAATCTCTTGAATTCCTGAGGCTTTCTGCGAGCGCCTGGAACCGGCCAGCCTGCTGGGTATGCTCCACCAGCTCCGCCACCTTGGCGTTCAGCGCTTCTTCGCGCCGCTCGAGCCGCTCGATCTTCGCCGTCAGTCTGTCGATGATGACCGCCGTCTCGGCAATGTAGCTGTCCCGTGCGATCCACGGACCTGCCGTCACAACGCCGCCCGGGCCTCTCGCACCGAGCTCTTGGGTTCCAAGCACGCGAACCTCCCGCCTACGCATTACAAAATCCGACACAGGTGCCCGGCGCGCCGCGTGTCCTGAGCCTGCGAGCACAGCCGTTCCCTAAAAATAGAGCAATGGCGTTAACGCCGAGTTTGCCGAGACACTGTCCGCTCGGGAAAAACCCGAAATTCCTCCAGCATTGACAGACCCCGGCAGAGCCCGCATGAACGCCCCCAAGACGATTAAGAATGGGGCAGAGACGAGCATGAGCGACCTTCAGAAGACGATCGAGACGGCCTGGGAGACGCGCGATAGCGTGAACTCCGCAACCAAGGGCGCTGTGCGCGATGCCGTCGAATCCGCGCTCGCGCTGCTCGACAAGGGCGAGGCCCGCGTCGCCGAGAAGAAGGGCGGCGAATGGGTCGTCAACCAGTGGCTCAAGAAGGCGGTTCTCCTGTCCTTCCGCCTGAACGACATGGGCCTCATCGCCGGCGGCCCCGCAGGCTCCTCCTACTGGGACAAGGTGGCCCCGAAGTTCCAGGGCTGGACCGAAGAGGACTTCAAGAAGGGCGGCTTCCGCGTCCTGCCCGGCGCCTTCGTGCGCCGCTCGGCCTACATCGCTCCCGGCGTCGTGCTGCTCCCCTCCTTCGTCAACCTCGGTGCCTACGTCGACAGCGGCACCATGGTGGACACCTGGGCGACCGTGGGCTCGTGTGCCCAGATCGGCAAGAACTGCCACATCTCGGGCGGCGCCGGCATCGGCGGCGTGCTGGAGCCGCTCCAGGCCGGCCCCGTGATCATCGAGGACAACTGCTTCATCGGCGCGCGTGCCGAGGTTGCTGAAGGCGTCATCGTGGGCGAGGGCTCGGTGCTCTCCATGGGCGTCTACCTCGGCGCCTCCACCACCATCATCGACCGCGCGACGGGCGAGAAGTTCTTCGGCCGCGTCCCGCCTTACTCTGTGGTCGTGTCCGGCGCGATGCCCGGCAAGCCGCTCCCCTCCGGCGAGCCCGGCCCGAACCTCTACTGCGCCGTCATCGTCAAGCGCGTGGATGAGAAAACCCGCTCGAAGACCTCCATCAACGAGCTGCTGCGCGACTGAGCCGGTCACGGCTCGGGATACACGGCCGGCGGCCTGTGCTAGGTAGGAAACACCTTTCGAAACGCCGTCCGGCCGATGTACCGCTCTCTCGATTCCACCAAGATCATCGATACGCTCCTCACGCTCCAGAAGCGTATCGAGCAGCGCTTCCCGGGCTCGGGCCTCAGCCGCGTCTGTAGCGAGGTCGTGGGCCTGGCCCAGCAGACCTCGGAACGGATCGTCGCCGTCTCGCAGCCGATCTGGGGGCTCCGCCTTTCGCTGCTCGCGCTGCTCGCAATTGTGCTCGCCCTCGCCGCACTCTTCGCCATCGAGGCTTCTGCGCTCAAGACCTCCGATGACCTCTCGGAAATGATGCAGGGCGTCGATGCGGGCGTGAACCTCGTCATCGTGCTCGGCGGCGCGGCCTATTTTCTCGCTTCCCTCGAAACGCGGTGGAAACGCGACCGCGCGCTTAAGGCGCTGCACGAGCTGCGGTCGATCATCCACGTCATCGACATGCACCAGTTGACGAAGGACCCGAGCATGCTCGGCCACCTCCGCACGGCGAGCTCGCCGGACCGGCCCATGACGCCGTTTGAGCTGATCCGCTACCTCGACTACTGCTCCGAAATGCTGTCGCTCACCGCGAAATGCGCCGCCCTCTACGCGGAGAAGCTCAGCGACCCGGTCGTGGTCGAGACCGTGGGCGACATCGAGCTTCTGACCTCGGACCTGTCGAACAAGATCTGGCAGAAGATCACGATCATAGAAACGCTGCCCGGCGACCACGCTCCTCATCCGCCCGCGCGCACACAGAAGCCGAGCCCGACATGAGCCTCGATCCCAGAGATCCGATCGCGCTGACGCAGGCGCTCGTCCGCTGCGAGAGCGTCACGCCCGCCGAAGGCGGCGCCCTCACCCTGCTCGAAAGCGTGCTGCGCCCTGCGGGCTTCACTTGCCACCGCATGACCTTCAGCGAGCCCGGCACGCCGGACGTCGAAAACCTCTACGCGCGTTTCGGAGCCGCCGAGCCTCACATCTGCTTCGCGGGACACACCGACGTCGTCCCGCCGGGCAATCTCGAAGCCTGGAGCGTTCCGCCGTTCGCGGGCGAGATAAAGGACGGGATCCTCTACGGGCGCGGCACGGTGGACATGAAGGGCGGTGTCGCCTGCTTCGCCGCCGCCGCGTTGCGGCACCTCGCGGCCAGCGGCGGAAAGATCGGCGGCTCGATCTCCTTCCTCATCACCGGCGACGAGGAAGGCCCTTCCATCAACGGCACCATGAAGGTGCTGGAGTGGCTGCGCGAGCGCGGCGAAGTGGTGAGCGACTGCATCGTCGGAGAGCCCTCGAACCCCGAAGCGCTCGGCGACGAGATCAAGGTCGGACGTCGCGGATCGCTTACCGTCGAGATCGTCGTGCACGGCAAGCAAGGTCATGCCGCCTATCCGCAGAAAGCCGAGAACCCGCTGCCCAAGCTCGTTCGCATTCTCGACCGGCTCTCGTCCGCCGAGATCGACGGCGGCACGCGCCACTTCGAGCCCTCGAACCTTCAGGCAACCGTCATCTCGGTGCCGAACCGCGCCGCCAATGTCATCCCGGCCGAGGCCCGCGCCACCTTCAACATTCGCTACAACGACACTTGGCGCCGGCCCACCATCGAAGCGTGGGTGCGCGATCAGTGCGCGGCAGCGGCGGCGACAGTCGACGCCCGCTACGACCTCGCGTTCGCCGGAACGGGAGACGTGTTCCTGACAAGCCCCGGCGTGCTCGTCGACACGCTCTCAGCGGCGGTCAAGGCGGAGACCGGACGCACGCCCGCGCTCACCACCGGCGGCGGCACGTCTGACGCCCGCTTCATCAAGGACCTCTGCCCCGTGGTGGAGTTCGGCCTCGTCAATAAGACGATCCACGCCGTCGACGAGCACGTGCCCGTCTCCGACCTCGTGACGCTCACCGCCATCTACGAGCGCTTCCTCGCGCGCTATTTCGCGGGCTCATGAAAGAAAAATGCCCCGGCTCAGGTGAGGGAGTGCAGGGGTTTGCGCGTGCCTCTGGGGGAGGCCAGGGATAGCCCGCACGCGCGTTCACTCCATCACCCGGTCGTTGCGGAGGAAGGATCCGCCGACTGCCGGGGCAAGCTCGATGTCCGTCTACGTCAGATGGTCAGCGCCGCGCCGCCGGAGACATAGACGGTCTGTCCCGTGACCCAGCGCGCATCGAGGCTCGCGAGGAAGCCGACGGCATCCGCGATATCCTCCGGCTGGCCGATCCGCTTCAGCGCCTGCTGGCTCTTGAGATGCTCCGCGATGGCCGGGTCCTTGACGAGTGCGGCCGCCATATCCGTGTCGATCGCACCGGGCGCCACCGCGTTGACCGTGATCGACCGCGCGCCGAGCACCACGGCCAGCGACTGCGTGAGGTTGTTGATCACCGCCTTGAGCGCCGAATAGGCGATAAGGTCCGGAGAGGGCGTGCGCGCAACGACGCTCGACACGTTGACGACACGCCCGCCGTCCCGCAGCCGCTTCGACGCCTCCTGCGCCACGAAGAACACAGACTTGACGTTCACCGCGTAGATCTCGTCGAGGATCGCCTCGGTGGTGTCCGCGAAGTTTGCGAACGGCGCGATGCCCGCATTGTTGACCAGGATGTCGAACTGGCTCGCCCCGGTCCGCGCCTTGAGTTCGTCGTCGAGCGCCGCGAACAGGGTCTTCACGCCATCCTTGGCGGCCAGGTCCGCCCCGACTGCGAACGCCGTGCCGCCCTGAGCCGTGATGGACGAGACCGTTTCGACAGCGGCCTGCCGGTTCTTGCCGTAGTGGACCGCGACCAGCGCGCCATCAGCGGCCAAACGCTCCGCGACGGCCCTGCCAATGCCGCGGCTGCCGCCCGTAACCAGAGCGATTTTGCCTTCAAGGGGACGTGCCATGGAAATTTCTCCATAAATTTCATATGCATAGTCAGAAACCTTGGTAGCGCCGACCACCACCTTGGCCCCGGCTGCACCCAGACATATGAACGGCAATCCCGTAGTTCAAGATTATCGAACTATTGAATTTTAAGAATCTTGGGCCATATCTGAAGGCGTGCAGAGACCGTTCCTACATCCCCCGGCTGAAGCCATCCGCTTGGAAAGCGTGCTCTACGCGCTCGCCGATCCGGTCCGGCTCGAGATCGTGCGCCGCCTGGTGACGGGCGATTGCCCACTCAACTGCTCGACGGCCGCACCTGCGCACCTGCCGAAGTCGACGCAGTCGCATCACTTTCAGATTTTGCGGGAAGCGGGCCTGATCCAGTCCGAGCGCCGCGGCACCGAGGTCGTGAACAGCCTGCGTCTCGACGAGATCGAGGCGAAGTTTCCGGGCGTAGTCGCCGCTATCCTCAAGGCTGCGAAACCCCTCAAATGCCCGGACGCCGAAAAGAGCGGCAGCTAGAGCCAAGCCCGGCCACGGAGGTAATGGGTGGGCACCGGACACACGGCCGGAAAACGTCCCCCTGTGTGAAACGTTCCTGGCCCCCGATCTTCATCGGGGTGACGGTGAGTCTGGGCTGCCGGGTCCCACAAAACAAACGTCATCCCGGCGAAGGCCGGGATCCAGACACGCCGCCGATTGCATGAAGGCCGCCCCACGCCACAGCGGCGGCGTTCACGATGCACACTATGACTTCCCTCATCGCGGAGCGATGCTTCGCATCGACAGGCGGTCATCCAGGGCCGCTTGTCCGAACGGAAGAATGCCTCGCCCCTGGATGGCCGGGTCAAGCCCGGCCATGGAGGTGATGGAGGGCACCGGACACCGGCCCGAGCGTCCCCTGTGTGAAACGCGTCTGGACCCCGATCTCCATCGGGGTGACGGTGAGTTTGGGCTGCCGGGTCCCACAAAACAAACGTCATCCCGGCGGAGGCCGGGATCCAGACACACCGCCGATTGACCGCCGATTGCATGAAGGCCGCCCAACGGCACGGAGGCGGCGTTCACGATGCACACTATGACTTCCCTCATCGCGGAGCGATGCTTCGCATCGACAAGCGATCATCCAGGGCCACTTGTCCAAACGGAAGAATGCCTGACCCCTGAATGGCCGAGCCAAGCCCGGCCACGGAGGTAATGGGTGGGCACCGGACACCGGCCCGAAGCGTCACCTATGCGAAACGCGCCTGGACCCCGATCTTCATCGGGGCGACGGTGAGTCTGGGCTGTCGGATTTCACAAAACAAACGTCATCCCGGCGCAGGCCGGGATCCAGCCGCATCTCCGCATCGCCTCCGAACCGGAGACGCGGGTGCGGCCGCAATGCACTCTACTTGAAATGCTTGGAGAGCTTCAGCCCCTGCGCCTGGTAGTGGCTCCCCAGATCGCGGCCGTAGAGCGTTTCCGGAAGCGCCATCATCCGCTCGTAGACGAGCCGCCCGATGATCTGCCCGTCCTCCAGAATGAACGGCACCGTATGCGAGCGCACTTCCAGCACCACGCGCGAGCCGCTGCCGCCCGCCGCCGAATGGCCGAAGCCCGGGTCCATGAAGCCCGCATAGTGCACGCGGAACTCGCCGACCAGCGGATTGAACGGCATCATCTCGGCCGCGTGTGTGGGAGGAATGTGCACGGCCTCCTTCGAAGCCAGAATGTAGAACTGGTCCGGATCGAGGATCAGGCGGCGCTGGCTGTCGGCGCGCACCGGCTCCCAATAATCCGCGATCGCGCAGGCCCCAGGCGCGTCCACATCCACCACGCCCGTATGCCGCTTGGCCCGGTAGCCGACGAGCCCGTCGCGGTCGCCCGCAAGATCCACCGAGAGCGCGATGCCGTCGTGAATGTCGGCGCGCGCGCCTGAGACCAGCGTCTCCGCCGCGTGCAGCCGCTGAAGCCCTTCGTCCGTCTCGCGCGGATCGCCATGACGGAAGCGAAGCTGCGTGAGCTTCGAGCCCTTGCGCACCACAATAGGAAACGTCTGCGGACAGATCTCGGCGTAGAGCGGCCCCTTGTATCCCGCCGGAATGAGGTCGAACGCGGAGACCCCATCCGCGATCACGCGCGTGAACACGTCGAGGCGGCCCGTCGAGCTTTTCGGATTGGCAGAAGCGGCAATGCTCTCCGGCAACGCGAGACTTTCGAGCAGCGGCACCACATAGACGCACCCCGTCTCGAGCACCGCGCCATTCTCGATGTCGAACTCGTGCAGCTTGAGATCGGAAAGCTTGTCCGCGACCACCCCGCCCGGCCCCGGCAGGAAGCTCGCCCGCACGCGATAGGCGCGCGGCCCGAGCCGCAGGTCTACACTGGCGGGCTGAATCTGGCCGGTCTCGAACGGCTGCGCCGCCGTGAGACCGCCCGCCGAGATCAGCGCCCGGATGGTCTGCACCGGAAAGATGCCGTCGGACACGGCCGCCCCAAGCGGAAAATCCGGCTCCGGCTCGGCGATTTTCGGATCTTGCGGCATCGGGTTAACTCCTGTCCCTGCACGCTCTAGACGAAGCGCCCCTTGACGCCAAGAGCCCGGAGGGTCTAATCCCGCTCAAATCCGCCCGCCAAGCCTGTGCTTACGGGCGGATCGTGGTGATTTGGCCGGCCGGCTTGCAGCCACGTTAAACAACTCGCTAAAGAGGGCCCATGCGCGAGACCCGGCTTGAGGTCCGCCCTGGCTCATGGCAGCGGGGAGGATAGCCGGGTTTTTTCATGGCCGTGATCGTGCCGGGCCAATCGGATCGGCGCGCCGTCATCGGCCTCCAATCGAGCGGGTGCAACGCCCGCCGCGCGCGAAGGACACTCCCATGGCAAACAAGAAGACGCCGATCACCGCCGATCCCGAGAGCTGGAGCCCCGAAACGCAACTCGTTCACGGCGGCGTGCTCCGCTCGCAGTTCGGTGAAACGTCCGAAGCCCTCTTCCTCACGCAGGGCTTCGTCTATGCCTCTGCCGAGCAGGCCGAGGCCCGCTTCAAGAACGAAGACCCCGGCTTCCAGTATTCGCGCTTCGGCAACCCCACGGTCGCCATGTTCGAGGAGCGCATCCGCCTGCTCGAAGGCGCCGAGGTCGCCCGCGCCACCGCCACCGGCATGGCCGCCGTCACCGCAGGCCTGCTCTCGTTCCTCAAAGCCGGCGACCACGTGGTTGCCGCCCGCGCCATGTTCGGCTCCTGCCGCTACATCGTCGAGACCCTGTGCCCGCGCTTCGGCATCGCCGCGACCCTGATCGACGGACGCGACATCGAAGCCTGGAAGGCGGCGCTGCGCCCCAACACCAAGGCCTTCTTCTTCGAGACGCCCGCCAACCCCACGCTCGACCTCGTGGACATCGAGGCGGTCTCCACCATCGCCCGCAAGGCCGGCGTCACGACCGTGGTCGACAATGTCTTCGCCACCCCGATGCTGCAGCGCCCCCTCGCCCACGGTGCCGATGTCGTCGTCTACTCGGCGACCAAGCACATCGACGGGCAGGGCCGCTGCCTCGGCGGCGCGGTGCTCTGCTCGAACAAGTTCCTGACCGACCACCTGCAGGACTTCATCCGCCAGACCGGCCCGTCTTTGAGCCCCTTCAACGCCTGGGTGATGCTCAAGGGCCTGGAAACGCTCCCGTTGCGCGTCAAGGCGCAGAGCAGCTCGGCTGCCGTGATCGCCGATCAACTCGCCGGAACGAAAGGCGTGAGCCGCGTGATCTACTGCGGCCGCGACGACCATCCCCAGGCCGCCCTCGCCAAGAAACAGATGACGGGCGGCGGACAGATGATCGCGTTCGAGGTGGAAGGCGGCAAGGAAGCCGCGTTCCGCCTTCAGAACGCACTGAAAATCATCAAAATTTCGAACAACCTGGGCGACGCCAAGAGCATCATCACCCACCCGCCGACCACCACCCACTACCGCATCGGCCCCGAGGCGCGTGCCGAGCTCGGCATCACCGACGGCATGCTGCGTCTCTCGGTCGGCCTCGAGAACGAGCAGGATCTGCTGGCAGACCTCGATCAGGCCGTGAAAGCTGCACGCGGAGGCTGAGGGGGGCGTCAGACAAACGGGAACGCGGCACCGGCTCGATGACGCCGGCCGCGCTCCGGCGCGCGCGCCTAAACTCGTTGACGCAAACGCCGCCTGCCATGGTAAAGCTCAGCCAAACAAAAGGCGGACCCGTCTTGTGACCGATGAGACCCCATACGAGCAGGTGACGCACGGCATCCGCGTCCGCGTCACGCCCGAATATTCGGACGATCAGTCGACACCCGACGAGAGCTACTTCTTCTGGGTCTACACGATCGAGATCGCCAACGAGAGCGCACACACGGTGCAGCTCAAGAGCCGCATCTGGCGCATCACCGATGCGCGCGGCAAGACGGACGAGGTGCGCGGCCCCGGCGTCGTCGGGCAGACGCCCGTCATTCCGCCGGGCCAGTCCTTCACGTATTCCTCCGGCTGCCCGCTTTCGACGCCGTCCGGCATCATGGTCGGCAGCTACCAGATGACCGACGAAAGCGGACGCCTGTTCGACGTGGCCATTCCCGCCTTTTCGCTCGACAGCCCCTACGCGACGCGCAGCGTCAACTGACCCTGCCCGTCCTCGCCACCCCGATAACACCGCAACCTGACGCTCCCCCATGCCAATCGCCGCGCCTCTTTCCTCCGCCATCGATCTCACCACGCGCCTCGTGGCTTTCGACACCACCAGCCACAAATCGAACCGCGCCCTGATCGCCTTCGTCGAGAGCTATCTCGCCGGGCACGGCATCACCTCGCATCTGGTGCCGACCGAGGACGGCGAGAAAGCCTCTCTGTTCGCGACCGTCGGCCCCGAGGGTGTGGCTGGCATCGGCCTCTCGGGCCACACCGACGTGGTTCCCGCCGATCCCGCAGCCTGGACCAGCGATCCCTTCACCGTGCGCCAGGAGAACGGCCGGCTCTACGGGCGGGGCACCGCCGACATGAAAGGCTTCCTCGCCTGCGTGCTGGCGATGGTGCCGGACTTCAAGCGCCGCAAGCTGAAGGTGCCGCTCCACATCGTCTTTTCTTACGACGAGGAGGTGGGCTGCACCGGCGTCCGTCCGATGATCGCAGAGCTAGGGAATCGCCTCACGAAGCCGCGCGCCGTGATCGTGGGCGAGCCGACCTCAATGGATGTGGTCGATGGCCACAAAGGCCCCGTCCGCTGGGCCGTGGAGATCACCGGCCGCGCCGCGCACTCGAGCATGGCGCACCTCGGCGTCAACGCCATCTCCGTCGCGGGACGCCTCATCGGCGAGCTAGGTGCGATCGAGAAGGAGCTGATGGCGCTCCCGCCCGATACGCGTTACGTGCCGCCTTATCCCACCTTGCAGGTGACGGAGATCACAGGCGGCATAGCCTCGAACATCGTGCCCGCCACCTGCCGCTTCGGCTTCGAGGTGCGCGCCATGCCCGGCCTCGATGTCGATGGCATCGAGAAGCGTATCGTCGCGTTTGCCGAGAAGGAGTGCCTGCCGGAGATGCGCCGTCTCGCTCCGGAAGCCAACATCGTCATTCGCCAGTCGAACCGCGTTCCCCCCTTCGCCGCCGACACCGAGTCGGAGGTCGTCGCGCTCGCGCTCAAGCTTGCGGGACAGAACGAGACGCGCGCCGTCTCCTACGCCACAGAGGCGGGGCTGTTCCAGGGCGCCAAGGTTCCCTCTGTCGTCTGCGGCCCCGGCGACATCGCCCAGGCTCACACGGCCGACGAGTGGATCGCGATCTCCGAGATCGAGCGCTGCCTCGCCTTCCTCGACCGCCTGGCGGACTGGGCCGAAGGCTGACCCTCACGCTCGGAAGCAGGCATGAAAAAAGGCCGCTTTGGGGTGCGGCCAAGGGTAGTGTTGGTTCTAGGCAATGATCAGTGAAGAGTAGATCGGACGTCCGAACTCATGAGACAGAACGCTTTCGCGACCTCGTTGAACACCAGTTGCTGACGTAACATGGACTCGACGTGAGGAACCCGAAGCAGGTCCTCCATGAGGGCCATCTGCGCTTCGACGGTGGACGACACCGCGGAGAGGCCCAACGCACACCATTGCGTAACCCAGGACGGATGGGCATCGGGGCTTGCGGCCGGAATGGCCTCCGCGAGTGCCCCGGTGCCCAAGTCCGCCGGCCGGCGAACCGAAACCGGCGAATGCGAGGAGTGGGCTTCCAAAAGCTCGGCCGGGCGATGGACCACGGGAGATTCCCGTTCGCCGCCGTTCGAAGCGCCACCTTGAATGTCTGACAATTTGAGCTTGTCCCTGAGACGACGGATGGTCGAAGGATCGGAGACGCCGATAGCCTTGATGGCGGTCGTCGGCCTCAGATTCGGGTCCGCCTCCAGCAGCTCGACGATACGCCGAAGCTGGACACGGTCATCGAGGCCGCTGCCTCTTGGCCGGCCGCGACGGGCATAGTCGGAAGGCATGCGGGCGATCCATCCATCCACGATTCGATGGAGGGAATCTTGAAGAATTTCTCCCTGATTTGCCAAGGAGAAAATTAAGCAGAACCAATAAGAAGTCGTGTCGGGCTGATAATTGTTGCGAAAATGAATCCTCGACTTGTATGTCTGCGGAACAAACCGGGTAAGTCTCGGCACCGCGAAAACCCCCGGCACTCCGTCCCGCTCGCGCCTCAGCCGATCAGCCCCCGCATCCGCCCAAGATGCGCAAGCTTCACCTCCGGCCGCGCGCCCATCTGCCCAATGATCTCGGCCGCCGCGAAACTGCCGAGCTTGCCCGCCATCGGCAGCTCGTAACCGCGCGCGAGACCATAGAGGAAACCCGCGGCATAGAGATCGCCCGCACCCGTTGTATCGATCACCTTTTTCACCGGCTCGGCCGGGACCAGGATCGGCGTGCCATCCGACACGATGACCGAGCCCTTCTCGCTGCGCGTCAGCACCGCGAGCTTGGTATCGCGCGCCACGTGCTTCACGGCCTCGTCGAAGTCCGACGTCTCATAGAGCGAGAGGATCTCGCTCTCGTTGGCGAACAGGATGCCGATGCCGGAACGGATGAGGGCCAGGAACTCTGCCCGGTGACGGTCGACGCAGAACAGATCCGAGAGCGTGAGCGCCACGCGCCGACCTGCGCCGTTCGCGATCTCCACGGCCTGCCGGAAGGCCGCCTTGGCCTCGTCGCGATCGAACAGATAGCCCTCGAGATAGACGATGGACGCAGCCTTGATGACCTCGGGGTCCACCTCGCCCTGATCGAGATCGGTGCTGATGCCGAGGAACGTGTTCATCGTGCGCTGCCCGTCGGGCGTGACGAGGATGAGCGAGCGCGAGGTTGCCCGGCCCGTATCGACCACCGCGGGCGTGTTGAAGCTCACGCCGGAGGCGCGAATGTCGTGGCGGAAGATGCGGCCAAACTCGTCCTCGGCCACCTTGCCGATGAACGCCGAGCGCCCGCCGAACGAGGCCACGCCGACCACGGTGTTCGCCGCCGAACCGCCCGAGATTTCGATCGCCGGCCCCATGGTCTCGTAGATCTTCCCGATCGTCGCCGGCTCCACGAGCCGCATATGACCCTTGGGCGCCCCATGCCGGTCGAGGAAGCTGTCGTCGCAGCGGCCGATGATATCGACGATCGCATTGCCGATCGCGACCACATCGAATTGCGTGCCAGGCATAACGTCTCTCCCCCGAGTATCCGAAAAAACGCGCACTATAGGCTTTGCGACCCGGCGCGCAACGCGCGTGCTCAAGTTTGACGGGCTCGTCCCTGTCCGGCGCCGTCCCGCACCATCATGGCGAGCCCCAGGACCAGCCGTTCAGAGAACGCCTCCTCAAGCGACCCCGCAAGGCGGGCGGATTTGGCGGCCGCCGAAATGCGCGACAGCGCATCCGACAAGCGAGGCCCGGTCCAAAGGCGGCATTGTGCGGCAAAGGCGTCCTTCTGCTTGAAATGCAGGGGCGGGCGCATCTGACGCAGCGCATCCTCCATCGAGGTGCCCCGGTCGAGAGCACTCCGCACGCGATGCAACTTCTGGAAATGCCGCTGTGTCGCGGCAATGATCGATTGCGGGCTCTCGCCCGAGGAGACGGCGCGCCCGCATTCTACCAGCGCGCGCGCAACCTGCCCGGACGCGGCGGCGAAGGTGATCCGCTCGAGCGCCAGCTCCGACACATCGCCGACGACTGCTTCCACATCGTCGACACTGATCTCCGCTCCGCCATCGACGTAGAGCAGCAGCTTCTCGATCTCGCCGCGCGAGAGGGCCCGGTCCGCCCCGAGCCGCTCCACCAGCGCCTGACGCGCATCGGATGAGATCGTGATGCCAGCCTCCCGCACCATTTCGCGGATCAGCGCATCGAGATCCTGCGCCGCATCGGCGTAGCACGCGATCGCCGCCGCCGACGGCGCCTTCTCGAAGAGCGCGCGCAGGGAATCCTCGGGCTTGAGATTGCCGGCCTCGACGATCAGCACGCCTTCGAGTGCTCCGCCTTCGACCAGAGGCTTGAGTGCGGCCGCGTTCACGCGCCGGCTCGCCGTCGTGCGAATGATCTTGGGTCCGCCGAACATGGGCACCGTCCCGAGTTCCACCACCAGCCGGTCCGGATCGGAGTCGAGGTCTGCATCGTCGAGACGAAGCAATTCGCCGGGAGGATCGAAGCGTCGCGCGGCGGCCTTCGCCAGCACCTGCGCCCGCTCGCTCACGAGGCCCGCATCCGAGCCGAAGAACAGCACCGCGCGAGTCTTGGGATCCGGAGAGGCGAGAAACGCCTGAGCCTGATGCGCCTTCACCGCAACCATGGAGAGCGCCTCGAAAACCGATCTTCTGACATGAGCAATTCCGCTCTCATACGCGAGAGAGCGCGGCTGCGCCACCAATTGGATCTCATGAGAGGAAGCGCTAGGCGCCGGCGAGATGCGCCGAGAGGCGCGACTTGAGGTCTTCGCCCACAACCTTGGCGGCGCGGTTCTCGGCATCCTCGCGCGCGCGTACGTTGGAGAAGATCGACTTGTTGCGCTCGAAGCTGGCGCGGCCGTAGCTCGTGCCGGAGAGCACCACCGACTTGTCGGAGATCCGGACGAGCTGGAACTTGGCTTCGATGCTGTAGACCTGCCCGCTCGAGTCACCGTCGATAAGGACGAGAGTGGAGGTCACGCTTTCGCGGATCGCAACATCGAG
This sequence comes from Hyphomicrobium sp. DMF-1, assembly GCF_027886585.1. Classification (NCBI taxonomy): domain Bacteria; kingdom Pseudomonadati; phylum Pseudomonadota; class Alphaproteobacteria; order Hyphomicrobiales; family Hyphomicrobiaceae; genus Hyphomicrobium; species Hyphomicrobium sp. DMF-1. The sequence goes on along the minus strand of NZ_CP115706.1, from coordinate 448,082 downwards.
CTTGAACTCGGGGTTCTGCACCTCGCCGCCGCCGCCAGTCGCCTGGAAGATCAGCTCGTTGCGGATCTGCTGGCCTACGCGGCCCGGAATGGTGGAAACGGAAACTTTGGCGAGCCTCGCGTCGGCAGCCGCGCCGCCGAGCGACGTCGAGCCGTAGAGCGGACGGAAGCCGCCGTTGCCACAAGCTGCGAGAAGGGGCGTAACCACGACGGCAGCGAACACCAGCCGCGAAACCGCGCGCCAGCTGACAGCACCGCCCTTAGCGTTCCGGTTTTCAACGCTTGAACGCATAATCCCGCCTGCCAGAGTCCCGCCTGCCCCTAGCCATGACCGCCTCGAACCGAACCGGCCCGAATAAGGAGATCATGGCTCCACTCAAAGACCCGGGGCGTCAGACGCCCTAGGCAACGACATTCACAATCCTTTGCGGCACGACGATGATCTTCTTGGGCGACCGCCCCTCGAGAGCCCGCACCACGGGTTCGAGCGCGAGCGCAGCCGCTTTGACCTCGTCTTCCGCAGCGTCACGGGCGATCAGAAGCTCGTCGCGACGCTTGCCATTCACCTGTACGGCAATGGTGATCTTATCGTCAACGAGCAACGCCGCCTCGACCGCGGGCCAGGGCTGATTGGCCAGCAAAGTGTTGTATCCAAGCCGCGCCCAGCATTCTTCGCCCAGGTGTGGCATCATCGGGCCGATCATCTGGATAAATAGTTCGCCGGCTTCCCGGAACACCCATGCAAAATCTTCGCTGATCTTTCCGCCTGCACCGAACTTGGCGAGAGATGCAGACAAGATGTTGGTAAACTCATAGATCTGGGCGACGGCAACGTTGAAGCGCAGCGCTTCGATGCTCTGCGCCACGGAATGGGCCGCCTTGTGGGCCGCGCGCCGCAGCGCCAGCGCATCGGGAGAGAGCGTCTCGGGCTTCGCGGTCCCGCGCGGAGCCGCCTTCTCGGCCAGATCGTCCACCACGCGCCAGGCGCGCTGGATGAAACGGCCCGCGCCCTGGATGCCGGCTTCGGTCCACACCACATCGCGCTCGGGCGGACTGTCCGACAGCATGAACCAGCGGGCGCAGTCCGCACCCCACCCCTCGATGATGTCATCGGGGTCGACCAGGTTCTTCTTGGACTTCGACATCTTCTCGATGGAGCCGATCACCGCGGGCTTGCCCGTGGCCAGCTCTACCGCGCTCCGCCCCTCGCCTTCCCCTTCGAAACGGATCTCGCTCGGCAAGAGCCAGGCGCCGGTCTGGGACTTGTAGGTTTCGTGGGTCACCATGCCCTGGGTGAACAGCGCGGCGAACGGCTCGCGCAGGTTCTTGGACCCGTGCCCCGCATCCGAGATCGCTCGATAGAAGAAGCGTGAATAGAGAAGATGCAGGATCGCGTGCTCGATGCCACCAATGTATTGATCGACCGGCAGCCAGTAGTTTGCGGCGTCCGTGTCCACAGGCACGTCCGCATGGGGCGCCGTGAAGCGCACGAAATACCAGGAGCTATCGACGAACGTGTCCATGGTGTCCGTCTCGCGCCGCGCGGGCTTGGCGCACTTCGGGCACGGCACGTGCTTCCACGTCGGATGCCGGTCGAGCGGGTTACCGGGCTTGTCGAAGGTGGCGTCGTCCGGCAGCCTCACCGGCAGATCCTTTGCAGGAACCGGAACGATGCCGCAGTCGTCGCAATGGACGACCGGGATCGGACACCCCCAATAGCGCTGCCGCGAGATGCCCCAGTCACGAAGCCTGTAGTTCACCTTGCGCTGGCCGGTAGGCTTTCCGCCGAGCGTCGCGCCTTCGAGCCGCTTCGCCGCCTCCTCGAACGCCGCCTCCGTCGAGAGCCCATCGAGGAAGCGCGAGTTGATCATCGTGCCGTCGCCGTCGACGGCCGTCTCGCCAACCGTGAAGCCTTCGGCCTTCGCGCCCGGCGGCAGGATCACGGGGATCACGGGCAGATTGTAGGCGCGTGCGAAATCGAGGTCGCGCTGATCGCCCGCGGGGCAGCCGAAGATCGCCCCCGTGCCGTAGTCCATCAGAATGAAGTTCGCCACGTAGACCGGGATCGTCCAGCCCGGATCGAACGGATGCACCGCGCGGATGCCGGTATCGAAGCCGCGCTTGTCCGCCGTTTCGAGATCAGCAACGGACGTGCCCATGCGCCGGCACTCGTCGGAGAAGGCGGCGAGCTCCGGATTGGTCTCGGCCGCGGCCCGCGCCAGCGGATGGTCGGGGGCGATCGCCATGAACGACGCGCCGAACAGCGTGTCCGGCCGGGTCGTATAGATTTCGAGCTCCGAATGCCCCTTGGGCGCCGTCGCCGTGTCCAGCGCCCAGCGCACCAGCATGCCCTCGGAGCGGCCGATCCAGTTGGCCTGCATGAGGCGCACCTTTTCCGGCCACTTGTCGAGCGTTCCGAGCGCTTCGAGCAACTCGTCCGAATACTGGGTGATCTTGAAAAACCACTGTGTCAGCTCGCGCTGCTCGACGAGCGCGCCCGAGCGCCAGCCGCGGCCGTCGATCACCTGCTCGTTGGCGAGCACCGTATGATCGACCGGGTCCCAGTTGACCTTCGACGACTTCCGGTAGGCGAGCCCCTTCTTGTAGAGGTCGAGGAACAGCCTCTGCTGTTGAGCATAGTACTCCGGGCTGCAGGTCGCGATCTCGCGGCTCCAGTCGAGCGAGAGACCCATGGACTTGAGCTGGGTCTTCATCGTCTCGATATTGGCATAGGTCCACGTCGCCGGATGCGTCTTGCGCTCGATGGCGGCGTTCTCGGCCGGCATGCCGAAGGCGTCCCATCCCATCGGATGCAGCACGTTGAAGCCCTTGGCCCGCTTGAAGCGCGCCACCACGTCGCCCATCGCATAGTTGCGCACATGCCCCATGTGGATGCGCCCCGACGGATAGGGGAACATCTCGAGCACATAGCATTTGGGCTGCGAACGGTCGTCGGACGCGCGAAAAATCTCGCCCTCCTCCCAGACCTTCTGCCAATGCTTCTCTCGTGCGGGCGCGTTGTAACGTTCGGTTGCCATGGAAGGGTAAACTCGCGGGGCGTTAAGAATGGCGCGTACTCAGCCCGAAAGGGGGGGCCGGGTCAAGGAAGCGGTTGCGCGCGCTTGTGGTTTGGACATGCGCCTATTTGGCGGCTCGGCGAACACGTCCCGCCGGATGCGTCCATCTCGTGAACACATCTGGCCTCATATGTTCACCAACATACTTTTTGTGTACATATCCGGCTAAACGTGTTCGTTTGATAGACCTGTCCCGCCAAATATGTTCACAAATTCTCATTACGCGAACATATAAGCCTTGATAAGGTCCTCGAATGCGCATATCCCCTCCCATATGTTCACGAACTATGACTTCGTGAACATAAACCGCAAAAACACACGCCACACCGAGAGGCCGCGTGATGGAAGACCTTGGACCCAAATACTCAGGCTGGCCGCCGCCGGGCATCCCCATCGATCCGAGCAAGCCCTTCAACGACCTGCCCAGGCTGCCGCCGGCATTCGAACTCGATTCCAAACAGATTCTGAAGGCCACGATGCCTGCGCGCATCGCCGTGGCCGAGCTTCGTCTCGCCGGACGCGACATCCCCGATCAGTCGGTGCTGATCAACACGATCCCCCTGCTCGAAGCCAAGGACAGCTCCGAGATCGAGAACATCGTCACCACCAACGACGCCCTGTTCCGCGAAGCCAGCCACGCCGACGACGGCAACGACCTCGCCGCCAAGGAGGCGTTGCGCTATCGCGCGGCGATCTACCATGGCGCCGAATCTTTGAAATCGCGGCCCCTCACCGCGCGCACGGCAATCGAGATATGCAGCCACATCAAGGGCGTTGACCTCGACGTGCGTGCAACGCCGGGCACGACGCTTCGCAACTCGTTCACCGGAGAGGTCATCTACACACCGCCGGAAGGCGTCGACACGCTGCGCGCGCTGCTCGCCAACTGGGAGCAGTATGCGAACACCGCCGACGACATCGATCCGCTCGTGCGCATGGCCGTGCTGCACTACCAGTTCGAGGCCATTCACCCCTTCATCGACGGCAATGGCCGCACCGGCCGCATCCTGAACATCCTGGTGTTGCTCCAGGCCGGACTGCTCGACATTCCGACGCTCTATCTCAGCCGCCATATCGTGCGCACCAAAGGGCAATACTACGCCTTGCTGCAAGGCGTGACCCAGCGCGGCGAATGGGAACCGTGGGTGCTCTACATGCTCACCGCGGTCGAGACCACAGCGAGATGGACCAACATGCGCATCCGCGCCATCCGCGACCTGATGACGGATACGGCGGCTTATGTGAGCGCCAATGCCAGCAGCATCTATTCGTGGGAGCTGATCCAGACGATCTTCGCGCAGCCGTACACGCGCATCGGTCACCTCGTGGATCGCGGCGTCGCCAAGCGCGTTGCGGCGTCCCGATACTTGAAACAGCTCGCCGCAATCGGCGTGCTCCACGAGGAGAAGGTCGGCCGCGACAAGCTCTTCATCCACCGCAAGTACATGAAGCTCCTAGGCTCGGACGATCATGCGTTCGAGCCTTATCCCGCGAAGGCACCATGACCGACACTCACTCCCCTGCCGCTGCTCTCGCCGGCGTGAAAGCCCGCCTTGACGCCGCCGCCCGCGAGGCTGGCCGCGACCCGGCCTCCGTCCACCTCATCGCGGTCTCGAAAACTTTCGGCCGGGACGCAATCCTCCCGGTGCTGGAAGCGGGCCAACGCCTGTTCGGCGAAAACCGCGTGCAGGAAGCCAAGGCCAAATGGCCGGAGCTGCGCGCGCTCTACGCCGATCTCGAGCTGCACCTCATCGGTCCCCTCCAGTCCAATAAGACGCGTGAGGCCGTGGAGCTGTTCGACGCCATCCACACCATCGACCGGCCAAAGATCGCCAAAGCCATTGCGGACGAGCAGCAGCGCCAGGGCAAGCGCCTGAAGCTCTTCATCGAGGTGAACACGGGAGAGGAGCCGCAGAAGGCGGGCATCGTTCCAAAAGAGACGGCCGCCTTCCTCGCCCATTGCCGGCGCGATCTCGGCCTCGAGATCTCCGGCCTCATGTGCATCCCTCCGGTTGAGGAGGAAGCCGCCGTGCACTTCGCGTTCCTCGCGAAGCTCGCGGGCGACCTCGGGCTTCCCGAGCTCAGCATGGGCATGAGCAGCGATTTCGAAACGGCCGCGAGCTTCGGCGCCACCTATGTCCGCGTCGGCTCGGCCATTTTCGGAGCACGCTAGGCCCCCCTATTCCGTGGCTACCCACAGCTTTTGCCGTCGCTTTTCCACGCCGCCGTCGGCCTTAGACGGCCGCGAGTGCTAGCCTTTTGCGAAGTACGTGATTCGCTTCAACGAAGGAGACCCGGCATGACAGCATCCGCCCTCAAGGTGGCCGACGCCAGCGCAGACGCCGCGGCCGCCGATGCCGCGCGCGACGCACGCGCCGAAGCCGCGAAGCAAGCGGCTGCCGAGGAGCGGACGCGCAACACGGCGAAAAAGAAGCCTACGAAAAAGGTGTCCGACGGCTGGGACCGCTTCCTGGTCGACATCTGGATTACCGATCTCAACTTCACGGAGTTCGGTCTTTACAAGCGCACGCGCAACCGCGCGAAGTCCCGCCAGTTCACCTCCGACATGGATATCTTCGGAGAGATCATCGAGAACGGCGAGCGCACCGGCCTCTTCGGCTACCGCGAGGAGCTTTGGAAGAAGGCGCAGGGCATGGACAAGCGCCTCGTCTTCAAGCTCTTCACCGAGAACCTCAACTGGCGCGCCACCATGGATCTCATGATCGGGCGCTCGCTTCAGCAGACCATCGGCGCGCGTGGCCTGCCGGTGATGACCTACTCGATCAACACCGATGACGATAACTACATCATCTATCTGGAGCGCTCGGCCAACAAGTGGCCGTTCATGCCGGAGAACTTCTCGTTCTTCATCATCGACAACAAGGGCAAGCCCGAATTCTACCGGTTGAAGCGCGATTTCATCAATCTGGGCGGCGACTATTCGCTGATCGATCAGACCGGCAGCACCATCGGCTACATCGACGGCAAGGTGTTTTCCATCGGCGGCAAGTGGAAAGGCCGCCTGCGCACGGGCACGGACAAGCGCATCATGACAGTGATGAAGCTGTTCGGCGCGATGATGGTCTTCAACGGCGACTGCCGCCGTCACATGAAGCGGCTCTACAAGGGTATGCTCGCAGGCAAGATCAAGCCGGAGCTCGATCGCCAGGAAGCCGATCTCTACATGAACCCGCGCCGCGTTCGCTAAGGGATTTATCCGCACGGTGGATGCCGCTTCATAAGCAGGCGAGCAAAAACCTGGAGCGCGCGCACCGCAAGGCTCACACCAAACGCATCTGTATCCCGGCCGCTCGTGCGAAGCGCGACTTCGTCACGACGCCGGGATGACGTTGACGCATAGCAAGTCTGCCCGCCTTATTTGAGCGTCATCCCGATGAAGATCGGGATCCAGCCGCACGAGACATGTTCGAGGCGAGAGCGACCTTCACGCGCGCTCAATGAAGCGCGACCGCACTCGCCGCTTGAGAGGCGGCCGCATCCGCGGCGGCCAGCACAGGAGTGCCGCTGATCTCCGCGAGCGAGCGGTCGATGTCCCTGAGCCCCTCGACGAACGAGGAGAGCCGCCCCGAGATCTTCTCGATGAAATGATCGGCCAGCGTAGGATCGGCCGTCATGTGCGCGAGCATTTCCGAACGCGTGATACGCAGCGCTCGCACAGGCGTCTTCGCCACCACGGTCGACGTGCACTCGGTCTCGATCAGCATCGTCATTTCCGAGATGAGCGCGCCTGCGGGAATAGCCTCCCCGCTGCCGGCTTCGAGCCCCGGGCCTTCTGTGCGCACCGCCTCGCCCGAAACGACGAGCACGGCCGCATCTGTTTCCGCGTGCGCCGTGACGATCACGTCACCCGGCTTGTACACGATGCGATCCGCGCGCCGCGCGATCTCGGTGAGCTGCAGCGGCTTCAGGCCCTGAAATAAGGGCACGTTGAGAAGAGGAAGAACGAGTGCATCGATAGCCATAAAACAACCCCCGCAACAAAACCCGCACGATCGGCACACCGCACGCGTGCCGAAACATGGAAGCGGACTGGGCGTCACCCTCTGGCGCGAGACGCCCTTACGCTCGCCACGAGGGAAAGCTCGGGCGATTCGGCCCCTTGGGTCCAGGCCCGCCCGGAGCCCTGTTGATGGCTGAGGAATAACCTGTTTACGCCGAAAGCTTGTAGCCGCCGGTCTCCGTCACCAGGATCTCGGCATTCGAGGGATCTTTCTCGATCTTCTGACGCAGACGATAGATATGCGTTTCGAGCGTGTGCGTCGTCACGCCGGCGTTGTAACCCCACACCTCGTGCAGCAGCGTCTCGCGAGAAACCACCTTGTCTCCCGTGCGGTAGAGATACTTGAGGATCGCCGTTTCCTTCTCGGTGAGGCGGATCTTTCCGCCCTTCTCGTCGAGCAGGAGCTTGGAAGCAGGTTTGAACGTGTAGGGCCCGATGGTGAAAACCGCGTCCTCGCTCTGCTCGTGCTGGCGCAGTTGCGCGCGAATACGCGCCAGCAGCACGGCGAACTTGAACGGCTTGGTGACGTAGTCGTTCGCGCCCGCATCAAGGCCGAGAATCTGATCGGCATCGCTGTCGTTCGCGGTCAGCATGATGATGGGGCTCTTGAAGCCCGTCTTGCGCAACAGGCGCACCGCCTCGCGCCCGTCCATGTCCGGAAGGCCGACGTCGAACACGACGAGATCGTGATGCCCCGTCTTGGCCGCCTCGATGCCCTTGCCCGCCGTCCCCGCCACCGACACGTCGAACTCGTCGTGCAGCGCCAGTTGATCCTGAAGGGACCCGCGGAGATCCTCGTCGTCGTCGACAAGCAGGATCTTGCGTGCAGCGCTCATGATCGGCGGCTCCAGTTCAAAAGTTGCAGCTAACGTATAAAGGATTTCGGGTACGAAGCCGACACGTCCGTACCAGCCCACCCTGGACGCATCCTCTTAGCATCTGCTTCCCGCCTGAGGTAGGGTGCCGTGGCCCGGAGGGTTATCGAACCGGCCGACCGGTGGAAAAGGGGATCTGCCATCACCGTCCATAACATCATCGTGAGGAGCCTCACGCCCCGCAGCACGGTGGGCAGGCTGACATGCGGCAGCCTCACGCTCAAATGTGCCTTGGGCCGAAGCGGAATTCGCACCGCCAAGCGCGAAGGCGATGGCGCGACGCCGCGCGGCAGGTTTGGATTCGAAAGCGCCTATTACCGCCGCGACCAGTTGCGTCGCCCTGTCACGCCCCTCGCCGTGCGCGAGACCAGACCCGATGACGGATGGTGCGACGCAACAGAAGATCGCAACTATAACCGCTTCGTAAAGCACCCCTATCCGGCGAGTGCGGAGCGTCTGTGGCGCCGCGACAGGCTTTACGACGTCGTGGTCGTGGTCGGCTACAATCGCCGCCCGCGCTATCGCGCGAAGGGCAGCGCGATCTTCATGCACGTGGCCGAGGCGAGCTACCGCCCAACCGAGGGATGCGTGGCGCTCGCGCGGCAGGATCTTCTCAAGGTGCTTGCCGCCATCGGCCCCCGGACCCGCCTGATCGTCATCTGACAAAAAAAGAACCCGGAGCGCGAAGCCCCGGGTCGAGTTTAGAGCACGTCTAGGGGAGACGCGTGCTCGGGAGCCTAGCGATCGGAAGAAACCTGCCGGGCGGAGGGCCGGCAGGCTCCCGAGGAGGCGAGCCTTAGTGGTTGTAGGCCCGCTCGCCGTGATCGACGATGTCGAGACCCTGGCGCTCGTAGTCCGTACCCGGACGCAGACCGATCAGGATGTCGACGATCTTGAACAGGATGGCCGAGAGGATGCCGGTCCACAGCAGCGTGAAGCCGACGGCCTTCGCCTGGATGATCACCTGGGTGACCATGTCGTAGGAGCCGGGCGCAAGCTCGCCGGGCTTCGAGATGTAGTCGGCAAGACCCGACCCGCCGAGCTCCGGGCTCACCAGGATGCCCGTGGCGATCGCGCCGATCATTCCGCCGACGGCGTGCACGCCGAACACGTCGAGGCTGTCGTCGTAGCGGAGCAGGTTCTTCACGCCCGTGCAGAACATGAAGCACACCGCGCCGGCAACGAAGCCGAGCACGATCGCGCCCATCGGACCGGCGAAGCCAGCGGCCGGCGTGACGGCCACGAGACCGGCGACCACGCCCGACGCCAGGCCAAGCAGCGAGGGCCGGCCCTTGACCAGCCACTCGACGGCGATCCACGAGAGACCGGCCGCCGCCGTTGCAACGAACGTGTTGATCATCGCCATCGCAGCCGTGGCGTTGATCTCGAGGTTCGAGCCGCAGTTGAAACCGAACCAGCCGAACCACAGCAGCGCGGCGCCGACCATCGTGAGCGTCAGCGAATGCGGAGCCATCTGCTCGCGGCCATAACCGACGCGCTTGCCGATCATGAGCGCGCCCACGAGACCCGCGACACCGGCGTTGATATGCACCACCGTGCCGCCCGCGAAGTCGATTGCACCCCACTTGAAGAGCAGGCCCGCATCGTTCAGCACTTCCGAGAGCTTCGGCTCACCGGCCTTAGCGGCTTCCGCGAACACGTCGGGCCCGCCCCAGTACCAGACCATGTGCGCCATCGGGAAATAGACGAACGTCACCCACAGCGCGACGAACAGCATGATCGCCGAGAACTTCACGCGCTCGGCGAGCGAGCCGATGATGAGCGCGGGCGTGATGCACGCGAACGTCATCTGGAAGGCGACGAACGACAGCTCGGGAATATAGACGCCGTTGGAGAACGTGGCGGCAAGCGTCGTTGCATCGACGCCTGCGAGGAACATCTTGGAGAAGCCGCCGACGTAATCGTTGAGGATGCCGCCGTTGGTGAAGGCCATGCTGTAGCCGTAGGTCACCCAGATCAGCGACACCATGCACGTGATGGCCAGCACCTGCATGAGAACGGAGAGCATGTTCTTGGAGCGCACCAGGCCGCCGTAGAAGAGCGCGAGCCCCGGAACGGTCATGAGCAGCACGATGATGGTCGACAGAAACATGAAGGCGGTATCGCCCTTGTCGACGGTCGGCGTCTGTGCGAGCGCCGCACCGGCCGAGCCCAGCGTGAGCGTCAGGGCTGCTGCGCAGCCCGCGACGCGCTTGAGTAGTGTTGGTGTCATGGTCCCAAACTCCCTCGTGTTGACCCCTCGAGTGGCACGTGAGCACCGCGCCAGTTTCGGAGTAGATCCGCCGAACGTGCCCCCGGGCAGCCGTGTGCCTTGATGCGCAGGCCTGTCGCGCCCGCCAGACGGCTTCGTGCTTGAAGGATGTGATGAGTGCCGGATCAGCTTCATGAAACGCCCCCGGTATGTCTGCCCCGGGGAGAGCAGCCATACCGGCAAGGCGAATATCAAAACTCATGCCAATCGCTCGGCGTTCGCCAACGCGTTGAAACGCTTGCGAGATATGAAGAAGCCCACTCCCGACATGAGCGAACGGCGCTCATCCGAGGCCCGAATTTCAGGCAGATTCTCGATCGAGCCCATTATTTGTGCGGCACGGCCGCTGCCGATACGCGCTGAAGCGCGTGACGACCACGCACGCAAGAAAAACGGCCCCGAAGCTTGCGCTCCGGAGCCGCGAGAGAGAAAGAGCCGATCGGCCGGCGGCGCAGACCGCCGGCCGAGTGGTCTTACTGCACGGTCTCGCCGTGGAGACCTGCATCGAGGCCTTCGACCTCGACGGCCTCCGACACGCGCAGACCCATCACGATGCGGATCACGAGCAGGATCACGAACGTCGCGACCGCGCACCATGCGATGGTGGCAAGCACGCCGTAGACCTGCGTCCAGACCTGGCCGACGTTGCCCTCGAGAGCACCCGCCGTGCCGCCGATAGCTTCCTTCGCGAACACGCCCGTAAGCACTGCGCCGACGATGCCGCCGACGCCATGGACGCCGAACACGTCGAGGCTGTCGTCATAGCCGAGCGCGCGCTTCACAGCCGTCGAGGCGATGTAGCAGATCACGCCGGCAGCCAGGCCGATGAAGATCGCGCCGATCGGATCGACGAAGCCGCAAGCAGGCGTGATGGCGACGAGGCCGGCGATGGCGCCGGAGCAGATGCCGAGAATGGTCGGCTTGCGATGCACGATCCATTCGACGACCATCCACGCGAGCGCAGCGGCAGCCGTGGCGACCTGAGTCGAGAGAGCGACCATGGCAGCCGACGAGTTCGCGGCAACGGCCGAGCCGGCGTTGAAGCCGTACCAGCCGACCCACAGCAGCGAGGTGCCGATCAGCGTCAGGACGAGGTTGTGCGGAGCGAGGTTCTCGACACCGTAGCCCTTGCGGCGGCCGAGCATGATCGACGCGACGAGGCCAGCGATACCGGCGTTGATGTGCACCACGGTGCCGCCTGCGAAGTCGAGCACGCCGTCCTTGGAGAGGAAGCCGCCGCCCCAGACCCAATGGCAGACCGGGATGTAGACGATCACGGACCACAGCGCCATGAAGACGAGCAGGCTCGAGAACTTCATGCGATCGACGACCGAGCCGATGATCAGCGCCGGAGTGATGGCGAAGAACGTCATCTGGAAGAAAACGAACAGCGACTCGGGGATGGTGCCCTGCAGGCTGTCCTTGGTCACACCGGCGAGCAAAGCCTTGGAGAGGCCGCCGATGTAGGCCTGCAGATCGCCGCCGTCCGTGAAGGCGAGCGAGTAGCCGAACAAGGTCCAGACGATCGAGAGCAAGCAGACGGTGGCGAACACCATCGCGCAGGTGTTGAGCACGTTCTTCTTGCGGACCATGCCGCCGTAGAACAGTGCGAGGCCCGGAACGGCCATCATGAGCACGATGACGGACGAGACGAGCATCCACGCCGTGTCGCCAGAGTCGAGCGTCGGCGCCGGCGCCGCTGCATCCTGCGCAAACGCCGGCAGAGCGGCGAGCGAGAGCGCGGCAGCGGTCGCGAGGACCCCGGTCGCACGTGTGAACAAGTTAGACTTCATTTCGTGAACTCCCCTGTCTTTCAAGCTATGTGCATCCCGCATGTTCAGAGCGCCGCGTCGTCGGATTCACCCGTGCGGATGCGCAGGGTGTGCTCGATCGAGGAGACGAAGATCTTGCCGTCGCCGATTTGGCCGGTCTTGGCGGCTTTCACGATCGCTTCGACCGCCTTGTTGACCAGCGCGTCGGCCACAACGACCTCGATTTTGATCTTGGGCAGGAAGCTCACGGCGTACTCGGCGCCGCGGTAGACCTCGGTGTGACCCTTCTGGCGGCCGTAACCTTTGACCTCGGTGACGGTCATGCCCTGAAGGCCGATGTCGGTCAGATTCGACCGCACCTCCTCCAGCTTGAAGGGCTTGATGACTGCAGTGATAAGCTTCATGGAGAGCACCCCTTGAGTTTCGTCCCCGCTCCGTTGGAAGGCGTGAGACAGGCCTCCGACATGCCGCCAGCAACTGCGCTGGCAACAATCGACGGAGAGAGAGTCAAGAGCTGTGCCAAGTCCGGGCATCCCCCGTAGGGGATTGAATCAATTCATATTTTTGAAACGAAGGCCCACAAAATAGGCAAGGGGACAGCGTGAAGCTGCCCAAGCTTTATGCACTGAACGGCGTTTGCTGATTATTTAATCAGGAAAGCTGTCTGCCGCTTCCGGATCAGCCCTTCCTGCGCCGTGGAGGCGACGAGCCGGCCGTCACGCGTGAAGAACGATCCCCGGCAGAAGCCGCGGGCGCCGGACGCATTGGGACTGTCCTGCGCATAGAGCAGCCAGTCGTCCACGCGGAACGCACGATGGAACCACACGGCGTGGTCCAGGCTCGCAAGCTGGATGTCGGTATCGAACAGCAGCTTGCCGTGCCCGATCAGGGCGGTGTCGAGCAGCGTGAAATCGGAAGCGTAGGCGAGCACGCACTGGTGGAGCCGTGCATCGTCCGGCAGCGGCCCATTGGCCTTGAGCCAGATGTGCTGCTGCACGGGGCGCTGCGGATCCCGGCTGAGGTAGCGCGAGACGTCCACCGGCCTCAGCTCGATCGGGTTCTCGCGCTGCCAATAGCTGCGCATGTTTTCCGGCAGCGTGTCGATGAGCTGCGCCATCAGCTCCTTGACGGAGGGCAGAGCCTCGGGCGGCGGCACGTCCGGCATGGTGAGCGCATGCTCATAGCCCTCCTCGTCCTTGTGGAAGGAAACGCTCATGGTGAAGATCGCCTGCCCGTGCTGGATCGCCTTCACCCGCCGGGTGGTGAAGCTGCCGCCGTCACGCGTCCGCTCGACCTCGTAGAGGATCGGATGGGAGGGGTCTCCCGCCAGCAGGAAGTCGCCGTGCAGAGAGTGGATCGACCGCGCCTCGGCCACGGTACGCCCTGCCGCGACCAGCGCCTGCCCGAGCACCTGCCCGCCATAGACGCGCCGCCACCCCACCTGCGGCGTGAACCCGCGAAACAGATTGAGCTCCAGCGGCTCGAGATTGAGAATGTCGAGCAGGCCGGCAAGCGCACGGCACGGTTGCTCTTGACCTGCAGACATGGAGACTCCCCGCAAAAGATGCTAACCACGGCGGGACGGACGATGGGCTGCCGGACCGGATGGGTCAAGGCAACCAACTGTAGCAGGCTGGCCCTCCGCCCGCCTCACAACCCCGCGGGGGCCAATGGCCGAAACGCACGCGACACGACGTTTTGACATTGTGATCTCCGGCGCGAGCTTCGCTGGCCTCGCCTTCGCGCGCGCGTTGCTCTCCGCGCTTGGAAACGAAATTCGCATCGCCATCGTCGATCGCACAGCTCGCACCGGCACGCCTCTGCCCGACGCCCGCGCCTTCGCCCTGTCCGCAGGCGCACAGCGCATGCTCGACACGCTCGGCATCTGGAAAGACGTGGCTGCTGCCGCGCAACCCGTGAGCGAGATCGAGATCACGGACTCGAGCCTCGAGGCCGGCATCCGCCCCGTGCTGCTGAAATACGACAACCACCTCGATCAGGCGCGCGAGACCGGCAGCGCCGAGCCCGCGAGCTACATTGTCCCCGCGACGGCGCTCGAGCAGGCGCTCTATCGCTCCGTCGCATCCGACCCCAGCCTGACCTTTATCGTGCCAGGCGAGATTGCGAGCTTCACCGATACGGGCAGCGCCGTCGCCGTCACACTCCGCGATGGAAGCACGATCGCCGCCGCGCTGCTCGTCGGCGCTGAAGGGCGCCGTTCCGCCTCCCGTGACGGCGCAGGCATCAAAACCATCGGCTGGCGTTATGGCCAGACGGCAATCGTCACCACCATTGCCCATGAGCGCCCGCACAACGGCCATGCCGTGCAGCACTTCCTGCCGGGCGGTCCGTTTGCGATTTTGCCGCTTCCTGGAAACCGCGCCTGCCTCACCTGGAGCGAGGAGGAGAACGAGGCCAAGCGCATCCTGGCGCTCGACGACGAGGGCTTTCTCGCCGAGATCGAGACGCGCGTCGCCGGCCGCCTTGGCAAGCTTTCGCTTGCGGGACCGCGCCAGGCATGGCCGCTCGAAATGCACCTCGCACGCGCTTACGTGGCGCCGCGCTTCGCGCTGCTCGGTGATGCCGCCCATGGAGTTCACCCGATCGCTGGGCAGGGCGTGAACCTCGCCTTCCGCGATGTCGCCGCCTTGAGCGAGATCGTCGTCGATACGCTCCGCATCGGACTGGATCCGGGCAACCTGGAAACGCTCGGCCGCTACGAGCGCTGGCGCCGGTTCGACTCGGCCCTCTCCGCCGCGGCTTTCGATGGCCTGAACCGTCTGTTCTCGAACGACGCGCTTCTGGTGCGGGCCGCCCGCGACTTCGGCCTCGGCCTCGTGGACCGGATGCCGGCCCTCAAGCGCCGTCTCGTGTCGGAAGCGGCTGGCCTCACTGGCGATCTGCCACGGCTCTTCAAATCCGAGCGGCTGTGACGCGCACGTTACGCGTCCTCCTGCCCCTCTCCCTCGTTCGCTTCTGCGGCCCCTTCATCGCCCGCATCCACCTCCTCCGGAGGTGACAGCACGATGGTGCCCCCGTCGAGATCCACGCGCAGCACGACTTGCTCGGTCATCGGATAGAGCTCTGTGCGGCTCTTGCCTTCGGGGCGAACCTCGAGAATGTCACCAGCCCCAAAATTGAGAACCGCCACCACCGCGCCCAGTGCAGCGCCTTGCTCCGTCACGGCGGCCAGCCCGACGAGGTCGGCGTAGTAGTATTCGCCCTCCTCCGCGGGTGGCAGCCGGTCGCGCGGAACGTAGAGCGAGACGCCCTTGAGCTTCTCGGCGGCCGTGCGGTCTTTCACGCCGTCGATGCGGCAGATGAGACCCTTCTGCGTGCCGCCCTCGACCGTAAGCACGAACCGCGCATTGCCGTCCTCGCTCTCGAGCGGACCATAGTCGCCGATCGCTTCGGGGTCGCCCGTATGGCTGCGCACCAGCACCGCGCCCCGAATCCCGTGAGCGCCCATCACATGCCCGAGCAGCACGCGCCGCACCGATTTGCGCTCACCCGCGCCGCCGTCCTGCGTCATCGATCAATGCCGTTATCTGTTTTCAACGCTTGAGAGGGCCGACGAACCGCAGTTCGACCGCCATGGGAACGCCGGACACGTCCACCACTGCGGACGAGACCGGCCTGGGCGGCTGGAAGCGCCCCGACACATCGACGAAGGCCCCCTCGGGCCCTGCTTCGAGCCCCGTCAGCAGCACCCCGTTCGGAGGAACCGCCAGCCGCACCTCGACGAGCGCCTCGCCGCGAACGGCATCATACCGGTAGCATCCCTTGAAGACACCCCCATAGCGATCGGAGCCGAGAATCTGTCCGCCGCGAAGAACGGCGAGCCCGTCGCCGCAGGCGCTCAGGCCTGCTCCAGCGTCGCCTTCGCTTGGGAGAAGATCGAAACGCAATCCGTAAACGCCTTCGTCGAGCATCGCGTCAGCCCAACAAATTGCTGCTCGTTATTCGTGCCGGAATGAATGCGAAACGCTGCCAGCGCCCGCGCGCCTGACAAATGTCAGACGGCCGATTGTCTCGGCGAGACTTAAACTACCACGGATTGCAGGCGCGAGAGCCATCACCTCCTCGCATCCTTAAATCGCGAGGAGCGACGCCAAGGCTGGCGAGGGAAAACCCGGATGGGCTATTGCAGCCGCTCGATCCGGTTGCCGATCGCGAGCGCGTAGAGCCATAGCCGCCGCTCTTTCCTCGTCCACGTATCGGTGTCGGGCTTCTCACTCATAAGGGCGGTCCCCTGGACCAGCACCTCGTTACGCCGATCCCACCAGGCCGCCTCGGCCTCGCTGAGATTGGATCTCAATGTCATCGAAAAAGTCCCCGAATGTTTCGCAGAAACACCCGGTTTTCCGGACTTGCGCCGGCCAACCGGCCGCCCCTGCCCCCAAGAGCCTTTGCCGCACAGACGGGCCGCCGACCCACCTCGACCACGACGGCCTTGATCTCAAAACTATGACAATTCGCGCTTCCCTGCGACACCCAGGCGGGTAGGGACCCGCAACAAGTTCGTCACTGATGCTGAATTGCAGCGGCAGCTTTGGGCCCGTGGGCCAGCAAAACGCACACGGGCGCCCGGCCCATACGGCCGGACGCCCGTGCTGAAGATATCGGCGCTAAGACGGTGCCGTCTCTTACGCGTCGCCGCCCGCAGCAGCGGCGGCAGCTTCCTCGGCGGCCTTCGCCTTGGCGGCAGCGCGCTCCTGAGCCTTCTTCTTCGGCTGCGACTTCTGCGGGTTGTTGCGCGCCTCGCGCTTCAGAAGCCCGGCGCCGTCGAACAGGCGCTCGACGCGGTCGGTCGGCTGCGCGCCAACCGAGATCCAGTGCTTGCAGCGGTCGAGGTTCAGCTTCACCCGCTCCGGGTTGTCCTTCTTGAGCATCGGATCGAAGGTGCCGATCTGCTCGATGTAGCGCCCATCGCGCGGAGAGGCGCTGTGCGCGACGACGATGTAGTAGTAGGGCCGCTTCTTGGCGCCACCGCGCGAAAGACGGATCCTGGCTGACATGGAATGAAGTCCTTTCTTCTTTCGTATCGAGTTTTGCTTTGGCAGCTCGCCGGCGCCTCGGATGAAAATCCGGAGCCCGTGGTCGCTGCCGGATTCGCTATTTCTTCTTCCCCGGGAAACCGGGGAATTTCGGAAGCTGCCCGCCAAGTCCGGGCAAACCGCCACCAAGACCCGGCAGCCGCGGAACACCGCCGCCTCCAAGCCCTGGCAATCCTTTCGGCAATGCATCCTTGAGATCGGCCGGCAACTGCTCGAGCGCCTTCGGATCGAGCTTGGCGAGCTCGCCCTGCATTTGAGCGATCTCGGCCTCGGACGGCCCGCCACCGCCGCCCATGCCGAACATGCGCGACATCATCCCCCGGTTCTTGCCCATGGCCTTCATCATGTCGGCCATCTGCCGGTGCTGCTTCAGCAGCTTGTTGATGTCCTCGACCCTGGTGCCGGACCCGGCCGCGATGCGCCGCTTGCGCTTGGCATCCAGAACCTTGGGCTGGCGGCGCTCCTTCGGCGTCATCGACGAGATGATCGCGCGCTGGCGCTTGAGATCCTTTTCGAGACCGGCTTCGTTGATCTGCGCCTTAATCTTGCCGATGCCGGGCAGCATGCCGAGCACGCCACCCATGCCGCCGATCTTCTCCATCTGCGCGAGCTGCTCGGCGAGATCCTCGAGATCGAACTCGCCCTTCTTCATCTTCTGGGCGATCGACTTCGCTTTCTCGACGTCGATCGTCTGCGCCGCCTTCTCGACGAGGCCGACGATGTCGCCCATGCCGAGGATGCGGCCGGCAACACGCTGCGGATCGAAGTCTTCGAGCGCGTCCCACTTTTCGCCGGTACCGAGCAGCTTGATCGGCTTGCCGGTGACAGCGCGCATCGAAAGCGCCGCGCCTCCGCGGCCATCGCCGTCGGCGCGCGTCAGCACGGTGCCGGTGATTCCGAGACGGCTGTCGAAGGCCTTGGCCGTGTTGACGGCGTCCTGGCCGGTGAGGCTGTCGAGCACGAGCAGGATCTCGTGCGGCTGCGTGGCGGCTTTGACCTCCGCCACCTCGACCATCAGCTCCTCGTCGAGCGTGGTGCGGCCGGCGGTGTCGAGCAGCACCACGTCATAGCCGCCGAGACGCGCCGCCTCCATCGCACGCTTGGCGATCTGGATCGGCGTCTGCCCGGCGATGATCGGCAGCGTCGGCACCTCCGTCTGCTCGCCGAGCACGCGAAGCTGCTCCTGCGCCGCGGGACGGCGCGTGTCGAGCGACGCCATCAGCACTTTCTTCTTGTCGCGGTTCTTGAGGCGCCAGGCGATCTTGGCCGTAGTGGTCGTCTTGCCGGAGCCTTGCAGGCCGGCCATCAGAATGGCGACCGGCGGGGCGGCATGAAGATCGATCGGCTGCGCATCCGAGCCCAGCGTCCGCACCAGCTCGTCGTTGACGATCTTGACGACCATCTGGCCGGGCGTGACCGAGCGCAGAACCTCCTGGCCGATAGCTTTGGTCTTCACCCGATCGATGAAATCGCGAACCACATCGAGCGCCACGTCGGCCTCGATCAGCGAGCGGCGCACCTCTCGCATCGCCTCGGAGACGTCGTTCTCGGTCAGCGCACCGCGTTTGGTGAGCTTCTCGAAAACTTGACCCAGCCGGTCTGACAGCGATTGAAACATCGAAACCTTTCTGCAAAACGGGAAACGCACCCGAGGGCGCGACGCGCTGTCGGGTGTGGACCCCCCTGCCTCCCGGCTCCTTTGGACCAAGATCGCGCCGAACCTCGGGGTCCGGACCGGATCGTAAGTCCCAAAAGTGGGCCATGTGCAGGGCGGCGGCTCTGAAAAACAGGGCCATCGGAATTTGGCGGCACCATCACCGATCAGGCGCCCACTGTCAACGCTCAGTCCATTAACCGGTGGACGGCGGCCCGGCGCGACGCCTTGCCTCACCGACTCGGCCTTAAAATGTGGGCACGGGACCCTGACGGATTGTCAGGGCGGCGGCGGGCAAACCATAATTCCGCACAGATCTAAGCCCAGGGAAGACGAATTCCCGGGGATACGGGGCCGGGAACCCCCAGGGGGAGGACTCATATGTTGCAGAGACGCGCTTTAAGCGCGCTATCGGGCTTGGCTCTGGCATCGGCCGTCGCGGCCGGTGGTTGCGCCTCGGGCGGCAATCCGTTCGCCAAGACCAACGATTTCGACCGCACGTTCATCGGCGCGGCGCAGACCTGGGACCTCGACAAGAACGGAACCGTCACCTGCGAGGAGTGGACCCAGTACATCACCACCTCGTTCCGAGAGGCCGACGCCAACGGTGACGGCGCCCTCGACGCCCAGGAATATCAAACGCTGGTCAAAAGCGACCGTCTCTTCGAGATCGCCAATATCGCCTACTACGACGCCAACGGCGATGGCCGGGTGACGCTCGAGGAAATGACGGGCAAGCCCAATGTCGCCTTCAAGCTCCTCGACCGCAACCAGGACTGTCAGATCGACCGCACCGAGACCGTGCAGGTGCACGGCATCGACAAGGTGAAGCCCAAGGACGACGGCGGCACCTCGGATCAGACCATCCCGCGCCGCTAAAAATGAAGGGCAGCGCCACCGCTGCCCTTCCGGCCTCCCATGAGGAAAAAGACCGCCTACTTCGGCTCGATGCGCACGAGGCGTCCGTTGGAATCGTCCGTCAGCACATAGACGGCGCCCTCCGGCCCCTGCCGCACGTCGCGCACCCGCTCGCCGATGTCATCGGCCAGCACCTCGTGTGCGATCACCTCGCCGTCCTTCAGCACGAGACGCTGCACCTGCATGAACTTGAGGCTGCCAACGAGCAGGTTGCCCTTCCACTCCGGAAAGAGATCGCCCGTGTAGAGCGCAAGACCCGACACCGCGATCGAGGGATCCCAGTAGTACACGGGCTGCTCCATCCCCGGCTTCGACGTGCCCTCGCCGATCTTCTCGCCCGAGTAATCCTTGCCGTAGGTAATGACGGCCCACCCATAGTTCTTTCCGGCCTCAGGATGATTGAGCTCATCGCCGCCCTGCGCCCCGTGCTCGATAGTCCAGAGCCGCTTGGCCGCCGCGTCATAGGTGGCGCCCTGCATGTTGCGATGGCCGATGGACCACACCTTCGGGTCCCATCCATCCTTCACGGGCTTTTCGGAAACCGGCGCGCCGTCGGCGGTGATGTGAACCACCTTGCCCACGGTGCTCGCGGGATTCTGCGCTTCCGGCCGTGCCTTGAAGCGATCGCCCGTGGTCACGAACAGCGTGCCGTCCGGCGTGACCACGATGCGCGAGCCGAAGTGATTGGGGCTCACGATGGCCGGCTCCTGCCGGAAGATCACCGTGACGTCCTGCAGTTCGCCACCTTCGGGACCGAGAACGAGCTTGGCGCGCGCCACGCTGGTGCCCGCCTTTCCTTCACCCCTGGGCTCCGCATAGGAGAGAAAGAGGCGGCCGCTTTCGGCAAAATCGGACGCGAGCGCCACGTCGAGCAGGCCGCCCTGGCCCTGGGCATAGACTTCCGGCACACCTTTGATTGGCGGGCTGAGCTTTCCGTCCTTCTCGACCACTCTCAACCGCCCCGGCCGCTCGGTGACCAGATACCGGCCATCGGGAAGAAACTGGAGACCCCACGGGTTCTCGAGCCCCTCGGCCACTGTCGTGAGCTTGATGGGAGTCTTTGACGCTTCAGGAGAATTGGTCTGCACGGCAAACACAGGCGTGGCCATCAGGAACAAAAGGGGAGCGGAAACGGCCAGTCGAAAGCTCATGAACACCTCTTAGGAATTCGAAACGGGTATCCGCCCTATTTAGGAAGCCGACACGGGATGCCGAAGGGGTCGGAGCCGCATTTGTCACGCCGCACGCCCGCCACGTGCCCGCATCAATTGTCTTTTGACGCCGCTTCGCCCATATAGTCGGCCCATGAGCGCGCCAACTCCCCACCGCTATGTAAAGATGAACGGACTCGGCAACGAGATCGTCGTTCTCGATCTTCGCGATGGGGCTTCGAGCCTGAAGCCCGCCGAGATCAAGGCTGTCGCGGAAAACCCGAAGACCGCCTTTGACCAGATGATGGTGCTCTATCCCCCGCGCACCGCGGATACGGAAGCCTACGTGTTGATTTTCAACACGGACGGATCCGAATCCTCCGCCTGCGGCAACGGCACTCGCTGCATCGGCTGGCTGGAGCGCGGGCTCAGCGGCAAGACGCACTTCAACTTCGAGACGCGCGCCGGAATCCTCGCCGTGTCCGTGAAGGACATGAGCGCAATCACGGTGGACATGGGCGAGCCGCGTTTCGGCTGGGACGAGATTCCGCTCGCGGAGAAGTTCCACGACACCCGCGCCATCGAGCTGCAGATCGGCCCGATCGAGAAGCCGGTCCTGCATTCCCCTTCGGTGGTGAACGTCGGGAATCCCCACGTGGTATTCTGGGTCGATCGGCCGGTAGAGACTTACGATCTCGGCCGTTTCGGCCCGCTGATCGAAAACCACCCCCTCTTCCCCGAGCGGGTGAACGTGAGTCTCGCCGAGGTCACCTCTCCCACCACGATGAAGATCCGCACCTGGGAGCGCGGCACCGGCCTGACGCGCGCCTGCGGCACCGCCGCCTGCGCCTCCGCCGTTTCCGCCATGCGCAAGAAGCTGACCGAGCGCAAGGTCACCGTCACCCTGCCCGGCGGCCCATTGACCATAGAATGGGCCCCGAACAACCACATTCTCATGACAGGTCCGGTGGAGATGGAGCACGAGGGCATCCTGGAAGCCGAGCTTGCCGCAGCGGCTAAGGGGCAGCCCTGCCTTGTTCCCGAAGGCCGTTTGCCCTAATCAGCCCAGAAGCTTCAGTGCCAAAGCTCCCATAACGTGATGCCCGAACCCCTGATCGTTACGCTTGGCTGCCGCCTCAACGCCTACGAGTCCGAAGTCATGCGCCGCCACGCTGCCGCGGCCGGCCTCGGCGAGTGCGTGATCGTCAACACGTGCGCAGTCACGGGCGAGGCCGTGAGCCAAGCGAAGCAGACGATCCGCAAGCTGCGCCGCGATCATCCCGAGGCGCGCCTCATCGTCACCGGCTGCGCCGCCCAGATCGAGCCCGAGCGCTTTGCCGAGATCGAGGGCGTGGACCACGTCGTCGGCAATGCCGAGAAGCTCGACGCCAACACCTTCCATGCGCTCGCAACGGACGCGCTGGAGCAGGTCGCCGTCAACGACATCATGAGCGTGAAGGACACCGCGCTCCACATGATTGACCGCTTCGGCTCGCGCGCCCACGCCTTCGTGCAGATTCAGAACGGCTGCGATCACCGCTGCACATTCTGCATCATTCCCATGGGACGCGGCCCGTCCCGCTCGGTCCCGGCAGGTGAGGTCGTCGCCCAGGTCCGCAAGCTGGTCGAAGCCGGGTACCCCGAGATCGTCCTCACCGGCGTCGACATAACCTCCTACGGCGCCGACCTTCCCGGGCGCATGTCGCTCGGCCGCCTGGTGAAGCAGGTGCTCACGCACGTGCCGGAGCTGCGCCGCCTCCGCCTCTCCTCCATCGATCAGATCGAAGCCGACGAGCATTTGCTCGACGCCATCGCCACCGAGCCGCGGCTCATGCCCTATCTTCATCTCTCGCTGCAGGCCGGAGACGATCTCATCCTGAAGCGCATGAAGCGCCGTCACTTGCGCGACGATGCGATCCGCTTCTGCGAGGAAGCGCGCCGCTTGAGGCCCGACATGGTATTCGGCGCCGATCTCATCGCCGGCTTTCCGACCGAGACCGAGCCCATGTTCGAAAACACGCTCGATCTCGTGGCGGACTGCGGCCTCACGTATCTCCACGTATTTCCTTTCTCGCCACGCAAGGGCACACCTGCGGCTCGCATGCCGCAGGTCGATCGCGCGGCAGTCAAAGAGCGCGCCGCGCGCCTGCGCCGGGAGGGAGAGCGCGCTCACGCCCGCTTTCTCGATCGCCAGCAGGGCGAGCGCATTGAAATTCTCATGGAGCGCAGCGACACCGGGCGCACGCCGCAGTATGCGGAGGTGCGCGTCGATCGCGAAGCGCCGATCGGCACCTTTCATTGGGCCACGCTTGGTCCAAACGATGGGCGCCGCCTGACTGGAATGGTCCTCTCGTGAGCACGAACGAACCGAAGAAGAAGGGCTTTTTTGGTCGCTGGCTGGGCGGCTCCTCGAACGAGCCTTCTCCGCCGCCCTCCGACGAACAGGCGAGCGAGGCCACGGCCCGCGCGGAGCCCGCACCTGCGCCGGAAGAGAAGAGCGAACCACCCGTCGCCGCCGTCACCCCCGAGCCGCCTCAGCGCAAGGGCTGGTTCGAGCGCCTGAAATCGGGCCTTTCCAAAACGTCCTCGCGCCTCACCGAAAGCATCACCGGCCTCGTCACGAAGCGGAAGCTCGACCAGGACACGCTCGACGAGCTCGAGGAAGTCCTGCTCGCCGCAGACCTCGGCATCGAAACATCGAGCCGGATCACCACCGCGCTCGCCAAGGGCCGTTTCGACAAGGAGATCTCGAGCGAGGAGATCCGCGAGACCCTGGCCGAGGAAGTCGCGCGTGTGCTGGAGCCCGTGGCCCGTCCGCTCGTCATTGACGAGACGCGCAAACCTCACGTCGTGCTCGTGCTCGGCGTGAACGGCAGCGGCAAGACGACCACCATCGGCAAGCTCGCCGCGAAGCTCACCCGCGAGGGGCGCCGCGTTATGCTGGCCGCCGGCGACACCTTCCGCGCCGCCGCGATCGACCAGCTCAAGGTCTGGGGCGAGCGCACCGGCGTGCCCGTGCTCGCCCGCGATGTGGGATCGGATGCCTCCGGCCTCGCCTTCGACGCCCTGAAGGACGCGCAGGAAGGCAAGTTCGACGTGCTTCTCGTCGACACCGCCGGACGGCTTCAGAATAAGGAAGGCCTCATGGCCGAGCTGGAGAAGGTGGTCCGCGTCATGCGCAAGGTGGATCCCAGCGCGCCCCATGACGTCATCCTGGTGCTGGACGCCACCACCGGCCAGAACGCCATGCAGCAGGTCGAGGTGTTCCGCGATCGGGCAGGCGTCACTGGCCTCGTAATGACCAAGCTGGACGGCACCGCCCGCGGTGGCATCCTGGTCGCCATTGCCGCCAAGCACGCCCTGCCCGTTCACGCGATCGGCGTCGGCGAAGGTGTCGACGATTTGCAATCTTTCTCTGCCAAGGACTATGCACGCGCCATTGCCGAAATTTGAAACTTGAGCTGCAACGGCCGGGAGCAATGCGCCTGGCGATGTGGCACTAAGAAAATAAACCGAAGGTCACCGAGCGATCATGAGCCCCCGCAAGCGCCTCTATCCGTTCAACGCCGAGCAGACCGTCAACATCCTGAGCGAGTTCGGACCACTCGTGACGATGTTCGTGGTCAACGCGGCCTACGGCATCAACGCGGGCACCTGGGCCCTGATCCTCACCACGCTGCTCGCCATCGTGGCCATGATCTACATGTTCCGCAGGCCGCCGATTTTCCCGCTGATCGCCTCGACGGTCACGATCGTCTTCGGCGCCCTGACGCTGATCACGCACGATCCCATGTGGGTGCAGATCAAGGTCACCATCTTCAACGCACTGTTCGCGGGCTTCCTGTTCATCGGCCTTTGGACGAACCGCAATTTCTTCCAGTACGTGTTCGAGAAGACGTTCCACTACACCAAGGAAGGGTGGGACACCTTCACCCGCAGCTTCGCCTGGTTCTTCCTGTTCACGGCGGTGCTGAACGAGGTGGTGCGCGTCAGCTTCAAGGACGATCACGTCTATACGATCTTCGGTCACGCCATGAACGGCGTGGACATCTGGATCGCCTTCAAGCTTTTCATCGTTTTGCCGATGAGCGGCCTCTACGCGTGGCTACTGACCAAGTGGATGAGCAAGCACCACCTTTGAGCGGCGCGCAGACCGGCGACAGGTCCGGAGCGGCCAGCGTTTCTTTTGCCACCATGGCCGTCTATGGTCACACGAGTGAAACCTGCGAGCGGACAGCGGACTGAGAGTCATGAGCCAGACGGAAATGAAGACCGGAACACAGGAAAGCGGCTCTCAGCAGCTCATGAAGTTCCTCGTCGAGCTCGGCCCGCTCGTGGTGTTTTTCATCGTCAATTCGCGGGCCGGAATCTTCTGGGGCACCGGCTGCTTCATCGCGGCCACGGCAGCATCCCTCATCGCCTCGCGCTTCCTGTTCGGCCGCGTTCCGGTGATGCCTCTGGTCTCCGGCGTGGTGGTGCTCGTGTTCGGCGGCCTCACGCTCTGGCTGCAGGATGAGCTTTTCATCAAGCTCAAGCCGACCATCGTGAACAGCATCTTCGCCGCCGTCCTGTTCGGCGGCCTCTTCTTCAAGAAATCCCTGCTCAGCTACCTGTTCGGAGACGTGTTCTCGCTCGATGACGAAGGCTGGAGGAAGCTCACCTTTCGCTGGGCCTGCTTCTTCGTGTTCCTCGCCATCCTGAACGAGTTCGCGTGGCGCC
This sequence comes from Hyphomicrobium sp. DMF-1, assembly GCF_027886585.1. Taxonomy (NCBI): domain Bacteria; kingdom Pseudomonadati; phylum Pseudomonadota; class Alphaproteobacteria; order Hyphomicrobiales; family Hyphomicrobiaceae; genus Hyphomicrobium; species Hyphomicrobium sp. DMF-1. The sequence goes on along the minus strand of NZ_CP115706.1, from coordinate 422,567 downwards.
TGCTGACCACCGACCAATGGGTGACGTTCAAGGTCTTCGGCATCATGCCGATCACGATGGCCTTCGCCATCTCGCAGGTCGGGCTCCTTCAACGCCACGCGCTGAACAAGGACGCGGCGGGCGAATAGCCCAGCGCCTCCGCGCACACCTCGCTCATCCTCGCAAGTTCGAAAACACAAAGGGCGCGCGGATCACTCCACGCGCCCTTGGCAGTTCTGAAACGACCCGAACCTGCTCAGGCGGCGGCCTTCAGCAGATTGCGGCTGATCAGCGTCTCGGCAATCTGCACTGCGTTGAGCGCGGCGCCCTTGAGCAGGTTGTCCGCAACGATCCAAAGCGCGAGACCGTTCTCGACGGTGGTGTCCTCGCGGATGCGCGACACGTAGGTGGCATACTCGCCGGCAGCCTCGACCGGCGTCACGTAGCCGCCAGGCTCGCGCTTGTCGACCACCAGCACGCCCGGCGCATCACGCAGGATCTCGCGCGCTTCGTCAGCCGAGATCGGACGCTCGAACTCGATGTTGACCGACTCCGAATGACCGACGAACACCGGCACGCGCACGCACGTGGCCGTGAGCTTGATCTTCGGGTCCATGATTTTCTTGGTCTCGGCGACCATCTTCCATTCCTCTTTCGTGAACCCGTCTTCCATGAAGACGTCGATATGAGGAATGCAGTTGAAGGCGATCTGCTTGGGGAACTTGTTCGGCTCCACGTCCTGGCCGGGCACGTACTTGGCCTTGGTCTGCGCCCACAGCTCGTCCATCGCATCCTTGCCGGCGCCCGACACGGACTGGTAGGTCGAAACCACAACGCGCTTGATCTTGGCGGCATCGTGCAGCGGCTTCAGCGCCACCACCATCTGCGCGGTCGAGCAGTTGGGGTTGGCGATGATATTCTTCTTGGCGAAGCCGGAAATCGCGTCCGCGTTCACTTCGGGCACGATCAGCGGCACGTCCTGGTCATAGCGCCAGTACGATGAGTTATCGATCACCACGGCGCCCTTGGCGCCGATCTTCGGGCTCCACTCCTTGGACACGGCGGAACCGGCCGACATCAGGCAGATGTCGACTTTCGAGAAATCGAACTGCTCGAGATCCTGGCATTTGAGCGTCTGGTCGCCGCACGAAACTTCGGTGCCGAGCGAGCGGCGCGACGCGATCGCAAAGATCTCGTCGGCCGGAAACCGGCGCTCGGTGAGCACGTTCATCATCTCGCGGCCGACGTTACCGGTCGCACCCACGACAGCAACTTTGTAGCCCATGGCTCAGGAGTCCCTATTGAACCGCCGGAGGGTCGACGACGACAAATTCCGGCGGTGGCTTGAGAACGCGTCGGAAAAAATCCGACGGCGGGCTTCACTTACGCGCGCCAGCCCCCCCTTTCAAGGACCATTTCGTCGTAATGGCGGCCGCCTCGGAAGTGTTTGCTCAGTTCCTGATGTCTCTGGCTCCTGGCCGCACCACAAAACTTAGCTCCGTCCCAGCGCCAGGATGATGTTCCAAGAAGGAGACCGGTTGCCCCAAACCTGCGTCACACCGGCGGAGGCCGGTGCTCAGACACGGCTCCCGGATTGCAGCGGCACACGCCAAATCCGCCACCGGACGGGAAAACCCACACCGTTCTTTGACACGAGGGCGAGCATCGCCTTAGGTCGGAACCCGTCGCCATCAAAAGGTTGCCCGTGCCGCCCCACTCGCCAGCCCTGATCCCCGATCCCGCCGATGCTGGTCTCTGGCCGGAAGGCATCACCCCGACCGACGAGTACCGCACCGCGCTAGCGTTCGTGCGCGAGGACAGCGGCCACCTGTTCGTCACCGGCCGCGCCGGAACCGGAAAATCCACGCTGCTGCGGGGACTTCGCAACGCCGTCGACTCCGAGATGGTGGTGCTGGCCCCCACCGGGCTCGCCGCCGTCAACGTCGGCGGGCAGACCATTCATTCCTTCTTCGGCCTGCCGCCCCGCCTCCTCCGCCTCGAGGACATCCGGCGGAGCCGGAACGGCACCATCATGCGCAAGCTCAAGTATCTCGTCATCGACGAGGTCTCGATGGTCCGCTCGGACTTGATGTGGGCCATCGACCAGTCTTTGCGCGTCAACCGCGGGCGCCCCCGCGAGCCCTTCGGCGGCGTGCGCCTCATACTGTTCGGCGACTTGCATCAGCTTCCGCCGGTCGTGCAGGAGGTGGAGGTCGCCCAGCATCTCGAGTCGGAGTTCGGCGGTCCCTTCTTCTTCTCGGTCCCGGCCTTGGGCGAAGGCGCGGGCACCACCCGCCTCGAGCTCACTCAGGTGTTCCGCCAGAGCGATGAAGGCCTCATCTCCGTCTTGAACCGCATCCGCGATGGCGAGGCCGACGAGGACGACCTCTCCCAACTGAACGAGCGCGTGGCTCCCATACGCACCCTAAGCGAGGGAGAAAAATTCGTCATCCTCACCCCGACGAACGCGGCCGCCCATCGCATCAATACCGCCTATCTCGACGCGCTTCCCGGCAGGGCGCACACCTATGACGCTGGAATAACAGGAGATTTCACGCAGGCGTCACAACCGACCGACACCGCGCTCACTCTCAAGGCCGGCGCAAAGATTATTCTCCTTCGCAACGACTCCGACCGCCGCTGGGTGAACGGGACCATCGCGCGCATTTCCCGCCTCGAGGAGAAAAAAGTCTTCATCGAGGTCGGCGGCCGGGAGCACGAGCTGGAGCCCGCGAGCTGGGAGCAGCGCCGCTACGCCTACGACAAGGATCAGGAGAAGATCGTCGGCACCGTAGCCGGTACGTTCAAACAGTTCCCCGTGCGGCTCGCCTGGGCGCTCACAATCCACAAGGCGCAGGGTCTCACTCTCGAAAACGTGTATATCGATCTCGGCCGGGGCACCTTCGCCCACGGACAAGCCTATGTCGCTTTGTCGCGGTGCCGCTCGTTGGAGGGGCTCGCGCTGGCCCGCAAGCTGGAGCCCCGCGACATTCTCTTCGATCGCGCCGCCATGGGGTACCGCGACCTTTTCCCAAGCCTTTAGCGCCTAAGAGAATGAACCGTCACGAATATTTCGCATGTGCGAAACAATCCCTGACTCCGCTGCTTTCCTTAACGCCGTGCGGACCGCGTTAACCCAAGCCAGATATGGGTCAGAGGCGCTTACTGCGAAGCAACATTTTTTCATGTTGCACTGCAATAATTCTCTGCTATGTTACGCATCACAAGCTTGGACGCACCGGTTCGCACATTCATTTTTCGCAGTCCGATCCGGCCGCGCCCTGACTCGCAATTAGCCGCATACATTTTCCCATAGGAGCCCCCCGTGAACGATTTCGCCCGCCAGACCCAAGAGTTCTTCTCTGCCGCCAAGGAAGCCCGCATCCCGGACCAGGTCCAGGCCATCGCCGAGGACAGCGTTTCCAAGGCCCGCGAGACCTACGGCAAGTTCAACACCGTCGCGAAGGACGGCGTGAAGGTCATCGAGGAAGTGATCGTCACTGCCCAGGCCGGCGCCAAGTCGCTCAGCGACAAGGTCCTCAAGAACACCGAGACCAACACGGAAGCTGTCTTCCAGGCCGCCGAGGCTCTCGCTCGCGCCAAGACGCTGCCCGAGTTCCTTCGTCTTCAGACGGTGTTCGTGCAGCAGCAGTTCACCACTGCCGGCGCCCAGTCGAAGGAGCTGTTCGAGCTCTCGACCAAGGTTGCACAGCAGACCCTCGACAGCCTGAACTCGGCTGCCACGAAGACCTTCGAGCAGATCAAGAAGGCCGGCTGATCTTCGGATCGGCTCGTGCTGATCGCAGCACGCAGAAGACGGTTGAGACATGAGCAACGCCCGGCGATTTCGATCGCCGGGCGTTTTGCTGGCGCCTTCTGGTTTTTTTCTGAACCTCACCCCGGATAGCCTTCCGCCCTCCGAAATAAGCGCTATAGTGAAGGGATGTTAGGGTCGCGTTCCGATATCAAGATCCGGAAAGGCAAGCTCGCCGACGCCACGTCCGTCGCCGAGACTTTCTCGCAATCTTGGCAGCAGGCCTATCGCGGGATCATCCCGCATCTCCACCTCGAAAACATGATCCGCCGCCGCGGTGCCGAATGGTGGACGAGCGTCATTCGCAGTGGCGACAGCCTCATCGTGCTTGAAAAGTCCGGAGCCATCGTCGGCTATGCCACGCTCGGCTTCTCGCGCACACGCGGCCCCTATCAAGGCGAGATCTACGAGCTCTATATCGCGCCGGTCCATCAAGGATTGGGCCTCGGCGAGCATCTGTTCGAGGCCTGCCGTCACAGCCTCGATCAACGGCGTCTCAAAGGTCTGATCGTCTGGGCTCTCGCTCAGAACACCATGGCGACGGATTTTTACTGGCGCCGGGGCGGACGCCCCGTGAAGCAGGCCTTCGAGACGATCGGCGACCAGAAGCTCGAAAAGATCGCGTTCGCCTGGTCCTCCTGACCGCCCCTCACATCGGGCTGCGCCCCGTAAGCCCTTGTACCGAAGGTTCCGCCGGACAAGTTCCGGACCGCGCTTTCGTATCGGCGATCTTGCGCGCGAGCACGATCGCATCCGGCGTCGCCAGCGCATCCACATAGGCGATGTGGCAGGTTTCGCGCTCCGTCACCCGCGCGACCACCAGCACCTCGCCCGCGCCACCCGTGCCTTGCGTGAAGTAACGGACGATCGTCGCGTACGGCACCGGTTTCTCGTTGCGCACGACAAAGCGCCACTCCACCGTCGAACGATTACCGCTCTTGTCCGACAAAGTATTGAAAGCTTTCAGCGTTTGTTGAGCGGCGCGCCGCTCGGCCGCATTTGGCCCGACACTGAGATAGACGCCCCGTTTGCCCTCCGCCACATAGACCGGATAGCCGGGCAGCCCCTCGCAAAGCCGCGCCGGCTTGTGGCGCGCGCCCGCAACCGTTCGGCACGCCGCGAGGTCAATTGCGGTGTAGAGACTTTTCACTTGCTGCACGGCATGAGCCCCACCGTACCAAAGTACGATGATCGATATGGTCAGACAGGCCGGGCGGAAGGCCATCTTAACCCCGTGGGCTGACAAACCTGGAAGTCCCCCGTTCTACACGCCATCATGGCCAAAATCCGGGACAAAATGGCGAAGACGCCCCTTCCGCGGTTGCCGGACCTCTGCCGCAGTTGAGAACCTGCCCCCGACACAAGAGCCGCACTTCCTCTCAGCCCCCTCCATTGCTATATCGGCGCCCAATCGAACCCGCGAGGTTGTGATGAGCGAGATCAAAATCGCCGTGACGGGAGTGGCCGGCCGCATGGGCCGCGAGCTCGTCCGCGTGGTCTCTGCCACCCCGGGCTGCATCGTGAGCGCCGGCACCGAACCCCCAGGCTCTCCCCACATCGGATCCGACGTCGGCACACTCGCCGGACTTGCGCCATTGGGCGTGGCCGTCTCCTCCGATCCGTTGGAGGCCGCCGCCAAGAGCGACGCCGTGATCGACTTCACGATTCCCGCCGCCACCATCGAGATGGCCGGGCTCGCCGCGAACGCCCGCATCGTGCACGTCATCGGCACCACAGGCCTCAGCGAAAGCGATGAAGCCGCGATAAAAGCGGCCGCCCGCCACGCTACGGTCATCAAGGCAGGCAACATGAGCCTCGGCGTCAATCTGCTGACGGCCATCACGCGGCGCATCTCGGAAGCCCTCGACGCTGATTTCGACATCGAGATCGTCGAGATGCATCACCGCCAGAAGGTTGACGCCCCATCCGGCACGGCTTTGATGCTGGGGGCCGCAGCGGCCGAAGGGCGAGGAATCGATCTCAAGACACACAGCGTAAGATCGAGGGACGGCCACACCGGCCCGCGCCGCCGTGGCGACATCGGTTTCGCCACCCTGCGCGGCGGCACCGTAGTCGGCGATCATACGGTGGTATTTGCCGGCGAAGGCGAGCGGATAGAGATCACGCATCGCGCCGCCGACCGTAGCATTTTCGCGCGTGGCGCCGTCAAGGCGGCGCTCTGGGGCCAGGGCAAAGGTCCGGGCCTGTTCAACATGAGCGATGTATTGGGGCTTTAGACGAAATGTCGACGCTGCAAAGAACGAAACGGATTGGGTCCATGACGAACCGACTTGTGCTCGTGCGGCATGGCGAAAGCGAATGGAACAAGAAGAACATTTTCACCGGAATTCGTAATCCGGATCTGACGGACAAGGGCGTGATCGAAGCCTGCTGGGCCGGTCGCGTTCTGAAGTCCGAAGGACTTCGCTTCGACATCGCCTTCACCAGCAAGCTGAAACGCGCTCAGCATACGCTGGATATCATCCTGGGTGAGATCGGCGGGCCGACGCCGGAAGTGATCGAGGACGCCGCTCTCAACGAGCGCGACTACGGCGAGCTGTCCGGCCTCAACAAGGAAGAAGCCCGCGCCAGGTGGGGCGAAGAGCAGGTGCTCGCCTGGCGCCGCAGCTACGACACGCCCCCGCCGGGCGGCGAGAGCCTCAAGGACACGGCAGCCCGCGTGCAGCCTTACTATCGCAATGTGATCTGGCCGCACGTCGCCGCCGGCAAGAACGTCATTATCGCCGCGCACGGAAATTCTCTGCGCGCCCTGATCATGCACCTCGAAAAGCTGGACGAGCACCAGATCCTCGATCGCGAGCTTGCAACGGCCGCCCCGCAGGTCTACCGCATGACCGATACCGGCGACGTCGCGGAGTATCGTGAGCTCGTTCGCTCGGAGGGCCGCGATAGTGGTCTGGGATGATCTCGGCCGCGAAGCAGGCGACGAAAATCAGCGCGACCGCGACCGTTGGATTGGCGTCTACATCGGCGTTCTCGCCGTAATTCTCGCCATCTGTTCCATGGGCGGCGGCAACGCATCCAAGGAAGCGACCCTCAAGAACATCGAGGCGACCAATGTCTGGGGCTTCTTCCAGGCGAAGAACATGCGCCGCCACACCTTGCGTCTCGAGGTTGACCAGCTCGAGCTGACGGTGCTGAGCAATCCTGCGCTCACGGCCGAGGCACGCGCCGCCATCGAAGCAAAGATCGCCGACTACAAGAAGATCGACGCAGAGCTCACCTCGAATCCCAAGACCAACGAAGGGCTCGACGAGCTGTTCAACCGCGGCAAGGCGCTCGAAGCCGAGCGAGACGTTGCCATGCGCCAGGATCCCTATTTCGACTATGGCGAGGCGTTGCTGCAGATCGCCATCGTGCTGGGCGGTGTAGCCATCATCTCCGGTGGCTCGACGCTGCTGATCACGAGCGCGGTGATGGGTGCTCTCGGCACCTTCATGACCATCAACGGCTTTTCCCTTTTTCTCGACATTCCCTTCATCGGCTGAGACCCCTCGCATCCTGCTCGATGTCTGTCCGGGCGCGAGGGTTAATGACCGCCCCCCGCATGTGCGGCTTGCCGCCTATCCGCCATCGCGCTAGTACCGCGCCAGCGAAATCCCACCTTTTTGACGGAACCTCTTTCATCATGACGACGCACAAGCTGCTTCTTCTCCCGGGTGACGGCATCGGCATCGAGACCATGGCCGAGGTCGAGCGCATCATCGCGTTCTTCAACAAGACGAGCAGCAAGCACAAGTTCGAGACCCAGAGCGACCTCGTCGGCGGCTCGGCCTACGACAAGCACGGCGTCGCCGTCACCGACGACTGCATCGCCAAGGCCAAAGCCTCCGATGCCGTGATCTTCGGCGCCGTGGGCGGCCCCAAGTGGGACAAGGTTCCCTATGCCGTCCGCCCCGAGGCTGGCCTGCTCCGTCTCCGCAAGGATCTGGATCTCTTCGCCAATCTCCGCCCTGCGATCTGCTATCCGGCACTTGCCGATGCCTCCTCCCTCAAGCGCGAGCTGGTGGAAGGCCTCGACATCATGATCGTGCGCGAGCTGACCGGCGGCGTCTATTTCGGCGAGCCGAAGGAGATCGTCACTCTTGAGGACGGCCAGAAGCGCGCCGTCGACACCCAGCTCTACACGACGCGCGAGATCGAGCGCATCGCGAAGGTCGCCTTCGACCTCGCCCGCAAGCGCTCGAACAAGGTCCATTCCGCAGAGAAGCGCAACGTGATGAAGACCGGCGTGCTCTGGAACGAGGTGGTGACCGCCACCCACAAGTCTTACGCCCCGGACGTAAAGCTCGAGCACATCCTGGCCGACAACTGCGCCATGCAGCTCATCCGCAATCCGAAGCAGTTCGACGTCATCGTCACCGACAATCTGTTCGGCGACGTGCTGTCGGACGAAGCCGCCATGATGACCGGCTCGCTCGGGATGCTGCCGTCCGCGTCCCTCGGCGCCGCCGACGAGAAGACCGGCAAGCGCCTCGCTCTCTATGAGCCGGTCCACGGCTCGGCCCCTGACATCGCCGGCAAGGGCCTTGCGAACCCGATCGCCACCATCGCGAGCTTCGGCATGGCGCTCCGCTACTCGTGCGGAATGTCCGATGAAGCCGACCTCATCGATAAGGCCATCGCCGCCGTGCTCTCAGACGGCTATCGCACCGGCGACATCATGCAGCCCGGCATGCGCCAGGTCGGCACCTCGGAAATGGGCGCCGCGATCCTGGGCAAGCTCGAAACTCTTACGGCCTGATCGAAGCCGCAGAGCAGCGTGATCCGCAAATAAAAAGGGCGCCTCTTCAAGGAGAGGCGCCCTTTGAATTCAGTCGAAGGGACGTATTAGTCCTTCGTGATCACGAATACCTTGAAGTCCTTGTCGAGACGGAAGTCGTACTGACCCTGCTTGCACTTCACGTCCTCGGCCTCGAACACGCCCGTGCCCTCGGTCTCCTTTTCGTACTCGCCGCCTTCGCAGCCCCAATCGGCAACGGCGGCCTTGATCTTTGCGGCCTCGTCGGCAGTCGGCTTGTCGTCGGCGAGAGCAGCGCCCGAGCAAAGGGCGAGAGCGGCTGCGGCGGCGAGAATGCGCTTCATAGTGTGTCTCCTTGTGAGCTAAGAACCGAGAAACTTTCCCTTATTTTGTTGCTGCGACGCAGCAAGTCTAGAGGGAAAACTTCCCGATTTAGGTCGGGAGCCCTCAAGTCGCGGGCACACGGGGACATTTTTCTCAAAAAATAGCGTAGGCAAACGGTCCGTAGCCCAATGTTTAGGCGTGCGGACATCCACTATCGCAATGCAACAGAGGCAAAAGAGCGCGAATCATCTCGGGCATCAGAGCTTCCGAAGCGCCACCGTACTGACGCTGTGATCTTGCGATTTGCGCAGAATCAGCCGGGCCCGCGGCCGCGTCGGCAGGATATTCTCGGAGAGGTTCTTGAGGTTGATCGAGCGCCAAATCTCGAGCGCCCGCGCCACGGCGTTGTCGTGCGTGAGCGTGACGTAGCGATGGAAAAAGGAAGCTGGATCGCGAAACGCCGTGCTCCGGAGCCGCATGAAGCGCTCCAGGTACCATGTCTCGATTAGGCTCGGATCCGCATCGATGAAGATCGAGAAGTCGATGAAATCCGAAACATAAGGACCCGCCTCGCTGCCCCGCTCGAACGTGGCGGGCTGCAGCACGTTAAGCCCCTCGACGATCAGGATATCCGGACGCTCGACTACGATCTTCTGACCGGAGATGATGTCGTAGTGGAAATGCGAGTAGACCGGCGCCTCGATGCGCTCCTTGCCGCTCTTCACATCCGCCAGGAACTTCAACAGCCGCGTGGTATCGAAGCTCTCCGGAAAGCCTTTCCGGTTCATCAGATCTCGCGCTTCCAACTCTTTGTTGGGAAACAGAAATCCATCTGTCGTGATAAGGTCGACGCGCGGATGGTCCGGCCAGCGCGCGAGCAGCGCCTTGAGCACGCGGGCGGTCGTGCTCTTACCGACCGCAACCGACCCCGCCACACCGATGATGAAGGGCACTTTGCAGTCGGTCCGGCCGAGAAACGTCGAGCTGACCGCATGAAGCTTCTGCGCCGCCGCCACGTAGAGATTGAGGAGGCGGGAGAGGGGAAGATAAATCGTCTCCACCTCTTCAACGCTGAGCTCCTCGAGCAGACCCGACAGAAGCTCGAGCTCCTGGGGCGCCAGCGTCATGGGCGTGTCGGCTCGAAGCCTGGCCCACTCCTCGCGGGTAAAAACACGATAAGGAGAGAATTGGATGTCTTTTCCGGGCGCCCCGACGAGCTCGAGGCGCCCCGTCTCTCGTGCCGCCGCAGTATCCCGCGCCATACTCATTTGCGGATCACCAGGAAGCCTTGCGGCTTCTCCAAAGAATTCTGAAGGCAGGACAACACTCACGAAGAATTTCTGGATGATTTTTCAGCAAGTCCAGACTGGACGGTGCGGCTTTGCAGAACGGCCAGGACATCTTCAAGAGCAACGCCGCGCGCTTCGAGCAACACCAGCAAGTGATAAAGCAAATCGGCTGCTTCCGCACGCAGCGCTTCGTCGCTTTGGCTAACGCCCGCGATAACGGTTTCGACCGCTTCCTCGCCGAGCTTCTTGGCGCAACGCTCAGGCCCGGCCAGCAGGAGCTGGCGCGTGTAGGATTTTTCCGCGGATTCGGAACGGCGGGCGCGGATCGTCTCCGCCAGCCGGAAAAGAATATCGGTGCTCATGGCGAAGAACCCCAGAGCATTTCGGGATCGAAATCAAGAGGTTCGAGCCGGGAAATGCGAAATAGGAAAACGCAGGGCCACGGCCCGAGAAGAACTGCCACGCTCCACCGCAACAAGTCTGCCGTCGCAGCCGCCCAATTTGGACCTAGTCCCGCGGCCGCCCTCGACGTCACGGCTCAACCGCCCGGCATGCCTATCAGGCGCATACGAATATAGTCGAGCTGGTCGAAGTTGCCGTACTTGATGACCAGATTTCCGCTCTCGCCCGAGCCGCGCTTGACCTCCACCTTGAGCCCAAGGGAGTCCGCCAGCTCTTTCTCGAAGGCTTTTGTATCCGGATCCTTCTCTCGAACCTTATTCGCACCCGTATTGCCCGGCACGCCAATCGGCCCGGCCTGAACCAGCGCTTCCGCTTCGCGGACGTTGAGGTCCTGTTCCAAAATCCGCTGGGCGAGCGCCTCGGCGTCGTCCCGGCCCACGAGGGCGCGGGCATGCCCTGCAGTGAGCTTTCCCTCCTGCACGTAAGCCTGAACTGAATCCGGAAGCCTGAGCAGCCGCAACGTGTTGGCCACGTGGCTCCGGCTCTTGCCGATGATTTCGGACACCTGCTCCTGGCTGTAGTCGAACCGCTCGATCAGCTCGCGATAGCCGTTCGCCTCTTCGATGGCGTTGAGATCCGCGCGCTGGACATTTTCGATAATCGCAAGTTCGAGAACCTCGCGGTCCGAAAGGTCCCGCACAATGATCGGGACCATATGCAGACCGGCCTTCTGCGACGCTCGCCAGCGCCGCTCGCCGGCCACGATCTCGAAAGCCTGCATGTCCTCGGGGTGCGGTCGCACGACAATCGGCTGAACCAAGCCCTTGGTTCGGATCGATTCGGCGAGTTCCGCCAGATCCTGCTCGGCGAAATCCTTGCGCGGATTGAACTGCCCGCTCCGAAGCTGTTCAACCGGCGCAAGCCGCTGCTCACCCTCCGCAGGCAAACGCGGATGCGCCTGCGGCGATTCCCCAATGAGAGAGGCCAACCCCCGGCCCAGCCGGCTTTTCGGTAGCGCTGAATTCATGACCTGACCTGTTTTCTCCCGGGTGCTTTCCATACCGCTCCCGACTACACAGTACGAAGCACGACGAAAAACTTATGTTTTAGAGGCCATTACGCGGCTTTGGTTTGACGTTCGCGCTCGATGATCTCGGTCGCGAGACGGATATAGGCTTGGCTCCCGGCGCAATCGTAATCGTAAAGCAGGATCGGCTTGCCGTGCGACGGGGCCTCCGCGACCCGCGTATTTCGCGGAATCACGGATTCGTAGACCTTGGGGCCGAAGAAGGCCCGGACTTCGTCCGCGACTTCGCGCGAAAGCGTGGTCCGCGCGTCATGCATGGTCAGCACGACGCCTTGGATTTCCAGGCTCGGATTGAGCGTCGCGCGGATCTGGTCGATCGTGTCCTTGAGCTGAGAAATACCTTCCAGCGCGAAAAATTCGCACTGCACGGGTACCAAAACGGCATCCGCGGCAGCCAGCGCGTTCAAAGTCAGGATGTTGAGCGAGGGCGGACAGTCGATCAGTACGTATTTGAAGGCCTGATCGGCCGGCTTGCCGCGAGATTGCGCGGCCAGCGCTGCCACCGCGTCGCGAAGCTTGTAAGCACGGCTCACATCGCCCGAGAGATCCGATTCGAGACCCACTAGGTCCGAGTTCGCCGGAACGACAAAAAGTCCAGGAATTGCAGTCTGAACCGCCGCTTCCGAGAGGCTAACCGTGCCCACTACGGCATCATAAGATGTCCGCGTCCGCGCTTCCGGCGGCACGCCGAGGCCGGTCGAGGCGTTTCCCTGCGGATCGAGGTCGATAACAAGCACGCGCTCGCCGATCGCGGCCAGCGCCGTGCCCAAATTGATCGCTGTCGTGGTCTTGCCGACGCCGCCCTTCTGATTGGCGACCGCCAGCGCCCTAAGTTTCGTACCGAGGCCAGTCACGGGTCTAACCCTCCGTCCTCAAAGCCAAATTTCGCACTATCACAATGCGCGCCTGAGCGTCCGTCAGGCTCGGAGCAAGCGTGTAATCGAAGGCGAACTGCCGTTCTGCCTCGCTGACTTCCGCCTCCGCGTCCCGGCCTTTAGGAAACAAGGCCACGGTCTGGGGAGAAAAAAACGGCTGAACGAGCCCCAGAAGCTTCGGCAAAGGCGCCAGCGCACGCGCCGTGATCACGTCTTTTATCTGAGACTTAGCCTGAGTCGCGGACTTTTCGATCCGCTCCCCGCGAATCTCCACAGCAAGCCCCGTTTTCCGGGCCACCTCGCCGAGGAAAGCCGCCTTGCGCGTATCGGACTCGACCAGGGTCATTCGGGCGTCGGAATTTTTCTCCGCGAGCAAAATTGCCAGCACGAGACCCGGAAAGCCGCCGCCCGAGCCCAGATCGAGCCAGTTTTTTGCTCCCTCGGGCGCGAACGCCAGAAGCTGGGCCGAATCCACAAAATGCCGGTGCCAGATTTCGTCCAGGGTCGTAGGCGAAACCAGATTGATGACTTTTTGCCAGCTCCTGAGCAGCGCCTCGTAGGTGCGAAGCCGGTCTATCGTTTCACGTGAAACGGCAAAGGCGCCCTGAAACGCCTCCGCCGTATCGATCCGGCCGGAAGCCCCCGAAGCCGCTGTCATGACGCGCGTTTCCGCGGAATTTGTTTCTTGAGCGTGGCCAGAATGAGCATGAGCGCAGCCGGCGTCATGCCCTCCATCTTTCCGGCCTGGGCCAGCGTAGCCGGCCGCTGCGCTTCGAGCTTAGCCCGAAGCTCTGCCTTGAGACTCGGCAGAGTTGCATAATCAAAAGACGCCGGAATGGCGATGGCCTCGTCCTTTTTGAGCGCCGCCACGTCCGCCTCCTGCCGGCGCACATAGGAGTCGTACCGAGCGTCAATTTCTGTCTGAGCCGCAAGCGCCGGATCGAAATTCGCCAGCTCAGGCCAAATCTCAGCCAAGCGGCGGAAAGTCATGTCAGGATAAGAGAGAAGCTCGAACGCGTTTCGCCGCCTTCCGTCCTTGTTGATTTCGATTCCGTTTCGTTCCGCTTCTGTCGGTGTGAGCGTTTTTTGAGAAAGAACATTAGCTATTTCTGATAACATCTTGTTTTTATTGGAATACGACCGTGAACGTAACGAGGTCACACAGCCGATTTGTTCGCCCATTGGCGTAAGTCGTTGATCTGCATTGTCTGCGCGAAGCCGCAAACGATACTCGGCCCGCGACGTGAACATGCGATAGGGCTCGGTGACCCCCCGCGTGACGAGATCGTCGATCATGACGCCCAGATAGGCATCCGCGCGCGACACGACGAACGTACGCACGCCCCCTGCCGCAACGAGCGCAGCATTGATGCCGGCGGCCAAGCCTTGCGCGCCCGCCTCCTCATATCCCGTCGTGCCGTTGATCTGCCCCGCAAGGAAAAGCCGCTTGAGCCGCTTGGTCTCGAGAGTCGGCAGAAGCTCGCGGGGATCGACGTAGTCGTACTCGATCGCATAGCCTGGACGCTTGAGGACAACCTTCTCAAGTCCCGGAAGTGTCTTGAGAAAAGCCTCCTGCACATCGGCCGGAAGCGACGTCGAGACCCCGTTCGGATAGACGGTGTCGTCATCGAGGCCTTCCGGCTCCAGGAACACTTGATGCGCGCTGCGGTCGGCGAACCGCACCACCTTGTCCTCGATCGACGGGCAATAGCGGGGACCGCGCGAGGCGATTTGCCCGGAGTACATGGGCGAACGCGCGAGATTGGCGCGTATGATCGCGTGCGTCGCCTCGCTGGTTGTGGTGATCGCGCACGTCACTTGCGGATTGGTGATTGCGTTCGTCAGAAAAGAGAACGGCACCGGATCGGCATCCGCCTCCTGCTGCGGAAGACCATCCCAGTCGATCGACCGGCGATCGAGCCGCGCTGGCGTGCCGGTCTTGAGACGGCCCATCTTGAGCCCCAGCCCATAGAGGCGCTCGGAGAGCTTCAGCGCGGGCGCGTCGCCCACCCGTCCGGCCGGATGAGTCTGATCTCCTAAGTGGATGAGACCATTGAGAAATGTTCCAGTCGTCAACACCACGGAACCGGCCAGCATTCGCTCGCCCGTCTGGGTGATGATCCCGCCGACCACATCGCCAGTCACCACCAGGTCCTCGACCGCGCCTTCGATGACCACAAGACCACCGGTCTCCCGGATTGCCTGCTGCATCGCCGCCCGATAGAGCGCCCGGTCGGCCTGCGCGCGCGGCCCCTGCACCGCCGGTCCCTTCGAACGATTGAGAAGGCGGAATTGAATGCCTGCCGCGTCCGCGACGCGCCCCATGAGCCCGTCGAGCGCATCGATCTCCCGCACGAGATGACCTTTGCCGAGACCGCCGATAGCCGGATTGCACGACATCTCGCCGATGGTCTCGAAACGGTGGGTGACGAGCGCCACCGAGGCGCCCATGCGCGCAGCCGCAGCCGCGGCTTCCACACCCGCGTGGCCGCCACCGACAACGATCACGTCGAAGCTTCTCTCGGCCATCTGCCGATCACCCAATCCTGCGCGCCTGCAACAATGGCGGAGAGATACAGGAGGGTGGCTCCACGGTCAAAGCGACCCGCATCCCTGTCGCAGGCTCCCTTCTCCGAACGCCTCCGCCCCATTTCATGTGGATACGGAGGACAACGCACAGGTCTATGTCGCACCGATCTTGCCGGCGCCACTTTGTCACCCGCAGGCTAGCCCCGTCGCGATTGTCCGGGGGCTATCGATGTCGAAGTACCAAGCGGGAAGCATTGCGTTGCTCACCCTCACGCTCGGCGCCTGCGCCGGGCGCGCACCGCAGATCCCGCCCCTCTTCCATGCCACCGACCGCAGCATAGCTTGCGACCAGATCGCGGCAGAGACCAAGGTCAACAACCAGAAGATCTCCGATCTGGCCACCGAGCAGCAGTGGAAGTTCGGGCAGAACGTCACCGCCGGGATCGTCGGCTTCATGGCCTGGCCCGCCTGGCTCGGCCTCGACTTTCAGGACGCAGCGGGACAGGAGGCGCGCGCACTCTCCCAGCGCAACGAATACCTCCTCACTCTGGCGAAGGAGCGCTGCCAGCCAAAGGGACAGATCGCCCGCACCGCCCCGGCCGCCGAGGAGGACCCGGGCATGTCGGCGCTGGCATCCAACTCCGAAATCATGTCCGGCCTCGTCAGCCGATAGAGCCGTTTCGATGATTCACGTGAAACATCGCGTGCCGCATTGTCGGCGCGAAACGCGCAATTTTGGATTCACGTGAAACATTGGATGCCGTTTCGCCGGAAAAATGGATTCACGTGAAACAAATTATGCCGGACGAAGCATCCGGCGGCACGACAAACAGCAACCGCGTCTCCGATGCGCGTGCACGATCCGGCAGCGCGCGCACGCGCTCAAGCCCGGACGGACGGACGGATTCACGTGAAACATTCCGTGCCGAAAATCCATCGCCACCGGAAATTCCGGACCAAATGCTCCGGCATCGACGCGCCTTTCTGAACCGTCCGCCGGATATTCATTATCCGGAACCGGAGGATTCACGTGAAACACTTCATGCCGAAATGCGCGCTCATTTCCCGATACAGAAACGGCCGAAGATGTGATCCAGCACGTCCTCCACGTCCACCCGTCCGGTGATGCGCCCCAGCGCATCCGCCGCACGGCGCAGATCCTCCGCGCGAAGCTCAACCTCATCCGGTGAACCCAGCAGGAACGCATCGAGATTGTCCCGGCACGCCTCGACGAGCTTCCGGTGACGGACCTGTGTGAGCGCGGGCTCCTCCTGGTGACCGATCCGCTCGCGAGCGATCACCGTAAGGCGCTCGATGAGCTCCGTGACACCCGCGCCCGTCTCCACCGAAAGCGGCACCATGTCGTCAGGCAAGGCAGGCGCCTCACCGCCAGGCAGGAGATCGATCTTGTTGAGCACGAGCAGCGTCCGGTCGGCTACGGCCGCGAGGTCCGGCGGCAGCAAGGTCTGCGGCTCGGTCGCATCGGTCAGCCACAGCACCAGGTCGGCCGCCTCCGCCACCGCCTTGCTCCGCCGCATGCCTTCCCGCTCGATGGCCCCCTCCGCATCCCGGAAGCCCGCCGTATCCGAGACGATCACAGGGAGGCCGCCGAGATCGAGCCGCGCTTCGACGACGTCGCGGGTCGTCCCGGCTTCGGCAGAAACGATCGCCACGTCGCGCCGCGCCAGCGCATTCAGGAGACTCGACTTCCCGGCGTTGGGCGGGCCCGTGAGCGCCACCCGAAACCCGTGGCGCAGGATCTCTCCGCGATGACCATCCTCGAGGTGATGGTTCACCGCACGCGCGAGCACCTGGATGATGGCTCGTGCATCGGTGAACGTCTTGGCGCCGATGTCGCCTTCATCGGCGAAATCGAGCCCTGCTTCGATGAGACCAAGCGCCTCGATCAGGCTGGCACGCCACCCGTCGTAGAGATCCGACAGCACACCCGAGGCCTGGGCGAGAGCCTGCCGACGTTGCCCCTCCGTCTCGGCATCGATGAGATCGGCAAGCCCCTCCACCTCCGCGAGATCGAGCTTCCCCGCCTCGAACGCGCGGCGCGCAAACTCGCCGGGCTCGGCCATCCGCAATCCCGGCATGATGGACAGCGCCGAGAGCACCGCGTCCACCACCGCCCGTCCGCCGTGCAGGTGAAGCTCCGCCACATCCTCGCCGGTGAAGCTCTTGGGTCCGGGGAACCAGATCACCACGCCGCGGTCCAGCTTCTCGCCGCTTTCAGGATGACGGACGAAGCGCCCCACGGCGCGGCGCGCTTCCGCGCGCGGACCGGCCATGAAGTCGATCACCCGCCCGGCACCGCTCCCGGAGATGCGCACCACCGCGACCCCCGCACGCCCCGGTGCGCTGGCCAGCGCGAAAATGGTTGGCTCTGAGGATTGGGCCATGGCTAGTCTCGGCACCGTAAGAAATGAATCGGAACGTCTTCGTGCTGTGCGCGCTCATCTGAGACACAGGACAAGCGACAGGACCCTACCATGAGCCGCAACCGCCTTTCCGAAGAGAGCAGCCCCTATCTTCTTCAACACGCGGAGAACCCTGTCCACTGGTGGGCATGGGGACCGGAAGCCCTGGCCGAGGCCAAGCGCACCGGCAAGCCGATCCTGCTCTCCGTCGGATATTCGGCCTGCCACTGGTGCCATGTGATGGCTCACGAGAGCTTCGAGGACGAGGTGACGGCTCGCGTGATGAACGATCACTTCGTGAACATCAAGGTCGATCGCGAGGAGCGCCCGGACATCGACGCCATCTACATGGGCGCCCTTCACCGCCTCGGTCAGCAAGGCGGGTGGCCGCTCACCATGTTCCTCGACAGCGACGCGCGCCCCTTTTGGGGCGGCACCTACTTCCCGAAGTTCGCAGCCTACGGTCGCCCCTCCTTCGTGGACGTGCTCGAGCGCATATCCGGCATCTACCGCAACGAGCCGGAGAAGGTGGCGGGTAATGCCGAGGCGCTCGTTCACGCCCTCTCCCAGCGAAGCGGCGAGATCGACGGATCGGCGGTGACCGATCCCCTTCTTCGCGAGATCACCCAGCGCCTCACCCGCGCGGTCGATTCCATTCGGGGCGGCATCGAAGGCGCACCCAAGTTTCCGCAATGGAGTTTCTTCTGGCTCCTCTGGCGCGGCGCGATCCGCTACCGCCACGAGCCTGCCAAGGCGGCCGTCGTCACCACGCTGGAGCGCATGTGCCAGGGCGGCATCTACGATCATCTGGGCGGCGGCTTCGCGCGCTACTCGGTGGACGAGCTCTGGCTCGTCCCTCACTTCGAGAAGATGCTCTACGACAACGCGCTGCTGATCGACCTGATGACGGAGGTGTGGCGCGAGACCAGGAGCCCCCTGCTCGCGAAACGCATCGAGGAGACGGTCGCCTGGATCGCCCGCGAGATGGTGGTCGAGGGCGGCGGCTTCGCCTCGGCGCTGGATGCGGACTCGGAGGGCGAGGAAGGCAAGTTCTACGTCTGGTCGGCGGAGGAGATCGCATCCGTGCTCGGCGCAGAGGACGCCGTGATCTTCAACGCCGCCTATGACGTCACCCCGGAGGGGAACTGGGAAGGCCACACCATCCTGAACCGGCTGAAGGACAAGGGGCTCGAAGCGCCGGCCGAGGAGGAGAAGCTCGCAGCACTCCGCGAAAAGCTTCTCGAGGTCCGCGCCAAACGTATCCGCCCGGGCTGGGACGACAAGGTTCTGGCCGACTGGAACGGGTTGATGATCGCAGCGCTCGCCCGTGCAGGCTCCGTATTCGATCGGTCAGACTGGGTGACGATGGCAAAACAAGCCTTCACCTTCGTCGAGAAAAAGATGACGGTCTCCGGTCGCCTCGTTCACGCGGTGCGCCACGGTCAGGGCCGGGCGCCGGCAACGGCCAGTGATTACGCCAACATGATCTGGGCAGCCCTCCGCCTCTATCAGGCGACGGGCGACGGAGGCTACCTGACCAGCGCCACGGCATGGACCGATGTGCTCGATAGACACTACTGGGCCGATGACGGCGGGGGCTACTTTACGGCCGCCGACGATACCCGGGATGTGATCGTCCGGCTCAAATCTTCCGGAGACGATGCCACCCCGTCGGCCAACGGGGTGATGGTCTCCAATCTGGTCCACCTCGGAACCCTGACCGGCAACACGCGTTACGTTCAACGGGCCGAGCAGATCATGCGCACTTTCTCGGCTGACATCGCGCGCAATCTCGCCGGCCACACGGGCCTTCTGGCCGCGGCAATAGACCTCTTGTCTCCACAACTCATTGTATTAGTAAGGGGCCAGAACGATCCCAGTACCGATCTACGATCCGTCGTTCACAGTCTGTCCGTGCCCGGAGCACTCGAGATCGAAGTCTCCGGCACCGTGGGTGAGGTCGGCCCGCCAGCCCTCCACGGAAAATCGGCAGTCGACGGAAGATCAGCCGCCTATACGTGTCTCGGTCCCCAGTGCTCCCGGCCCGTATCGACTGAGTCCGATCTGCGACACCTTGTCTACGAGTTGCGCTCAATTGCGTAAGATCAAGTTTTCTTACGAGTACAATGACAAAAAATGGTGTGAAATCCGCGTTTACCACAGTTAGGCTTCATACAAGCCACGCGTACTGTTGCAAGCGTATGAAATGCCGGAAGGATTGATGACGAGGTTCCAATGACGTCTGGATTTCTACGTAATCTGGTGCGGTACGGGTATTTCCCGTTCATGTTCTTCGGTCTGAACGGCGCCGCCTATTACGTCGTGACCAACGGACATTCCTACGCGTGGATCGCGCTTCTGATGCTGATCGCGATCGGTACCGCCTTTGTCGCGGAGCGTATTCTTCCCTGGTACGACGAGTGGAACGAGTCGCACGGTGACGAGAAGACCAACGTCATCCATGCCATCGTTTACGAGATGCAGAACCTCAACGGCATCCTCACCATTCCGCTGATGGGCTGGCTATTCTCGGGCGGCCTCAACGCCGGTATCTGGCCGCGGGATTGGCCGGTGTGGGCGCAGCTTCTGATGGCCATGGTGCTGGCAGACTTCGCCCTGATGTTCCTGCACTACCTGAGCCACCGCTTCTCATTCCTCTGGCGTCTGCATGCCGTGCATCACGGTGTCTCCCGCCTCTATGGCTTCAATGGCCTGGTTCGCCACCCGTTGCACCAGGTCGTGGACCTCGTGCTGGGTACGGCTCCGCTCGCCATCGCCGGTATGCCGGTCCACGTGGCGCTCCTGCTCGGCTTTGCCATCTCGGTGCAGCTCATCATCCAGCACTCGAATGTGGCCTACGCGTTGGGACCGTTCCGCAACCACCTCTCGATCGGCCAGATCCACCACCTGCATCACGTGAACTGGGGCAAGGAGGGCGACTGCAACTTCGGGCTGTTCCTCACCATCTGGGATCGCATGCTCGGCACCTTCCATGCGGAGCCGCCGCGTCCGATCACGGCGAAGGACATGGGCATCGACGAGGTGCCGGAGTTCCCCAAGGGCTACATGGAGCAGGTTCTGTTCCCGATCCACTACAAGCCCGGCAACGGCCAGCCTCAACGGCCGGTGACGGCCGCCGCACAGGCCCGCGCCATCCACGACGCCGCCGAGTAGCGGTCGATATACAAGTCCGGAATGCAGAAAGGGCCGCTTCGAGAGCGGCCCTTTTTCATGAAAGATCGGAGCAGACCGACAAAAAAGGCCGCGGAAACCGCGGCCTTTGCATCTCACGTATTCATCGACTGGAAGAACTCGCCGTTGGTCTTGGTCGAGCGCAGCTTGTCGATGAGGAACTCGATGGCGTCCATCGTGCCCATCGGGTTGAGAATGCGCCGGAGCACATACACCTTCTTGAGCTGATCCTTCGGAACGAGCAGGTCTTCCTTGCGGGTGCCGGAACGTGCCACGTCGATCGATGGGAACACGCGCTTGTCGGAGACCTTGCGGTCGAGAATGATTTCCGAGTTGCCGGTACCCTTGAACTCTTCGAAGATCACCTCGTCCATGCGGCTGCCGGTATCGATCAGCGCGGTCGCGATGATGGTGAGCGAACCACCCTCCTCGATGTTGCGGGCCGCACCGAAGAAGCGCTTCGGACGCTGCAGAGCATTGGAGTCGACGCCGCCCGTGAGCACCTTGCCGGAGGACGGAACCACCGTGTTATAGGCACGTCCAAGGCGCGTGATGCTGTCGAGCAGGATCACCACGTCTCGCTTGTGCTCGACCAGGCGCTTGGCCTTCTCGATCACCATCTCGGACACCTGCACGTGGCGCGAAGCCGGCTCGTCGAAGGTCGAAGAGATCACCTCGCCCTTCACCGAGCGTTGCATGTCGGTGACTTCCTCGGGACGCTCGTCAATCAGAAGAACGATCAAGTAGCACTCGGGGTGATTGGCGGTGATCGAGTGCGCGATGTTCTGAAGCAGCACCGTCTTACCGGTGCGCGGCGGCGCGACGATCAGGGCACGCTGGCCTTTGCCGAGCGGCACGACGATGTCGATCACACGGGCCGACAGATCTTTGATGGTGGGATCTTCGATTTCCATCTTGAGCCAGCTCGTCGGATAGAGTGGCGTCAAGTTATCGAAATGAATTTTATGCTTGGTCGCTTCGGGATCTTCGAAGTTGATCCGGTTGACCTTGAGTAGAGCGAAGTAGCGCTCGCCTTCCTTCGGGCTTCTGATCTGGCCCTCGACTGTATCGCCGGTGCGCAAGGCGAAGCGGCGGATCTGGGAGGGCGAGATATAGATATCGTCAGGTCCGGGCAGATAGTTGGCATCCGGCGAGCGCAGGAAGCCGAAGCCGTCCTGCAGCACTTCGACGACTCCAACGCCGGTGATTTCGATGTCTTTCGCCGCAAGCTGCTTCAGCGTCGCGAACATCAGCTCCTGCTTGCGCATCGTGCTGGCATTCTCGACGCCGACTTCCTCGGCAAAGCTTAAGAGCTCGGTAGGGGACTTGAGCTTGAGGTCCTCGAGCTTCATCTCGGTCATGAAACCGCTCCATGGCGGCCACGGCAGACAAGGTGGGAGAGGGCAGTGCCGGGCCTGGGGTGGGGAATGTGGGTGGTGGCTGGGAGAGCCGCGCCGTTTGGCGACAGCGAGGTGCGCTGTGCAGCCTACTCTCTGGCCGGAGAGACCAGGAGCCGATTCGATCTAACCCCTATATAGCAAACGAATTCGACAAGCGGAAGGTCCCGAGTGAAACGCCAAAATCCTAAAACGGTTTCACGATCACCAGAATGACAATACCGATCATCAGCACTGTCGGCACTTCGTTCCACATCCGCCACTGGCGCGCCGTCACCGTGTTGCGATCCTCGGCAAACCTGCGCACGGCAGCAGAAAAGTAACCATGAACCCCGGAAAGCCCCAGCGCCAGCGCCAGTTTGGCGTGTAGCCAGCCCGACTGGAAAAACCCACCCTGCCAGGCGAGCCAAAGGCCGATCACCCAGGCAATAATCATGGCTGGATTGATGATGATCCTGAGCAGCCGCCGCTCCATCACCTTGAACGTCTCCGACATCTGCGAGCCGGGCTGCGCATCGCAGTGGTAGATGAAGAGGCGCGGCAGGTAGAGCATGCCGGCCATCCAGGAAATGATGGCAATCACATGCACCGCCTTCAGCCAGAGATAGGCCGCCGGCCCGGCGATCACCGCTGCCGCGACACCAAGCGCCGCCGTAACGACCAGCGCCACCGCCGCCCGCTTTCCGGGAGAAGCATCCTGTCTGCTGGCTTCAACCATCACCACCCGCAATTTAGAGACAAATCAAAACCTTAACGTTTCGCCCGCACGCGCTCGACCAGCCGCCCGACGTTTTCCGGCGGCGTTTGTGGCACGATTCCATGGCCCAGGTTGAAGATGAATCTCTTGTCCCGCATGAGATCGAGGATCTCATCCACACGCTCGTCGAGCCGCTCGCCGCCCGCGACCAGAAGCAGGGGATCGAGGTTGCCCTGGATCACCACGTCCTCCTCGTCGAACGCCTCGCTCATCACGAACGGCGGCGTCGCCGTATCGCACCCGATGCCGTCCACCCCTGTCTCCGACACGTACCAAACCGCCGTCGCACCCGCCCCGCGCGGGAAGCCGATCACCGGAATATCGGGATGTAGATCCTTGATCGCCTCGCGGATCGCGCGCGTCGGCGCCACCACCCAGCGGTCGAACTCATCATCCGGCAGCGCGCCCGCCCAGGTATCGAAAATCTGCAGGCAATCGGCACCCGCCTTAACTTGTTGATCGAGATAGTCGATCGAGGCCGTCACCAAGAGGTCGATCAATTGCTCGAACCCCTCCGGATCGCGATAGGCCCAGAGCCGCGCTTCCGCCTGATCCGTCGAGCCTTCCCCCTGCACCATGTAGGTCGCGACCGTCCAGGGAGCGCCGCAGAACCCGATCAGCGCCGTCTCGGCCGGCAAATCCTGCCGCAGCCGGGCAACCGTTTCGCAAACGAGGCTGAATTTCGAAGATGTCGCCGCAAGATCGAGCCGCTTCAGATCTCCGGCCGAGCGCACAGGATCGAGCTTCGGCCCCTCGCCCTCCTCGAACCGCACACCCTGGCCCAGCGCATCCGGCACCACCAGAATATCCGAGAACAGAATGGCCGCATCGAACCCGTAGCGCCGGATCGGCTGCAACGTCACCTCGGCCGCCAGCTTCGGCGTATAGCAGAGCTTGAGAAAACTCCCCGCTTCCGCGCGCGTGGCCTTGTACTCCGGAAGATAGCGCCCTGCCTGTCGCATGAGCCAGATCGGAGGAACGTCGAGCACCTCTCCCTTGAACGGTTTCAGAAACCGCCGCTCGGCAACCGCCTTCGTCCCACGCTCCGCGCTGTCGGCCATAACCTTCCCTTCAATAAATAACTAAGAGTCTTCTAGTTGTTGTTATTGCTATTAGGGGCGTGAGTTTCGGGCATGGCGGCCTTGTCCCACGTCTGTCCCCTGCCTTTTGCCCCAGGAACGAACGACCACGCAATCTGTTGCGTGCCGCGGGGACAGGGTGCCACTAGGCCCGGAACACGCGATGAGAGTCAACCACTTGCCCCGGCGCCATTGCTCCCGTGCGCTGGGGATACCGTGTTGATTACGAATGAGGGAGTGTCGAAGACACGGCAATCAACAGCCGGCCTGGACTCGTGAGAAAAACAGTTCACATCGCGCATATTCGGGGTATCCCCGTGGACAACTCGCCCCGAACCCACAGCGACAGCCGAGCCGCCTCCCGACCCACAGAACAAGAAGGCTCTTGATCCACAGATGGCCAACAGCCAGCCGAGCTACTTCCATCTTCATCTCGTCTCGGATTCGACCGGTGAGACGCTGACTACCATCGCCAAGGCCGCGTCCGTCCAGTATGCGCAGATCCGCCCCATCGAGCACGTGCATCCGCTGGTGCGCAACGCGCGGCAGTTGAAGCGCGTGTTGCAGGAGATCGAGCAGGCGCCGGGCATCGTTCTCTATACGATCGTGAACCTCACGCTGATCGCGGAGCTCGAGCAGCGCTGCAAGGAGCTGAAGGTTCCCTGCCTCGCCGTGCTGCAGCCCATCATGCAGGTGTTCGAGTCTTACCTGGGCGCGCCTCAGACGCCGACGGTCGCGGGCCAGCACGTCCTCGACGCCGACTACTTCCGCCGCATCGACGCGCTCAACTTTACGATGGCGCACGACGACGGCCGTCTGCCGACGGATCTCAACGAGGCGGACATCATCCTGCTCGGCATCTCGCGCACCTCGAAAACGCCGACCAGCATCTATCTCGCCCAGCGCGGATACAAGACGGCCAACGTTCCGATCGTGCCGTCGCTTCCCTTCCCGGAGGAGATCGCGGGCCAGCATTCCGCTTTCGTGGTCTGCCTGATCGCGAGCCCGGATCGCATCGCCGAGGTTCGCCGCAACCGCGCGCTCCTCCTCGCGGACCGGGATCTCGACGACTATGTGGACCGAAGCCGAATCGCCGCCGAGATCGCCCACACCCGGAAGATCTGCGCCAAGCATGGGTGGCCGGTGATCGATGTCACCCGCCGTTCGGTGGAGGAAACGGCCGCCACCATCATCCGCCTCCTGCAGGATAAGAAAGCAGGCGAGCTCGAGGTGAACTCCGACGACGCGACCGCTGAATCGAGCGCCGGATCGAACCATGACAGCTGATAAGTCGAGGCTTGTCCTCGCATCCGGCAGCGCCACACGACGCGCACTTCTGGCGTCGGCCGGCGTAGATTTCGAGGTCCGCGCCGCGGATGTGGACGAAGCGGCCATTCGCGGCCGTCTGCTCGCCGCGGTCCCGGCCGTCTCCCACGAATTGATCGCGCTCACGCTCGCTGAGCAAAAGGCGTTAGCGGTGAGCATGCAAGATCCGGGTGCGCTCGTAATCGGTGCCGACCAGGTTCTCTCGTTCGAAGGCGTGGTGTTCGAGAAGCCAAAGTCGATTGCCGAGGCCCGCGATTGCCTGCGCGCGCTTCGCGGAAAGACGCACGCCCTGCACTCGGCGACCGCCTTGGCCGCGAACGGCGTGGTGCTCTGGAAGGATGTCGAGACCGCGCATTTGACGATGCGCGCCTTCAGCGAAGCCGCCCTCGACAGCTACCTCGCGCGCGCTGGCGGCGTGGTGCTCACCTCTGTCGGCGCCTATCAGATCGAGGGACCGGCAGTGCAACTGTTCGAAAACGTCGAGGGTGACCACAGCACCATCTTGGGCCTTCCGCTGCTGCCCGTGTTGCACGAGTTGCGGCGCCGGGGGATGCTCGCCACATGAAACACGCATGCGTCATCGGCTGGCCCATCGAGCATTCGCGCTCGCCCATCATCCATGGCTATTGGCTGAAGCACTACGGGATTGACGGCACCTACACCAAGCGCGCGGTGTCTCCCGGCGAAATCGAAGCGTTCCTCAACGGGCTCGCAGCCGAAGGGCTGGCTGGCTGCAATGTCACCATTCCTCATAAGGAAGCCGCTTTCCGTCTCGCAGCCAACCGCGATGCGTCCGCGATCGCTGTCGGCGCCGCCAACACGCTGTGGCTCGAAGACGGCTGTCTCTGCGCCGCCAACACCGACACCTATGGCTACATGACCTATCTCGGACGTGAAGCCGAAGACTGGGGCCGTCGCGACGCGCCGGTTTCCATTCTGGGAGCCGGTGGCGCCGCCCGCGCCATCGTCTACGGATTTCTCGAGGCTGGCGTGCCGGAAGTCCGCATCTTCAATAGGTCTGTCGAACGCGCCGAAGCCCTCGCGCAGACTTTCGGACCGCGCGTGAAAGTTCTGCCGTGGGACCAGCGCTCCCGCGCGTCAACCGAGGCCGCCGTTTTGGTCAACACGACCTCTGTCGGTCTCAAGGGCGCTGGCAGCCTGGACATGGACTTCACCGATTTTCACCCTGATTGCATCGTGTCCGACATCGTCTACGTTCCGCTCGAGACCGCTTTCATTCGTGAGGCGCGCCGCCATGGATTGCGCACGGTCGATGGTCTCGGCATGCTCTTGCACCAGGCCGTGCCGGGATTCGAAAAATGGTTCGGCTTGCGCCCGGAGGTCACTGACGAGCTCTATGATCTGATCGCCGCCGACATTGAGGCCGTGTGATGCAGATCCTCGGCCTCACAGGATCCATCGGCATGGGTAAATCCACGATCGCGGCCATGTTCCGCGAGCGGGGGATAGCGGTGTTCGATGCGGACGCGGAGGTCCATCGCCTCTATGCGGGCGAGGCGGTTTCCAGGATCGAGGCGGCGTTCCCCGGCACGACTGCCGATGGCCGCGTTGACAGGGCGCGCCTTGCGGCCGTGCTCGCCAACAATGCGGAGCGCTTTCGCATCCTGGAGAAGATCGTGCACCCGCTCGTTCGCAAGGGGGAGCAGGATTTCCTCCGGGCCGCGGCTGCCCGGGGCGACAAGGTGGCCGTACTGGAAATCCCCCTGCTCCTCGAAACGGAGCTGGATGCACAGGTGGATGCGGTCGTCGTGGTTTCGGCGCCCGGGCATCTTCAGCGAGCCCGCGTTCTCGAACGCCCCGGCATGACGGACGAACGGCTTGACGCTCTGCTCGAGCGGCAGATGCCGGATTCCATGAAGCGGCATCGGGCCGATTTCGTTGTGGATACGGGGGGCACCCTGGCCGACAGCGAGGCCCAGGTCGATGCTATTCTCTCCGCGTTGCGCTCGATGCCGGCCGACGCCTACGCGCGCCATTGGCGATAAGCATCATCGCCACGCCAGGCGTCGCCTGAAAGGCCCCGAGCCGGACAAGCGAATTTCATGTATTCGGTCATCCCAGTCTCGCGTTCGATGTGAAAGCTCCTCAATGCTCCGCGAGATTGTTCTCGATACCGAAACCACCGGCCTCGATCCGCGCAAGGGCGACCGTCTCATCGAGATCGGCTGCATCGAGCTGGTCAACCGCATCCCGACCGGGCAGGAGTTCCATCGCTTCATCAATCCCGAGCGCTCCGTTCCGGCGGAGGCCGAGGCAGTGCATGGCATCTCGACCGCGTTTCTGGTCGATAAGCCGGTCTTCTCGAAGGTGGCTGGCGAGTTCCTCGAGTTCATCGGCCAGGATGCTCTCGTCATTCACAATGCGACCTTCGACGTGGGCTTCCTGAACATGGAGCTCGAGCGTCTGAAACACCCGGCCATCTCGATGAGCCGCGTGGTCGATACGCTTCAGCTCGCTAGGCGCAAGCATCCCGCCGGCCCCAACAGCCTCGATGCGCTCTGCAAGCGCTATGGTATCGACAACTCGAAGCGCATCAAGCACGGCGCCTTGATGGACTCCCTGCTGCTGGCCGAGGTCTATGTCGAGCTGTTGGGTGAGCGGCAGGCGAGCTTCGGACTGCAAGCCGAAAGAGGCCGTGCCGGTCGCGGGGCGCAAGTGAACGGTGTGGCCATACGCGGCCCGCGGCCCGTGCCGCTGGAGCCGCGGCTCACGGCGGAGCTGATCGCCGCCCATCGGGCCTTCGTCGAGACGCTGGGTCCCAAGGCCCTCTGGAAGCGCTATTTCGCCCCGGACGACGCGGCGAAATCCTGAGCAGGCGCTTCAGACCCTTTCGGGCCTGAAGCGGAAAGATCTGGGTCAGCAGATCTAGATCAGTTCGGCTTGCCGGAGGCCGACGCCGCCATCTCCTGCTTGCGGCGCACGAAGAGCTGCGCGAAATCGATGGGGTCCAGCAGCAGAGGAGGGAAACCGCCCTCGCGCGTGATGTCGGCCACGAGACGGCGCAGGAACGGGAAGATCAGCGTCGGGCAGTTGATCAGCAGAAACGGCTCCAGCGCCTGCTCCGGGATGTTCCGGAGCCGGAACAGGCCCGCATAGACGATTTCGAGATCGTAGATCGTGCCGTCCTTGGTGGAGGCGACGGCCTTGAAGTCGATGGCGCTCTCGTAGAGTTCGGGCTGCTGCAGCCGCTTGGCGGCGACGTTGATCTCGAGCTTGATGTTCGGAGTCTCGGAGGGGCCCTCCAGAAGCTTACCGATGCTCGGGTTCTCGAACGAGAGATCCTTGATGAACTGGCCGACGACCTGGGCCTCGATCGGCTGTTGTGCCTGCTGATCGCCGCCATCGGAGGCTGGAGGACTGCCTTTGGTCTTGTCTGCCATAGTCGGGAAGCTTTCGATTTATGTTGAGGGCGTGCCGATCCGGGCGGGGACCCGCGCCGTTCTGACACAAGGGATATCGTGAACGGCAAGCTGGCTATCACGGAGAGGGCGGCGCGGCAATCGGCCAATGTCCCGAACTTGGCCCTCTCACGTGGTTCTGACCGCAAGAATGTTGGCTTCTCCCACGTTGTGGCCTAAGTTGAGCGACATGATGAGTGTGCCTCCGCCTGCGGTTTTCCTCGCGGCCCGGATTTGGCACGCCTGGACGAACTTCAAGAGCGATCTTACATCAGGGCAAACGCCCCATGTTGCGTGGGCCTTGCCAGGAAGCTGCAGATAATGAATGGCGAAATCAATCTTCTGACGCTTCTCTCCCTCATCGTTGCCATTGTCGCGATCGTGAAGCTGAGGAGCGTTCTCGGCCGCAAGACCGGTGACGAGGATACGCGGATCGAGCAGCGCAGGCGCGAAGCCAGCATGCAGAAAACCGCGGCTCAATCGCAGTCCGACAAGGTGGTGACGTTGCCCCGCCGCGACCGGGACGTGGAGCCGGCGGATGCCGCCGTCTCCGTGGCCGAGGTCGAGGCCCGCATCAAGTCGTTCGCCGGCGAGGATACCGCGCTCGCCACCCGGATGATGGACATCCTGAAGCTCGATCCGAAGTTCGATCCGGACCACTTCCTGCGCGGCGCGCGTCAGGCCTACGAGATGATCGTCACGGCCTTCGCCGAGGGCAACCGGCGCATGTTGCGTGATCTCCTGAGCGCGGACGTTCTGGATAGCTTCAACCGGGCGATCACCGAGCGTGAGCAGCGCGGACAGGTTATCGACCAGAGCTTCGTCGGCATCAACAAGGCAGACATCCTGGAAGCCGAGGTGAGCCCCAAGGGCGTCGCCAGCATCACGGTGCGCTTCGTGAGCCAGCTGATCAGCGCCACGCGCGACAAGGCCGGCACCATCATTGATGGGGACGACTCCCGCATCAAGGATGTCACCGACATCTGGACGTTCTCCCGCGACATCTCCACGAAGGATGCCCGGAGAAATCTGAACTGGAAGCTGGTCGGCACCCAGGCGCCGAATTGATCCCGCGAATCTGAACGACGTCCGTCTGAGCCGAACGACCGACCATGCCGCTTGGAGCACAATCGTCTGAGCAGGCCTTGCCGGATTTGCGGCTCGTGCCCCTCCGCTTTTCGGATCTGCCGGGCTGGGAGGCGGATGATCACCTGGCGGCGTTCAAGGCGTTCATCCGGTCCGCAAAGGCTTTCGAGCGGCCGGCCGGCGTTGCATCCGGCAAGACCAGGACAGCCGATGAAGCGCTTGTCGCCGCCGTCCGCCGGGCCGCGGCTCGTGCCGCCGGCATTACGACAGCGGCCGGGGCTCGTGCCTTCTTCGAAGAGAGCTTCGTCCCCCACCGGGTCGAGCGCCGCGGGGCCGGGGGGGTGCTCACCGGCTATTATGAGCCGGTCCTTCCGGGCTCACGAACCCGAACCGATGCGTTCTCCATTCCCGTCTATCGCCGCCCGCCCGATCTGGTGAACCTCGTGGGCGAAGCCGAGCGCGGCGCGCTCGCAGACGGCCTCACCCATGCGCGCAAGACGGCGAGCGGCATCGAGCCCTACGCGACGCGGGCCGAGATCGAAGGCGGCGCGCTCGAAGGCCAGGGGCTGGAGCTGGTCTGGCTTTCGGATCCTGTCGACACATTCTTCATGCACATTCAGGGCTCGGGCCGCATCCGCTTTCCGGACGGCACGACCGTGCGCATCACTTACGACGGCAAGAACGGTCATCCCTATACCTCCGTCGGACGCCACCTCATCGACGCGGGTCAGTTCACGGCGGACCAGATGTCGCTTGATGCGCTCAAGGTGTGGCTTTCGGCCGATGCGGAGCGCGGCCGCCGCGTCATGCAGGAGAACCGGTCCTTCATTTTCTTCCGCGAACTCGAGAACGAGGACGACGGCCCCCTCGGCGCGCTCGAGATCCCGCTGTCGAGCGGCCGGAGCCTCGCCGTCGACACCGGCTTCCACGCCATCGGCACGCCGGTGTTCGTCACGGCGCCCGACTTGAAGCTCTGGGGAGGAGAGGAAGGTTTTGCGCGCCTCATGATCGCCCAGGACGTGGGCTCGGCCATCAGGGGCCCAGAGCGCGGCGATATCTATTTCGGTTCCGGGACGGAGGCGGGCGCGCTTGCGGGCACGACCAAGCACGCGGGCCGCTTTTTCGTGCTGCTGCCGCGCGAGCAGCCGCTCCCATGAAGAAGCCGACGCATCCGCCGCGCCGGCGCCATCTTACGAAGGAGGACGAAGCCTTCTGGGAGCACACCGCCTCGAGTCTAGAGCCTTTGAAGGTGAAGAAGCAGCGCCACCTCGCGGATGCGGTGTTCGATCCGGACGCCTTTGAGCTGTTCGAGCCCAAAGGCAAGGCTGCAAAGAAATCTCACGCAGAACCCCACACCGCTGGCGCGAAACACGCCGCCACATCTGCGTCGCCGCCCGCGCCATCCCGCTCCCCGCCGGAGCTGATGACGTTCGATCGCAAGTCGGCACGCCGTCTGCGCCAAGGGCAAATCGAGATCGAAGCGCGCATCGACTTGCATGGCATGCGCCAGAACGAGGCGCACGTCGCGCTCCGCCACTTTCTCATGTCGGCATACAGGCGCGGGCTGCGCTGGGTGCTGGTCATCACCGGCAAAGGCGGACCGCGGGCCCAGCGCGATGACGATATTTTCGGATCGTCCGAGCGCGGCGTGCTGCGCCGCAACGTTCCGATGTGGCTCGGAGAGCCCGAGCTGCGCGCCGTGGTGGTGAGCTTTACGACTGCCGCCATCCCCCACGGCGGCGAAGGCGCGATCTACGTGCAGCTCCGCAATCCGGATCGCGTGCGCTAGACCATGATCGCTTCGGACCCTATCAGTCCGAAGCGTGAATCATCGGTCTCATTGAAGTCCCATGATCGCTTCGGACCCTATCAGTCCGAAGCGTGAATCATCGGTCTCATTGAAGTCCCATGATCGCTTCGGACCCTATCAGTCCGAAGCGTGAATCATTGGTCTCATGAAAGCCCTGGAGCGCAGGCCTCACGGACACGCCGATGCGATCGCCTGGAGAGCCTGACCGAGCCCGCTGAGAGAATAGGTGTCCGTCGTCTGCGTGCCTTTGCTGGACGTTGCCTGAACGACGAGCTTCGATCCCTTCTTCATGGCTTCGATCAGCTTCAGCTCCTCCGTGGCGTCGGAGACGTAGGCCCGATCTTCCTCGGCGAAAAGCTGGAACGAATCCGTGCCGACCGTCACCGCGACCGGACTGTCCGGCTTGATGCGATAGCCGAGCTTGATCGAGACCTCTGACTTTACGCCTTCCTTGGGCCAGGCGGAAACATAGAGCACGATCTTGGCCCGGTTGGCGCCGGCCGGTTCTTTGATCCTGGGCTGTGTGGCGGCAAAGCAGATCTTCGGGCCATCGCCGGCATTGCGATGCACGATCCAGTCGCCGAACTTTCCTGTTTCGAGCGCGCCTTCGGTCGCGGTTTGCGCACCGGCCGGAAGAGCCCACAAAAGCAGCAGACCGGAGAGGAGCGTCGGGATCGTATGAGACGATGTCATGCGCGGATCGACAGCCCCCTATTCTGACGAATCTGGCCTCTTATACGAGTTGAGGCGCCACCCTGTCACCCGTCCGTCCGTCCCTTTCGGTGACCATCCGTCCGAACCGATCCGGAGACTGCGGAGGGTCCGCCTTCTGAGACCGGCCGCTCCGCGAAGTGCGCCATGCTCTTCACGCGGTCGTACATCACGATCGCCCCGGCCATCGCCACGTTGACGCAAAAGCTGGTCGGGATCTTGACGGTGAAATCGCACCGCTCGAGAACCTCCGCGGACAGCGAGCCGCGTTCCGGCCCGAGAATATAGGCGGCCTGCAGCGGATGACGGAAGCTCGGCAGAGCCACCGCCTCGTCCAGAAGCTCGATCCCCACGAGTTTGCAGCCCTTGGGTAGCACCATCTCGCCCGCAGTCTGCCAGTTGTAGTGCGGCAGGTGCCAATGTCCCTTCGAGGTGTCGGCGCGTGCCTCGAGTGCCTGGTATTGCGCCCCGATCGTGAACGTGAAGTGTGCCCCGAACGCGTGCGCCGAGCGCATCAGGTTGCCGAGGTTCAGGGCCTTGGACGAACGTTCGGCGCCGATGGCGAAATAGCCGCGGGATTTGGGGGGCCAGGCAGGGGTGGTCATGAAGAGGCTCGCCTTGAAAGAGGTCTCCGGTTAGAGATCCTCGGAATTTCGTTTCGGGAGGTCACACATGAAGGCGGCCCTTTGCAAGAGCCTAGACGGCCCCGAGGCCCTGGTCGTGGAGGAGATTGCCGATCCGGAGGCCGGCCCCGGCGAAGTCGTGGTGCGTGTCCACGCCGCCGCGCTCAATTTCTTCGACACCTTGATCACCCGGGGAAAATACCAGACCAAGCCCGCCCTTCCCTTCTCGCCCTCGGGTGAGATCGCGGGCGTGGTGGAGCGTGTGGGGCCGGGTGTGACCGGCGTCGTGGCCGGCGAACGTGTCGCGGCTGCGGTCAGCTATGGCGGCGCGCGCGAGAAGATCGTGATCGCGGCCGAAAGCCTGATCCCGGTTCCCGCATCCGTCTCCTTTCCCGTCGCCTCGGCCGTGAGCGTCACCTTCGGCACGGCCATTCACGGCCTCAAGGATCGCGGCCGTGTGAAGCCCGGCGAGACCGTCGCGATCCTCGGCGCTTCGGGCGGCGCGGGACAAGCCGCGATAGAGGTCGCCAAGCTCTTGGGCGCGCGTGTCATCGCCGCTGCGTCCTCCGACGACAAGCTCGAAATCTGCAAGGCTCTCGGCGCCGACGACGTAGTGAATTACGACGCGGTCGATCTGAAGCAGGCCTTGAAGGATCTGACCGGCGGTCGCGGCGTGGACGTGGTCTACGACTGCGTCGGCGGCAAGTATGCGGAGCCCGCGATCCGCGCGCTCGCATGGCAGGGGCGTTTTCTCGTCGTCGGCTTTGCGGCCGGTGACATCCCGAAGATCCCGCTCAATCTGCTGATGCTGAAGGGAGCCGACGCCATTGGCGTATTCTGGGGCGAGGCCGTGCGCCGCCACCCGGAGCGTCATCGCGCCAACATGATCGAGGTTCTGCGCTGGGTCGCGGAGGGCAAGCTCGATCCGCGCATTCAAGCCACCTACCCGCTGGAAAAGATCCGCGAAGCCATCGGAATACTCGACCGCCGCGAGGCAGTTGGAAAAATCGTGCTGACCCTCGACTGAGATGCGCGTTTTAACGGCGCCCGCCGGATCAGTTTGCGTCCAGCACGATGAGGTGATCGGGCAGCTCGTTGGCATCGCACGACCCGGGCGGAAAGTGCGTGGCGAGATGCCCGCCCACGTCCTCGATGGCCGCAATGAAGCCCTCCGCGTGGCGCTTGGCCGTGAACGCAGCCGTGAGCCGCGTGACGATCTCCTGCCACGTTCCTTTCGGCACGCGCGCCTCGATGCCCGCGTCGGCGAGAATTTCTGCGTGCCGCTCGGCAACCGAGATGAAGATCAGAACGCCGGTGCGCCCCGCGGTCGTATGCAGGTTTTGCGCGACGAACTGCTCGAGCGCGCGCCGGTGCGCGCGAAGCCGCTTGATGCGCCGCGGCACCAGCCAGTAGCGAACGGGACGCGGCAGCGCGACGGCGAGCACGAGGGCGAAGGCCGCGACCTGCGCGAGATAGATCCAGGCGGAGGGCCACCACGTCCAGAGAATGAGCGGCCACGGCACGAGGAGCGCGATGACGGATGCCCACAGGAACGGCGCGTAGAGATACGTGCTGCTCTCGGATGCCACCACCGCCACGATCTCGCCGGACGTCTGCCGCTCGGCACGCGTGATGGCTTCCGCGATGCGATGCTCGTCCGTCTCAGAAAACAGAAGTCCCATCGGACCCGATCCTTGCTTTACCAGCTTCCCGAACCGCCGCCGCCGCCGAAATCACCACCGCCGCCCGACCAGCCGCCACCGCCACCTCCGGACCATCCGCCGCCCCAGGAGTCGGAAGCGCCGCCCGGGAATATGACGATCCCGCCGTCTTGGCCGCGCCGCGCGCGCCGCCGCTGGTCGCGGCCGAGCGTCTGCGGGGCCTGCGCCGCGTAGCGGGATTGCGCGTAGACGATGTAGATGAAGATCGCGATCCAGAACGCGATGATCAGCAAGCCGAGCCAGTCGGGCCCATCGCCCTTGTCGAGCCCGCGCGCGCGCGCCTTCACTTCCTCCGCATCGCCCAGCAGCGTGTCCTTGATGTCGCGAACGCCGGCGCGAATGCCCGCGCCGAAGTTACCGCGGCGAAACTCCGGCACGATCGCGTTCTCGATGATGATCTTGCTCATGAGGTCGGTCATGAGCGGTTCGAGGCCGCGGCCGACCTCTATCCTCACCTTGCGATCGTTCGGCGCGACGATCAGCAGAACGCCGTTGTCCTTGCCCTTCTGCCCGATGCCCCAGTGACGCCCGAGCTGATAGCCGAACTCCTCGATCTCGTAGCCCTGGAGCGACGGCACCGTCACCACCACGAGCTGGTCGGTCGATTTTTCCTCGAGTGCCTTGAGCTCGGCTTCGAGCGCGCTGCGATCCTCGGCCGAAAGGATCCCAGCTTCGTCGACGATGCGTCCGGTGAGTTGCGGGAAGGTGGGAGCGCCGTAAGCGGCCACGCACAGAAGCACGCTCACGGCGAGCGCTGAAAGCGCCGCCGTGAACGAAGCGATCAGGGGCCGGGCAGCTCTTGCGCTCACTTGCTCGTGCCGAAATCGACCTTAGGCGCCTTCTGTTCTTCCGCCGGAATGTCGAACGTCGCCATCACGGCAGCCGAAGGATAGAGGAACGACTTCCACAGGCGGCCCGGGAAGGTCGTGATCTCGGTGTTGTACTGGCGGACGGCCTGGATGTAGTCGCGCCGCGCGATTGCGATGCGGTTCTCGGTGCCCTCGAGCTGGCTCTGCAGCGCCAGGAAGTTCTGCCCCGACTTGATGTCCGGATAGCGCTCGACCACGGCGAGGAGCTGACGCAGCGCGCCGCCCAGCGTGTTCTGCGCATCCTGGAATTGCTTCATCGCGTCCGGGTTGGTGAGGATGTCGGCGGGCACCTGCACGCTGACGGCCTTCGCGCGGGCTTCCGTCACGTCGGTCAGCACCTTGCGCTCCTGCTCGGCGAAGCCCTTCACGCTCTCCACGAGGTTCGGGATGAGATCGCTGCGCCGCTTGTACTGGTTCAGCACCTCCGACCACGCGGCCTTGGCGCTCTGCTCGTAGGTGGGAATGTTGTTGATGCCGCAGCCGGCCAGCGTGAGCGCCATGAGTGTGGCAGTCAGCAAGGCCAGCGGGCGGGAGATGCGGGAAGCGAGGGCGGGGGTCATGACTGGAACCTCGTCAGGGTGGGGTACATCGCTACAAGGATTAGCAGATGGCGCGGCGCCGGGAAATCGACAGCACGGGTCCGATCTCTTCAAACTGATTAAAACCGCTACGTTCTCAGGGTGTTGCACTTAACCAATCGAAGACCTTGGACGCGGTCGCCGCGCCTGGATCGGTTACAATGGTGGCTCCCACCCCTGGAGCCTTTCTCTCATGTCATTGCGTAGCACTGCGGCCGTCACCTTCGTTGTCACCCTTGCGTCTCTCGCTTCCCCCGCCCTCGCCTGCCGCGGCGGCGGCGAATGCTACGACAAGGTGCGCCTGCCGGATGTCTATCGCACCGTGGAGCGGGATGTGGTTGTGCAACCCGGCTATCGCCGCGTGGTGGAAACCGAGCCCGTGGTCGTCGTGCGGCCCGAGCGCGTGATGATCGCACCAGGACGTGTCAGCTATGAGATGACGCCGCCCGTCACGCGCACCGTGATGCAGGAGATCGTCGTTCGCCCCGCGGGCTATCGCTGGGAATCGACCTACGGCCCCTACGGAGAGCGCCGCTGCAAGGTGCCGGTTCCGGCGGAGGTGAAGCTCGTGCCGCGCGAGGTGCTCGTGCGTCCCGGCCGCCGCGTGCGCGTTGTGTCGCCGCCGGTCTACGGCGTACGCCAGCGCGCAATCGAGGTGCGGCCCGCAGAGCGCTATGTGGTGGCCTATCCGCCTGTCGTGGCGCGTGAGCGCGCACGCGTTCTCGTGAGAGAAGGCGGCACGGCGTGGGTGCGCGCCGGTACCCGCTGGTAAGTGATCAACTCTTGACGAAAGCGGCTGGCAGTTTGGTATCACAGGTCTGCCCGTGCGGGGCGCCGGTGAGAAAATCCGCCGTGCTTCGCGAGGCTGCCACATTCCCGACGCACATCGGACGATGCGGGGATGTCGACGCGACTATCTGAGGCAGGGGAGGCCTCTCTTCGTCATGCGCAATACGATCGCTGTGATGAACACGAAGGGCGGCGTCGGCAAGTCGACCCTTGTGCTCGCTTTGGCCGAAACGCTGTCGGCCTATCACGGCAAGAATGTGCTGGTGATCGATAGCGATTCCCAGGCCTCCGTCTCCAGCATGCTGATGACGATTCCCAATCTGCATCGCTTGCAGCAGAACGGGCTCACCATCGTCGATTTCCTCGTGGCGCGGGTGCTGCAGGATGCGCAGGCCGACTGGCCGCGCTTCGTCGTGAGGAATGTGTCGGATGTCGATGACGCGCGCACGGTCTATCTCGTCCCGAGCGACATGCAGCTCACGTTGTTCGAGCGCGAGGTGTCGAAGGAGAGCCTGCACGGACGCTTGCGCAAGGTGATCGGCGCGCTGCTCGCAGAAGCGCGCTCCGTGTTCGACATCATTCTCATCGACTGCCCGCCGGGCCTTTCCGTGTTGACGGAAAGCTGGCTACGCGAAGCGGACTATCACATATCGCCCACCAAGGCCGACTACGTGTCGGTGTGCGGGCTCGAGGTTTTCCGCCGCTTCAAGGCGCTGAACCCTGAGATGGGTTTTGCCGAGAACATGGGCGTGCTCGTCAACATGAAGGATGTCGGCTCTCCTACCGAGGAGGACTACCACGCCTGGCTGATCAGCAATCCGGACAACCGTTGCTTCGATCAGGTCGTGCCGCGCGCCGTCGCGTTGCAGGAGGCTGCCCGCTTTCACGCTCCCGACCGGTCCTACTTCGCGAAGTATCCGGGCGAGACCGGCAAGGCCTTGCGCAAGCTCTGCGAGGAGGTGCTGGCGCGCATGGGCATTCCAACGGGCGCGACCTCTCAGCCGTCCTCGCCTCCGGTCATTCCGCAGGCAGGCACGCCCGAAGGCCCCGTCTCGGTCGCCCCGTGACGGCCGGCCGCACGAACGCCGTCCGCCCAGGCGATCAGCCTGGGAGCTTCAAAGTCAGCAAATCTGGAAGAATGGAGCGGGCGATGAGATTCGAACTCACGACCCTCACGTTGGCAACGTGATGCTCTACCCCTGAGCTACGCCCGCGTCCGAAATGGGGTAAATCGCGCCTCGAAGCGAGGCGCCCGGTCTTATTGCCTAACCGAAGCGCCTTTGCAAGCGTCTTCCAGCGAAATCTCGGTCTCGGCCGAAAAATGGGCGTCCCGGCCGAGCGAAGGACGGAAAAAGGGCCTTGGACATTGCGCGGCGGGCGCAATTGCGGTTCAGTCCGCGGCGAGAGCGGGGCCGGGGTCGCAAGTCGTCGTGCCGCTTACCATATTGTCAGGCTGAAACGCGGCTGCGAAGCTCTTGGGAGCGCCCGCATGATCTCTGAGGAGTGAAGGAATGGATTTGGGAGCACTGAAGCCCGGCGGGGCTTCGCCGGCCGCTCGCGATCTGATCAAGGACGGAACTTCGGCAAGCTTCGGCAAGGACGTGATCGAAGCGTCGCGCGAGGCGCTGGTGCTGGTCGATTTCTGGGCTGCCTGGTGCGGCCCCTGCAAGCAGCTCACCCCCATCATCGAGAAGGTGGTGACGAGCTACGCCGGCAAGGTGCGTCTGGTGAAGATCAACACCGACGAGCATCCGGCCATTGCGGGCCAGCTCCGCATTCAATCGCTGCCGACGGTTTATGCGTTCCGTGACGGCCGCCCGCTCGACGGCTTCATGGGCGCCCAGCCCGAGAGCGCCGTGCGGGCCTTCATCGAGCGTCTTCTGGGCGAGGATGCCGAGGCCGACATCGCGGGCGTGCTCGAAGCAGCCGAAGCTGCGCTCGAAGCCGGTGATCTGCAAAGCGCCGCCGAGGCTTTCGCGGCCGTGCTTCAGGAGGACCAGCAGAACGCGCAGGCCCTCGCAGGCCTTGCCCGCTGCTATCTGAAGAGCGGCGACGTGGACCGCGCTGCCCAGACGCTGACGCTCGTGCCCCCCGACAAGCAGGGCAGCGCGCCTGTGCAGAGCGCCCGCGCGGCGCTCGAACTCGCCAGGATGGCCGACAAGTCCGACAACAGCGCCGAGCTGGAGCAGCGCCTCGCTGCCAATCCCGCCGACCATCAGACGCGGTTCGATCTGGCGGTGGCTCTCGCCGCACGCGGCAAGAAGCCGGAAGCGCTGGAGCACCTCCTGGATCTCGTTCGCCGCGATCGCAACTGGAACGACCAGGCTGCCCGCAAGCAGCTCGTTCAGTTGTTCGATGCGTGGGGACCCAAGGACGAGCACACCCTCGAGGGCCGCCGCCGCCTTTCGTCGATCCTGTTCAGTTAGATCCGGATCGCGCCGGGCCGCGCAGGCCCGGATGCGGAAATCATCGGTCTTGCCAAAACACTCGGAATGCCTTCGGAATCTCTCCCTACCTGAAGCGTCTCGCCCTGAGACCCGAGTCCCTAGAAGTCGAGGAGCCCGTTTCGTGGCCTTTGCCGATCAATACCGGCACCCTGCCGATCTCCCCTCACGCCTGCCGTTGTTTCCACTGCGGGGGGCCATTCTGCTGCCGGGGTCGATCCTGCCGCTCAGCATTTTCGAGCCGCGCTACCTCGAGATGATCGACGACGTGATGAGCGGCTCGCGCATCCTCGGCATCGTCCAGCCGTCGGGCGGAGATTCGGACGAGAGCCCGCCAGGCAAGACGGTCGAGCTGCGCCGCATCGGCGGAGCCGGACGCATCACGAGCTATCAGGAGCTGGAGGACGGCCGCCTCGCCATCGCCATCACCGGCATCTCCCGCTTCGAGATTGTGGGCGAGGCGGAGACAGGCAAGTCCTATCGCGCGGCCACGGTGAGCTACGACCGCTTCGCAGGCGATCTCACACGCGGCCTCGGCGAGGAGCAGATCGACCGCGCCCGCCTCATCGGCGCTTTGAAATCCTATCTTGCGCGCAACAACCTCAAGACCGACTGGTCCGTGATCGAGCGCGCGCCGAGCGAGTTCCTCATCAACGCGCTGTGCGTGATGTGCCCCTACGGGCCGGAGGAAAAGCAGGCGCTTCTCGAGGCCGCCGATCTCAAGACGAGGGCTGACGTGCTGGTGGCGCTGGCTGAGATGGAGCAGGCCATGCGCGGCGGCTCCGGAACGCTGCAGTGAGGATGCCATGAGCGACGAAACGTCCATCGAGGCCGCGAGCGGGGAGCCCGATCCCAAGCTGCTCGAGCTGCTTGTCTGCCCTCTCACCAAGGGCCCTCTCACCTACGATCGTGCCGCGCGAGAGCTGATTAGCGCCAAGGCCAATCTGGCGTTTCCGATCCGCCATGGCGTGCCGCTGATGACGGTCGAAGCCGCTCGCTCGCTGGATGAGCCGGCTCCGAGGAGCCCTCCGCACTCCTCCTGATCCGGCCCATTCGTCGCAAAATTGTCTCCGATTCGTGCTTGAGTGACCGCGCCGACGACATGCCGGCCCCGATCTTGGACGGAACCCCATGAGCATCGAACGACAGGCCAGGATGCGTCACATCACGAAGCGCATCGCCGGACGTTTGCAGGACAATCCCCTCTTCACTGCGGCGCCTCGTGGTCTGCTGGCCCTCCGGGCCCTGAACGAGAAAGCCCGCTCCAAAGCGCTTCCCTTCGTCCGCAAGTCGCAAGCGAAAGTCTATGGCCGCATCGGTAACCTCGAAGTCCGGCTCGCCCAGGGCCGCAAGGACATCCTGCGCGCCCAGCGGCTGCGCTTCGAGGTGTTCTACGAGGAAATGTCCGCGACACCGAGCGTGATCGCCGGAATGCGCCGCCTCGACCAGGATCCCTATGACGCGGTGTGCGACCATCTGCTCGTCGAGGATCGTTCGACCGACACCATGGCCGGCGAAACCTGGACGCGAACGCGCCGCCCGCACGTGGTCGGCACCTATCGCGTGCTTCGCCAGGAGGTGGCTCAGCGGAGCCTCGGGTTCTACACCGCCAGCGAATACGACATCGATCCCCTCATCGCCGCCAAGTCGCCGCGCTACCGGTTCATGGAGCTCGGCCGCTCGTGCGTGCTGAGGCCCTACCGCACCAAGCGCTCGGTGGAGCTGCTTTGGCATGGCCTCTGGACCTACATTCGCGAGCACAAAGTCGACGTGATGATCGGCTGCGCGAGCTTCGAGGGCACTGATCCCGGCGCCCATGCGATGGCCTTGAGCTTCCTTCATCACCACGCCCTCGCCCCGCCCGAGTGGCGCTGCCGGGCTCACGATCATCTGTACGTGCCGATGGATCGCATTCCGCGCGATAAGGTGGACGCCAAGCAGGCGCTGAAGGCGCTGCCGCCTCTCATCAAGGGGTATCTGCGGCTGGGCGCGTTCGTGGGCGACGGCGCCGTGATCGATCGCCAGTTCGGCACCACGGACGTCTTCGTCATCCTGCCGGTCGAGAACATCGATCCTAGGTATTTCGATCACTTCGGCGCGCCGGACGAGCTGAAAAGCCGCATTGCCGCCGAGGTTTAGGCTCCCTTCCCAGCCACGGTCCCCACGAAATTCCTCCCGCGCCGCCGCGCGGGGTTTCCAATCTCGCGCGCAACCGGCTATCCGTTGGCCGGGAACGGCTTTGGCGCTTGGGGATTGGCGACGTCGGCATGGCGGGTCGAAGACGACATCGGGACGACATCGAGCAGGCAGGTGCCGGGCCGGCGGAGATCCGCGGGGATGCAGGCGCAGAGGCTGCGCCATCCCCCGCCCCGCGTGAGGACGCGACGCTTCCCGCGGCCGCCGCCATCGGCGAGGCCACGCCCTCCATGGCCCAGTTCCTCGAGATCAAGACGGCCAATCCGGACAGCATCCTCTGGTACCGGATGGGCGATTTCTACGAGCTGTTCTTCGACGACGCCGTGGTCGCTTCTCAGGCGCTGGGCATCGTGCTCACCAAGCGCGGCAAGCATCTCGGCCAGGACATTCCCATGTGCGGGGTGCCGATCCATCGCGCCGACGAATATCTCCAGCGTCTGATCCGGCTCGGCTTCCGCGTCGCGGTCTGCGAGCAGCTCGAAGACCCGGCGGAAGCGAGGAAGCGCGGCGCGAAGGCCGTCGTGCGCCGCGACGTCGTGCGCCTGGTCACGCCGGGCACGCTGACGGAGGACACGCTTCTCGATGCGCGCTCCCGCAACTATCTGACCGCCCTGTTCCGGGCGCCGGGCGCCGATGCGGAGGAGCCCCTCATCGGGTCCGATGCGCTCGTCGCCATCGCCTCGCTCGATATTTCGACGGGCGAGTTCGAGGTGGGAGAGTCCAGCGGACGCGACCTGCCGGGCGAGCTCGTGCGGCTCGCACCGGGCGAGGTGATCGCCGCGGATGGCCTGATGGCGGACGCCGAGGTAAAAGCCTGGATCGGACGCGCGGGTGCCGCGGCGACCCCCGTCCCGGCCGCCTCTTTCGACAGCCTCGCGGGCGAGCGCGATCTCAAGGCGCGGCTCGGCGTGTCCGACCTCGGCGCGTTCGGGTCCTTCACGCGACCCGAGCTGGCTGCCATCGGAGCCGTCCTGCGCTATGTGGAGCTGACGCAGATCGGCAAGAAGCCGGTGGTACGCGCGCCTCGCCGCATGGGCACCGGCGCAACCCTCACCATCGACGCCGCGAGCCGCGCGAGCTTGGAACTGGTGCGCTCGACATCGGGCGACAAGTCCGGAAGCCTGCTCGATGCCATCGACCGCACGGTGACAGGCGCCGGCGCGCGTGAGCTGGCCGCGCGCTTGGCCGCGCCGCTCTCCGATCCGCGCGCCATCGAGCAGCGGCTCGATGCGGTCGCGTTTTTCGTAGAGGACGAGCCGGTGCGTGAGGCCGTGCGCGATGCCCTCAAAGGCGCGCCGGATCTGGCGCGCGCCGTCTCGCGCCTCGCCTTCGGCCGCGGCGGACCGCGCGATCTGGCGAGCATCGGCCAGGGCCTTGCATCAGCCGAAGAGGCCGCGTCTCATCTGCGGACCAAGGCCGGCGCCATCGGCCTTCCCGACGAGATCGCGCGTCTCCTGAAGCGCATCGATGGAAAGGGCGCCGATCTCCTGGCGCTTCTCACGGCCGCGCTCGTCGAGGAGCCGCCGCATCTGCGCCGCGACGGCGGCTTCGTGCGCCCGGGCTTTCGCGCGAGCCTGGACGAGGCGCAGAAGCTCCGCGACGACAGCCGCCGCGTGATGGCTGAGCTGGAAGCCCGCTACGTTGATCTCTCGGGCGTCAAGACGCTCAAGGTCCGCCACAACAACATTCTCGGCTACTTCATCGAGGTCACGCAGGCCAACGCCAAGCCGCTCACGGAGCCGCCGTTGAGCGGCACGTTCCGTCATCGCCAGACCATGGCCAACGCCGTCCGCTTCACGACAGCCGAGCTGACGGAGATCGAAGGCCGCATCGCCTCCGCCGCCGATCGCGCCTTGGCTATCGAGCAGGACGTGTTCAACGAGCTGGCGGCTGCGGTGGCCAAGGAGGAGCGGACGCTCTCCGACATCGCGGCGGCGCTTGCCGAGCTGGACCATACCGCAGCCCTCGCCCACCTCGCCCACAACGAGCGTTACGTTCGCCCTAAAGTGGACGACGGAACGGCCTTCGAGATTTTGGGTGGGCGCCATCCCGTCGTGGAGCAGGCGCTGAAACGCGCACGCGGCGGCCCCTTCGTCGCCAATGATTGCCGTCTCGGCCGCGCTGGTGCCGAGCGCCCGCCGGGGTTCGACGAGATGCCGGACGCGCGCATTTGGCTCGTCACGGGGCCGAACATGGCGGGCAAGTCCACGTTCCTGCGCCAGAACGCCCTGATCGCCATCCTCGCGCAGATGGGCTCGTTCGTGCCGGCGAGCGAGGCGCACATCGGCGTCGTCGATCGCGTCTTCAGCCGCGTGGGTGCGGCCGACGATCTCGCACGCGGCCGCTCCACGTTCATGGTCGAGATGGTGGAGACGGCCGCTATCCTCAATCAGGCCACGTCGCGGTCGCTCGTGATCCTCGATGAAATCGGGCGCGGCACCGCGACTTTTGACGGCCTGTCGATCGCCTGGGCCGCCGTCGAGTTCCTGCACGAGGAGACGCGCGCCCGCGTCCTCTTCGCGACCCACTACCACGAGCTGACCGCGCTCGCCGGGCGCCTCGCCTCCGTCGCCAACGTCACAATGGACGTGAAGGAATGGCAGGACGACATCGTGTTCCTGCACCGTGTGAAGGCGGGGGCGGCCGATCGTTCCTATGGCATCCAGGTCGCCAAGCTCGCGGGATTACCCGCGCCCGTCATCTCCCGGGCGCGCGAGGTGCTGGCGCTGCTCGAAAAGTCGGACCGGCGTCGCGGGCAAGGGAACGGCCCGCTGGAGGAGCTGCCGCTGTTCGCCGCCGCCCGCCCGGCGAGCGAGGCGGCGCGCCGCGGACCTTCGCGCCTGGATGTTGCGCTCGACGACCTGAACCCTGATGAGCTATCCCCAAAGGCGGCGCTCGAGGCGCTCTACCGCCTCAAGCAGCTTCGATCCGAAGAGCCCCGCCAATGACTGTATCTCAGTTTCCGCCCGCCCCCTATTTCGACACGCAGGAGCTGCGCCATACGCTGACGGCGCTGTTCAACGCCCACGGCAGTGCGTCGGAAGCCCGGCCCGCGGTGCTCGACCGGCTGAAGCTTCTGGTGAAGGCCGCGCGCGGCACGGCGCGCCTTCAGCTCGAGGCGGACGGCAATGGCCGCCGCTGCGCCATGGGCCTCGCGCGCTTCCAGGACGAGCTGGTGCGGTTG
The DNA here is from genome assembly GCF_027886585.1 of Hyphomicrobium sp. DMF-1. NCBI lineage: Bacteria > Pseudomonadati > Pseudomonadota > Alphaproteobacteria > Hyphomicrobiales > Hyphomicrobiaceae > Hyphomicrobium > Hyphomicrobium sp. DMF-1. The sequence goes on along the minus strand of NZ_CP115706.1, from coordinate 377,902 downwards.
CTCTACGACTACACCGTCGCCCACGTTTATCGCGCCACCAATCCCTCCGACGCCGAGCGCATGGCGGTAGTCGCGACCGGCGGCTACGGCCGTGAGCTGCTGGCCCCGGGCTCCGACATCGATCTCCTGTTCCTGCTGCCTTACAAGCAGACGCCGTGGGGCGAGAGTGTCGCCGAGTACATGCTCTACATGCTGTGGGACCTCGGCTTCAAAGTGGGCCACGCCACGCGCACGGTGGACCAGTGCCTCAAGATGGCGCAGGCCGACACCACCATTCGCACTTCCCTGCTCGACATGTGGCTGATCCAGGGCGACGAGCAGCTTTTCTCAGAGCTTGAGCAGCGGTTTCGCAACGAGGTGATCAAGGGGTCGGAGCGAGCCTTCATCGACGCCAAGATGGCCGAGCGCTCCGAGCGCCACCGCCGCGCAGGCGAAAGCCGCTATAAGGTCGAGCCCAACATCAAGGATGGGAAAGGTGGCCTGCGCGACCTGCACACGCTGCATTGGCTCTCGAAATATCTCCTGGGTCATGAGGTCGGCCCCACCAGCGTAGCCAAGGGCATCTTCACCGAGAAAGAGGTCGCGACCTTCCGCCAGTGCGAGGACTTCCTCTGGACCGTGCGTTGCTTCCTTCACTTCTACACCGGCCGCGCCGAGGAGCTTCTGAGCTTCGAGATCCAGCCCGTTCTCGCCGAGCGCCTCGGCTACAAGGACAAGAGCGGCCTGCGCGCGGTGGAGCGTTTCATGAAGCACTACTTCCTCGTCGCGAAGGAAGTGGGTGATCTCACCACCATTCTCTGCGCCGCGCTCGAAATGCAGCAGTTGAAGAGCTCGCCGATGTTCGACGGCTTGCTCAATCCCATGACCTGGAAGCTCAGACGCCAGATTCGCGAGAAGACGGATTTCCGCATCGACAACGGCCGCATGAACATCGCCGATCCCGGCGTTTTCAAGCGCGATCCCGTGAACCTCATCCGCTTCTTCGCCCAGGCGGAGAACACGAACACGTTCCTGCATCCCAACGCCATTCGCGAGCTGCGCCGCTCCTACAGCTACATCGACGACAAACTGCGCGAGGATCCCGAGGCGAACCGCATCTTCATGAAGCTGCTCACCGGCCACGTGAGTCCGGAGGCGACGCTCAGGCGGATGAACGAGGCGGGCGTACTCGGCCGCTTCATTCCGGAGTTCGGCAAGGTCGTCGCGATGATGCAGTTCAACATGTATCATCACTACACGGTGGACGAGCATCTGATCCGCACCGTGGGCATGCTGACGGACATCGAGCGTGGCGGATCGGCGGGCGAGCTTCCCCTCTCCACCGAGCTGATCAAGACCATTCAGAACCGCCGCGTGCTCTATATCGCCGCGTTCCTGCACGACATCGGCAAGGGCCGCGTCGAGGACCACTCGCTCGTCGGCGCGCGCATCGCCCGCAAGCTGTGCCCGCGTCTCGGCCTTTCGGCTGCCGAGACCGACACTGTCGTCTGGCTCATCGAGCAGCATCTCACCATGAGCAACGTGGCTCAGAGCCGCGACATCTCGGATCCCAAGACGGTGCGCGACTTCGCCGACATCGTGCAAAGCCCGGAGCGGCTTAAGCTGCTGCTTCTCCTGTCGGTCGCGGACATTCGCGCCGTCGGCCCCGGCGTGTGGAACGGCTGGAAGGGCCAGCTTCTCCGCACCCTCTACTACGAGACCGAGCCGTTGCTCTCAGGCGGGCACACGCAGGTGCCGCGCGACACGATCGTCGCCGACGCGCAGGCGGAGCTGCGTGCCGCGCTCAAGGACTGGCCAGCCGAAGACGTGGATCGCTTCATCGGCCGGCACTATCCGGACTATTGGTTGCGCACGGAGCCCAAGCGGCAGATCTATCACGCGCGCCTGTTGAGGCGGGCGGAGAGCGAGGGCAAGACGTTCGCGGCGGAGCACGCGACGGATGCCTTCACCGCCATCACCGAGCTCACGGTGTTCGCGCCCAACCACCCGCGGCTCTTGTCCCTGTTCGCGGGTGCGTGTGCGGCCAACGGCGCCAACATCGCGGGCGCCCACATCACCACCACGCGCGACGGCTTCGCGCTCGACACCTTCCTGCTCGCGCGCGAGATGGACCAGGACGAGGACGAGCTGCGCCGCGCAACCCGCATCGAGGAGACCATCGAGCGCTTGCTGCGCGGAGAGACCTGGGTGCGCGCCCTGTTGGAGAAGCGCCGCCCCGCCCCGCCTCGCGTCGAAGCCTTCACCGTCGCGCCGGAAGTCTACGTCAACAACGCGCTTTCCGATGCCTTCACGGTGATCGAAGTGACGGGGCGCGACCGCACGGGTCTTCTCTACGAGCTGACCAACGCGCTCTCCGACCTTTCGCTGGATATTGCCTCCGCCCACATCACCACCTTCGGCGAGAAAGCGGTGGACGTATTCTATGTCACCGATCTTACGGGCAAGAAGATCGAGAGTGACAACCGCCAGCAATCGATCAAGGACCGCCTGACCACGATCCTGGAGGGGCCTGCTTCCGGCTCATCGCCCGCGGAAGCTGGATAATCACCTCAACTCCCCGTTCGAAGACACGAAAATCAGTAGGTCTCCCGAGCGATATCCGCTGGGCCAAAACTGATGCCCGAGCTTGGATCTAACAGGTCGCTCCATTCTGGGTTCATCGTCTCAATGACCCGGAACCTTCGAGGCACGGCGCCAATCCTTCAGCCGCTTTTCTCTTTTGATTGCATCGGCCATCCGATGTTTGAGGTCGCTCATAATACCCACGTCACCCCGACGAAGGTCGGGGTCCACGCAAGTAGAAGTTGTCGCGATCGCGGACGCCCCCGCCCCCGGATGACAACGCCGAGAGCTAATGCGCCGCTTCCCAGTTCGCGGCGGCTTTCGCGTCCACGTGGATCGGCACCGAGAAGTGCACGGCTGGCTCCGCAGCTTTTTCCATCACGCGGCGCGCCACGCCGATCAGCCGGTCCGCCTCGCCTGCCACCACCTCGAAGATCAGCTCGTCATGCACCTGCAGCAGCATCCGCGCCGACGAAAGCCCGGCTGCGTCGAGGGCGGCCTCCATGCGGATCATGGCCCGGCGAATGATGTCCGCCGCGCTGCCCTGGATCGGCGCGTTGATCGCCGCGCGCTCGAGAAACCCGCGCACCGACGGGTTCTTGGTGTTGACCTCGGGATAGTGAATGCGCCGCCCGAAGATCGTCTCCACGAAACCCGTGTCGTGGACCTGCTTCTTCGTGGCCTCCATGTAGTCGCGGATGCCTGGGAAGCGTTCGAAGTAGGTCTTGATGTAGGCGCCCGCCTCCTCGCGCGAGATGCCGAGCTGGTTGGCGAGGCCGAAAGCGGAGATGCCGTAGATGATGCCGAAGTTGATCGCCTTCGCGCGCCGGCGCACTTCCGCCGGCATTCCCTGCACCGGCACGCCGAACATTTCCGACGCCGTCATCGCGTGAATGTCGAGGCCTTCCGCGAAGGCGCGCTTCAACTGCGGAATATCCGCGATGTGGGCGAGCACGCGCAGCTCGATCTGCGAATAGTCCGCCGATACCAGCGTATTCCCCGTCTCCGCGATGAAGGCGGTGCGGATCTCGCGCCCTTCCTTGGTGCGGATGGGGATGTTCTGCAGGTTGGGATCGGACGAGGCGAGCCGTCCCGTCGTGGTGGAGGCGAGCGCATAGCTCGTGTGAATGCGCCCCGTATCGCTATGGATGAACGCGGGCAGCGCATCCGTATAGGTGGAGCGCAGCTTCGAGAGCTGGCGCCATTCGAGCATCTTGTTGATCAGCCCGCGTGCCTCCTCCGGCACGTCCTCGTTCGCCGCCAGATCGTCGAGCAGGCTCGCGCGCGTCTCCCACTGGCCGCTCTTGGTGCGCTTGCCGCCGGGAAGCTGGAGACGGTCGAACAACAGCTCGCCGAGCTGTTTCGGAGAGCCGAGGTTGAACTTGTGCCCGACGAGATCGTTGATCTCCTCCTCGAGCCGGGCGAGCGTCTGGGCGAAGGTTGAGGAGAGCCGCGAGAGCACGCTGCGGTCCACATGGATGCCGTGATGCTCCATGCCGACGATGACCGGCACCAGCGGGCGTTCCAGCGTCTCGTAGACGGTGGCGAGATGCTCGGCCGCAAGCCGCGGCTTGAGCTTGTGCCAGAGCCGCAGCGTCACGTCCGCATCCTCGGCGGCGTATTCGGTCGCTTTGTCGATCGGCACCTGCGCGAACGTCTTCTCCGCCTTTTTGGCGCCGGGCGCATGCTCGAGCACCTTGTCGAACGAGAGGCAGGTGTGTCCGAGGTGGCGCAAGGCGAGATCGTCCATGCCGTGACCGCCCCGGCCCGCATCGAGCACGTAGGAGATCAGCATGGTGTCGTCGATGGCCGCCACGCGGATACCGTGCCGCTTCATCACCAGGCAATCGAACTTGATGTTCTGGCCGATCTTGAGAACGGCCGGATCTTCGAGCAGCGGCTTGATGAGCGCGAGCGCTTCGCGCAGAGGAGCCTGGACAAGCCCCCCGCCGTCGCCGAAATCGAAGCCGCCCGTCGCGGCGCGGTGACCGACCGGCACATAGCAGGCTTTCCCCGGCGCAACCGCCAGCGAGAAGCCCACGAGATCGCACGTCATGCAGTCGAGCGCGGTGGTCTCGATGTCGAAAGCGACCCGGCCAGCCTCGCGGGCCGCGGCGATCCACCAGGCGAGCCGGTCGAGCGTGACGACGGTCTCGTATTGGGAGCGGTCGAACGGCACCTTGACGATGCGCGCCGAATGAATAGCAGCGCCTGCGGCGGGCGTCCCGGGGCCATGATCCTCGGGGCTGGCGCCGTCCTTACCGGCGGCCGGAGCAGCCGCGCCGCGCGCAGACTTCGCGGGCGCCACGGCCTCGCCGGCGGGTGCGGCGGGCACCTCCACGCCGAGCTTCTCGGAAATCCGCTTGGTGAGCGTCGAGAACTCCATCTTGCGCAGGAAGCCGAGCAAGGCATCGGGCTTCGGATCCTGCACGCCGGTCTGCTCCACGGGAACGGTCACCGGCACGTCGTCCTTGAGGGTGACGAGGGCGCGCGAGATGCGGGCCTGCTCGGCGAACTCGATCAGCTTCTCGCGCCGCTTCGGCTGCTTGATCGAGCCGGCGGCTGCGAGCAGCGAGTCGAGGTCGCCGTATGAGGTGATGAGCTCCGCCGCCGTCTTCACGCCGATGCCCGGTACGCCCGGCACGTTGTCGGTGGAGTCGCCCGCCAGCGCCTGCACGTCCACAACTTTCTCCGGCGCCACCCCGAACTTCTCGAACACCTCGTCGCGGCCGATCTTCTTGTTCTTCATGCCGTCCCACATGACGACACCGGGCCGCACGAGCTGCATCAGGTCCTTGTCGGACGAGACGATGGTGACATCGCCCCCCGCGTCCACCACCTGCTTGGCGTAGGTCGCGATCAGGTCGTCCGCCTCGTAGCCGAGCTGCTCGATGCAGGCCACGTTGAAGGCCCCCACGGCCTCGCGGATCAGCGGGAACTGCGGCACCAGCTCCTCCGGCGCGGGCGGGCGGTGCGCCTTGTACTCCTGGTAGATCTCGTTGCGGAACGTCTTCTCCGAGGCGTCGAAGATGACGGCGAGATGGGTCGGGGCCTCCGCGGCCTTGGTCTCGACCAGGAGTTTCCACAGCATGGCTGCGAAGCCGTGCACCGCGCCCACCGGCAGGCCATCCGAGGGCCGCGTGAGGGGCGGCAGCGCGTGGAAGGCGCGGAAAATGTAGCCGGAGCCGTCCACGAGGTAGACGTGGCTACCCTTGACGATTGGCACGGGCTCGCCCTCGGGAACGGAGCAGATGGCGGCGCGGGGAGTTTTGGAGGAGTTTTCGCTCATGGCGGGGCAATATAGGGGGTAAGAGGGGGCTGGTCAGCACCCTGGGCATGAACTTCCCCGGCCTGCCAAGAGGCCGTTTGCCCCACGTCCCGGAATGCGCTATCAGGAGCCTCCCGGCGCCCCTGCGACACCGGTCGACGCGCTGCACCCGTAGCTCAGCTGGATAGAGTGCTGCCCTCCGAAGGCAGAGGTCACAGGTTCGAATCCTGTCGGGTGCGCCATCCGGCCCTTGGGGCTGCAGACTACTTTCCCCTCAAACCGTGATCTGGACGGCAGAAGTTCGGCTCTTCGACCGACAGCGGCAGCGCTAGCAAATTCTGTGTGGGTCCGCTTCGGGCCATGAGCGGTCGCATCCACGTGAGGCCCCATGCTCGCGCCTAGCCTAGATGAATGACAATACTTCCTGAAGATCTCGCACCTCCTTGAGCGAATATGTCCATATATTGGTGTCGGTATAATTTGTCTCTCCGGGATTGATGCACAAAGTTCGCGCCCCTGATCTGGCAGCCCATTGATCATTTAGGTTATTCCCTACAAATAGCACGTCCATAGGCTCGCACCGGCGCTCGGCGCAAACACGGCCGATGTAACGAGCTTTGCCCTCAAAGTCGAACGACGTTCCCCAGATCATTTTTATGATACCTTTTTCATCAAAGTGCATTTCATTTGCTTTTATTTCGTGCACATACCGCAGGCTGATACCCAATTTTTCAACGATAATTTGTCTAATAGAGCCGCTAGTTATGTAAATAGGTATCCCCCGATTAGACAAAATTTCAAATGTCTGTTCCATGCCAGGAATTGTTTTTATATTTTCGGCAATCTGTTTTAGGTGGTGTCGGCTAAAGCTCCGCTTTCGCAGTTGTTCGCATGTTTGATCGCACCAATTCTGGTGCGTGATGCGCCCCGCAGTAAAATCGGCGTGTAACACACCTGCGTCATTTATTTTATACCCAACGGAATCCCATATTCTCTCCCAAGTACTCTTGAGTCCTTGGGATTGAGTGAGGGTTCCCCCAAAATCAAATATCACCGCACTAGTCTGCCTGCCCAGCTCCTTGTACTCAACTCGCGCCTTGATTTTCTCTCCTTTCGCGATGTCATGGTTTGCTTTGTAGTACATAGTATAGGTGGCCATTAAATCATCTTCTTTGCCAGCACCGAGCATTCCAACACACCCAAGCCTCGCCTCGATTGCTTCAAGCGCGGATCGCTCTATGGACGGAAATATCAAACGCCCGCGGCTATCTCGGGTTGGCTGCTGCTCAAATTTTCGAAAGTTATGCCTTCGAAGGCCTACTTCTTGTGCTAGCTGGCTCCAGCTAATATTTTTCTTTGTTCTAAAATAGAAGAGCTTAAACGGATTAATCTGAACTTGGTCATTGGCGCGAGCTACGCGCATTGTCGCCTTTGATCTACCCTTTAGCGGCCTTGCCTCGGAGCTTATTGCATCAGCCAATTGGGCAAACGACCTCGCCCAATCCGCATCTGTATCTATACTGACTACCTCAATCTTGTCTCGCTGATCCAAAAGCAACTTTTGCTCATCAGACGCTCTCCACATCCAGGCATAATGGCGGATATGCCGATCTCTTTTTATATCCCGTAGCCACGGAAAAAGACCTTGGGAGAGATGGGGATCAGAATAAGAGTATCCCACAAAGAGAATTGTTTTTTCGAGAACATGGTTCTGTAAGTAGTTGTATGCGATCTGATTTTTGTCTTTCCAGTTTGCATAATCGCTGCTGGTCAACGTTCTGAAATTTCGCGTGGTACCATGTAAGTGTATCAACGGTGAGCCGCTGCGATTCGAATCATTCAGCCTTTCGTATTCGTCCGGGGCATCAATTGGGTCGTTGCATTCAAGCGCACGTTCGAGCAGGTCATCGTAGTTTGTAGTGTAGACCAAGTGCCATGGAAGTGAGGCAAGAGAGGTATGAGCGTCCGAGAGACCATAATTTTCTCCGTTTAGAAGTTTGCGTAGCGTCTCCTCCAACTTGTCTCGGCCTCTTTTGAGAATGATGGCGTCGAACAAGTCCAGGGGATTGTCGCGATAGGCTCCGCTGTCCATAAGAAATTCATTCGCGACCGCCCGCGACAGCTCGGCCCAAAGTGGCATGCGCTCGCTGCTTGCACTTCTGGGAACTGCTTGGTGTGAAATACCGGCGCCGACAAACAAGATCAGCTTATCTTGCGCAAGCAGTTTAGCTAAATGCGCCGCATGTTCTTTCGGAAGAACGTCAGCCATTAAAAGTCCACCACAAAATTGCCGGAACTCGAGGGACGCTTCCCGTGATCACATTATGAGAATGTTGTACCCTGATGACCGTAGCCGGACGCAGTGCGATATTGCAAGCTCTGTGAGCGAACTGTTCGCACCGCGACAGTAGCCGCTACCCTTAGCGCCCCTCAGAACGTCAGCATTTCCCGCGCAAGCCGACTTACTTTCACCTGACGGTCGGTTGTCGGTCTTCGTAGCTTCGCTCTACTGCGAAACCGCCCGCGCTCACCCCAACCCCATCAGCGCCTTGAGCTCGGCTGACGACATCACGTGGCAGTAGATCATGTTCATGATCTCGAGCTCCTTGTGATGGAGCTCGTCGGTTCCCGCCGCGCAGCAGTCTTCCACCACGACGACGTTGAAGCTCTCGTCCGCGAGGCTGCGCACGGTCGAGGAGACGCACTGGTCGGTGAAGATCCCGCAGCACACCACGGTCTTGATGCCGAGGTTCGTGAGGATCAGCCGGAGATTGGTGCCGGTGAGCGCGCTGTCGGTGGTCTTGGTGACGACGATCTCGTCACCAGCCGGCGCGAGGCTCTTCGGGATCTGCGACGGCTCCTCGTCCTTGGGCAGCAGCAGATTGTTCCAGCCCGGCATCTTCTGCGACAGCGAGCGGTCGCGGCCGTCCTTGGTGTGGCACGCGATCCGCGCGAACAGACATTCGATGCCGGCCGCGCGGAAGGATTGAAGCAGGTCGCGCGTGCGCGGCAGCACGATGCCGTTCATCCGGTCGTGAAACGGCGTCCACGCGTCGTAGCGGGCCTGCTCCTCGGCGGAGAGCGAGGCGCGCTCAGGACGCGCGAGATACACGTTCTGCACGTCGATCACGAGCAGCGCGGTGTGGGCTTTGTCGAGATCGGGATCGGCGGGCTCCGGCGCACCCTGATAGTAGAAGGAGCGATACGCGGTCTTCCAGCTCATGCGCGGTCCCGAACGTTGCCAGCAATTGAACGGCTAGCAGTGCACTTCGACTCTGCAAAAGCAAGCGAGACTGCGGGCTCCCCAGAACTCCGCACGTCGAACCCAAGACGCCGACGCGCAAAACGCTTACGTCTGAGCAATCTCCGAGCGATGTGAAGCCCCTGCGCCGCATTGGCGCGCGCGTGGCGCATAGCTCGCCTTCCCAGAGTGCGATTGAAACATTTGCCGTCGCCAATACGTTGCATCGCAACATGGATGGCCGCCGCACCGGTCAGCGCAGACGCGCACAGTCTCAGGGATCGAGCAATGATGGCATGGTTTCGGCGAGCGTTTCAGGATGCCGATCGCGGGATGGGCATCGGCGCCGCAGCCCCGCCCACCGGAAGCGTCTCTCCCGATGCGCCCCCGGTCCACGCGGCGCTCGTTCTGTTCGCCTTGGCCATGGGCGGCTTCGCGATCGGCACCACCGAGTTCGCGGCCATGAGCCTCGTGCCCTATTTCGCTCCGAGCCTCAGCATTGACGAGCCGACCGCCGGTCACGTCATCAGCGTCTACGCGCTCGGTGTCGTCGTGGGCGCGCCGGTCATCGCGGTGCTCGCCGCGAAGTTCGAGCGGCGCGCGCTCTTGATCGGCTTGATGCTGGTGTTCGCGGTCGCCAACGCTCTGAGCGCGCTCGCCCCGGACTACCGCACGATGCTGGCCTTCCGCTTTCTGAGCGGCCTCCCGCACGGCGCCTATTTCGGCGTCGCCTCGCTCATGGCGGCCTCGCTCGTCCCCGTGAACCGGCGGGCGCAGGCCGTCGCGCGCATGATGCTGGGCTTGACGGTCGCGACCATCGTCGGCGTTCCCCTGGCGAATGGCGTGGGGCAGGTCATGGGCTGGCGCTGGGGGTTCGCCGTCGTAGCGGTCCTCGCACTTCTTACCGCCTGGCTGCTCTACGCATTTGCACCGCTGAGCAGGCCGCAGCCGGGCGCGAGCCCCCTGCGCGAGCTTGGCGCGCTCTGGCGGCTTCAGGTCTGGCTGACGCTCGGCATTGGCGCCATCGGCTTCGGCGGCCTGTTCGCGGTGTATACCTATCTCGCATCGACGCTGATGGAGGTGACGCACGCCGCACCTTCCACCGTGCCGGTCGTGCTCAGCGTCTTCGGCGTCGGCATGACCGTGGGCACGCTCGTGTGCGCGCGTTTTGCTGACCGGGCAGTGATGCCGACCATAGGCGGCACGCTGCTGTGGAGCGCGGGAGCCCTCGCGCTCTATCCTTTCGCGCTCGGCCATGTGGGCACGGCGATGGTGGCGGTCTTTCTTGTCGGGTGCGGCGGTGGCCTCGGAACGGTGCTGCAGACGCGCCTCATGGACGTGGCGGAGGATGCGCAAACGCTGGCTGCGGCGCTCAACCATTCGGCCTTCAATGCCGCGAACGCGTTGGGCCCCTGGCTGGGCGGCCTCGCCATCGCGGCGGGCTATGGATGGACGTCCACGGGATGGGTCGGCGTGGCACTCGCGCTCGGCGGCTTCGTCATATGGCTGGTGTCGCTCGCCGGTATGCATGTGCGTCAGCCTCACGCGTGAGGCAAGGGGGCCGGGCTGCGCCCGCGCGGACGAGACGAGGCCCGTCCGGCTTTATGCTTCCAGTCTTCTGACCCCGCGAACAGAGACTTCCACCCGAGTGGCTGTTGTTTCGCGCGAAGACCGGCCCCCGCCTCACCCAACGCAGACATTCAGGCGAGACCTTGGCGCAAGCCCCGCCTTTCGAAAAGACGGCGCGGCCTGTTGCAGAGGCGCTACGTCCGCTGTGCGAGCCACGCGCGCCACCCGCCATAGGCGGTGATGTCGGTAGCGTCGCCGACGGCGTGATGCTCGCAAAGGAACCCCTTCACCAGGCTTCCGTCCGCCAGTGCGAGCGTGCCGATGCCGAGCGGCGGCGGAATGAGCGCGACGAACGAGCCGAACGCCGCCTCGTCCATGTCCCAGATCTCGACCTCGATGTGGCCCGCGCCCCGGTTGTCGCGTACGAGCCCGGGCTTAGCCGGTTTCGTTCCGGCCAATGCATAGAAGCTGTATCCCGCAGCGGTCCGTGTAGTCCGAACCAGGCGGGCCGAGCGTTCCTGAAGCTGAACGTTGAGCGGCTGGCCCGAAAGATGCGCGCCGACCACGGCAACGGAGACGCGGCCGGTAGGTGGCGCAGCCGCGACCGCAGGCGTCTCATTCAGCGTCGCGGCGGTTGCACCCAGCCGGAGATTGTCCAGCTTGCGGTGTAAGCCGTCGCCGATGTCGGCAAGACGCCCATCCTCGAACGCGCGCCCGATCAGCGTCACGCCGAATGGCAAGCCGTTCGAGCGGAAGCCAGCCGGAATGGCAAGCGCGGAGAGATCCATGAGGTTCACGAAATTCGTGTAGAGCCCGAGGTTGGAATTGAGACGAAGGGGATCGGCCAGCACGTCCCCGATCTTGTACGTCGTCCCCGTTGTCGGCAGCAGAAGCACATCCATCGCGCGCCATTGCGCCTCCGCCTCACGAACGAGCGCGGCGAGCTCATAGAACCCGGCGAAGGCGTCGGCGGCCGTGAGAGACGCGCTGTTTCGAATAATGCCGCCGACGATCGGATCGAGCGCGCCGGGATTGCCATCGGCAAAAGCGCGGATCGCCGCGAGCCGTTCCGCCACCCAGGGACCCGCGTAGAGCAGGCGCGCGACCTTCTGAAACGGCGTGAAATCGATCTCGACGATCTCGGCACCCATCTCGGCCAGACGATCCACGCTCGCCCGGTAGAGCCGCGCGGCTTCGCTGTCTCCGAAGAATTCGAGACCGCTCTTCGGAATGCCCGCGCGCAAAGATCCCGCATGGGCTTCGAGTGCGAACGGACGCGGAGCGCGCCGCGAATAGGCGTCGTCGTTGTCATAGGCGACAGCAACGGCCGTCGCGGCAGCCGCATCCGCCACCGTAAGGGCGAATATCGAGACGGTGTCCTGGGTCCGGCAAGCCGGCACCACCCCTCGCGCCGAGAGCAGGCCCTTGGTGGGCTTCAATCCCACGATGTTGTTGAAGGCAGCGGGCACGCGCCCCGAGCCTGCCGTGTCGGTTCCAAGTGCGAAAGAGACGAGACCGCCCGCGACGGCGACGGCCGAGCCGGAGCTCGATCCGCCGGAGATGTAGTCCGGATCGAAGACGCTTGTGGGAATGCCGTAAGGCGAGCGCGTGCCGACCAGCCCCGTTGCGAACTGATCGAGGTTTGTCTTGCCGATCACGATCGCGCCGGCTGCTTCGAGCCGCTCGACCACTGTCGCCGATCGCGCGGGAACATAGGCGAAATCCGGACACGCGCACGTGGTCGGCAATCCCGCCACGTCGATGTTGTCCTTGACCGCGAAGGGAATGCCGGAGAGCGGACCCTTCGCGGCGTCCTCCGCGCGGACAAGCGCCGTCTCGCGCGGCACGAGCGAGATCCAGGTGGGCCGCTCGCCCGCCGCGCCGATGCGCCTGTAGACTTCATGGATCACGTCGCGAGGAGTGAAAGCGCCTGCGTCGTAGGCTGCCTTCAAGGTTGCGAGGTCGAGCGAAAGCGAGGAAAGCGCCGAGGTCATTGCGCAGCCTCCGAAGCATCTTCGGCAAGAACGATCAATGTCTGCCCGAGAGCGACCGGCCGGCCCTCTGCGCAGCGGATCTCGCTCACGGTTCCGTCTGCGGGCGCGTGCACTGACATTTCCATTTTCATCGACTCGACCACGACGAGAACGTCGCCCTCTTTGACGCGCGCTCCCTTGCTCACCTCGATCTTCCACACCGCGCCGGGCACCGGGCTCGCCACCGCGAGGGAGCCCGCTGGCAGGTCGTCTTCTGCGCTGGTATCGGAGCCGGCATGGCTGACGGCCGCGCCAGATTGATCGCTCGCCTGCCACCGCGATCGCTCCGCTTCGAAGGCCGCCTGCTGGCTCTGCTTGAAACGGGCGATGTCGTCCCCGTTGTCGGCAAGGAAACGGCGATAGTCCGAAAGCTTGAATGTCGTGGGCTCGATCTTGAGACCGGCTTTGCCTTGCAGGAAGCCGTCGCGGAACGAGAGCAACTCGTCCGCGCCCATGGGATAGAAGCGGATCTGATCGAAGAACCGCAGCAGCCAGGGTTTGTCCGCTTCGAACTCCGCCGTCACCCGGTGTGTGTTCCACACCTGGCTGGTGCGCCCGATGAACTGATAGCCGCCCGGCCCTTCCATCCCGTAGATGCAGAGGTAGGCTCCTCCGATGCCGACGGCGTTCTCGGGAGTCCAGGTGCGTGCCGGGTTGTACTTCGTCGTCACAAGGCGATGGCGCGGATCTATCGGCGTCGCCACCGGTGCGCCGAGGTAGACGTCACCGAGGCCCAGCACGAGATAGCTCGCGCCATAGGCGATGCGCTTGACGTCCTCCACGCTCTCGAGGCCGTTGATGCGGCGGATGAACTCGATGTTCGACGGGCACCACGGCGCATCCGCGCGGACGGACTGCATGTATTTGGAGATCGCGAGCTGCGTCGCCGCGTCATCCCAGGAGAGCGGCATGTGCACGATGCGGCTCGGCACCTCGATATCGCCGATGTCGCCCATCGCCTCCTCGATGGCGGCCAGCTCCGCGAGCAGCGTTTTGAGCGGCAGCGTCCGGCTGTCGTAGTGGATCTGAAGCGAGCGGATGCCGGGCGTGAGGTCGATGATGCCGGGGACTGCCAGGGCTTCGAGCTTGCTCATCAGCACATGCGCGCGGAAGCGCAGCTCAAAATCGAGAACGATCGGCCCGTACTCGACGAGCAGGTATTTGTCGCCCGCGCGCCGGTAGACCACACGCGGCAGCGCGCCCTCTTCCGGATGCTCGCCGACGATGCAGCCGTCCGCGCCGACGAGATCCGGATCGACGGCCGCTGGGCTGGCCGCGACGGCCAATGTGGCGATCTCACTGTCCTGCCTGATTTCGAGCGCGCACGCCTCCGATGGCGTGAGGCGCTTGAAGACCACTTTGTCGCCCGGACGAAGCTGGCCGAGCTTCCACAGCTCGGCTTGGACGATGGTGGCCGGACAAACGAAGCCGCCGAGGGAAGGCCCGTCCGGCCCCAGGATCACCGGCATGTCTCCGGTGAAATCGACCGCGCCGATGGCATAGGCGTTGTCGTGGATGTTGCTCGGATGCAGACCCGCCTCGCCGCCGTCCGAGCGCGCCCAGGCGGGTTTGGGACCGATGAGACGCACGCCAGTGCGGTTGGAATTGTAGTGCACCTCCCAGGACGCGGCGAAAAACGTGGCGATGTCGTCCTCAGTGAAGAAGTCCGGCGCGCCGTGGGGGCCGTAGAGAACACCGATCTCCCAGCAGCGCGCGAGGGAGGGACGGAGTTCGGTCGCGAGCGGCGCGGCAACGCCGCCGTTCGCTCCGTGCCGTGCGATGTGCACCACGTCTCCGGTCAGCAGCGCCCGTCCGCCGTGCCCGCCGAACTTTCCGAGCGTGAACGTCGCCCGGCTTCCGAGATAGGAGGGCACATCGAAGCCGCCGCGCACGGCGAGATAGGCGCGCGCCCCGGCGCCGGTGACGCTGCCGAGCGTCAGCACGTCTCCCTTCGAAACGGCCACAGGCTCCCAGAACGGCACGGCGCGCCCGCCGATCTTGGCGCTCATATCCGCGCCCGTAAGGCAGATGACACTGTCGCAATTGAACTGAAGCGTCGGCCCGGAAAGCGTGAGCTCGAGGGCGGGCGTTCCTTCCGCGTTGCCCACGAGCCGGTTCGCGAGACGAAACGACAGGTGGTCCATCGGCCCGGACGGCGGCACGCCGACGGCCCAATAGCCTGTACGCCCTGGCCAGTCCTGGATCGTGGTCTGGGTGCCGGGCACCAGCACCTCGATCGTCGCAGCTTCGTAGTCGAAGGTCGCGAGCGTGCGCGTCAGCATTTGCCCGTTCGCCAGCACGTCCGACACCGCGAGCTGCCGCAGATAGTCGAGATTGGTCTCCAGTCCGCCGATCGTGGTGGCCGCAAGCGCGTCCTGGAGCCGGGAGAGAGCAGCGGCCCGCGTGTCGGCCTTCACGATGATCTTCGCGAGCATCGGATCATAGAACGGAGAGACCTCCGCACCGCTCTCCACCCATGTCTCGACCCGCGCGTCGTCCGGCCAGCTCACATGCGAAAGCTGCCCTGAGCTCGGACGGAAATCGCGCCCCGGATCTTCCGCATAGAGCCGCACTTGGATCGACGCCCCTTTGGGCGCGATGCGCTCCTGATCGAGCGGCAGCGTCTCGCCGGCTGCCTGGCGGACCATCCACTCCACGAGATCGACGCCATGCACCTCCTCGGTGACGCCGTGCTCCACCTGCAGGCGCGTATTGACTTCGAGGAAGTAGAACGCGTCCGTATCGCTGTCGTAGAGGAATTCCACCGTCCCGGCGCTCTCGTAGGACACCGATTGCCCGAGCTGCCGGGCTGTCTCCCACAGGGCGGCGCGCGTTGTGTCTGAGAGCCCCGGCGCGGGGGTCTCCTCAATGACTTTCTGGTTGCGCCGCTGCGCGGAGCAATCCCGCTCTCCGAGCGCGATCACGCGTCCGCGTCCGTCGCCGAAAATCTGCACTTCGATATGCCGCCCCCGCGAGACGTACTTCTCGAGGAACAGACCCGGGTCCTTGAAGTTGTTGCGGGCGAGCCGCTCGACCCTCTCGTAGAGCGGGGCCAGCTCCGCGGCGGAGGAGACAAGCTGAAGCCCGATGCCGCCGCCGCCAGCCGTGCTCTTCAGCATCACCGGATAGCCGATGCGCTGAGCCTCGGCCTTCGCGTTGTCGAGGTTGGCGATCAGCCCGGATCCCGGCGCAAGCGGAACGCCCGCCGCGAGCGCCAGCTCGCGAGCGCGGTGCTTGAGGCCGAAAGCCCGCATCTGATCCGGTTTCGGCCCGATGAAGGTGATTCCCGCTGCCGCGCAGGCATCCGCGAAGTCCGGGTTCTCGGACAGGAACCCGTAGCCGGGGTGAATGGCTTCCGCGCCGGTAGCTCTTGCAGCTTCAAGGATGGCCTCGGTCTTGAGGTAGCTTTGCGCCGCCGCCGCCGGACCTATCGCCACGGCTTCGCCAGCCTGTGCCACATGCATGGAATGACGGTCCGCGTCCGAATAGACGGCGACGCTGCCGACGCCCATGCGGTCGAGCGTGCGAATGATCCGGCAGGCGATGGCGCCGCGATTTGCAATCAGGACTTTCTTGAACACGTCACGCGCCCTCCGGCCAGATCAGCACCGCGATGGGTGTGGGGTTGTAGGCATTGCAGGGGTTGTTGAGCTGCGGGCAGTTGGAGATGAGGACGATCACGTTCATCTCTGCGCGCATCTCCACGTATTTGCCCGGCCCTGAGACGCCGTCGGCAAAGGTGAGGCCGCCGTCGGGCGTCACCGGCACGTTCATGAAAAAGTTGATGTTATGGGCGATGTCGCGCTTGGTGAGCCCGTAGTGCTCGTTCTCGACGACAGCCAGGAGATAGCTGTCGCGGCAGGCGTGCATGCTCTTCTTTTCGAGCGCGTAGCGCACCGTGTTGCTCTCGGTGGCGCACGCCCCGCCGAGCGTGTCGTGGCGTCCCACCGTGTCTGCCGTGATCGTGAGCATAGGACGGCACAGATCGGACAGCAGCACGGATCCCGCGCCAAGGTAGACGTTTCCCTGCTCGCGGATGGTGTCGCAGGCCGAATAGCGCTCGTGCGGATCGTCGGCGTTGAAGAAGAGCGTGTCCGCGGCTTGGTTGCCTTCGAGGTCGACGATGCGTAGCGTCTCGCCACGCCTGACGACATGCATCCAGTAGCCGCCTGCCGGAACCGTCTCCCGATAGCCCGCGGTGCCTGAGGAGAGAGAGCTGTCCTTGATCATGATGCGCCTCCTCACCCGCAGCCGCATCCGGCATGGAACAGCCGGTTGTTCTCGAAACCGCGGCCGTTCTCGGGCGCCGAGGTGCGGCACGCATCGTCGGCCCGTGCCTCTGGCCCCTCCAGGATTTCGAAGCGGACAGGTTTCCTCGGATAAGTGGCACTGGGATCGAGCGGATGCGGGCAGGTATGGAACAGAACGAGCGTGTCCATCTCGAAGCGCAGCTCGATGTCCGCCCCGGCTTTTGCCGCGCGTGTGTCGAACGACAACGCCCCGCTCGCATCGGTCGAGACCTTGCTGAACCAATTTATGTTGGCGGCGAGATCGCGACGCCCCATGCCGTATTTCGCTGCTTCGACGAGGAAGCTGTCGCGTCCGTTCTGCTGCCAGTCGTTGCGCTGCGCCTGGTAGCTCGTTTCACCCCACTTCCCGATCACGTGCGCCTTCGTGCTGTTGCCGCACACGGTGTCGTGCCAGCCGTGCGTATCCGCAACGATGGAGCAGAAGATGCGCCCCATATCGGAGTAGAGGCAGTGGCCGGACGTGAGCTTGAACGTGTGCTGGCACTTGAGCGTATCGGGCGCGTTGTAGCGCTCGAGCAGGTTGGCCGGATTGTAGAACAGCATCCCGCAGTTCGCCCCGCCCTCCACGTCCGTGAGACGCAGGCGAAGAGTGCGCCGCAGGACCATGGACCAATGCTTCCCGCCCGGAAGCACATCGCTGTAGATGAGTTCGCTCACGCCGCTGCTCCTCTCTGCGGGCTGCCAGCCCGCTATGCTGGTCCGGGCCGTCCCGGGATGAGAAGGAAGCCGCGCGGGGTCGTCCCCGCCGGTTGTCGTGGCGCGGCCTAGCTGGCCGCGGGGTTGTCGTTGCCGGTCGCGAGCTTGAGGTCGAGTTGTGTGCCCGCGTCGGACTCGCCGAGGGGGCTCGCGATCTTCTTGGGCCAGACCTCGAAATCGCGTGTGATCGACGCGCCGGCTTGCGTCTGCGCCGCGAGATCGTTGCTGAGCGTCGCGCCGTAGCGTTCGCGCTCCTCCGGGCGATTGCGGGGACGCTCGAACGCGATGACGCGGGTTCCGAGCCGGAAGGCCTCGCTGAGATCGTGCGTCACCATCACGACGGTGAGATCGTTCTCGTTCCAGATCTTGCGGATGAGCACATGGATGTCCGCGCGAATGCCAGGATCGAGCGCGCCGAACGGCTCGTCGAGAAGAAGGATCTTCGGCTTGCGGTTGAGGGCCTGCGCAAGGGCGAGCCGTTGTTGCATGCCGCCGGAAAGAGCGGCCGGGTATTTCGTATCATGACCGGCGAGGCCCACCGCGTCGAGCAGGGTACGCGCTTCGGCCTCCGCCGCACGCCGCTTCGCCCCCAACAGCTTGCCGAGAAAACGCGAGTGCTCGAACTCGCGGCCGATCATCACGTTCTGCAGCACGGTGAGATGGGGAAACACCGAGTAGCGCTGGAACACCACGCCGCGATCCGCGCCCGGCTCCACCTTGAGGGGGGCGCCCCCTACGAGGATCTGCCCGCGCGTGGGCGCCTCCTCGCCGAGCAGCATCCTGAGAAACGTCGTCTTTCCGCATCCCGACGGGCCGACCAGCGCCACGAACGAGCGCGGTGCAATGGTGATGTCGATACGCTCGAGCACGACATGATCGCCGTACTCCTTCCAGACCTTGTCGAAGACGATCCCGGTCATGCGGTGCGCGCTCCCGCAAACCAGGGGAACGCCTTGCGCTGGAGGAGGCGGAGCCCGAGATCCATCAGGAAGGCGAGTAGCGTGATCCAGATGACGTAGGGAATGATCACGTCCATCGCCAAGTAGCGCCTGACGAGGAAGATGCGATAGCCGAGGCCGGAGTCGGCCGCGATCGCCTCCGCTGCGATCAGAAACAGCCAAGCCGGCCCGATCTCGAGCCGCACGCTGTCGATCAGGCGCGGAAGCATCTGGGGTAGCACGACGCGGAGCGCGATCTGCCACGTAGAGGCCCCGAGCGTCTGCGCCTTGATCAGAAGCTCGGACGGAATGTCCTTCACCCGCAACGCCATGTCGCGGATGAGCTTCAGCGTTGTGCCGATGACGATCAGCGCGATCTTGGCCCCGTCGCCCAGGCCCAGCACGATGAACAGGATCGGCAGCAGAGCCAGCGGCGGCACCATGGAGGTCACCGCCACCACCGGCCCGAACGTGGCACCGGCGATCGGCAGAAGTCCGATCAGAATGCCGAACACGAGCGCGATGAACGTGGAGATGGCGAGGGCCGTGAGGAGAAGCGACAGGCTCGAAAGCGTATCGCTCCACATCAGATAGTTGCCGCTCCTGGGGTCCGGCGTGAGCGCCATGTGCCGGAAGGCATCCAGCATGGCGTTGAAGCTCGGAAGCAGCTTGTCGTTCGGATTTTCGGCGAGCCGCATCCCCGACCCGATCAGATAGGCCCCGATCAGGGCGGCGAACGGCAAGGCCGCGAGCGCGAAGCTCCACGTGCGATCAGGCTTGATGTTCAACAGGCGCATCGGCTGTCTCGCGGCCTCCCGGTGTCTGAAAGGGATCGAGCCGTTCGATCAGAGCTTTCCGTCCGCGGCGGCCTGCATGAAGGTCGCGTCGTAGCGCAGCTTCACGTTCGCCTTGTCGCCGAACACGCTCTTGTCGGGAAACTCGACGCCGATGGCTCCGGCCGACTTGGCATCCTTGCCGAGAAGCGCCTTGTCGAAGAGGAACGTCGAGACACGCTCGGTGGTGGTCTTGAGCTCCGCGCCGTTGACGAACGCGAGAGCATCCTTGGGCTCGTAGAACATCTTCGTCGTGCCTAGCATCTCGTCGAAGCCCGCGACGTCCGTGCCCGAGGCTTTCGCCATGTGCTCTTTGGCGGCGGCATCGGAGGCGAGGGCCTTCATCGTGTCGTACCAGATGCCGACGAGCGCCTTGCCGAACGAAGGATTGTCCTTGAGCACGGTGGTATTGGCGACCATGAGGTCGATGATCTCGCCCGGGATCTGTGAGCTGTCGAACACCTTTCTCGCATCGGGAGATTCGAGAATCGTCGAGACGATCGGCTTCCAGGTGACGACGGCGGTCACGTCCGGGGTTTTGTAGGCGGAGGCCATGTCGGCATCGGAGGTGTTGACGACCTTCACGTCCTTCTCCGCAAGCTTCACGCTTTCGAGGGCGCGGGCGAGCAGATAGTGCGAGACTGAGAACTCGACGAGGTTGACGGTCTGGCCTTTGATGTCGGCAAGCTTGTCCTTGCCCTTGAGGATGACGGCGTCATTTCCGTTCGAGAAGTCGCCGACGATCACCGCCGTGGTGTCGACGCCGCCGGCGGCCGGAATGGAAAGGCCATCCATGTTGGTGAGCGTCACGGCATCGAACGCGCCGGCCGTGTATTGATTGATGGATTCGACGTAGTCGTTGAACTGCTTCACCTCGATGGTGATGCCGTACTTGTCCGCCCACTTCTTCACGATGCCGCTGTCGGCCGCATAACCCCATGGCATCCAACCGACGTAGATCGACCAGGCGACCTTGAAGTCCTTCTTCTCGGCGGCTTGAGCGGAAGGGAGCGCGAGAGCAAGCATCGCGGCCGCCGCGGCGGCGCCGGTGAGAAGTCTGGAGACGGTTCGGTTCATGAGGTTCACCCCTGTGCTGACACCAACTGTCGATCGCAAGGGGCTGAGGCGAACGGGAGCGCAAGACGCACACGAGGAGGCCTTCCGTTCGAGAGCCAAAGCTCCTTGCGGTGTAGGTCTCCCGGGCTTTTATCCCGCCGTGGCTTCGCCCGGGCGCGGCCTGGGCGAGAGCGCCTCTCTCGGACCAGCGTTGCCCCGCACGCGCGGCAACCGGAACCCTAGAGGCATTATGCGGATAGAAGCTGCATAGGCCGTGCCAAACGAAAGATGCCGCAAACAGCGGGCCTTTCGGCGGATCGCGCGGTGCGGCGTGCTCTCTTTTTCGCCAGTTGCATAGTTGAGAGGCAATCAGGAGGCCGTCGCGGGAACCTGGCCACGCGAGCGCCAGAACCAATCGCTTGCAGCCCCTGCCGCGATTGACGAAACGCTCCTCTCGGCAGAGCCTGGACACATCGAGCGAGAGTGAGGCGGCGCGACGAGAGTGCTGGAAAAAATCATGAAGCGTATCCTCTGCTATCTACGCGCGGCGCTGATCGCGCGCACGGATGCCATCGGTCCACTCGCCCGGAAGCAGGATGCGAAACATTAGCGGCAGAAGGTCTCACGCCGTAACGGGGGGTGCGGATTTGGCGGTCTCGGCCACAAGGCGGCGCACCTCAGGCAGGCACGACCCGCAGTTCGTTCCGGCTTTGAGTTCCGCCCCGACATCCTCCGCAGAGCAGCCCCGTCCACTGGCAATCACTTTGCAGATCTGAGCGCGGCCCACGCCGAAGCAGGCGCAAACGATTGGTCCCAGATCGGACGCGTCAGCTACACGTCCTGCCAGCAACGCGCGGCGCGCGGCATCGGAGAGCGCCGGCGCGGCAAGCTGCTGCTTCAGCCATTCCCAGCTCGGAAGCGCATGAGGCGTCGTCGCAAGAAACAGGCACGACATAAGCCGGCCGTCTTGGACGATGGCAGCGCGATAGCAGCCCTGGCCGTCGTCCAGCAGTTCAGCACGGCAAACGCTCTCTCCGATGAGGCGTTTCGCGATGCCGGACCAATGGCCGCCGATCGCAGGCGCGGCGATCCTGTATCCCGCGCCCCCCTCCACGGTCGAGCGTGCCCACCAGACGCCGTCCGGGATCGCAACCGCGTCACGCGCGAGGAGAAAGCCGTAGGCCGCATAGGGCGCTGGCGCGAGTGTCGCCTGCGTAGCCTTGAGCTCCGGCTGCCCGGAGATCGGATCGCAAGCAGGTTGGACAAGTGCCCCCACTCGCGCATCGGAGGCCGTGGCCCCGTTCCAATGAATAGGAGCAAAAATTTCGCCGCGCCGCTGTGCAGGCGTCACGGAGACGCGCAGCACGGCGCTGCCATGGAGCGTGAGGACGCGGGCCAGCTCTCCGTCCACGACGCCGAAGCTCCGCGCATCGTCAGGATGAACCGACACCTGCGGCTCGTCGATGTGCGCACCGAGACGCGGCGATTTTCCGGTTCGGGTCATCGTATGCCAGTGGTCGCGCACGCGGCCGGTATTGAGGAGCAGCGGGAGATAGCGCTCGTTTGAGACGGAGAGCGCGGGATTCTCGACCGCGACGAAGCGCGCGCGCTGGTCTACGGTATGGAAACGGCCATCGTCGAACACCCGCTTGCGTCCAGTCGGGGAAGCTTTGTCGACTGGCCATTGCGTAGGGACCAGCTCCTCGTAAGCCCGCCCCGAAAGCGCGGAGAGGCCCGAGGCGTCGAAGCCGCGCGTGCCGTTGGCCTCGAATGCGGAGAGCGCGCAATGCTCGGCGAAGATCTCGGCGGCGGACGCATAGGAAAATGCGCTCCCGAAACCCATCCGCGTCGCCACCTGCGAGATGATCCACCAATCGGGCTTGGCATCCCCGGGCGGCGGCAGAAACGCGCGCTGGCGTGAGATGCGCCGCTCTGAGTTCGTCACCGTGCCGTCTTTCTCGCCCCATCCGGAGGCGGGCAGCACCACATGCGCCCCGGCGGTTATGGTGTCGGTGTTGGCGACGATGTCCGACACCACGAGCAGGTCGAGCTGCCGCAATGCGGCGCACACGGCGTCCGCACGTGGCAGGCTCACCGCGGGATTGGTCGCCATCACCCAAAGCGCCTTGATACGCCGCTCCGCAACGGCCTCGAACAGGTCCACGGCCTTGAGGCCGGCCCGCTCGGCAACATTGGGTGCGCTCCAGAAGCGGCGTACCCGGTCGACGTTCTCCGGAGAGAAGTCCATGTGCGCCGCGAGCTGGTTCGCGAGCCCCCCCACCTCGCGCCCCCCATGGCGTTCGGCTGCCCGGTGAGCGAGAACGGACCCATCCCCGCTTTGCCGATGCGGCCCGTCGCCAGATGGCAGTTGATGATGGCGTTGACCTTGTCGGTTCCCTGCGCCGATTGGTTCACGCCTTGCGAGTACAGAGTAACGGCCTTCTCCGTTGCGGAGAACCAGGCGTAGAACGTCTCGACGCACGCGGGCGCCACCTGGCACTGCTCCGCGACCGCCTCCACGCTCGGCGCGAGGTGGCGCGCGCGTGCCAGCGCGTCGGCAAATCCCGAGGTGTGGCCGTGTATGAAAGCCGTATCGAGCTGTCCGTGCTCGGCGAGATGCACGAGAAGGCCCGAGAACAGCACAGCGTCCATGCCCGGCGCGATCTGGATCATCAGGTCGGCTTCGTCCGAGGTCGACGTAGCTCGTGGATCGATGACGACGATGCGCGCGCCTCGCTCGCGCTTGTTCTTGAGCATCCTCTGATAGAGAACCGGATGACACCAAGCCGCGTTGGAGCCGGTGAGCACCAGGAGATCAGCGTCGTCAAGATCCTCGTAGCAGCCGGGCACGGTGTCGCTGCCGAATGCGCGCCGGTGCCCCGCAACCGACGACGCCATGCACAAGCGGGAGTTAGTGTCGATATTGGCCGAGCCGATGAAGCCCTTCATCAGTTTGTTGGCGACGTAGTAATCCTCGGTCAGGAGCTGGCCCGAAACATAGAACGCGACCGAGTCCGGGCCGTGCTTCGCGATCGTCTCCTGGAAGCCGCGCGCAACGCTATCCAGCGCAGCACCCCACGAGGCGGGTTCCAGCATGTCTGAGCCGCCGCGCATCATTGGAGAGAGCAGGCGGCCATTGAGAGACAGCGTCTCTCCCAGGGCGGAGCCTTTGGAGCACAGACGCCCGAAGTTCGCCGGATGCTCCGGATCGCCCTGCACTTGAGCCCCGCCGAAACCATCCGGCTTCGCGAGCACGCCGCACCCGACGCCGCAATAGGGGCATGTGGTTCGTACGGCGGGAGGAGCGGAAGGCGCATTCATGCTGCGAGCCCTCAATACACGTCCGCCTGATAGCGGCCGACCTTCTTCAGCGCAGAGATGTAGGCGGCGGCGTCTTCGGCCGAGACCTTGCCGTGAAGCGCCACGGCGTCCGTGAGCGCGGCCTCCACGTCCTTCGCCATGCGCTTGGCGTCCCCACAGATGTAGAAATGCGCGCCTTTCTCCAGCCAAGCGAATAGCTCGGCGCCCTCTTCACGCATCCGGTCCTGCACGTAGACTTTCTTGCCTCCGTCGCGAGACCACGCGAGCGAGAGCTTGGTCAGCGTTCCGGCCTCTTGGAGAACGCCGAGCTCCGCCTCGTAGAAGAAGTCCATCTCCCGCCGCTGGTGCCCGAAAAACAGCCACGCCAGCCCTTGCGCCTTCGTGGCATGGCGCTCCTGCAAGAAGGAGCGGAAGGGTGCCACTCCCGTGCCCGGTCCCACCATGATGATCGGTGTTGCGTCATCCTTCGGCAGCGCGAAGCCGTGCGCTTTCTGCACGTAGGCGCGCAGCGTCGCGCCGGGCTCAATGCGATCGGCGAGAAAGGTGGACGCGGCGCCGAGCCGCTCCCGCTCGCCGATCGTGTAGCGCACCGCATCCACCGTGAGCGAAACCCGTCCCGGATTGGCCTTGATCGACGAGGAGATGGAGTAGAGGCGCGGCTGCATGGGCTCCAGCACCTCGTAGAACGCTTCGGGGTCAGGATGAATCCCGGGAAATTTTTCGAGCGCGGCCAGAACGTCGAGGGTCGCGGCATCCCCGTCGGGATCCTGCCCTTTTGCGAGAGCCTGTGCCTTGCGCTTCCGCTCCCCGCCCGTGAGATAGGAGATGAGCTGGAAGAGCGAGTCGGGCGCGGGCGAGAGTGACGTGTCCTCGATCAGCGCGTCCCGCAGCGTTTTCTCCCCGATCGGGAAATCCGCAGGCGCGCCGATGGTGGTCAGGATGGCGTCCACGAGCCTCGGATCGTTGTTGGGCACGATGCCGAAGCTGTCGCCCGGCTCGTAGTCGAGCCCGCATTCGGAAAGATCGATCTCGATGTGGTTCGTCGTCTTCTCCGATCCCGCTCCATTGAGCTTCTGGCGCGAGACGAAGCGGGCGAGCACAGGGGCCTCCCGCGAGCGGCCGGGCCGCACGTCGCTCGTTTTGTCCGGCTTGGCACTGTCTTTCGCCGCCTTCTCGTCGGGATCGAGAACGCCGCCTCCCATCTCCTCGACGAGCGATTTCAGCATGCGCGCCGTGGCTTTGCCGCCCGGAACGCAGAGATTGAGCCGCGGCTCCGCCTGCTCGCTGATGGCGTTCGCGTAGTCCTCGCAATTGTATCCGCACTGGCCGCAGTCCTGCTGCGCCATCGCTGCCATCATGCGCCGGCGAAGCGGGCGGCCCTCGGAAAGCTGCATCCGTTCGCCGATCTCCATCGCGGGGTCGTGCCAGGGTGCGGATCCGTCGTCACCGTCGCCGGACGGAATGGCCGCGTTCGCCGCGTCGAGATCGGTCAGCGTGGCCGGCTTCACGCCGGGATCGAGCGAGAGCACGCCCGCAAAAAATCCGTTGAGCCAAGCGCGCTGCTCGGCCGAGAACGGCGCCGTCTCCGGAATGAGAGCGGTCGCCGGTGATGGAGATTGAATGGTCATCCTTGCTGCTCCTCGGCGAGCCGCTTCAGCGTGTCGGTGTCGTGGCGATTGGCAAAAGTGAAGAAGGTCTCGCTGCGATCGGCACGGTGCGCGAGATAGGCGCTGAGAAGGCGCGCGACGGCCGCCGGGCAGTCCTCGCTTTTGACGTCGCGCCAGAGTTCGCGCGCGATCTTCGCATCCGCGCCGGAGCCTCCGCCGACGAGGATGTGGAAGCCCTCCACCGTGTCGCCGTCGTCGTTGACCGGAACCTTGGCGCCGATCAGCCCGATGTCGCCGATGTAGTGCTGCGCGCAGGAGTGATGGCAGCCGGTCAAGTGGATGTTCACCGGCAGATCGAGCGTGAGATGCCGCTCAACGTGCGCCGCGATCAGCTCGGCCGTGCCCTTGGTGTTGGCCGCGGCGAACTTGCAGCCCGTACTGCCTGTGCAGGCTACGAGACCCGCGCGAACCGCAGCCGCCTCGGCGGAGAGCCCCATCGCCGCGATGCGCGTGAGCGCCTCCGTTACGTAGGCATCTGCAACGCCGGAGACGAGCAGGTTCTGCCAGACGGTGAGGCGAAGATCGCCGTCGCCGAGATCGCGGGCGAGCGACGCGACGCCCCGCATCTGCTCCGCCGTGAGCTTGCCGACGGGAAGCACGAGGCCGATCCAGTTGAACCCCGCTTGCTTCTGGGGATGCACGCCGATGTGCGCCAAGCGGTCCGGCGCACGGCGCGGCTTGACATGTTGTCCGTCGATACGGATCAGCGGGTGGCCGAGCTTGGCTTCGACCGCGAAGAGAAATTTGTCGAAGCCCCAATCGTCCAGCACGTACTTGAGCCGCGCCTTGTTGCGATTGGTGCGATCGCCGCTGTCGATGAACACGCGAACGATAGCGTCTGCAACCCGTGTCGCGTCGCGAGGCGCGAGAATGACGCCCGTATCGCGTGCAAAGTCCTTGTGTCCCGTGATGCCGCCTAGCACGAGCCGGAAGTAAACGCCGGCCGCAACCGGCGCGCCCTCCGCCACCTCGACGGCCTGGAAGCCGATATCGTTCGTCTCTTCGAGGGCGGCTATGGAGCCCGCTCCGTCGAAGGCGACATTGAACTTGCGCGGCAGGCCCGTGAGAGACCGGTCGTTCAGAACGTGGAAGTGCCACGCGCGCGCGAAGGGTCGCGTATCCAGCAGCTCGTGCGGGTCGATGCCGGCGGTCGGCGTGCCGGTGACGTTGCGAATGTTGTCGGCACCGGAGCCGCGCGAGGTGAGGCCGAGATCCTGCACCGCCTCGACGACGTCGACGGCATGGGTGGCTTCGATCTCGCGAATTTGAAGATTGGCGCGCGTCGTCACATGCGCGTAGCCGCCGCCGTTAGCCTCGGCCGTGTCGGCCAGCCCGGCCAGTTGCCAGTGCGTGAGGATGCCGTTCGGGATGCGCAACCGGCACATGTAGCTGTTCTGCGCGGGGGCCACGTAGAAGAGCCCATAGTAGCGCCAGCGGAAATTGTCCTGCGGCTTGGGATACTCGCCCGCCTCGGCCTGCGCCTTGAGCCGCGGATAGGCATCGAACGGATGCTCCTCCCGCTTCCAGGTCTCCTGGTCCACGAGCTTCCTGCCCTTGGCCCTGGTGGCATCCTGCGCCTTCATGTGCGCGGCGTCCGGCCCCATGGGCGCTGGTGCTGCGGACGCGCCATCCGCACCGATCGGCTTAAGGCCTTGCGCGGTGCGTCCGGCCTGCACGCCGGACACGAAGCCTTCGAGGTAACGCTTCTGCTCGACGGAAAAGTCCGCTGTCATGGGGCTTCCCTCGCTCATGCGGCCCGGGCCTGGGCGTGGGCCTCCGGCTCGGCGAACGCGCGGCCGAATACGAGATCGGCCCGCAGTTTCTCGACCGGCCGTCCCGTGCGAATGAGGTCCAGGTACCAGAGCGCATCGCCGGTATCGCCGACGAGCACCGCACCCGTCAGCCGGCCGCCGCTCAGGACGAGCTTGCGATAGCATTTGCGGTCCGGATCCGTGAGCACGATGGGCTCCGATCCCGGCGCGCCGAGGAAATCGCCGGCCGAGAATACGTTCACGCCCGAGACCTTGAGATTGGTGGACAGCAGCGAGCCCGCGTAGTGGGACTGCGCACCCGCCAGCGTGCGCGCGAGCACGCGGGCCTGCTCGTAGGCTGGCTCCACCAGGCCGTAGCAGACGCCGCGATGCTCGGCGCATTCGCCGATGGCGTAGACGCTCGGGTCGCTGGTTTGCAGATCGTCGGCGACGACGATGCCGCGTTTGACCGCGAGCCCGGCTTCGCGCGCGAGGCCGGTGTTGGGGCGAATGCCGACGGCCATCACGACGAGATCGGCCGGAAGAACGCGCCCATCCTTGAGCCGCAGCCCCGTCACCCGGCCCTGCCCTTCGATCACGTCGCTCTCGGCGTTGAGCACCACGTCGATGCTCCGCTCTTCGAGCGCCACTTTGAGCAGCCCCGCGGCATGGCTGTCGAGCTGCCGCTCCATCAGCCGCTCCATGAGATGCACCACGGACACGTGTGCACCCGCCTTCATCAGCCCGTAAGCCGCTTCGAGGCCAAGAAGGCCGCCGCCGATGACGACGGCGCGGGCGCCCGGCCGGGCGAGCGACAGCATGCGCGCGACATCCGCCTTGTCGCGGAAGGTCACGACACCGGGAAGATCGGCTCCGGGAAGCGGCAACCGCACAGCTTCGGACCCGGTGGCCAGCACCAGCTTTCCATAGCCGAGCGTCAGTCCGTCCTGCAGATGAAGCTGCTTCGCACCCCTATCGATCGAAACGGCGCGGCGGCCATAGACGAGCGTTACGCCGCGGCTGCGCCACCACTTGGCAGTCTTCAGCTCAACCGCATTCTCGTCGATCTCGCGCGCGAGCAGCGACGACAGCAGCACGCGGTTGTATGAGAGCGAAGGCTCATCGCCGACGACGGCGATCGAAAACCGGCCCGGCGCGATCGTCGTCAGCTCGTCCACGAGCCGCGTGGCCGCCATGCCATTTCCGACGATGACGAGTGGCTCGCCCATATCAAGCCGCCTCCACATAGCGATGGCGCTCGTAGAGGAACTTGAGCACGGCCTCGCGCGCGTGGATGTAGTGCGGGTCCGACACCAGCTCGAGCCGGTTGCGCGGGCGCGGCAGCGTCACGTCCAGCACCTCGCCGATGCGCGCCGAGGGTCCGTTGGTCATCATCACGATGCGGTCGGAGAGCAGCACGGCCTCGTCCACGTCGTGCGTGATCATGATCGCGGTGTTGCCGAGGCGCCCGTGGATCTGCATCACGGAGTCCTGCAGGTGCGCGCGCGTCAGCGCGTCGAGCGCGCCGAACGGCTCGTCCATCAGCAGCACCTTGGGCTCCATGGCGAGCGCCCGCGCGATGCCCACGCGCTGCTTCATGCCGCCCGAGATCTCCGATGGCCGCTTGTCCTTCGCGTGGCCCATCTGCACGAGATCGAGATTGTGCAGCGTCCAGGCGTGGCGCTCCGCCCGGCTTTTGGTCTTGGCGAACACCTTGTCCACCGCGATCCGCACATTGTCGTAGACCGTGAGCCAGGGCAGCAGCGAGTGGTTCTGGAACACCACCGCACGCTCGGGGCCGGGCTCGTTGACCTCGTGCTGCTCGAGCAGAACGGCACCGGTCGTGACGGTGGTGAGCCCGGCGATGAGATTGAGCAGCGTGGACTTGCCGCAACCCGAATGTCCGATGATCGAGATGAATTCGCCATTGGCGATGTCGAGGCTGATGTCGTGGAGAACTTCCGTCTCGGCGCCACCGGGGCGGAAGGTCTTGGAGATCGATTGCAGTTGGAGGAAAGGCTTGTTGGCTGGTGCGATCATGATGCGGTCTCCTCAGGCGCTGGTGCCGTGCGTTGCGATGCGGCCCGCGAGCGCGACCAGCCGGTCGAGCACGAAGCCGACGACGCCGATGTAGATGAGCGCCACGACGATGTCGGAGAGGCGCGACGAGTTCCACGCGTCCCAGATGAAGAAGCCGATGCCGACGCCGCCCGTGAGCATTTCCGCCGCAACGATCGCGAGCCAGGAAAGGCCAATGCCGATGCGCAGCCCGGTGAAGATGTAGGGCGCGGCCGCGGGGATCATGATCCGCCAGAAGTATTCGAGGGGGTTCAGCCGCAGCACGTCCGCCACGTTGCGATAGTCCTGGGGAATGTTGCGGATGCCGACGGCCGTGTTGATGATCACCGGCCACACCGCCGTGATGAAGATCACGAACACAGCCGACGGGCCGCTGTCGCGGAAGGCGGCGAGCGAGATCGGCAGCCACGCGAGCGGCGGCACGGTTCTCAGCACCTGGAAGATCGGATCGAGCCCGCGCATCGCCCAGACGCTTTGCCCGATGACGGCACCGATCACCACGCCCACCGCCGCGGCGAGGCCGAACCCATAGAACACGCGCTCGAGGCTCGTGATCACGCGCCAGCCGAGGCCGATGTCCTGTGATCCGTTGACGAAGAACGGCGAGACGATGAGATCGTTGGACTCCGTCCAGATCTTAGTGGGCGAGGGCAGCGCAGCGTCGGGACCGGAGGTCGCGAGCTGCCACACGAGCAGCAGCGCCGCCAGCACGAGGAGGGGCGGGATAGTGGCGGAGGCGATCTCGGTTCCGAGCGACTTCAGGCGCGCGGATTTGATCCCGCGCGGTGTCTTGAGCGGTAAGATCTTCGTCTCCGCGATAGCCGGAGCCGAGGGAGGAGCGGCGGCGATCGCACGTCCGGCGGACGTGTCGACCAGCACGGGCCGTGCAGGGAGAGCGTTCATGCGCGTTGAAACTCCGGTTGAGAGATCGGGCTCAGGCGGCGAGCCGGGTAATCGCGAGGGACGCGAGGTAGGCCGTGGGATTGTCGGGATCGAAAACCTTGCCGTCGAAGAAGGTCTCCTTGCCGCGTGAGGTGCTGGCCGGCGCCGTGATGCCGAGGGCCGTTGCAGCTTCGCGCCAGATGTCCTCGCGGTTGACCTTGTCGACGAGGGCCTTCACGTCGGTGCCGGGCTCGAATTTGCCCCACCGGATATCTTCGGTGACGAACCAGGTGTCATGGCTCTTGAAGGGATAGGAGACCGCGCCGTCCTCCCAGAACTTCATCAGAAGATTGGTGCCCGCTTCCTTGCGCCCACGCCCGTAGTTGATGTCGCCCTTGATGCGGCCGATGATGTCGGCGGGCGGCACGTTGAACCACTGGCGCTTCCCGAGAACGGCGGCCAGCTCGGCCTTGTTCTCCAGCTTCTCGCACCATTGCTGCGCGTCCATCACCGCCATCAGCAGCGCGCGGGCAGCAGCGGGGTTCTTGTCGACCCAGGCCGCGCGCATCCCGAGCGCTTTCTCGGGATGTCGCGACCAGATCTCCCCCGTGGTGCAGGCCGTGAAGCCGATGCCTTGATTGACGAGCTGCTCGTTCCACGGCTCGCCCACGCAGAAGGCATCCATGTTGCCCACCTTCATGTTCGCCACCATCTGCGGAGGAGGAACGACGATCGTGGAGACGTCCTTGTCGGGATCGATGCCGCCGGCCGCGAGCCAATAGCGCAGCCACAGGTCGTGCGTGCCGCCGGGGAAGGTCATGGCGACCTTCACGTCCTTGCCTTCGGCTTTCTTCCTCGCGAAAGCCTCCTTCAGCGCCGAGGCGTCGGCACCGATCTTGAGGCCCTCGTACTCCTTCGCCACCGAGATGCCTTGGCAGTCGTAGTTGAGGCGCGCCAGGATGTGCATCGGAACCGGGACGTTGTTCTGCGTGACCTTGCCGACCGACATGAGATACGGCATCGGCGTCAGGATATGCGCGCCGTCGATCCCGTTGGCGTCCGAGCCCAGCACGAGATTGTCGCGCGTTGCGCCCCACGAGGCTTGCTTGGCGACCTCCACGTCCGGCAGTCCGTACTTGGCGAACAGCCCCTTCTCCTTGGCCACGATTAGGGGCGCGGCATCGGTGAGCGCGATGTAGCCGAGCACGGCCTTGGTCGTTTCAGGCCCTGCGGCCCACGCGACGCTGGCGCCACCCGGCACAAGAGATTTCGCAGCGGCCAGAAGGGCCGCCGTCGCGCTTCCCTTGAGCAGCGAGCGGCGCGTCACGCCGGGCTGCTGCAACTTTGCTCCACGTTTTGAAGCCGTCATCCGATCCTCCGCCCTGGGCGCCCCGAACGGGTCGCGCCTGCCAGAAACAAAAAACGCTGCATCGAAGACACGCGGACCGCACATCGGTCCCGTCTCGTCGAGGCAGCGTTGCCCTGTGGTGCGGCTCGCCGTTGAGCCGCGATGTCGAAATTCGAGCAGCCCGTGCCGCCCGTCTCGAAAGAGATAAGATCAAGGATCGTGCCAACTCAGAAGAACGCAAATCAGCGAGCGTTATTCGAGAGATGGCGAAAGTCTGGATAGCTGTGCGAGCGCGGTTCATGCGCGAAGTTTGTGCAGCGCACGCAAAAAATGCTGAGGCGTTTGGCAGAAGGGCCTCCGGAGGAGAGCCTCTGAAGCGCCTACGAGTTCACGGACGCGAAGGCTTCGAGATCGGCGCCGGAATTGCGGATGTCGAGCGCGCTGAGATAGGCGAGCGCCGCTTCCGGATCGAAGGTATCGCCGCCGAAGAACGCGCCGGGTTCGTTCGCCGCCACGCCCTCGCGCTTGCTGTCAGAAGGCGGCAGGGGCACGTCCGATCCGGCGACGGCCTCGCGATAGAGGTCTGTGCGGAACACGCGCTGGGCCAGCGCCGAGAGATCGAACGGCTCGCGGATCTGCCCCCAGCGGATCATCTGGGTCATCAGCCACACCGCATGCGAGTGCCAAGGAAAGTTGGCGAACCCGCGATGGAACACCACCAGATCCGGATCGCGATCCTGTCTCTGCTCGCCGCCCCGGATGAGCTCTCCCGAGAGCGGCCGCAGCAGAATGTCTGCCGCGACGCCGACATACTGGGGCTGAGAAAGAATGCGCGCGGCCTCGCCTCTGTTTGCAGGCTCATCGAGCCAGCGCCCGGCGGCGACCAGGGTGCGCACGAGATCAGCGACGAGCGCGCGGTTTCGCTCGGCCCAGGCTTCGCGAACGCCGAGCACTTTCTCGGGGCTGCGCGCCCAAAGCTCGCTCTTTGTTGCGACGATCACGCCATTGCCCTGTTCCACGGCGACACTGTTCCAGGGTTGTCCCACGCAGAAGCCGTCGATGCGCCCCGCCTTCAAGGTGTCGGCGATCAACGGAGGCGGCACCACCACGAGATTGACGTCGTTGTCGGGATCGACGCCGGCCGCCGCCAGCCAGTAGCGCAGATCGTAGTTGTGGCAGGAGAACGGATAGACCATGCCGAAGGTCGGCGGCTCGAGCCCCGCCGTCTGCCGCGACCGCACGACGGCAGCCACTGCCTTCGCCGCCGCCATGCCCCCCGCGCGCGTCGCGATCGCGTCATGCTCCAGCATGGCCGAATAGAGTGGCAGGGACACGGTGATCGCATTGCCGTTTAGGCTCAGCGCCATCGGCGCGATGATGGGCTCCGTCGCGCGGCCGAGCCCGAGTTGCGCGGCGATCGGCATCGGCGCAAGCATGTGCGCGCAATCGAACGCGCCGATCTCGAGCTTGTCGCGGATGTTCGCCCACGACACCTCGCGATGAAGCACGAGAGAGAGGCCGTGCTGACGATCGAAGCCGAGCTCGGAGGCGATGACCAGCGGCGCGCAGTCCACGAGCGGAATGAACCCCGCGGTCACCTCGCGAAGCTTGCTCCCTCCCCGATCGTTCGCCGTCGCCGTCATGCCTGCCTCTACTCCTTGAGAAGATCCACCGAGCTGACGAGCGCCTGCGCCACGTCGGCAATGCGCTTGCCTTGCGACATGGCCGTCTTTCTCAAAAGCTCGTAAGCCTTGTCCTCGTCGATACCCCGGCTCTTCATGAGGATGCCCTTGGCCTTCTCCACGATCTTCCGGTCCTTCAGCGCGCTCTTAACTTCATCGAGCTCGGCGCGCAGGCGATTGAAGGCGTGAAAGCGCGACACCGTCATATCGAGGATCGGCTTCACCCGCTCCTTCTTGAGACCGTCGACGATGTACGCCGACACGCCGGCCTCGATGGCGGCTTCGATCTCGCTCTTGTCGCTGCGGTCGACGAACATCGCGATCGGACGGCGCACCACGCGCGACACCTGAAACATCTGCTCGAGCACGTCGCGGCTCGGATTTTCGAGGTCGATCAGAACGACATCGGGATCGAGATTGTAGATGTGATCGATCAGCCGCGTGGTGTTCGAGAGCACCGTCACGGCTTTGAAGCCTGCATCCGCGAGCCCGGACTCGATGATGGCGCGCCGGATCGGATTCTCGTCGATGAGGAGAATCTTGATGGCGGAATCGGAGTCGGATGCGCTCAAGGGAAAGGCCTGCGGACGGCTGCCGGGATGTCCGCATTACTCGCGCGTTAGCCGGGGCCGCGCAACGGGAGACCGCGTCGCGCCCGCGGCAGCAAAAACTTTCGTTCGCGCCAAATGCCTATGGAACGGGCAGCGTGTTGACCTTTAGGGCATCACGCCGGATCGCGGATAGCTGCGCACCACGTCCCAGGCCACTTTCTGCATCTTGGCCGCGAGTGCTTCAGAGGGAGCCTGATAGTCCCCGCCCCACTCGTTCTTGAGCGCGCGCGGTAAGCCCTCCGGGCTTTGGCCGGTGAGCGCCGCGTAGTGCACCATGGCGATGAAATAGCGCCCGAGGTCGTTTGGGTGGATGTCGTCGCTGAAGAGATCCCGGATGTCGTGCACGTCCGGCACCCGGCCGGCGGCGATCTCGTCGTGAAGCTTGGCCATTGCCTGCCCGGCGGGGACGAGAAGCATCTCGGGGCTGCCTGCGGGACGCGCCGCGTTGACGTGATCGGCGATGCCTTCCCAGAGCGAAAGATCCAGGTCGAGACGCTTGCGCCAGGGAATGCCGCCGTCCCCGTCATAAGGGACTTCGGCGCCTGTGCCGCTTTTGAGGCTGTGCCATGTCTCGTAGAGGTAGACGCGCGCTTTGGGGTTGGAGGCGTGCGCAAGGTTGAACCAGCGCAAGGCCGCGCCGTTCGAATCCTCCCACTCGATCGTGCCTTTCAGCGGAACGCGCTCGGTGAGGACGACCGCGTCGTAGCGCTTCGCGGAAAGCGCCGCGCGCCCGTCGATCCCTTCCGCCGAGGCCGAGTTCTCCCAGTTCCACTTGAGGGGCGCGCCGTTGATGATCTGGTACTCCACCCGCCCATCGCGCCCCGAAGCCTTGAGCACGTCTTCGAGCATCAAGGGAAGCGTGGGGCTCACCAGGCTGTGTCCGACAAACAGGAAGGCAAAGGTGAGTCCGAGAAGTGCCATGGGCTCGGCCGCACTCCTAAAAACGCGAGGAGGATGATGCGGAGACTTTGGCCATCCGCGCCGGGGCGTGTCCATGCCGTCCGGCAATTATACTGAATTCTCCGTCCCCTAAGGATGCGCGTGCGGATTGTGTGCAGCCGCACACCGGGCGTGTTTCGGGGATCTGCGAACTCAAGTATCGTCGCGAAGTCTGTCGGCGCGGGTCAAGGCCCGCACAGGCAGGGTGTTCGAGAGCCTGAAACGTCCGTTTTGCGTCATGTCAAACCGGAGGAATACACATGGCTTTGGAAGGCATCATCATTTGGCTCATCATCGGAGCCATCGCCGGCTGGTTGGCCGGTCAGATCATCAAAGGCGGCGGCTTCGGCCTCGTCGGTAATATCGTGCTCGGCATCGTGGGTGCTGTTGTTGCCGGATGGCTTCTGCCGAGGCTAGGCCTATATATCGGCGGCGGGTTGTTGGGACACATCATCAACGCAACTATCGGCGCACTTCTGGTCATATTCATCATTAGGCTCGTCGCGCGCTGACGGGCCAGATCGGCTAGGCATGGCGAGACGGTTGTCGCCATGCCTTATCGAACGCCGCCAAGCTCTGAAGGCGGCATGGGCGATGCCACTTTCGTTCGCCGCGCTGTTCGCAGGCGGCCCTCTCCGGATCGCGTTTGCCGAGAAAGTCCCTCCCGTTCTCGATCTCTCCTACGCCGTCGCTCTCGTTCTGGCCGGCTGGTCGATGTCGCGCTTGGCGCGGCAACCTGGGTGATCGCCCCCGCCGTCTCTGCCCAAAACGCAGTCTCGGATGACCGGTCCGCGGGCAGAAAAATGATCATCTGGCCGCAATCAGCGACGCGCTTTCCATGCGCGAATCGGCTCAAATAGAACAGCGACTCACTTCACTCTCGAGAAAGACAGATGATTTCGGAGCGCTCGACGCGATGACGCAAGAGACGACAGCCTTTTCGGCCGACGACTTCCTGAGGAGCATCGGCGTGAGAATCGACGGCTTCATGTATCGCGGCCAGAACAGCAACGACTACGCCATGGTCTGGTTGTCCGAGGGCTTCAGCCGTCTCACCGGCTACGATCGCGACACTTTCATTCGTGAGCGGACCGGATTTGCCTCTTTGATCGTGAAGGATGACCTGCCGAAGGTGGATGCCGCAGTTGCAGAAGCGCTCTCGCGCGGTGGCAACTGGCAGGTGAGCTATCGCATCCGCCATCGCGAAGGCAAAATCCTCTACGTGCACGAGACCGGCGGCGCTTCATCGACCATCGATCCCAACACCAACGCGCCGGCTTACCTCGACGGCATCATCCTCGAAGCAGGCGCCCTGTCGCGCCTCGCCGAGCGTCTCGCACAAGGCGCCACTGCGTTGAGCAAGGTCGACGTCGCTGCCGAGGACATCCGCACGACGCTCAAGACGTTGCGTCTGCTCGCGCTCAACGCGCGCATTGAGGCAGCGCGTGCCATGGAGCACGGCGCAGGCTTCGGCGTTGTCGCGCAGGAAATGACCAGCCTGGCCGACCGCGGCGAGGCGGTGACCAGCCGCATGACGACGGAGCTCACCCAGCTCCGCAGCACCATCGTTCTCTGATAGCCTCCGAGCGAGCCGAGCCCCTCACGTGACTTCCGCGATGTCGGAGGTCGCTGCGACGCCTTCGCGATCATACCGTTCGCGCGCTTTCCGGATCTCCGCGTGATGCGCATCCGCCCATCGGATCAATTCCGAAAGCGGCGCGAGCAGTGATTGCCCGAGCGGCGTCAGCCGATACTCGACGCTCGGCGGCAGCGTCGGGAATACGTGGCGGCTCACCAAGCCGTCCCGCTGTAGATCGCGGAGCGTCTGCGTCAGCATCCTCTGCGAAATATCGGGAATGGCCCGGCGCAGCTCTCCGAACCGGTAAGGCCGCTCCCCCAGCACGCACACGATGAGCGTGCTCCACTTGTCTCCAATGCGATCGAGCACGCCCCGGACCGGACAGGCGGCGGGGTCTTCCTGCGCATCGCGACTGACCTTGCTGGCGTCCATGGGCGGTTACCTCGACGTGCCTATCTCCCGAAAAACTGCCGTCTTTACGGACAGTAAGTCTCCATCTTAGACGTGGTCTCTAAATGAGACAACATCACAAAGGAGAACCAAAGTGTCCGATACATTGCTTGTGACGGGCGCGTCCGGCCAGCTCGGCCGGCGTGTGCTGGCGCATCTGCTCGACACCTGCGCCGTGCCGCCAGCCCGCCTGATCGCCGTGACGCGCGACCCGGCCAAGCTGGCAGATTTCGCGGCGCGCGGGGTCGAGGTGAGGCGCGGCGACTTCGACGATCCCGGCTCGCTCGGGGAGGCCTTCAAAGGCGCGGGCCGCCTTCTTCTCATTTCGACGGACGCGCTCGACACGCCGGGCCGCAGGCTGGCGCAGCACCAGGCTGCGATCGCGGCGGCCAAGACCGCCGGCGTCCGGCACATCGTCTACACCTCGATGCCAAATCCGGACGGCTCTCCCATTCCGTTCGCGCCGGATCACCTGGGTACCGAGCAGGCGCTCGCCCTGAGCGGCCGCGGCTGGACCATCTTGAGAAACGCTTGGTATTTCGAGAACCTCGCCTTTTCGCTGCCGGGCGCCTTGGCGAGCGGAAAATGGTTCACCGCCTCGGGTGACGGACGCATCGCCCACCTTTCGCGAAACGACTGCGCCCGCGCCGCCGCCTTCGCCCTTGCGGCCGAACCCGGGGGGAATACGGTTTATGACATTACCGGGCCGGTGGCGGAGACCACAGCCGAGATCGCAGCCCTCGTCAGCCAGGCGCTGGGCAAGCCGATCGAGGTCGTGCAGGTCTCGGACGACGACCTCGTGCGTGGCATGGTTGCGGCCGGCGTGCCCGAGCCTATGGCCGCCATCCTGGCGTCGTTCGACA
Organism: Hyphomicrobium sp. DMF-1; assembly: GCF_027886585.1. Taxonomy (NCBI): domain Bacteria; kingdom Pseudomonadati; phylum Pseudomonadota; class Alphaproteobacteria; order Hyphomicrobiales; family Hyphomicrobiaceae; genus Hyphomicrobium; species Hyphomicrobium sp. DMF-1. The sequence continues at coordinate 340,224 of NZ_CP115706.1, read as the reverse complement.
CCAACACCCGCCTCGGGCGTGCCGCAAACGTCAGCGATGCGATCGAGAAGCTGACTGGACGAAAACCCGAAACGCTACGCAGCTACCTGGCCGCCAACAGCCAGACTTTCTTGCCCGACCATGGAGCGCACACATGACGACGGAGAAAAAGCCCATCGATCCCGGCACGCGGATCGGGCACGTGCACTTGAAGGTGGCCGATCTTGAGCGCGCCTTGGGATTTTACCGCGATGTGCTGGGCTTCGAGCTGACGCAGCGTTATGGCAGCCAGGCGGCGTTCGTCTCGGCAGGCGGCTATCACCACCACATCGGCCTCAACACCTGGGAGAGCCGTGGCGGCTCTCCCCCGCCGCGCGGAACGACCGGGCTCTACCATGTGGCCATTCTCTATCCCACGCGGGCCGCCCTCGCGGATGCGCTACGCCGCGTCGTGGCGGCCGGCATCGAGATCGAGGGCGCAAGCGACCATGGAGTGAGCGAGGCGATCTACCTGCGCGATCCGGACGGCAACGGGATCGAGCTTTATCGGGACCGCCCCGAGGCGGAATGGCCTCGCCAGCCCGACGGGAGCCTCGATATGACCACCGGGCCCCTCGATCTCCGAGAGCTGATCTCGGCCTAGACCATGATCGCTTCGGACCCTATCAGTCCGAAGCGTGAATCATCGGTCTCACTGAAGTCCCATGATCGCTTCGGACCCTATCAGTCCGAAGCGTGAATCATCGGTCTCACTGAAGTCCCATGATCGCTTCGGACCCTATCAGTCCGAAGCGTGAATCACCGGTCTCGTTAAAGCCCGGTACCGTGATCCTGGTTCAATGCTGGCCGACACGAAAAAATGCGCCACGCCGGTTTCCGGCGGGCGCATTTTGAATTTCGAAGCCTGGGGCTGAGCCTTAGGCTGCCTTCTCGGCCTTTGCCTTGGCGATCTCGCGCTTCAGCTTGAGGCAGTCGGGCGACAGCTCCTCGTTGTCGGCCTTGGCCAGGAACGCGTCGAGACCGCCGCGATGCTCCACCGACTTCAGCGCATGAGCGGTGATGCGGAGCTTCACCTGGCGATCGAGCGTCTCGCTGATCAGGGTGACATTCACGAGGTTGGGACGGAACTTGCGCTTCGTCTTGTTCTCGGCATGGCTTCTGAGCTGGCCCGAAAGCGGCAGCTTGCCCGTCAACTCACAGCGCCTGGTCATCTGACTATCCTTCGTTCGGTCGAGCCCCACGTCCGACCGCCCGCCCCGAGGACGGACCCGAAATCACGGGGAAAATCAATGAAAATAGCCCGCAGATACAGATCTGCGGGACAGTCGGGGCTTTCTATACGCGAGCCGCCGCAAGAACGTCAAGCGTATGAGGCCATTCCGCCGCGCTGAAAAGGCACTCCGGGCAAAAATTCGGGCCGGGAACGGAATAGATGATTTGGGGATTAAACGGGCTGAGCGCCGTGCCAATCCGGCGCGAGCGTGAGCGAATTGTTAAGCCTTACGGGGCAGAATGTGTCCTACGAAGTCGTATCGTAAACCCGTTTTAGTCCCTTTTCGCTGAGAGTCGCGGCGAGAAGGGTTGGTGAGTATGATCATGTACCAGGTACAGTCTCGTCGCGTGCGTGGATGCGTTTTGGCGCTTGGCTCGGCAGCTCTTGCCGCTCTGGTGCCGCTTTCGCCACTGGCCACGGCCGCCCCGTCGCCTACAGGCGTTTCCCCGGTCCGGGTCGACGCCAGCTACAAGATCACCCTCAACGGGTTCGATCTCGGCACCTTCCGCTTCAAATCCAACGTCGGCCGCACGAGCTACACGCTCGATACGGATGTGCAGATTTCCGCACTTCTCGGCGTCTTCCATTGGAAGGGCGTGACCCACAGCTCGGGCACCCTCAAGGCCAAGGCCCCCAAGCCCGCCGATTTCCGCTTTGATTATGAAAGCTCCGTGCGCAACGGCTCCGTTACCATGGGCTTCGATCAGAACGGCATCGATCGCCTCACCGTTCTTCCGGTTACCCTGGAAGCGCCGGATACGGTGCCCCTCACCCGCTCGCACCTCAACAACGTGTTCGATCCCCTGAGTGCCATCATGGCGATCACGCACACCGATGCGCCCTCGCCTTGCGGCCGCAAGGTGGCGATTTTCGACGGCAAGCAGCGCTTCGACATCGATCTGCGATATGCCCGGGAGATCCCAGTGGAAGGCGTGAAGGGCGAGACGGCCACCGTCTGCCGCGTCAAATATACGCCCATCGCCGGATACCGTCCGACCGAGGAAACGCGCCAGCTCGCCGCCACGAATGATATCGAGATCGCTTTCCGCGTCGTGCCTGCTGCCAAGCTGATGCTGCCCCAGTCGGTGTCGGTCCCCACGGCCGCCGGCGAAGCCCGCATTAACCTCGAGCGCGTGAACATCGAGCTTCCCGAGCGCGGTCAGGTCGCCTCGGCCAACTAGGGTCGCTTTTCCGTCATAGTCCGACATCTGCAGAGGGCATCGCGGCTTCCCCGCGGTGCCCTCGGGCATTTCCGGCGTCGTGGCACGTTCTCGACGGCGGCGGGAACGAAGCATTTTGCAGGCGAGCAGACGCGAGTCAGCTTTAGAAGAATTCCACCGGGATGGACGCCTTTCCCCCGCGTAATCAAATAGCTTGATCTCGAACCCTCGCAATGCAATGCCAAGGGCTCTTCCAAAGGAGATCTCGCGTATGGCCAGCGATCTGGAAACGCGCATCCGCAACGTCACTGCGGTACTCGGCCCCACCAACACCGGCAAGACCCATCTCGCGATCGAGCGCATGCTCGGTCATGAGAGCGGCATGATCGGTCTGCCGCTGCGGCTGCTCGCGCGCGAGGTCTACGACAAGATCTCCGCCCGCATCGGCGCCGACAAGGTCGCCCTCATCACCGGTGAGGAAAAGATCAAGCCCGAGCGTGCACGCTATTGGGTGGCGACCGTCGAGGCGATGCCGCGAGACGTGGACGTGGACTTCCTCGCCATCGACGAGATCCAGCTCGCCGGTGACCCTGAGCGCGGCCATGTCTTCACCGACCGCCTGCTTCATGCGCGGGGCCGTGCCGAAACCCTGCTGCTCGGCGCGCAGACCATGCGCGATGCCATCCAGGACCTGATCCCCGGCGCGAACTTCATCTCGCGCCCGCGCCTCTCGCGCCTCACCTATGCGGGCGAGAAAAAGATCACGCGCCTGCCGGGCCGCTCCGCCGTCGTCGCCTTCTCGGCCAACGAGGTCTACGCCATCGCCGAGCTCATCCGCCGCCAGCGCGGCGGCACGGCCGTGGTGCTCGGCGCCCTCTCGCCGCGCACGCGCAACGCGCAGGTCGCGCTCTATCAGTCCGGCGACGTCGACTTCCTCGTCGCCACCGATGCAATCGGCATGGGCCTCAATCTCGACGTGGATCACGTCGCGTTCTCCGCCGTGCGCAAGTTCGACGGTCAGAACTTCCGCAATCTCACGGCCAACGAGATCGGACAGATCGCAGGCCGCGCGGGCCGCCACATGAACGACGGCACCTTCGGCGTGACGGGCAACTGCGAGCCGTTCGATGCGGATCTCGTGGAGCGGCTGGAAACGCACACCTTCGACAATGTGCGCGTGCTTCAGTGGCGTAACCGCCGCCTCGAATTCTCGTCCCTCGATCGCCTCCGCGACAGCCTTCGCGAGATGCCGAACGAGCAGCGCCTGACGCGCGCGCGCATGGCCGATGACGTGATCGCCCTCGAGACGCTGGCCAACGATCGCGAAATCGCCGGATACGCAACGACATCCGCCGCCGTTCAGCGGCTCTGGGAAGTCTGCCAGATCCCGGACTACCGCAAGATCTCTTCGCAAAACCACGCCGAGCTGATCGGAACGATCTACGGCTACCTCATGGGCCCCGAAGGCCGCGTGCCCGAGGATTGGTTCGCCAAGCAGGTCGCCTTCGCCGACCGCACCGACGGCGACATCGATACGCTCGCAAACCGCATCGCGCACATTCGCACCTGGACCTTCGTCTCCAATCGCGCGGACTGGTTGAAGGACCCCGGTCATTGGCAGGCCCGCACGCGCGCCATTGAGGATGCGCTGTCTGACGCACTCCACGAGCAGTTGACGCAGCGCTTCGTCGACCGGCGCACCAGCGCCCTGATGAAGGGCCTGCGCGACAAGGAGGAGCTCAACGCCGAAATTGGCGAGGACGGCGCCATCCGCGTCGAGAACCACTATGTGGGAAGCCTCAAGGGGTTTCGTTTCTCGCCCGAGACCCAGAGCGGCGACGGCATTCACGGCAAGGCCGCCCGCAGTGCCGCCGCGCAGGTATTGTCGCGCGAGCTTGGCATGCGCGCCCGCCGCGTCGCTGCGGCCAAGGCCGACGCTTTCAAAGTCAATCGTTCGGGCCGCATCCTGTGGCGCGACGAGGAGATCGCCGCGCTCGAACCCGCGGAAGATCCCCTGAAGCCGCAGATCAACTTGCTGGCCGATGAGCACCTGACCGGCCCCGACCGCGAGAAGGTCCAGGCCCGCCTCGAAGCCTGGCGTGACGAGGTCATCGCCGAGCGGCTGAAACCGCTGGTCGATATCGCCAAGGCGGAGGATCTCACGGGCCTCGCCCGCGGCATCGCCTTCCGCCTCACCGAGAGCTTCGGCATGGTGAAGCGCGAGCTGATCGCCGACATGATGAAGCACCTCGATCAGGAGGCGCGCGCGCAGCTCCGTAAGTACGGCGTTCGCTTCGGCGCGTTCAACATCTACTTCCCGACTCTCTTGAAGCCCGCTCCTGCCGAGCTCGCCGTCACGCTCTGGGCGCTGAAGCATGCCCCCGCGCACGGCCTCACGCTCGAGACGCTGCCGGAGCTTCCGCGCGCCGGTCTCACGTCGGCCGCCGTCCAGACCACAGCCCCGGAAGCGCTCTATCGCGCCTATGGCTTCCATGTGTGCGGTCCGCGCGCCGTGCGCCTCGACATCCTCGAGCGTCTGGCTGATCTGATCCGTCCACTGCTCGCCTACCGGGCATCGCCCGAGAACGCGACAGCCCCGCCCAAGGGATCCACCGGCGATGGCGGCTTCATCGTGACGCCGGAGATGATGTCGATCCTCGGCTGCTCGCCGGATGAACTGAGCAACGTGTTGAAGGCCCTCGGCTTCCGGCTTGACCGCAAGACCGTGCCGAAGCCTGTCGAGCCCGCCCGCGCCGATGCGGCTCAGGTTGCCGATCCGGCGTCCGGTGCGCCAGAGGCCTCGCAACCCGCGCCCGAAACGGCGGAGGCGGAGGCGAGCGCTGCTCCGCAGGACGCCGCGCCCGTGCCCGCCGAGGCGGAACCCGCCGCGCAGGCGGAGGCAACTCCCGCTGCGGAAGCAGCCACGGAAGCTCAGGCCGACGAAACCATCGTCATCGACGTTTGGCGCCCGCGCCGCCATCGCGACGAGCGCCCTCAGCGCCGCGAGGAAGGCCGCCGCGAAGGTCAGGGCCGCGAGCACAGGGACCGCCATCACGGTCGCCGTCGAGGCAGTGGAGAGGGACGCGGTCACGCGCCGGCTGCTGCCGCTCCCGCCGACGCCGCCGCGTCTCAGCAGAGCGAGGCCTCGGCCAACGCGGGCGACGCGCAGTCTCAGGTCAATGCGTCCGAGGCACCTCAGCGTCACCGCGGTGACCGGGAGCGCGGCAGAGACCGCGACCGCACGCAGCGCGATCAGGACCGGAACCGCCCGCGGCCCCAGCAGCGTCATCGCGACGGCGGACACGGAGAGCGCCGCCGCGATGAGCGGCGCGGCGATGATCGCCGCCGTCACGAGGATCGGCAGGCGCCGGTCATGCGCTCGGCGAGCCCGCCAGCCAAGAAGGGCGGGCCCGATCCCGATTCACCCTTTGCCTCGCTCGGCGCCCTGCGCGATGCGTTGGCCAAGCAGGCCCGGGAAAAGAACTCCACATGACGAAACCCGCCGCGAGCCCTGCCGCCGCCGAGACCGGACATCAGCGTCTCGACAAGTGGCTGTGGTTTGCGCGGGTGGCCAAATCCCGGACGCTGGCGGCGACCGCCGTCACCGAGGGCAAGATCAAGGTTAACCGCGTGAAGGCCGAGAAGGCCAGCCAGGCGATCAAGATCGGCGATGTTGTCACCTCCCGCCTTCACCGCAATGTCCGGGTGCTCAAGGTGCTGGGGCTGGGAGAGCGCCGGGGACCAGCGGCCGAGGCACAGCTGCTCTATGAGGACTTGACGCCGCGCGCGCCGCCCGCCGGGGCGGCGGCCGACACGGGCGAGCCCATGGCCTGGGGCGAGCGGGCTCCCGGGGCCGGACGGCCGACCAAGCGGGAGCGCCGGCAGATTGACGAGCTCAAACGATCCACCTGACGAACGTCAAATGGCGCGGCTGTGACGTTGCGGGGCTTGCTATGGGGTCCGGCATTTGGCACATCCCGAGATCAAGCGAACGCACCTTCAGAAGATCCGGACACCTCCGACATGACCTACGTCGTCAACGACAAGTGCATTAAGTGCAAGTACACCGATTGTGTGGAGGTGTGCCCCGTCGATTGCTTCTACGAGGGTGACAATATGTTGGTGATCCACCCCGACGAGTGCATCGATTGCGGGGTGTGCGAGCCGGAATGCCCTGTCGATGCCATCAAACCGGACACGGAGCCGGGCCAGGAGCGCTGGCTCGAGGTCAATCGCGAATACGCAGACAAATGGCCGAATATTACTTCGAAGAAGCCCCCGTTACCGGAGGCCGAGCAGTACAGGGATGAAAAAGACAAGTTCGATAAATATTTTTCTTCCGAACCTGGCCAAGGCGACTAAGTGGAGACTGCGTAAAATAGCGTAGTCGTCGTCCTTGCGTGCGTCGCAGCAACTCGAAGACTTAATCAAGTTCTTTAAGCCCTAGATCACCTATATTCCTTATCGCGCTTCAATTTTCATGAAATTTGTGTTACAAGTATATCCTTGGACAGATTAGAACCGAACAGGAACGAAGACGGCCCAACGTAGCACTTGCCGCGAGCTTTTCGGAGCTTTGTGGCCGATTGCTGCGCCGAATGTGGGCGCCCATCTGAGATCTGTGACTTATCGTCCAACTGAGAGTAAGCGGGTAGCTATTTCGGCTCGGCAACCCGACATGCTGGGGAGGTCCTGGAACGGCGGCAAAGGCGACCTGCCGACGTCCGGGTCTATGTGTGACTGCACGGTCTACGGGCTCAACAAGACCCGGTTGCAGAGAAGAGTACGGCTCGACCCATTCGGGGCCGAGCGTTGTGATACGAGAGAGTGAGACGAAGTCTATGGCTCAGAAGAACAAAGCGCACGCCAAGGCTAGGACATCCAAGCCCGCTGCGTCCAAGACCGCTGCCCGGCCCTCCCAGACCAAATCTGCTGCTGCCAAGCCCGGCGCGAAGAAAACCGCCGCCGCCGTCTCCGCAAGTCATGCCAAGAAGCCGAGCCCTGTCAAGGCTTCCGTCGCCAAGTCGCCTGTTGCCAAGTCACCCGTTGCAAAATCAGTCGTGAAAGGACCCGAGATGAAGAAGGCGGTTACCGCAGCCAACGCAGGGAAGAAGCCCGCATTGAAGGCGGTTGTCGCTCCTCAGTCTCAGCCTGCGGCCGCCAAGGCGGCCGCTCCGGCAAAGTCCGTTGCCGCGCCCGCTGCGGCGGCTACTGTCGCCGGCCATCAGGCCGTCACGCCGGCCCGCGCCGCTGCTGCGCTCGCCAAGTCTGGCGGCCAGAAGCTGACGGCCCCCGTTCAGCCGGCCACTCCGAAGGAGATCGCCGAGAAGGCCGCGGCCGCCCGTCAGGTCATGGCGGCGCAGAGCGCGGCTCAGAAGAAGTCCGTCAGCCAGCGCCACGGCTTCAAGACCAACGAGTTCATCGTTTACCCGGCTCACGGCGTCGGCCGCATCGTCGGCATCGAGGAGCAGGAGATCGCGGGCATGTCGCTCGAGCTCTTCGTCATTACTTTCGACAAGGAGAAGCTCACGCTCCGCGTTCCCACCGGCAAGCTCGACAGCGTCGGCATGCGCAAGCTCGCCGATGACGGCATCGTCAAGAAGGCTATGGAGACGCTGAAGGGCCGCGCCCGCGTGAAGCGCACCATGTGGAGCCGCCGCGCGCAGGAGTACGTCGCGAAGATCAACTCCGGTGATCTGGTTTCGATCGCCGAGGTCGTTCGCGATCTCTACCGTTCCGAGGCCCAGCCTGAGCAGTCCTACTCCGAGCGTCAGCTCTACGAGGACGCGCTCGATCGCATGGCACGCGAGATCGCAGCCGTCGAGAAGCTCGATGAGCGCGGCGCCGTGCAGCGCATCACCGAGGTGCTCTCCAAGAGCGCCCGCGGCCGCCGTATGGCGGATGGCACGGATGCCGAGGTGAAGGCCGCATAAGCAGCCTTACACAGCCACCCAGAATTGCGACACCCCGCTGCCCGTCAGCGGGGTGTTGTCGTATCTGGGGGCGGCGTCGCGGACTTTGTGTCGGCGGCCGCTTTGGATCCGGGCGGCGGCACACCTTCATTCCCGTTTAGCGTTTCGATCTCGTCGAACGAGCCGAGCACGATCATCGGCCCGTTGCGCCGCTCGATCCATCCCCGCACGCGGATCTCCTTTCCAGCAAGTGCGCTGAGACGCGTCGCGCCATCCGGGCTCCGGTCGACCAGGGAGCTCGCGATGCTGGCGGTGAAATCACGGCGCCAATCCGAGCCGAAGTTGATGTAGGTGGTCCGTTGCGTGCGCGCGACCTGCGACACGCGCCCGCTGACCAGAACGAACTGGCCGGCGAGACGCAGCAACGCATCCACCTCGGAAGCCTCGCGCACGCGATAGGTCGTGCGGCTCCAGAGTCCGCGCTGCGCGGTGCGGGGTTCCTCTTCCGCGCCGAGAAGCGCGCGAAGGCAGCCCGAATTTCCAGGCAGCGCATAGGCCCGCGCATGGCCGTCGGCGATCAGGCGCCGCTGCACCCACTCGGGTCCGCTCACCCCCGCGACGTAGAGCTGCGCCAACTCACGTCCATAGCGATCGCGCTTGCGGCCCTCGTAGCGCAAGGTGACCGCGCGACCGGAGACCAGTGTTTCGAGCGCGCGGAGAGCTTCGCGCTCGGGTGGCCAGGCATCCGGCGTGGCGGCGATGGCATCCGCCTTTGGAGCCAGCGCGCCGATCAGGCGAACCTCCCGCCCATCGTCGAGAAGCACGGTCTCGCTATCGATCACCCGCACCACATCGTGCGAAGACCCCGCATCTGTGGCGCACGTTTCGTCGGCCCGTGATGCAACGGCGAGACCCCAGCACGCTGCGATGGCGGCCGAGGCCATGGTGATCACGCGTTTCGTTTGGATGCAGATCCTGAGCACAGGCGGCTTTGAGGCTCCATGAGAAGAGCAAGAAGTCTCACACCGTATCAGCCTGCGCGCGAAAATCATCGCCCGGTTGCGCGTTAGCCGGCGTTCTGCAGCGCGCTTATCGCGTCGCCCGCGCCGAATATCGGATAGTCGTGGCAGAGCACGTCGTCGAAAGTATCCAGACAGAAGATGCTGGCGCTCAGAAAATCGAGCGAAGGATCGGCCATCAGGATGGGCGCCGAAAGGTCGTACGCGTCGTCTTGGGCGGGGAGCGGCCCGGACACCAGCAAGGCGCCATCCGCTTCGTCGGCAAGCGCAAGGGGACGGTCGAGATCGATGCCGAGCGCTCCATTCTTGAAGTTGAGGAGGCGGACCAAACTGCTCCGCTGATGGGCCTCGCTCGGAAAGAGATGAACGACGAGCTCGCGCGAGCGGACATCATAAGCCGCCGCCATGTGCGATGGCGTCCACGTCACTGCGAGGCGATCCTCCGGTGCGGCATCGGAGATCACCAGCGACGCGCCGGGCGACGCGATCACGAACCGGTCCTCGTGCGGGCTCGCGATCATCCGCTCGGCACCTGAAACACGGAGGCCGCCGGATCCTGCTCTGTCGCCTGTGCGGCCGTCGAGATGCAGCTCGGCGTCGGCATGCGCCGTGATGCGGAAGCCGACATCGGAGTGCGAGAGATCGAGCACACCCCCGCCTCCCGCGCCGCCGTTGCGATTGAACTCCACCTTGAGCGGGCTCGGCGACAGCCCGACCCCTTTTCCGATCGTGAGCCGGTCGCCCGTACCGTCCCACACCACCTCCTCGATCGAGAGCAGGTGATCCTGACCGGCGCGGTAGGTCGCGATGAAGTCGGGCTGATGGTGCGGCTCACGCGCGAAGGGCGCCTCGAGCGTCACATCGCCGGCCCCTGTGTAGACGATGGTGTCGCGGCCGTCCTCGTCGTAGGTGAGGCCCGGCTGTCCGCCGTGGACGATGTTGAGGCCCGCCGACCAATGGAACGTATCGTCCCCCCGGCCACCATACAGCTTGTCGATCTGGCCCGAGATGTCGTTGCCCGAGAGATCGTCCGCGCCCTTGCCGCCGAGGAGGGCGGTGAAGCCGTTTCCGGTCCGGAGTTTGTCGTCCCGCGACGTTCCGAGCAGCGTCGAGGTGCCCGGCGAGAAGCGCACCCCAGCGGGCAGGGCGGCCTCCACGTCGATCCCGGTGTGATGGAGCAGCGAAGCAATGAGCGATGACGAGTTGAGCGTCGGCAACGCGGACCCCGGTAATGCAAGCGCGATGTAGGGAAAGCGCTGGAGTTCGATGTCGGTCGCGAAGGACGCGAGGCTCGCCCACAGCTCGATGGCCGCGCTTCCTTCGACGATGTCGCGGCCGCCGCGGCTTTCGGGGGTGCCGATCTTGAGAGCGAGCGCATCGTCCCTGAGATTGGCGTTCGCCTCCGAAAGCGTGGTGCCGCCGTGCCAGCCCTCGACGCCGAGGCGCACGCCCGCGTCGTCGGCCTCCCGGAGGCCTTCGATGACGAACCAATCGTCCTGGCGTACGGGGCGGCCGGGATCCTGGAAATCACTCCGGCACACGATCTGCAGGTGGTCGAAGCCGAGCAGGCCCAACCCCATTGTCCGCACAGGCAGCCTCTCCACGCGAATACCCGGCATCGGTCGCTCCCTGCATTGGGTTCGACGACATATATCAACCATAGATTGAATATTAGTTGAGTATCGCGCAAAAGATGAACGCAAACGCCGGGCGACTCTGCCGTGCCACTTCTGGCGATCAGGCCTTCCAACATCCCCCGAAGCGGTCAATACTGCCTAAAAAAGAAGCGGAACGCTCGATTCATCATAGCTCAGGAGGGGAAAAGGTCATGGAGGGAACGTCTTTTAAGAGCCTCGTGCTCGGCTTCATCGCGGGGGCGATCGCGCTGGTCACGGTGCACGAGCTGATTGGTCTCTGGCTTTACAACTCGGGATATGCGACGCGCCTGCCGTGGTCCATGGAACCGTCGTTGATGACCGGCTATCCGCAGATCGCAACCGATGCGGTGTGGGGTGGCGTCTGGGGCGCGGTCTTCGCCCTCATTCTCGGAAGCGTGCCGCGGGGCTCGATGACCTTTCGGGGCGCTCTGCTCGGGCTCATTGGCCCGGCGCTGGTCGGTACCCTGGTTCTGATCCCGCTGATCAGGAGCGAGCCGCCGTTTCTGGGGAACGACATCAACCTGATCTGGCCGGTGCTGGCCACGGGGGCCGGGTTCGGCGCGGCCACCGCTTGGCTCTACGGCTTCCTCACGTCCGGCTGCCGTCTGCCCTGACCCGGAAACCGGACCATATTTCACGTGAATCGAGCTCCAGCCACATGGGTTGGAGCCCGATTTTCTTGCGCACCGGTGTCGTCTTTCGGACCCTGACCGCTCTCAGGACTGCTTGCCGTTGAGGGTGGCCAGGTAGTCCGCCCCGGACGTGGTGATCTTGGGATCGATAGCCCCGATCGCGTCCTTGTTCTTGCCCGCATAGTCCAGCGCCAAGAGGATCACGCGCATGGCTTCGAGGCGCGCGCGCCGCTGATCGTTGGCGTTGATCACGGTCCACGGGCTGACGGCAGTGTGGGTGAAGCGCAGCATGTCGGCCTCGGCCCGCGTGTAATCGTCGTATTTGCCGATGGCCGCGCGGTCGATTTCGGTCACCTTCCATTGCTTGAACGGATCATGACGCCGCTCGTGGAAGCGCTTGAGCTGCATTTCGCGCCCCACCGTCAGGTAAATCTTGAAGAAGCGGATGTTGTCGCGAACCAGAAGCGCCTCGAACTCGGGCGCGTCGCGAAGAAAACGCGCCACCTCATCCTCGCTGCAGAACCCCATCACGCGCTCGACGCCCGCGCGATTGTACCAGCTCCGGTCGAACAGAACCATGTCGCCGCGCGTCGGCAAATGGCTGATGTAGCGCTGAAAATACCATTGCCCGCGCTCCGCTTCGGTTGGTTTCGAAAGCGCGACGGAGCGGGAGTGGCGGGGGTTAACCCGCTCCAGGATACGCGCGATGCAGCCGCCTTTGCCCGACGTGTCGCGTCCCTCGAACACGACCACGACCCGCTCGCCTTGGGCCTGCACATGGTCCTGCAACTTGATCAGCTCGAGTTGCAGCTGCTGGAGCTGATCCTCGTAGACTTTCCGCTTGAGCTTGTCGTCGTAGGGATACCCGCCTGACTTGAGCGCGCGCTCTTCGAGCTGCGGGGGGAAGGTGGGATTGTCGAGGTCGAACCCCGGATAGGCTTGCGGCACCCCCGAGCTTTCCTTCTCGGTCTTGCCGTTCTTCGATTTTCCCATGGTTTCCGTCCTCGTCCCTCGAGCGCTGCCCAGCCTGCTTGCCGGGATAGAGGAACGTTGAAGCAATTCAATGAAAAGCGAAAGCGCCTCGGGGCGCAGATGAACTGTCACACAAGTGTTGTTTATCAGGAAGCCGAATTGCGGACATCGCCCGCGGAGGAGCTTCGCTTTGAAAACCATAAACACCCAACCGGTCCGGCGGGTGCGCCGTGAGGGTTGAGCCCATGCTGCGGATCGAGGCAATATGGGCGCCCATGACGGAGCCCCGGTGGCTGACCCGATACCTGTCAGCACTCACAACGAAGATCGAGCCTTTGCGGGCAGGCCTGCGCGGATTTCGCAGTCGCCTGTGCAGCCGCCTCTGGGCCGTTGCCGTCGCGGCGTTTCTGTTCGTCGGGCTGGCCGTGGCCGGAAGCATCTCCTGGCAACTGGCCGTCGCTGCTTTTGCTGTGATGGCGATGGCCATCGGCGGGCAAGGCCCTTCCGACGGCGAAAACGGCGATGACGCCTCTGCCGGGGATCGCGAGCGCTTCGTGCGCGGGCCGACATTGAGCGAAAAGGAGGCCGCGAGCTGGCGGCTTCTGCTCGACGCCATTCCCGACGCCGTGCTCGCCCTCGATCATAATTTCAACGTTCTGCACTTCAACGCGCTCTTTCAGGACCTGTTTCCGAAGGTGCGACCGGGACAGCCGCTGAGCCACGTCTCGCGCAATCCGGAGCTGAACGAGGCGGTGGAGAAGGCGGCCGTTTCAAACGAGCCCGTCGTCGTCGATCTGTTCGAGCGTGTTCCGGTCGAGCGGCGCATCTCGGCGACCGTCTCTCGTCTGGGCGGCAAGGAAACGCGCCGCGGCCTGCCGTTGCTGGTCATCTCGTTCCGCGATCTTACCGAGCAGGACAAACTCGCCCAGATGCGCGCGGACTTCATCGCCAACGCCAGCCACGAGCTGCGCACGCCGCTCGCCTCGTTGCGCGGCTTCGTCGAGACGCTGCAGGGGCCGGCGCGGGACGATCCGGACGCGCGCGCCCGCTTTCTCGGCATCATGTCGAGCCAGGCAAACCGCATGACCCGCCTCATCGACGATCTCCTTTCGCTGAGCCGCGTGGAGATGCGCGTTCACTTGCCGCCGAAGGGAATCGTCGAGCTGAACGAGGTCGCGGCCTACGTGGCGCAGGCGCTGGAGCCTCTGGCCGCCGCCTCGAAAGTGAAGATCGTGGTGACGAAGAGCGACGGCCCCATCAGGATACGCGGCGATCGCGACGAGATCGTGCAGGTAATCCAGAACCTCGTGCACAATGGCATCAAGTACGGCCGCGAGAATGGGCGCGTGGAAATCGCAGTCTCCCGTGTTCTCGATGGCTCGCCGCCGGTTCCACGCGTGCTGGTCGCCATCGCCGATGACGGCCCCGGCATCGCTCCGGAGCATCTGCCGCGGCTTACCGAGCGCTTCTACCGCGCCAACGCGGCGGCAAGCAGGGACAAAGGCGGCACGGGGCTCGGCCTCGCCATCGTCAAGCACATCGTCATCCGCCACCGCGGAGAGCTGCGCATTTCGAGTGTGGTCGGAAAGGGCTCCACCTTCTCGATCCTGTTCGACGAACTCGGCGGCCAGCGCAGCTAGAGACGGGGCCTCTCTCCTCTCCCCGCAAAGAGCGAGGAAGTGAAGCGTTCGAGAGAACGCCCTTCTTTCTCCCGGTGGGAGAAACCCGTCCATGCGCAGCAAGGCCTCGACATGACATCCGGATGATGTGAAGTTTTGTGCTTGGCAGTATCCGCCAATGGAACGTCATCCCGGCGCGGGCCGGGATCCACGCAAGCATCCACCGGTTCAACGGATTGAAGTGCACCCACCTCGAAATGTGTCGCGGGTGCCGGCCTCCGCCGGCATGACGTTGGTTTTGTAGAAACCGACGGCCCAAACTCAACGTCACCCCGATGAAGATCGGGGTCCAGACACTTCTCCGCGGTGCAGAGGGCAACACGGGAAACGCGGGCGTCAGTCCGTGCGATATTTCTTGAGCTCGCGCACGAGCGTGGTGAGCCGGTCCGCGACCTCGGTGCCGACATCGACCGAGACCTTTAGCGTCGCGCGGTTCTGGATGAGCTTGTTCAGGCTGTCCTGGCATTCGCCGAAGCCGAAGAAGATCTGCTCGGGCGCCTCCACCGTGCCGTCCTCAATGGCGCACATCACCTCGAAGGCGCTCTGCGAGGCGAGCACCAGCATGGAGGCCACGTCATTGATCGCCTGCTGGTAGAGCTTGGCCGCATCGGATGTGACGCGCGGTCCGTGTACGCCGAATTTCAGAGGCGAGGCCCCCTGCGCGCCTTCGCCCGCGAACAGCCGGGGATTGCGCTGGAAGCGGCGGAAGATCTCGGTCAGATGCAGGCAGCAGGTCTCGAGCTCGCGCAGCGCCGTCACCGCCTTGCGCTTCGGCCGCATCCGGTCAGCCGTCCGCTCGCGAGCCGCCCAGTTGATCGTCGCGATGGAGGAGATCGTGCCGAGCGCGGCGATGGCCGGAAGCACGGCCGCGAACGGATCCGGCGCGATCCGCGAGTCGCCGTCGTCGGAAGGTGTCGGTGCCGGGTCCTTCGCCAATCTCGTCTGCCTCTCGAGCCGTGTGCTGGCGGGCCCATCGCCCTCCGCGGAAACTGCGCTTGAATGCCTGGGACGCCATTCAGGCTGCATGCCGAAGCGTCTCAGACTGTCGGCGGACGGAGCGCCGCCGGAAGAGGCACAACATTTACGCGTCGGCAGTGTCTGACAAGTGCAGAAATGCGCCTCGGGGCTGCTTTGAGCACGCCAGTCTGTCGAGAAGGCGGCAATTCCCGGCGCCGTGCAGGAATAGCGTGAGAAACCGGCAAAAAAAGCCCCGGATCTCTCGATCCGGGGCGGAAAATCTGCGTCGGCCAGAATGCCCTAGTAAACGCGTGCCTTGGGCTCGATGTACTTGATCTCGTTGGTCAGCGTGTGCGTGTGCACCGGCCGGAAATCGAGCGAGACGGACTTCTTCTCATAGTCGGCGAACGCCAGCGTGTGCTTCATCCAATTGACGTCGTCGCGGTTCGGATAGTCCTCGCGGGCGTGTGCGCCACGGCTTTCCTTCCGGTTCTCGGCGCCGACGACCGTCACCGCGGCCTGCGCGATCAGGTTGTCGTACTCGAGCGTCTCGATCAGGTCCGAGTTCCAGATCAGCGAGCGGTCGGTGACGCCGATGTCCTTGGATGCCTTCCAGATATCGAGGATCTTCTGCACGCCTTCCTTGAGGACGGGACCATCGCGGAACACGGCGCAGTTCGCCTGCATCACCTTCTGCATCCTGAGGCGCAGCGCCGCCGTCGGCTCCTTGCCTTTGGCATAGCGGAAACGGTCGAGACGGGCGAGCGCGGCGTCCGTGGCGTCCTTCGCGAAATCAGGCTGTGACGCGCCCTTCTCGATGGAGTCAGCGCAGCGCAGCGCTGCCGCCCGCCCGAACACCACGAGGTCGATAAGCGAGTTGGAGCCGAGACGGTTGGCGCCGTGCACCGAAACGCACGCCGCTTCGCCGATGGCCATCAGGCCCGGCACCACATGGTCCGGGTTGCCGCCCTTCAGCGTCAGCACCTCGCCGTGATAGTTGGTCGGGATGCCGCCCATGTTGTAGTGCACGGTCGGCAGCACCGGGATCGGCTGGCGCGTGAGATCCACGCCCGCGAATACCTTGGCGCTTTCCGTGATGCCGGGCAGCCGTTCCGCCAGGATCTTGGGATCGAGATGATCGAGGTGCAGGTAGATGTGGTCCTTGTCGGGACCGACGCCACGCCCCTCGCGGATCTCGACCGTCATCGAGCGCGAGACGACGTCCCGCGAGGCGAGATCCTTCGCATGAGGCGCGTAACGCTCCATGAAGCGCTCGCCCGAGCTGTTGGTGAGATACCCGCCCTCGCCGCGCGCGCCTTCGGTGATCAGCACGCCCGCGCCGTAGATGCCTGTCGGGTGGAACTGCACGAACTCCATGTCCTGCAGCGGAAGGCCCGCACGAAGCACCATGGCGTTGCCGTCGCCGGTGCAGGTGTGCGCCGAGGTGCAGGAGAAGTAGGCGCGTCCGTAGCCGCCCGTCGCCAGAATGGTGCGCTTGGCGCGGAAGCGGTGGATCGTGCCGTCTTCCATCGAAAGCGCGATTACGCCGCGGCACGCACCCTCCTCGTCCATCAGGAGGTCGAGCGCGAAGTATTCGATGAAGAACTCCGCCGAGTGGCGCAGCGACTGTCCGTAGAGCGTATGCAGCATGGCGTGCCCGGTGCGGTCGGCGGCCGCGCAGGTGCGCTGTGCCGGCGGTCCCGAGCCGAATTCCGTTGTCATGCCGCCGAACGGGCGCTGATAGATCTTGCCATCCTCCGTGCGGGAGAAGGGCACGCCGTAGTGCTCGAGCTCGTACACCGCGTCGGGCGCATGGCGGCAGAGATACTCGATCGCGTCCTGGTCGCCGAGCCAGTCGGAGCCCTTGACGGTGTCGTACATGTGCCAGCGCCAGTTGTCGGGGCCCATGTTGCCGAGCGAGGCCGCGACGCCGCCCTGTGCGGCGACGGTGTGCGAGCGCGTGGGAAACACCTTGGTGATACAGGCCGTCTTGAGGCCTGCTTCGGCGGCTCCCAGCGTCGCGCGAAGACCCGCGCCGCCTGCGCCGACGACGATCACGTCGTAGGTATGATCGTGCGTGGGATAAGCCTTGCCGTTGATGGCGGGCGAAGCCGGCTCTTTTCCGTTGGTCTTGGCAGCCATCGTGACGTTAGCCTCCGAAGGAGAGCTTGAGAATGGAAAGCGCGCTCGCCGCAGCAACGGCGATGGCGAAGAAGGAGTTCAGCATCAGCAGCACGATCTTCGCTGCCTCGCCGTGCACGTAATCCTCGATGATCACCTGCATGCCGAGACGCATGTGAATGGCAGCCGAGGTGATGAACAGGAGCAGCGGCAGCGCGATGATCGGCTGGGCGATGGTCGCCTTCACCGTGGCGTGGTCGGCACCGATGAGGCTGACCGCGAGCCAGATCGCGAAAATGGAGAGCACGAGGTTGGCGGCACCGGTCGTCCGCTGCGTCCAGAAATGATCGGCGCCTTCCTTGGCGGAGCCCAGCCGGCGAACCTCTTTGAGCGGCGTGCGCATGCTCATGGCGCGCTCCCTCCGGCGACGAACAGGACATAGAGCCAGATCAGCACCGTCGTGATGGCCGAGAACGCGAGGGTGCCCCACGAGAGCAGATCCACCGTTTCGAGCTTGTAGCCGCGGCCGGTGTCCCAGATGAAATGCCGGATACCGCCCGCGAGATGATGCAGCAGCGCCCAGGTGTAGCCGAACAGCACGAGCTGCCCCAGCCAGGTGCCGAGCAGGCCGGTTACCGTGGCGTAGGCATCCGGACCGCTCGCCGCGGCCACCAGCACGCAGGCCACGAGCACGGTTCCGAAATAGAGCGCGGCACCGGTTATGCGATGCACGATCGACATCAGCATGTTGACGGGCATCTTGTAGATCTGCAGGTGCGGCGAAAGCGGACGTGCCGCTTGCGAGCCCCGCTCGGCTTTGGCGTCAGCCATTTATTCTCCGTCCCCCGAGAGCGTTTCCGGCCGTACGCACCCAGCAGGGTCCGTCGGCAGAAGCGCAACAAACAAAAAAACCTTGGCCGTAGCTCCGCCCGCATGGCGTTCGGCCGTGATCGTCTCGCCCCGGGAGGAAAACGTGGTCCAGGGCGGCCAGTACGCCAGGGTCCGGAATGCGGTCCATCCCGGACACGAAAAAACGCGGATCTCAGCTTGAACCGTACTCATCCGCCAGAGTGAAGAGTCTGACGAAATGATGGCCTGGAAGACTATTAGCGCGCTGCAACAGACGGGGCAATTCGCCAAATGGTGCGCGTCGCCATCGCAACAGACGGGCTTTAAACACGATTTCTCAACTCAGATTAGCGAGCTGACGATCGCTTTGCCGAGCCCCTGCCCGCTCTCGTAGGCGTGCTCCGCAAGCCGCCCCAGGCACCAGTCTCCCGCGGCCCCCACCTTGTAGTGGCTCGAGTAGATGAAGGATTCCCCCAGCGACTGCTCGACGAGCCCGTGGCGCCAAAGATACGCGCTGATCTGCTGCGGTGTGACGGCCGGAAGCCCGAGCTGGCGCGTCACCTCGCCCCAGATCTCCTCGGCCACCGCCTCGGGATCCGCGTCCTCCGTCTCCCGGCTCCAGCTCGGAGAGGCGTGGATCACGACAGTCTCGCCCCCGCCGCTCACGTTACGGCCCGGCTTCGAGCTGTTGCGGGCGATCCAGCGCAGCACTTCCGACATGTCCGAATAGACGTCCTGATCGGGCAGCGTCCGCTCGGCGAGGCGCACCATCACCGACCATGTCGGCACCATGCGCACGCGCGAGAGCGTTTCGACCATGCCCTCGACCCGGCCGAGAAGCAGCCGCGCGGCTGGCGCCGGAACGGTGACGGCCACCGCCGCGAACGGGCCGGCGCTCGTCTGGTCCTCGAACCAGATGGTCCAGCCTTTGTCCGTGGGCTTCAGCGTGTGCACCTTCTTGCCGGTGTGAACGAGAATGCTCTCGGCCAGCGGGCGCACGATCGAGCTCATGCCGGGCGTGCCGACATACCAGGTGTGGAGCTGCACGCCCTTGGTCTCGCCCGACGTCGTCTTGGGGTCCCATCGCGCAGCGTAGCCGGAAGACACCAGCTCGTTGATGTAAGAGCGGAATTTGTCGGAGCGCGCGGTGAGGTACTGAGCCCCGGAATCGAACGCGACGAGACCGTTTCGCGCCGTGGCGACCCGGCCTCCGATGATGCGTTCCTGCTCGAAGACTTCGACAAAGCATCCCGCGCGGCGAAGATAGGAGGAGCACGACAAGCCAGCCAAGCCTGCTCCAATGACAGCTACCTTCTGCGTCAAAGATTTCCTGGCGAGCGCCTCGCCCCTCCGAGGAGGCCGCAAGTCCACCTCGCGGCCGCCAAAAAGTGTTTGTCCCGTTCAGGGAGTGATCACGTCTAGAAAAGCAATGAATCGGGTGCGACTGGCAACCATTCAAAACGAGGAGTCGCCATCCCGCAATGCTTTATCTCTTTTGGAGCTTATCGCGGATTAACGCGGCAGCACCACCCAGATGTCGAGATCGAGGATCACGCCATCGGCATAGTCGCCGTTGTCCTTCTTGAACGGGAACGTGCTCGCATCCTGGTTCTTCACCGCCACGAGACGGGTACGCAGTGCACCCACGTCCGTGCGTCCCGGCAGCTCGGCCTTCTCCAGCACCTCAGACCAGGAATAGACGGTGTCTCCCGCAAACAGCGGCGCCACGTGGCGTCCGCCGTTGATCGCCGCGATGTGAAAGGCGTTGTTCATGCCGTTGAACGACAGCGCACGGGCGAGCGAAATGGTGACGCCGCCATAGACGATGCGCTTGCCGAAACGGCCTTTCGCCTCGGTGTGCTGATTGAAGTGAACTTTGGCCGTGTTCTGGTAGAGCCGGGTGGCCATCTGATGCTCGGCCTCTTCGAGCGTCATGCCGTCCACGTGGTCGATCCGCTCGCCGACGGCATAGTCGTCCCAGCGGTAGGGAGCGCCCGCCTGGGCGTAATTGTAGGCCTTGGTGTCGAGAACCGGCACCGCGCCGCCGATGTCCTTGGGATCGACGCGATCGGAGAGCTTGGGAACGACGGCTTCCGGCGCGGGCGAGTTCTTGTCGCGCTTACGGACCATGACCCAACGCGTGTACTCGAGGACCACCTCTCCCCGTTGGTTGCGGCCCGTCGAGCGGACGTACACGGTGCCCGTCTCGCGATTGGAGTTCTCCTTGAGGCCGATCACCTCGGAGACGGTCGAGAGCGTGTCGCCGGGATAGGCGGGCTTGAGGAAGCGGCCGCCCGCATAGCCGAGGTTGGCGATGGCGTTGAGCGAGACGTCGGGAACGGTCTTGCCGAATACCACGTGAAACAGCAGCAGGTCGTCGACCGGAGAGCGCGGATAGCCGATGGCGCGCGCGAACTCGTCCGAGGACTGGACCGCGAAGCGGGGGCCGTACAAGCTGGTGTAGATCGCGACATCGCCTTCGTTCAGGGTGCGCGGCGTGGCGTGGTTCAGGACTTGTCCGACGCGATAGTCTTCGAAAAAGTTGCCGGGATTGGTCTTTGTCATCGCTCTCGTCTCGGTCCTCGAAAGTTCAGGTCAGGGCCGTCCTATGCCATTTTTGGCCGGATGATGCGAGTGCGCCATTTCGCTCGCCCTGGGGGTGATCGCGCCCACCTCACTCCCGGCCCGGGACTGCGGCCCCGTGACCTGGGGCCGGGAAGAAATGGGCAGAAAAGCAAGCAGCCACGGGCTCTTGCATCGAACCGCCCTAGAACCAGTCCTCGATCTCCTTGACCGAGTTCGCGATGGCCACCGTTCGCTTCGCCTGCACGAGGTGGAGGCGCTCGACCATCTTGCCGTCGACGGTGATGACGCCCTTGTGCGCGCTCTCGGGCTCCTCGAACGCGCGTATGATCTTTTTGGACCAGGCCACCTCCTCCTCGGAGGGCGAGAAGATCTCGTTGCAGGGGCCCACCTGCGACGGGTGGATCAGCGTCTTGCCGTCCATTCCGAGCGTCCGTCCCTGCTCGCACTCGTTGCGGAAGCCCGCCTCGTCTTTGAAATCGTTGTAGACACCGTCGATGATGTCGAGGCCGTAGCCGCGCGCGGCTACCACCGCGAGGGCGAGCCACGGCACCACCGCGAAACGGTCGTGCACGGCACGCGCCCGGCTTTCCTTGAGCAGATCGTTCGTTCCCATCACCAGGCACACGAGCCGGTTCTCGGGGTCCGCGCCGACGGCGGCGATATCGGCGGCGTGGAGAATGGCGTGCGGCGTCTCCATCATCGCCCAGAGCTTGGTTTTTTCCGGCGCGTTGACCGATTTCAGGATCTTGGCCGCGCTGATGATGTCGCCCGCGTGCTGCACCTTGGGAACCAGAATGGCGTCCGGCGCCGCCGAGGCCGCAGCCAGGATGTCGGCCGTGCCCCAGGCCGTTTCGAGCGCGTTGGGCCGGATGACGATCTCGCGCCGGCCATAGCCCCCCTCCTTCACCGAGGCCACCACCTTGTTGCGCGCCTCGACCTTGGAATCGGGGGCAACGGAATCCTCGAGATCGAGAATGAGGGCGTCTGCGGGAAGAGAGCGCGCTTTCTCGAGCGCCCTGTCGTTGGCACCCGGCATGTAGAGAACGCTGCGTCGGGGGCGTATCGGAGCCATTTCGGTCGCCTCTCTTGGTATTATTTACGCGGATGTTGCGCTGCAAAAATAGTCCAAACTGGAGTTGGGACCAACGCGACTATTGTTCAGTCCGGGAATGCCTCTGGAAAAAGCCGTGCTTGGATCTAGTCCGCGGCCTTAAGCTGTGGCGCCCTCGAGGAAAGGGCGCCCGCCTCGACCCGCCGATTGCCAGCTCCAGGGAGATCCATGGCCACGATCCTCGCCATCTCGTCGTTCGTCGCCCGCGGCTCGGTCGGCCTTCGGGCCGTCATGCCGGCTTTGGAGCGCATGGGACATGACGTGATCGCCTGTCCTACCGTTTTGTTGTCGAACCATCTTGGCCACCCCCGCACCGGCGGCGGTCAGGTCGCCGCCGATACGTTGGCGGCCATGACCGAGGCCCTGGGCGAGAACGGCTGGCTGCCGAAGGTGGATGCGATCCTGACCGGGTTCTTTCCGGGCCCGGATCACGTGCGCCTCGCGGAAGCGATGATTGATCGCGTTCGCGCGTTGCGCCCCGATGCGCTGATTGTCTGCGATCCCGTTCTCGGTGATCACCCGGAGGGACTCTACGTCCCCGAAAGCGTGGCGGAAGCGGTGCGCGACCGCCTCGTGCCCAAGGCGACGCATATCAAGCCCAACCGCTTCGAGCTGGCCTTTCTCTCCGGCCGCCCTGTGTCGTCGCTTGGCGACGTGGTGGAGGCGGCGCGGACGCTCGGTGTGCCGGTTGTGCTCGCGAGCTCGATTCCAGTTGGAACCGATCGCCTGGCCAATGTGGTCGTCACGAAAGAGCGCTCGGGCTTTTGCAGCGTGCCGCGCGAAACCGAGGTGCCGCACGGAACCGGCGATCTGCTCGCTGCCCTGTTCACGGCCAACATGCTCAACGGTGGCGACGTGCTCTCTCACGCGGCCTCCGCCGCAGCGGGTGTCGCGAGCGTCATCGCGCGCTCTAAGGGCTCGGACGAGCTCAACCTGTCTGGGCCTTCGCCGTGGCAGAACGCGCCGCCCTTGCCTGTCGAACTGGTCGCATGAGCAAAGGTTGACCCACGTACCCTCGTGCGGCAAAAAACAAAAAGGCTCAAGCGATTGGTTGGGATAGGTGATGGTCGGAAAGCTGCGCGGCGCCCTTCGGTTCATCCATCATGAGGCGTCGGGCGGGATCATCCTCCTGTTTGCTGCCATCCTGGCTCTCCTGCTCGCCAACTCGCCGCTCTCTCACGTCTACGACGCTCTCCTCGATACGCCGGTTACGATCCGCATCGGCGCGCTGGAGGTGGACAAGAACCTTCTGCATTGGATCAACGACGGCCTGATGGCCGTGTTCTTTTTCCACGTCGGCCTCGAGATCAAGCGGGAGCTGGTGGAAGGCGAGCTATCGTCGCTGAAGCAGGCGGCGCTTCCGGCGATCGGCGCGCTGGGTGGCATGATCGTGCCGGCGCTCATCTACGTCGCTGTCAACTACGGCGACCCGCACGCCCTCGCGGGCTGGGCCATCCCCACCGCGACCGACATCGCCTTCGCGGTCGGCGTGCTCGCGCTCGTCGGCTCGCGGATTCCGTCGGCTCTCAAAATCTTCCTGCTTGCGCTCGCCATCATCGACGATCTCGGCGCGATCCTGATCATCGCGTTTTTCTACACGTCCAAGCTCTCGCTTCTGGCGCTCGGTCTTGCCGGCATCGGGGTTTTGGCGCTGGCCGTTCTCAACTTCAGGGGCATCACGCGCACCGCCGCCTATGTGCTGGTCGGCACGTTCGTGTGGCTCTGCGTGCTGAAGTCGGGTGTCCACGCCACATTGGCGGGTGTCGTCACGGCGTTTGCGATTCCTCTGACGCCCCTCGCAAACGGAACGCGGAACGGAACAGTCGAGTCGCTCGCCTCGAAGCTTCAGGAGAGCCTGCATCCGTGGGTCAACTTCGGAGTCCTCCCTGCCTTCGCTTTCGCCAACGCCGGCGTCTCTCTCGTCGGCATCACGCCCGATCGGCTCTTGAGCCCCATTCCGCTCGGCATCGCGCTCGGCCTCCTCGTGGGTAAATCGATCGGCGTGTTCGCGTTCGCACGAGCGGCTATTGCTCTGGGAGTGGGAACGCGTCCTGAAGGAAGCACGTGGGTTCAGCTCTTCGGGGTTGCCGTGCTTGCGGGCATCGGCTTCACCATGAGCCTGTTCATTGGCATGCTGGCGTTTCCGGAGCCCACCTACGCCGCGGACATTCGCATCGGCGTGCTCTCAGGCTCGCTGTGCGCGGCGCTGCTCGGATATGCCATCCTCAGGAACGCTTCGCCCGCCCCGATCACGGCGCGGTCCTGAGAAACCGGCCTCGCAAACGATCATGGCCGGGTCGCCCCGGCCATGATGTCGTTCGATCTTGTGAGCGCATGAAGAGCCGAACCGGCATCCACGCCTTCGAAAAAGGCTCTAGCGCCCTGTCGCTTCCGCTCGAGCTCTGAGGCCGCTGCGGTTCTGATACTTCTGCGTGAGCCCTTCCCACTCGATCTCGAGAGAGCCGCCGCTGGCCTTGTGCTGGCGATCCCAGTTTGTCAGCAGGTCGATGCAGGCGTGATCGATGTAGTCGAGATCGTCGATGTGGATGTGGACGTGCGTGTTCGGCTTCAGCCCCTCGAGCTCGCTTGCGAGCATCGGCAGGCGGATCAGCGTCGCGGCACCCTTGAGATGCAGGTCCACGCGGTTGCTGTTCGGCTCTTCCACCTTGCGCACCTCGAGATGCGAGAAGGCATAGAGCAGCTTGAGCAGCGACAGCACCAGACCCACGACCACACCCGCCAGAAGGTTGGTGGCGACGATGGTTGCGACGGTGATGAAGTAGATCGCGACTTCGCTGGTGCCGAACTTCTGCAGCGTCGGCACGATCTTCGGATAGGCGAGCTTGTAGCCGGTGTAGACGAGAACGGCGGCAAGGGCCGAGATCGGGATGTAGCTCAGCGTGAATGGCAGCACGCTCGCGAACAGTAGAAGCCAGACGCCGTGCATGATGGCCGAGAGCCGCGTTACCGCGCCGGCGTCCACGTTCGCGCTGGAGCGTACGATCACGCCGGTCATGGGAAGAACGCCGAGCAGGCCGCAGAGGGCATTGCCCACGCCCTGCGCGGAGAGCTCCCTGTCATACTTGGTGCGCGGTCCCCGGTGCATCTGATCGACGGCGGTCGCGCACAGCAGCGTCTCGGCGCTGGCGATGAACGCGATCGAGATCGCGCCGATCAGGATCGGGGCTTCCACGATGCGCATCAGGTTGTCGGGCGTGGGGAACACGACCGTGGACCAGATGTTGTCGGGCACGACCACGTAGTGGATGTCGGAAAGGCCGAGCAGACCGGCCGCCAGCATGGCCACGACCACGCCGACGAGCGGGGCCGGCATGAGGCGCCACGACTTGGGCGCGAACGACCAGCCCGCGATCGTCACGATGGTGAGAAGGCCGATACCTGCCGCCTTGAGGCGATGGTCGCCGGCCTCGATCGCCGTCAGAAGAGCGCCTGGCATGCCGATCAGGTTCTGGATGCCCGTTCCGAGCGGCTTTCCGTCGAGCATGACGTGGAACTGCGCGACGAGGATCAGAACGCCGATACCGGCGAGCATGCCGTGGATGACCGCAGGCGAGACGGCGCGGAACCACTGGCCGAGTCTAAGCACGCCCGCGGCGAGCTGAAAGAGGCCGGCGAACAGGACAACGACGCCAAGCATTTCGACGCCGTTGGCCTGCACGAACTGGAGCACCAGGACGCTGAGACCGGCGGCCGGTCCGCTGACCTGGAGTGGCGAGCCTGCCAGCACGCCCACGATGAGGCCGCCGATAATGCCGGTGATGATACCCGCCGTAGGCGGCATGCCCGAAGCGATGGAGATGCCCATGCACAGCGGCAGGGCCACCAGGAAGACGACAACCGATGCGAGCAGGTCCTGCCCGTATGTCGATTTCGGCGCGGAAGAAGACTGTGACGTCATAGAATAATCACGCCAAGCCTTGCTTTACCGGCTGGCGCGCCCCCCTTGATTGCTGTGAGCCAGCACTAGTTTGCCATTGGTGCGGCGAACGATAACGGCTGGCAGGGGGTCCCGCAACCAGAAGACGCCTTGAAATACAGGGTTTAACCATGCCGGGTACTCGGCGTTCTGTGCACAACTGCGCGCTGGGTGCGACGATTGCAATGTCGCGTGCGTCCGCTGTTGGAGTAGAAACTGACCGATATCTGAGGTGTTGTGAGGCAGACACGCCCGGCCCTCGTATCGTAATTTCCCAGGCACTTCATTTTGAGGCGAACCCGAATGTCGAGCTTCCCAGAACAACTGACCGACCGTTACCGCCGCTTCAAGCACCGCCATTTCGTTCCGAACGCGGATCACTACGAAGAACTCGCGACATACGGGCAGGACCCGGAGGTGATGATCATCTCCTGCTGCGATAGCCGTGTCGATCCGGAAACCGTGTTCAGCGCCATGCCGGGCGAGTTGTTTGTTGTGCGCAACGTCGCCAACCTGGTGCCCCCGTACGAGACGGGCGGCAAGTTCCACGGCGTGAGCGCAGCCATCGAGTTCGCAGTCATGAACCTGCGCATCAAGCACCTCGTGGTGATGGGCCACTCGGGATGCGGCGGCGTGAAGACCGCACTCGATCAGAGCGCCGCGATCCAGACCGAGGCCAAGTTCATCTCGCGCTGGATGTCGATGCTGGACGAGGCGCGTCTGCACGTCGTGTCCGCTCACCAGATGGCCCCGCAGGCCGAGAAGCTGAGGCTGCTTGAGCACGAAGGCATCAAGACCTCGATCGCGAACCTCCGCACCTTCCCCTTCGTCAAGCAGGTGGAGGACAAGGGCCGTCTGTCGCTGCACGGCGCCTACTTCGACATCGCGACGGGCACGCTGAGCGTTCTCAACCACTCCCGCGGCGAGTTCTTTCCCGTCTAGTGAGTGCGGGGCTGCTCGTTAGCTGATTTCTCAAGATCCCGGCAAACGCCGGGATCTTTTTTTTGGCGATTGATCCGGCTCGAAAAAGCGTCGCCCGGCCTGGAAGGCCAGCCCGCTACTTTTGCACTGCGACCGCGCGCGCCTTCTCGATGGCGGGCAGCAGGGTCTTTTCGAGGCTATCCGGCGAGATCGGCCCCACGTGCTTGTAGGCGATCTTGCCCTCGCCGTTGATGACGAAGGTTTCCGGCATGCCGTACACGCCCCACTCGATGGCGTTGCGCCCCGTGCGATCCGTGCCCACCGCCGTGAACGGATTGCCGTAGCGGCCGAGGAAGCGCCGGCCGGCTTCTGCCTGGTCCTTGTGGTTCACGCCATAGATGTCGACCCCGGAGCGTTTCCGGAGCTCGATCAGCAGCGGATGCTCCTCGATGCACGGCACGCACCACGAGGCCCAGAAGTTGACGACCGAGACCTTGCCCTTGGCGAGGTCGGCGGCGTGGAAGCCGGGCACGGGCGCGCCGTTCGACAGCAACCCTTCGAGCGGCGGGAACTCCGTTTGCGGCACAGGACGGCCGATGAGCGCTGACGGCAGCTTGCTGGGATCGCCCGAGGTGAGCGCGAACGCGAACAGAGCCGCGATCGCCACGAAAATGAGCAGCGGAACCATCACCCAGCCGCGGCTTTTGCGCTCGGGGGGCGTGCTGGTTTCCGTGCTCATGAGGTCTTCTGTCCCTGATTTGCGGTTCTGTCGGAGCGGCGCTTGAGACCGCGCCGGTCTGCATCGGCGAGCGCCTTGGCCTGCCGCCAGCCGTCGAGCAGCGTCCATCCGACGAGGAGGCCGATGATCGCGGCGAATGCGGCATAGGACGCCCAGATGAAGGCTGCGTGCGGGCCGAGATCCATGACGCTCTACTCCACCCGTTCCGAGAACGCCCGGTCGCCGCGCTCGATCTCCGCGAGACGCAGCGTCTTCACGCGTCGCCGTAGGATCTCATTCTGCATGCCTTTGAGATGCAGCGCGATGAAGAGTAGCGTGAACCCGATCGCCGAGAGCAGGAGCGGGGTGCGCATGCTGGGATCGACCGAGCTCGTGAAGCCGGTAGAGGGCTGGTGCAGCGTGTTCCACCAGTCGACGGAGAACTTGATGATCGGCAGGATGGCGACGCCGACCAGGGCCAGCACGGCCGTGAGCTTGCCCGCCAGCGCCTCGTCCTCGAGCGATGAGCGCAGCGCGATAAGCCCGAGATAGAGGAAGAAGAGGATCAGCACGGAGGTGAGCCGCGCGTCCCACACCCAATAGGTGCCCCACATCGGCTTGCCCCAGAGCGAGCCGGTGATCAGCGCGGCGAGGGTGAATGCGGCCCCGATCGGCGCTGCGGCCTTGGCCGACACGTCCGCGAGGGGGTGGCGGAACACCAAGAGCCCGAAGCTCGACAGTGCGATGATCGAATAGCCCATCAGCGCGAGCCAGGCCGAAGGAACGTGGATGTACATGATCTTGACGGTCTCGCCCTGCTGGTAGTCGGGCGGCGCGACGAAGAAGACGAGATACATCGCATACGCGATGAACAGAGCTGCGCCAGCCGCGATCCAAGGCAGGATCGCGCGCGAAAGCTCCATGAAGCGGGTCGGGTTTGCGAGACGCTGAGTGAGTGTTTGCATGGATTTCATCTAAAGCGCTTCCAGAAAACTGGAAACCGGTATTCCGCTCCAGGGCGCGTTAAACAAAGGTAAGGTTCACGGCCACTGATCCCTTAGGGACGCTAGCCAAGCGCAGCATTGACGCAGGATTACGACATTTGCAGCCGTAATGCCGCAGCCGAGGCGAGCGGCGCCGCTGCCACCGATGCGACCGAGATCGCGAGCAGGATCAGCAGGGAGGCACTGAGCCCATCCTGGCCGAGACTTGCGAACCCTATGGCGGAAATGCCGAAAATGAGGGTCGGGATGTAGAGCGGCAGTACCAGCAGCGCGAGCAGCAGCCCCCCGCGCCGTGCCTTGAGCGTGAGCGCGGCGCCCACGCTGCCCAGGAAGCTGATCGCGGGCGTGCCGGCCAGCATGGTGCCCACGAGCGCCGGCGTAAGCGTGATGTCGAGGTTGAGCATCAGACCCAGCACAGGCGCCATGAGCGCCAGCGGAATCCCCGTCGAGATCCAGTGCGCGAGCGCCTTGGCTGCCACGGCCAGCTCCAGCGGAAGCGGCGCGGTGGCCATCACTTCGAGCGAGCCGTCCTCGTGGTCGGCTTCGAACATGCGCGGCAGTGACAGCAGCGCGGCGAGCAGCAGCGCGATCCAAAGCACGCCCGGCGCGATGCGCGAGAGCAGCTTGAGGTCGGGGCCGAGGCCGAGTGGCAGCATGGCCACCACCACGAGATAGAAGCCGAGTGCGGTGCCGAGCGCCGATCCTTCGCGAACGGCCAGCGTGAGGTCGCGCTTGAGAAGCGCCCAGAAGCCCGTCATGGCGCGCCGCCCCCCGAGAGAGTGTCGCCGGGCGCCGCGCCCGTCGAAGGTGCAGGCCCGAGGCGCAGATATGTCGGATCCTCGAGCCCGAGCGGCAGGTGCGTCGCCGCGATGACGAGGCCGTTGTTGGCGAGGTGCTTGCGGATGAGCTTGGCGAGCAAGTCCGTCGAAGCGGCATCGAGCGAGACAGTCGGCTCGTCGAGCAGCCAGATCGGCCGGTGCGCCACGCTGAGCCGCGCAAGTCCGAGCCGGCGCTTTTGGCCCGCGGAGAGAAGACCCGCTGGGTAGTCGGCGAGCTGAGAGAGACCGAAGTGAGAAAGCGCGTCGTGAACCCGGTCCTCGATCGGCGTGCTTTCCCGGGCACCGAGATACTCCGCCCAGAACACGAGATTCTGCTCTGCCGTGAGATTGGCCTTGATGCCGGTTAAATGACCGACGTAGTGGCAGGCCTCCGCCACATCCTGATCGGTGAACTCGGCATTGAGGGAAATCGTCCCCGCCGCTGGCGTGATGAAACCCGCGAGCGTGCGGATCAGCGTCGTCTTTCCCGCTCCGTTCGGCCCCACGAGCAGCAACGCTTCGCCTGCTTTCGCGGTGAACGACAACGCCGAGATGACGGTTCGCGTCCCACGTTCCACAGTCAGATTGTCAGCATGAAGAAACAAGCGATCGACCCAGCTCGAGCCCGCGCGAATGGGCCTGCGACATAGAGGATTTGCAAAATTAACAAGCACGGCTGTGCTGGTTCTAGACTTTAGTCGCCTATATAATTGGCTTGCTTCGCGCTTCGCTACTGCAAAAAATGCATCCGGTCCGCCCGCGTCCTGCTGGGCACGTCCCGCCAAGCGTAACGCGGCCAGAAATTTCTCGTTTCGGTCCGCTCGAAACATCCCGCCTCAAGGAGAAGAAACGTGAGCGCTTCCACGACTGCCAACTCTGCGCCGGTTTCCCTGGACAGCTTCAAATGCCGCAAGACGCTGTCCGTCGATGGCAAGCCATACGTCTACTATTCGCTTCCCGAGGCGGAGAAGAACGGCCTCGCGGGCATTTCGAAGCTCCCCTATTCGATGAAGGTTCTGCTCGAGAATCTGCTTCGTCATGAGGACGGCCGCTCGGTGACGAAAGCCGACATCGTCGCGGTGTCCGAATGGCTGGTGAACAAGGGCAAGGCCGAGAAGGAGATCGGGTTCAGGCCCGCGCGCGTGCTGATGCAGGATTTCACCGGCGTGCCCGCCGTCGTCGATCTGGCCGCAATGCGCGATGGCATGCTGACGCTCGGCGGCGACGCCAAGAAGATCAATCCGCTTGTGCCCGTCGATCTCGTCATCGATCACTCGGTCATCGTCGACGCTTTCGGCAATGCGGACGCGTTCGAGAAGAACGTCGAGCTCGAGTATGACCGCAACGGCGAGCGCTATCTCTTCCTCAAGTGGGGCCAGGGCGCGTTCGCGAATTTCCGGGTCGTGCCGCCGGGCACCGGCATCTGCCATCAGGTGAACCTTGAGTATCTGGCGCAGACGGTCTGGACTGCAACGACGGATTCGGGCGAGACGCTCGCCTATCCCGATACCCTCGTCGGCACCGACAGCCACACCACCATGGTCAACGGTCTTGCGGTTCTTGGATGGGGCGTCGGCGGCATCGAAGCCGAGGCTGCCATGCTGGGCCAGCCGCAGTCGATGCTGATCCCCGAGGTGATCGGTTTCCGCCTGGTCGGCGCGCTCAAGGAAGGTGTCACGGCAACCGATCTCGTGCTCACCGTCACGCAGATGCTGCGCAAGAAAGGCGTGGTGAACAAGTTCGTAGAGTTCTACGGACCGGGCCTCGACCACCTGACCCTCGCCGATCGCGCGACCATCGCCAACATGGCGCCCGAGTATGGCGCCACCTGTGGCTTCTTCCCGGTAGACGGCGAGACGCTCAACTATCTCACCATCTCGGGCCGCGACCCGGCGCGCATCGCGCTCGTCGACGCCTACACGAAGGCGCAGGGCCTCTTCCGCACCAAGGACGCCGGAGATCCCGTCTTCACCGATACGCTGGAGCTCGATCTCGCGACCGTCGGCCCGTCTCTGGCCGGTCCCAAGCGTCCCGAGGGCCGCATCGCGCTGCCCGACGTCAAGTCCGGTTTCGCGACGGCCCTTGAAAGCGAGTACAAGAAGCCCGGCGAAGGGGCGAAGCGCGTGCCCGTCGAAGGCCGCGACTTCGATCTCGGCCACGGCGACGTCGTAATCGCCGCCATCACGAGCTGCACCAACACGTCGAACCCGTCCGTGCTCATCGCCGCGGGTCTGCTCGCGCGCAATGCCGTCGCCAAGGGCCTCACCTCGAAGCCCTGGGTCAAGACCTCGCTCGCGCCTGGAAGCCAGATCGTCGCCGCCTATCTCGAGAAGGCGGGCCTGCAGACGTATCTCGACAAGATCGGCTTCAACCTCGTCGGCTTCGGCTGCACCACCTGCATCGGTAACTCCGGCCCGCTTCCCGCCGAGATCTCGAAGGCGATCAACGAAA
Organism: Hyphomicrobium sp. DMF-1; assembly: GCF_027886585.1. Taxonomy (NCBI): domain Bacteria; kingdom Pseudomonadati; phylum Pseudomonadota; class Alphaproteobacteria; order Hyphomicrobiales; family Hyphomicrobiaceae; genus Hyphomicrobium; species Hyphomicrobium sp. DMF-1. The sequence continues at coordinate 308,467 of NZ_CP115706.1, read as the reverse complement.
ACGGCCTCGTCGCCGCCGCCGTGCTCTCGGGCAACCGCAACTTCGAAGGCCGCGTGAGCCCCGACGTGCAGGCCAACTATCTGGCGTCTCCGCCGCTGGTCGTGGCCTATGCGCTCGCAGGCACCGTGGCGCGCGATCTCTCGACCGAGCCGCTCGGCACGGGCAGCGATGGCAAGCCTGTCTACCTGAAGGACATCTGGCCGACGAACCAGGAGGTCCAGAAGTTCATCGCCGAGAATATCTCGCGCGACCTCTTCAAGTCGAAGTACGCGGACGTATTTCACGGCGACGATCGCTGGCGCACCATCAAGGCGGGCGCCGGTCTCACCTACGGCTGGGACGACAAGTCCACGTATGTGCAGAACCCGCCCTACTTCAAAGGCATCACCAAGTCCCCCCGTCCCATCACCGACCTCGAAGGCGCACGCGTGCTCGCGCTGTTCGGTGACAAGATCACGACCGACCACATCTCGCCGGCCGGCTCCATCAAGGCCGCCTCTCCCGCGGGCAAGTATCTGCTCGAGGAAGGCGTGAAGCCCGCCGACTTCAATCAGTACGGCACCCGCCGCGGCAACCATGAAGTGATGATGCGCGGCACCTTCGCCAACATCCGCATCAAGAACTTCATGGTGAAGGACGAGGCCGGAAACGTCGTCGAGGGCGGCTACACCATCCACCATCCCTCGGGCGAGAAGCTCGCGATCTACGACGCGGCGCAGCGCTATGCCGCCGAAGGCGTGCCGCTCGTCGTGTTTGCAGGCGTCGAGTACGGCAACGGCTCCTCGCGTGACTGGGCGGCCAAGGGCACCAACCTGCTTGGTGTGAAGGCGGTCGTCGCCCAGTCGTTCGAGCGCATCCATCGCTCGAACCTCGTCGGCATGGGCATCATCCCGTTCGTGTTCGAGCCGGGCACCACGTGGCAGACGCTCGGCCTCGACGGCAGCGAGACGGTGACGCTGAAGGGTCTCGCGAGCCTCAAGCCGCGCCAGATCGTGGAAGCCCAGATCACCCGCAAGGATGGCTCCAAGCTCGCCGTGCCGCTCGTCTGCCGGATCGATACTTTGGACGAGATCGAGTACTACAAGAACGGCGGCATTCTTCAGTACGTGCTCCGCAACCTGGCGGCATAGGCGCGCTGCCCGAACCGACACCAATCAGCCCGAGGCAATCATGATCTTTTTTTCATGATCGCCTCGGCCGCGTCTGTCAGATGTCGGAATTTATCTTTTCGCCAAAGGCTTAGGGCTCCATTGCGCACGGGCGTATGTTGATCCCTCTCGGGGATCGCACACCCTGGACCATCGGCCCGTCAGATCTTATCAATCTAGGGAAGGCGCGGATGTGCGCCTTGGACCCTGATCGCCTGAGACCGGTTCGGCTCATGGCGGGAATCGCGGTTTTAAGCTCCAGGTCCGCACACCGCACTTAGGCACGGCGGACGACGGTACGCGCTCGGATCATGCAAAAGGACACCGTGTCGAGAGCCCTACGTTTTGCGCGCCGCTTGGCGCTCATGGCCGCGACCGTGCTGTTGGCGCCCGTGCTCGCCAACGCCGAGACCGAGCAGATGCCGGAGATGGTGCAGCGAAGCGGTCCGCCGCGCGCTGTCATCGAAATGTTCACGAGCCAGGGCTGCTCCGATTGCCCGGCGGCCGACGCCCTGCTCAAACAATATCTCGATCAGCAGAATATCGTCGGCCTGTCGCTGCCCATCGACTACTGGGACTACCTCGGCTGGAAGGACACGCTCGCCGGCCCGCGCAATGCCGAGCGCCAGCGCGAGTACGCGAAACGCTTCGGTATCGGCACCGTCTACACGCCGCAGGCTGTGGTGAACGGCGCCGCCGAGGTGCTGGGCTCGAGCCAGTCGGAGATCGACCGTGCGGTGCGAGCCACCGAGACGGCCCTGTCCAGCAGCCGCGTGCCCGTGCATTTCTGGCACTACGGCTCCAACATCATCATCGAAGCAGGCGCCGCGCCTGCCGGATCAGAGCCGAAGGAGGCCACCATCTGGCTGGCCGTGGTGCAGAAGTCGGCGCAGGTGTCGGTGCGGGGCGGCGAGAACAACGGCAAGACGCTGACCTACTACAACGTCGTGCGCGAGCTGACCCCCGTCGGGCTGTGGAACGGCCGGCCCGCCACCATCCGCCTCGCCCGCGCCGCCATCATGCGCCCCGAGACCGAGGATCTGATCGTGCTGATCCAGGAAGCGAGCACCGGTCCCATTATCGGCGCTGCCCGCCTCGGAGACTGATCCCGGCGGCCTAGCGGCACGTCCACATCAGGCCGCGGTCGAAATGGAAATGATTGTTGTGCGCGGCGTTGAAGTCCGGACCCAGCGAGACGCGGAAATACTTGCACGCCCGCCTGTGCACCTTGCGCAGGAACTCGCTTTCCTTGCCCGATCCCTTCCAGTCCTTGAGCAGGCTGATCGACCGGCCATCGGCGAGCGTGAAGCCTGAGATGTCGATGGCGTTCGCGGTGGCGTGCTGACTGCGCACGCCCTTCCAGAACGGATTGCCGACGATATTGCGGCAGCCGTAAGTCCCCATGTCGCCGAGGCGCACCACTTCTTGCCTGAACATCTCTTTCGCGAGCGGCTGCACCTCGTGCTCCACCCAGAGCGTCAGCGCCGCCGCCATCTCGCACGTGAGAGGCTCGACGCCGATCTTCGCGCCGCCCGTGGTGGTGAAACGCACCGCGTTCTCCCACCCGCAGCCGTCCTTCATGGGACGATCCGGTATCTGCGTCGCGTCGATGTGCGGCTCCTTGAGCACAGCGTTGCACAGCACGGGATCGAACCGCAGCGCCGAGAGCTTGGGGTCGACGAAGAACGACGGCGGATTTTCGAGTGAGATCGGGCTGAACGGGCTCAGCCGTTGCGGGATGAGACCGAACCAGAAGCCGCCCACGACGGCGACGGCCAGAAAGAGCAGCAGCAGGAGCTTCGAGAATAGACGTCGTGGCTTTCTTCGCATCCGTCCCCCTGCACCCGCGAGTGCTGCCGGCTCCCCAATCCCGGCGCTACCCTAAAGCCTCGCGGGCTGGGCAGCAACGCGGCCGGGATGAAGAGCGGGAGCGGTGCGGGCGGACGTTATTGCGTGAGATGCAGATCCGTCAGGCTGCGGCCCACCGATTGGAAGGCCATTTTGAGCGCATCGCCGTCGGAAGCGGAGAAGTAGTGGTTGGCGGAGGTGGCGCATTCGCTGAGAAGCTTTTCGGCCGTGCGTCCCGCCATGAAGCCCACCGCGTAGACCACGACGCCTTGCGCTTTCATGTTCGTGCAGAGCGCGCGCGCCTGGGCCGACGAGCTGCCGTTCGCCGCGACGTACTCGGTGTTGAACTCGCCGTCTGTCATGAGGAGAACGGCCTTGATCGTCGTCTTGGGATCGTAGGCCGCGGGCTTGCTGGCCGACGGCCAGACGCCGCTCCAGCGCGGAGAAAGGAGATACCAGCCCCACGCCGTGCCGATGTGGCCCGCCGTGTTTCCGTTCGGACGCAGCGCCGCGATCTGCGATTTCAGCGTCGCCTTCCTGTCGGTCAGCGCCTGCACCGTCGCGGACGGGCATTCGACGTCCTTGTTGTAGCCGAGGTAGGCTCCGGTGCCGGGTGCGCTTTCGCTGAAGCGAGCAGAGCCGCTGCGCTCGAACACGCAGCCCGTGCCGCTCGAGCGGCCGGTCACGGTTTTGAAATAGCTGCCCGCGTTGAGGCTCGCCGCGTAAGGCGCAAGCCCGATGCGCACCTTGCCGGGACGACCTTCGTCTGGAAGCATCAGCTCGACGAGATCGGCGGCGGCCGTGCGCAGATCTGCAATCTTGGACGACGGGCTTCCCATCGAGCCGGTCACGTCGAGCACCAGGGCCAGCTCGATGTCGCGCTGGGACGAGATCGTTTCGGCCATAGCCGGCACCTCGATGGTGTCGAAGCCGGCGACACGCGTGAGCGTCATCGGGACGTTCGCCGATGCATCGACCCGCACTTTGCCGGATTGCCTGTCGATGGAGACGGCGAAATCGGTCACGTCGCCGAACGCCATGCCGTCGCCGATGTTCTCCTTGAAGTAGGTTTCCGCGAGCGCCTTGAGCTCGCCATCCGTACGTGTGCCCTCGCCGAGCGCGCGCCCGGCAGCAAGCGCGGCAGCGTCCGCCGCCGAGATCAGCGTCGAGCGCGCATGGAGCGTGCGTCCGTAGTCCACCGCGATGCCGGCCGCGAACACCAGCACCACGAGCATCATCGAGAAGATGACGGCGACGCTGCCTTGTTCGTCGCCCTTGAAGCTTCTTGTTTTTTCAATCAGCCATCCGCGCATCGGTGTGTCTCTCGTTGAGCCAGTCCAAATTTTCTTGGGATGGCTCGTGCAACCGAGGTGCCGGAAATGCGGGCGTGCGCGTCTGGTCCGGGCGCGTCTGCAGACCCGGTTAAAGGAGTGTTAACAGGAAGAAAAAGTTAGGTTATGCAGTGCGTTGGAATACAGCCATCCGCGCAGGGGAAATCTCAGAGGCTTACGATGCCTCTCCATGCCAGCGATCATTTCGGGACAGGCGGAGGGACGCGGCCGATCGGGGCTCAGAAATCGCTGATGATCCCGCCCTTTTCCCAGTCGCCGTAGCGCGTGGGCTCCGGGCCATCCCGGCCGCCGACTTCGGGACGCTTGGCGTTGCTCCGGGCCGCCTCTTCGGCCGCCTCCCGCCGCTCCGCCGCCTCCTGAAGCGCCCGCTGCGCTTCCGGCGACAATGTCCGCTTTGGCACGGATTCGGCCGAAACCTCGGGATCTGTCGGGAGCTTGTCGATCGGCGTCGTCATTGCGCAAATAGGACCCTTGTCGTCGGGACGGAGCGAGGAGAGGGATTCTGGTCTCGCGCCAGACCCCTTCCTATATAGCAGTCTCGAAAGATCGCGCGAGGCGCTTGAACGACCGGGCCTCGAACGTGAAGCTTAAAGGAGGCCTGCCTTCGGGCGGGATGGAGTGACGGATGCCGATGAACTACGCCAAGACAGCTTTTCTGCTCGCTGCGCTGACGGCCATTTTCGTGGCCATGGGCGCGGCTGTCGGTGGTCAGCAGGGCATGGTCATTGCGTTCTTCGTGGCGCTGGCCATGAACCTGTTCAGCCTCTGGAACTCGGACACGATGGTGCTCAAGATGTTCCAGGCCCAGGAGGTGGACGAACGCACAGCACCTGAATATTACGGCCTCGTGCGGGACTTGGCGCGCCGCGCGGAGCTGCCCATGCCGCGCGTTTTCATCATGCACAATCCGCAGCCGAATGCTTTCGCGACCGGGCGCAGCCCGCAGCGAGCGGCCGTCGCCGCGTCCTCGGGCCTTCTCGAAACGCTGAACCGCGAGGAGATCGCGGGCGTCATCGCGCACGAGCTGGCGCACATCAAGAACCGCGACACGTTGACGATGACCGTCGCCGCCACCATCGGCGGCGCCATCTCGATGCTCGCCCAGTATCTTCAGTTCGGCATGTTGTTCGGCGGAAACCGCGACGAGCGCGGCGGTGGCGTGGGAATGATCGGCGCCATCCTCGCCATGCTGGTCGCGCCTTTCGCCGCCATGCTCGTGCAGATGGCGATCAGCCGCTCGCGTGAGTACAGCGCCGACCGCATGGGCGCTCTCATCTGCGGCAACCCGCGCTGGCTCTCGTCCGCTCTCTTCAAGATCCACAACGCCGCGCAGCGCATCCCCAACGAGGAGGCGGAGCAGGTGCCGGCCGCAGCCCACATGTTCATTATCAATCCGCTGACCGGCCAGGGGATGGACAACCTGTTCTCGACCCATCCCAACACCGAGAACCGCATCGCGGCCTTAGAGGCGCTGGCGCAGGAAATGATGCGCAGCGGCGTCAACCTCGGTGGGCCGGACGTATCGCCGGGCGGCTCGGGCCCCTGGTCGGACCCGTCGCGCGGAGCGGGCAGCTCTACGCGCGGACCCTGGGGTTAGCCGGGTCGCGGCGACGCGGTGCTTGACGGGCTTCTCCGCTCCGGCCAAGGAAGCCGGAGCGGATGCTATGGCGTCCAGCCCAACCCCGGTGAAAAGCTCCGATGACGTCTCCGCGCCGCCCTGACGCAAAGCGCCCCCGCCATTCCGGCGCGCGCGGTTCTGCCGTCGCAGGCAAATCCGGCAAGCAACCTTCCAGCCCCCGTCCGCGCCCTGCGGGCTATGCCACGCGCGCGCTTGCCGTCGCCTGCCTCGGGGCGATCCTCGATCGCGGCCGCGCCCTCGACGATGCGTTCGAGGCGGCCTCCGAGCGCGCCGGTCCGCTGGAGCCACGCGATCGCGCGCTGGCGCGTCTGATCGTGATGACGGTCCTGCGCCGAAAGGGCGAGTTGCAGGCCGTCGTCTCCTCATTTCTGGAAAAGCCGTTGCCTGCCGACAGCGGTCGCCTGTGGCCCATCCTTCTCTCGGCCGCCGCGCAGCTTTTGCTGCTCGATACGCCGCCCCACGCCGCCATCAGTCTCGCCGTCGATCAATGCCGGGACGACCACAAGGCGCGGCGCTTCGACCGCCTGACCAACGCCGTTCTTCGCCGCGTCTCGACGTTGGGGAAGGATGTGCTGGCCAAGCTTGATCCCGTCACCGTGAACATGCCGCCGTGGCTGCTCGCCCGCTGGACCGAGACCTATGGTGAGGCGCAGGCGCGCGACATCGCTGCCGCCTCGCTCCAGGAAGCCGCGCTCGATCTTTCGGTGAAATCGGATCCGGCATCCTGGGCCGAGCGGCTCGGCGGAGAAGTCCTGCCGAACGGAACGGTGCGGCTTCAGCGCGGAGGCCGCATCGAGGATATCGAGGGCTACGCCGAAGGTGCCTGGTGGGTGCAGGATGCGGCAGCCTCCCTGCCCGCGCGCCTCCTCGGCGACGTCGCCGGCCTTCACGTCGCGGACCTCTGCGCGGCGCCCGGCGGCAAGACGGCGCAGCTCGCCGCTGCCGGTGCTCTGGTGACAGCCGTCGACAACGTGCCGGCGCGCCTCGAGCGCCTTGCTGAGAACCTCGCCCGCCTGGACCTCAAGGCCGAGCGGGTGGAGGCCGACATCACCGCATGGGCGCCAGGGCGCCAGTTCGACGCCGTGCTGCTCGATGCGCCGTGCAGCGCCACCGGAACCATCCGCCGCCATCCGGACATCCTGCATCTGAAGCGCAAGGACGACACATCGGACCGCGTCGCCCTTCAACAACGCTTGCTGGAGCACGCGGCGCATCTGGTGCGTCCCGGCGGACTGCTCGTCTTCTGCACGTGTTCTCTGGAGCCCGAGGAAGGGCCTGCGCAGATCGCCCTCTTCCTGTCTTTGAACAGCGATTTTTCGAGGGTGCCCGTCGCCGCCGGAGAGGCCGGAATTGAGGGCGCTTGGCTCACGCCTGAAGGCGACCTGCGCACGCTTCCGTGCCATCTGCCACGTGCCGAGCCTGGTCTGTCCGGGCTGGATGGATTTTATGCCGCGCGCCTTAGAAAGCAGCTTTGAGACCCCATAAGTAAACCGGGCTGATTGAGCAGGCGATCCGGCGTGCTACCATCCGCCAGCGGGGCTTGCCGTTTGGCGGCCCCATTCGTTCGGCCGGTGTACGCGGCCCGAGGGAGAGAATGGCGCGCCTCAAGTTCTCAGAGCGGATCAGGATCACGCATCTGGCCGCAGACCGGCTGAGGCGAGGCGCCATCTCGTCGGTGCTCTATTCGCCGCCGTTCCGCTGGCAGTTCGGCGCATCGGCGGCCGAGCAGCTTCTCATCGTTCCGCAGGATCTGAGAACCGCCGATCCGAGCTTCTGGGACGAGGTCGAGATCGGCCAGTTCGGATTAGCGGGCGCCGTCGCGCTTGCCGACGACGTCTCGCCGTTCGACGTCATCCCGCCGAGCGAAGCCTGGGAGTGCGAGCTGCACGGCTTCGGATGGCTTCGTCACTTGGCGGCGGCCGCGCGTCCCGAGGCGCGCGAGACGGCGCGCCTGCTCGCCGCGGAATGGGCGATGCGCCATCGGGGCAACAGTGGCGGCGGCCTCGCCTGGGAGCCTCACGTCACCGGGCGGCGTCTCATCTCGTGGATTTCTCACTCGGCGCTTCTGCTGGAGGACGCGGACGCCGAGACGTATGAGATCATCACCGAAAGCCTCGGCGTCCAGCTCGTGCGCCTCGCCGCGAGCTGGCGCAACAGCCCGAGCGGATACCCGCGCCTCCTCTCGCTGCTGTCGCTTCTGCTCGCGCAGCTCTGCATCTCGGGTCATGAAGGTCAGGTGGCCGAGACGGAGAAACTGTTCGTGCAGGAGCTCGACCGGCAGATCCTCTCCGACGGCGGGCACATCGGCCGCAATCCAGGCGTGCTCGTGGAGCTGATGCTGGATCTCCTGCCGCTGAACCAGTGCTTCGCGGCCCGCAGCCGCACCGCGCCGCCGGAGCTCGCCGCCACGCTGAAGGCGATGCTGGCGATGCTGAAATACATGCGGCTCGGCGACGGCATGCTCGCGCGCTTCAACGGCATGGGCGTCGCCTCGCCCGCCGGTCTCGCGACCGTGCTCGTCTACGACGACAACCCCGGCACCATTCCGGTGCAGGCACCTGCCTCGAAGTATTTGAGGCTGGAGCGCGGCCCATCCATTCTGATCATGGACGCGGGGGAGCCGCCTCCGCTCGAGGCCGCGGCCGAGGCCCACGCCGGCTGTCTCTCGTTCGAGATGAGCGTGGGAACCGAGCTGATGCTCGTCAACGGAGGCGCACCGGGCTCGGCCAGTGCGGAATGGCGGGCGGCGTCCCGTGCGACGGCGAGCCACAACACGCTTTGCCTCGGCGAGAAGTCTTCCTCCAAGCTGGTGCGCCACAAGACGCTCGAGGATTTGGTGGGCGGACCGCCCATCCGCTTTCCTGAAGATGTGCCCTATCGCGTCGAGGAGCACGACGGCAGCCTGGAGATCGCCGCCAGCCATGACGGCTATGTGCGCCGGTTCGGTCTCATCCACCACCGCACGCTGGCCTTGAGCGCAACCGGCCGCCGCCTGCTGGGCATCGACCGCATAGCGGGAAAAAGCGGCACCATGCGCCTCCGGCAGGACGTGCCGTTCGCCATCCACTTCCACCTCTATCCGGGCATCCGCTGCTGGCGCGACGATAACCCTAACATCGCCATCATCACGCTCCCGAGCGGCGATACCTGGTGGTTCAGCCTCGAAGGCGCCCGTCTCGCGATCGAGGAGAGCACCTATTTCGCGGATTCCGCCGGGCCGAGGCGGGCGCTGCAGATCGTCGCCCGCGGCGCCACGTTCGGGGAAACCGAAGTGCGCTGGGTATTCGAAGGCCAGGAAAAATCGGTATAAGTCACGTTTTCAGCGCGGAATTTCTAGCCGATGCTCGTGGGAAGCCTTATCAGGCTCGCGAACACCGCCTAACGCTCAGAGGACACGTCGCGACCGATGAAAGATCCCAATCCCAGAATCCGCCGGGCCCTGATTTCGCTCTCCGACAAGACTGGGCTTGAGCAGCTCGCCCACGCGCTCGCGGAGCGCAACGTGGAGCTGATCTCGACGGGCGGCACGGCGGCCAAGCTGAAGGGCGCGGGCTTTGCGGTGTCCGACGTGGCGGACGTCACCGGGTTTCCTGAAATTCTGGACGGCCGCGTTAAGACGCTGCACCCGAAGATCCACGGCGGACTGCTGGCCGTGCGCGGCAACGCTGAGCACATCAGCGCGGCTGAGGAGCACAAGATCGAGCCCATCGACCTCCTGATCGTGAACCTCTATCCGTTCGAGTCAACGGTGGCGAGCGGCGCCTCCTTCGTCGATTGCGTCGAGAACATCGACATCGGCGGCCCCGCCATGATCCGTGCGGCGGCAAAGAACCACGCGTCCGTAACGGTGATCGTCGATCAGGCGGATTTCGAGCCCTTGCTCGCGGAAATGTCTGCCAACGCAGGACGCACCACGCCCGAGTTCCGCAAGCGCCTCGCCGCCAAGGCCTATGCCCGCACTGCGGCTTATGACGCAGCCATCAGCAATTGGCTGGGCGCCGTCGCGGACAGCGCGGACGGTTCGGCCAAGGGCTTTCCGCCGACCTACACCACGCAGTACAAGAAGGCGCTCGACATGCGCTACGGCGAGAACCCGCATCAGCGGGGCGCGTTCTACGTCAGCGCCCACGCCGAAAGCGGAACCGTCGCCAGCGCGCGCCAGCTTCTCGGCAAGGAGCTCTCCTACAACAACGTCGCCGACAGCGAAGCAGCGCTCGAATGTGTGAAGTCGTTCACCGACCGGCCGGCGTGTGTAATCGTGAAGCACGCCAATCCGTGCGGCGTGGCTGAGTCCGATTCGCTCGAAGCAGCCTACGATCGGGCTTATCGCACCGATCCCGAATCCGCATTCGGCGGCATCATCGCCTTCAATCGCGAGCTGGATGGCGCGACCGCGAGCAAGATCGTCGAGCGCCAGTTCGTCGAGGTGATCCTCGCACCCTCCGTGACCGACGAGGCGAAGGAGGCGGTGGCCGCCAAGAAGAACGTGCGCCTGCTCGTGACCGGCGCATGGCCGCTCGTCGCCTCCCAGCGTCTGGAAGCGCGCACGGTGGCGGGCGGGCTGCTCGTGCAGGAGGCCGATCTCGCGCTCTATGAGCGGTTGCACGTCGCGACCAAGCGACATCCAACCTCCGCCGAGATGGCCGATCTCGTCTTTGCCTGGAAGGTCGCCAAGTTCGTCAAATCCAATGCCATCGTCTACGCCAAGGATGGCGCGACCGTCGGCATCGGCGCCGGCCAGATGAGCCGCGTAAACTCCTCGCGCATCGCCGGCATCAAGGCGGAGATGGCGGGGCTGGACGTCAAAGGTTCGGCCGTCGCGTCAGATGCTTTCTTCCCGTTTGCGGATGGCCTGCTGGCTGCGGCAGAGGCGGGCGCGACCGCCGTCATCCAGCCCGGCGGCTCCATGCGCGACGACGAGGTGATCCGCGCCGCGGACGAAAAGGGCCTCGCCATGGTGCTCACCGGCATGCGCCACTTCAGGCACTAGATCGATTTGACGGATGCGCCTCGCATAACCTTGAGACCGGCGACACGCGCCGACTTCGGCCTCATCCGCCGTTGGCTGGGGCGGCCGGACATTCAGGAGTGGTGGGGGCCGGTCTCGGCCACGGAGGCCGAGGTCAACATGGCGCTGGCCTCGGACCATGCGATCTGCCGCGTGATCGAGGCGGACGGCGAACCAGTGGGCTATGCCCACGCCGTCGATGCCACCTTGTGGGGCGACAATCTTCCGGAGGATCTGGAGCCCGGCACCTGGGATCTCGATCTCTTCGTTGCGGCGGAGGAGCATCGCGGCAAGGGCGTGGGGCAGGTTGCGCTCGCCATGCTGCGCGACGAGGTGTTCGCCACAACGCTCGCGGTTGCCGTCTGCGTGTTTCCCTCCGTCAAGAACGAGCGCGCCGTGCGAGCCTATGAGAAGGCGGGCTTTCGATGGCAGCGCGTCTGGCACGATCCGCAGATGGGGCCGTCCTGGTTCATGGTCTCGAAGCGAAACGAATCCGGCGCTAAGGGTTCTGGCTCCTGACGCTTCGCACCGGGATCATCAGCAGCAGGCCCGCGATCAGGAACACCGCGATCGAGGCCATGCCGATGCGCTGGTCGCCGGTCGCCTGCGTCACTGCCGCGACCATCAGCGGAGCCATGAACGCGGTGACCTTCCCGGAGAACGCGAACAGGCCGAAATACTGCGTGATCTTGTCGGGCGGCGCGAGGCGCGCGAGCAAGGCGCGGCTTGCCGCCTGAACCGGAGCGGCGACCAGGCCGACCAGCACCGCGAAGGCGAGGAACACCAATTCTCCGGAAGACGAGAACGGCTTCGATCCGGGGAGCTTGGCCGTCACCTCGTTGACGTAGAGAACGTGCGTCGCATCGACCGAAAGGATGCCCAACGCGCCGACGAGCAGCAGCAGAAGCGAGCCGATGATCACGGCCTTCGAGCCGATACGATCGTCCAGAACGCCTCCGATCAGCGCGCCGAACACGCCGGTGAGGGTCAGCACGATGCCGAACAGGCCAAGCTCGAGCGCACCCCATCCGAACACCGCCGCGCCGTAGATGCCGCCGAAGGCGAAAATCGCCGCGAGCCCGTCTGTGTACAGCATGCGCGCGATGAGGAAGAGCAGCATGTCGCGGTTCGAGGGCAGCGCGCGGATCGTGGCGAACAGCTCGGCGAGTGGCGGACGGCTGCTGGCCGTGCCAGGGGGGCGCTTGCTGTCGGGCACGAACAGGAAGAACGGGATCATGAAGAGCGCGTACCAGATCGCGGAGAACGGCCCCACCAGCCGGTCGCCTTCGCGGGTGGCCGTGTCGAGCGTCAAGACCGGCTCGAGCCCGAGCAGTGTCCGCCCGCTCGTAGGCTCGGCCACGATCAGCCCGGCCATGATCGCGAGGCTGACGAGCCCGCCCGCATAACCGACCGCCCATCCCGTGCCCGAAAGCCGGCCGAGCTGATCGGGAGGCACCAGGCTCGGCATCATGGAGTTGGTGAAGACGGTCGTGAACTCAGCCATGGCCGTCGCCACGACGAAGGCGGCGAGAATGAGAAACACCGTCGAGCTGTCCGCTCCGGGAACGGCGTTCCAGAGAGTGGCGAGGCCTGCCACGAACAGGATCGAGAAAGCCGCGATCCAGGGCTTTCGGCGCCCGCCGCCGTCAGCTACGGCGCCGAGGAACGGGCTGCCCAACGCGATGAGCACGCCGGCCGTTGCGGCCGCGTAGCCCCAGAGCGCCTGACCCTCGGCCGGATTGGCCGCCACCACGTTCGCGAAGTAGGGCGCGAACAGGAAGGTGAGCACCAGCGTGTAATAGGGTTGAGCCGCCCAATCGAACAGCACCCAGGAAACGAGCGCCCGGCGTGGTGCCGCGGCGCGCGGCCCCGTGGTCTCAGCGGTCTCCTGCACGGTCGGCCCCCCAATTGCCCGGCCGGTTGCGAAGCGCGCGCCCGCAATCGGCATCCCTCCCGCTCTATAAACCAAACGAGCCCCGTTCGCGCGCATTCCGTGGCGCCGTTAACGTTCATCTACCTCGGAAGCCTGCCTGTTCAACATGTTGGCGAAGTTGTGTTTGCGAGGGATGGGCTAATCCGTTAAGCCAGAATTAAGGCTCCGCCGGATCGTGGCGGAGCGCCGTTTCCGCGTTCACTTGGTCAGGCCCGCCCGTGTTGTTTGTCCGTTTTCTGTGTCTCGCCGGCCTGTTGGCCTTTGTCACCGTCGCCGCCTTCACAGGGGAGAAGCGTCCCGCCTCTCTGCATTCGGAGGTGCTGGGCTCCGGCGACAGCCTCGCAGATCTCATTTCCGGCACCTACGCTCGCCCGGAGGAGCAGCGCGGCAAGGCCAAGGTTCAGCCCGCCGCAATCCGCAAGACCGCGAAGCGTGCAGGCTCGGGCTGCGGCAAGAACGGCAGCGGCTGTATGAGCCAGCGCCCCAAGCAGCGCAATCTCGAAGCGGGTTACCGCACGCTTTGCGTCCGTCTGTGCGACGGCTACTATTATCCCATCAGCGCCGCGGCCCAGCCGGGCGAGTTCGGCCGCGACGAGGCGACGTGCCGCGCAAGCTGCTCCTCGCCCGCAAAGCTCTTCGTCTACAAGAACAAGGATGGCGCGCCCGAGACCATGACTGGCCTCGACGGCATGCCCTACGAGCAGCTCGCGACCGCGTTCCAGTATCGCGTCTCCTACGACTCGGCCTGCACGTGCAGTGCGAGCCCCTGGACGGATGCGTCCGCCCACCGCCACCGCCTCTATGCGTTGGAGCAAGGGGCCGCGCATGAAAATCCGGCTGAGAAGATCGAGCGGGAGTGGCTCGCCTCCATCGTGACCGACGAGGAAAAACGCACGCGGGCCCGCACCGGCGCCGATCTCGTCGCCATGAGCGCGGCAGGCGCGCGGGCTTCCGTCGAGATGGCGCAGCAAGGCGCGACGCGCAAAGCCGCTGCGGTCCGCACGCCTGTGGTCCGGGCGTCCCGCGAGAAGGAGGCGCGCCGCGTCGTCGCGATGCGCACCACGCCGTCGATGACCCGCTCGCTGCGCAGCGGTGCCGCTCTCGCAGCGACGCGCAAGGCACGCGTCGCGGTGCGTCCGGCCCCGATCCGCCTTTCCGAGAACCGTGTGGTGCTCGTCCAGCGGTAATCCTTCGTTCACGGATTGCGTTCGCGCATAAAACGGAACCGTCGTTCAGCAAAAATTTGCCCTCTTCGTCCATGCTTCCCGAAGTCGGGTGTGCGTAGAGGGGTGGCCTGCAAGGCCCCCGTGTGTGAAATGCGGTGTGCGGTTGCGTTCGTGGGGATTCTGGCCGGATTTTGCGCGCTGAGTGGCGCGGAGACGGAGGCAGCCGGCCCATCCCTTTTCGATAAAGTCTTCAGTGGGAGGAACGATGCGTCCCCACTCGAAGCCTCGATCCTCGCGCGCCCCACGCCCTCACTTCGAAACCTCAATCGGGCCTACAGCCCCGTGCGCGCCTATTCGCCCTGGCTTCAGGCGAACGAGCCCACGGCGTCCGCGGCCCTGTCGAACGTGCGGACCGTCTGCGTGCGGATGTGTGACGGATACTATTGGCCCGTGAGCGAGGTGGCCGATCAGACCCAGGTGGCCCAGGACGCGGCCGCCTGTGCGTCGAGCTGCCGGTCGGAGGCCCGCCTGTTCACGCTGCCACGCGGCAGCGAGGACATTGCCGCCATGACCGACCTGAGAGGCCGCGCATATGGGCAGCTCGAGAACGCCTTCGCCTATCGCAAATCGCTGAAGAACGGCTGCGGGTGCCAGGCATCCCCCTGGTCAGGAGAGACACAGGCGCGGCACGCCAGCTACGCGGCGGCCGAGGCCTTGAGAAAATCGCGCCTCGCAGGACTGACTTCCCCGCCACCCGCGCTCGAAACGCTGCTCGCGGAGATCGAGAACGAGCCGTCGCGTCCCGGCCGCTTGGTCGAGACCGCCATCGAGCCCGAACCGCACGGCATTGCCATGGCTCCCGCGATCGAGCCGGTAGCGATGCAGACGGAAACGCGCGTCGCCCTCACCTCGGCGACAATGAGCCCGCCGCCGGTGGCATCGGCGTTCCCGAATGACGAGCAGGCCGCGCCCCCCGTGATGGCCAAGACGCGAGCCCGTCGCGCTCAAGGCCCGCTGCGTGCGCAACGCCGCGTGGCCGCCCCGAAGCCCGCCGGACGCGGGCTCTTTGCATGGTGATGCCAGCGAAGCGCCGGGTGCCTCACATCTCGCCCGCCCATTGGCTCTCGTAGTCGGCTCCGCGCAGTGTGAAAGCGTCTTCCACCACGTAAGGCCCGCCGCCCACTTTGGGCCGCGAGGAGAACAGCACGAACCGCTCCACAGAGAACGGCACGCTGCGATAAGCGCCGAGCTGCTCCAGCACGCGCGCCACGGCTTCCGGCCGCGTGCCCTTGAGCCGCGCCAGCGTCACGTGCGGTTTGAAGCTGTGCTTCTCGGGCGGCAAGCCCGCGCTTCGAGCGGCACGCTCGTTGGCACGCGCCAGTGCGTCGAGCCAGGGATTGTCCTCGATGCCCGCCCAAAGCGTTCGCGGCTGCTGCCCGCCGAAGGCGCCGAAACCCGAAAGCCGTATCTCGAACGCCGGCTCGTCGATGGCGGACAGCGCGGCATGAAACTCGGCTGCGGTGAGGTTGTCGACGTCGCCTGCGAACCGCAACGTGATGTGCATGTCCTCGGGCTCGATCCAGCGCGCCCCCGCAAGGGGTGTCGCGAAGTCCGCAAGCTGGTCCGAGAGCGCGGGCGGCAGCTCGAGGCCGGTGAAGAGGCGGGGCATGGCGGTGTCCGGTAATTGAGAGTCCGGTGGATCAGGATTTCGAGACCGAGACGCGGCGTTCGCGGACCCGTGTGATCAGCTCTTCCACCTTCGGCAGAATGCGCTTGGTGATCTCGCCGACGCCCTCGCCGGTGGGATGCAGTCCGTCTTGCAGGTTGAGCTTGGCATCGAGCGCAACGCCGTCGAGGAAGAAGGGATAGAGCAGCGCCCCATGCTTGCTCGCCAGATCGCTGTAGATCGTGGCGAAGCGCGCCTCGTACTCCTTGCCCCAGTTCTTCGGCGCCAGCATGCCGGTGACCAGCACGTCGATATTGCGCGCGGAGAGCCGCTTCAGGATCTCATCGAGATTGGCCCGCGTGATATCCGGATCGACGCCGCGTAGCGCGTCGTTGGCGCCGAGCTCCAGGATCACCGCGTCCGTCCCCTCGGGAACCGCCCAGTCGAAGCGTTCGAGGCCGCCCGCCGTCGTGTCACCCGAAACCCCAGCGTTCGTGACGTCGACCGGGTAGCCCTTCGTCTTTAGTGCCTCGCCGAGCTGTGCGGGGAAGGCCTCGGACGGTTTCAGCATGTATCCGGCGGTGAGGCTGTCGCCGAATGCCACGATCCGAATGGGTGCTGCCTCATCGGCAGCCAATGCGCCGCCCAATCCGGCGGCAAGCCAGAGGTTGACGAGCGCCATCGTCCTCACCATGTGACGCCAGACTGTCGAAGCACTTTGCTTTGCCTTCATTTTTTTGCCTCACCTCGCCTCGACACTCGTATCTGTCCCGTCTCGCTGCCCGCCGATTGCGTAGTTCGAGCTAGAACGGGCAGATGATGCGCCCACATCGCACGGATGTGAGACAAAATTCCGAACTTCATGGAGCCCCGACACGTGCCCCAGCCGATCATCCGCCTTACCGACGTCCGGCTCAACCTCGAAAGCCGCGCCGGCGTCGTCGAGATCCTGAAGGGCATAACCCTCGACATTACCGAGGGACAATCCGTTGCCATCGTCGGGCCGTCGGGGTCGGGAAAAACCTCGCTTCTCATGATTCTCGCGGGCCTCGAACGCGCCACACGAGGGGATGTGCAGGTTGCGGGCCGCGATTTCAATGCCCTGGGCGAGGATCAGCTCGCGCTCGCCCGCGGCGAGGACATCGGCATCGTTTTTCAGTCGTTTCATTTGATTCCCACCATGACCGCGCTCGAGAACGTGGCGTTGCCACTCGAGTTCGCAGGCGTGGCGGAAGCACGCGAGAAGGCCCGCGCCCTTCTTTCGGAAGTGGGCCTCGCCGCGCGTCTCGATCATTTCCCGGCGCAGCTTTCCGGCGGCGAGCAGCAGCGTGTCGCCCTCGCCCGCGCACTGGCGCCCGAGCCCAAGCTTCTCCTCGCCGACGAGCCGACCGGCAACCTCGACGGCAAGACTGGCCGGCAGGTCGTCGATCTGCTGTTCGGCCTGAAGCGCAGGAGCGACGCGACGCTCGTCCTCGTCACCCATGACGAGCGGCTGGCCAAGGAGTGCGAGCGAACGATCCGCATGGCGGACGGACGCATCGTGGCCGACGAGCAAGCCGTGGTGGCCGCATGACGTCGACGGCGATCGCCTCCGGCTCTTCGCGGCCAGCCTCCCGCCTGTCGACGGGACGCATGCTCGGGATAGCCCTCCGTGAGCTGCGCGCCGGCCTCAGCGGCTTCTACATCTTCATGGCGTGCGTCGCACTCGGCGTGGCCGTGATCGCGACCGTGAGCACGCTGTCGGATGCGTTGCGTGACGGCTTCGAGCGCCAGGGCGAGATCATTCTCGGCGGTGACGTGACGTTCGCGCGGATGCACGCGCGGGCCACCGATGCCGAGCGCGCCTGGTTCGAGGCGCGCGGCCGCATGAGCGAAACCGCGACGCTCCGCACCATGGCGCGGAGCCTGGACGGCAACGAGCAGGCCCTGGTCGAACTCAAGGCGGTGGATGCGGCCTATCCGCTCGCGGGCGAGGTTGAGGTAAACGGGTCGGCCTTCGCGGAGGCTCTGAATGCCGAGAATGGCGCAGTCGCAGACCCGGTGCTGCTCTCCCAGCTCGGCCTCGAGGTCGGCGACAGGATGCGGGTTGGCGATGCCGAGGTCGTCGTGCGCGCAACCCTCGTGAACGAGCCCGATGCCGTGGCTGATCGGCTCACCTACGGACCGCGCGTCTTTGTCTCGCACGTGACCCTCGCCAAGACCGGGCTCGTCCAGCCCGGTACGCTCGTGCGCTGGCGCTATGCGCTGAAGCTTCCGTCTGAGCAAGGTGGCGCGCCTCAGGATGTCGGCGCGTTCCGCACCATGGCGAAATCGGAGCTCGCGCAATCGGGGTTCGTCATCGGAGATAGGCGCGATCCCTCTCCCCAGGTTACGCGCACGCTCGACCGTCTGCGCCAGTTCCTCACATTCCTCGGGCTCGCCGCCCTGCTGGTCGGCGGCGTCGGCATCGCGAGCGCCGTCGCCACCTTCATCGAGCGTCGCCGCAATGTCATCGCCACCATGAAGACGGTAGGCGCCACCAGCCGCACGGTGCTGCTGATTTTCCTGGTTCAGGTTCTCGCCATCGCCCTGATCGGCGTCGCGGTGGGTCTCGCAGTAGGCCTCACCGCGCCGCGCCTGCTCGTTTCGCTCTATGGCGATCAACTGCCGATCAAGGCCGAGGTCGCCTACTCGGCCGCAAGCATCGTCGCGAGCGCGGTCTACGGCGTGCTCGTCGCGCTGCTGTTCACGCTCTGGCCGCTCGGTCGCGCGGAGCTGATCAAGCCGAGCGTTCTCTTTCGAGACGAGGTCGCGCCCGAGGCCGTGTGGCCGCGCCCGCAGATCATCGCGCTCACGGTGCTCATCGCGGCCTTGCTGCTCGGCTTCGTGCTGATGATGGCGGAATCGACGCGCATCGCGCTCTATTTCTGCGGCGCGCTGGTGCTCGTGTTTGCTGTGTTCACCGCGCTCGGAAGCCTGGTGACCTGGCTTGCGCGCCGCGTGCCGCGGCCCAAATGGCCAGAGCTGGCGCTTGCCATCGGAAACATCGGCGCGCCCGGCGGTCTCACTCGGTCGGTGGTGGTATCCCTTGGCTCGGGTCTCTCGCTGCTGGTCGCCGTCGCCCTTGCGGACGCTTCGCTTGTCAACGAGCTGACCAGTCGCCTGCCCCAGAAGGCCCCGAGCTATTTCCTGCTGGATGTGCCGAAGACGAGCTCGGAGGATCTCTCCCGCCTCGTCGAGCAGGAGGCGCCCGGCGCGCATCTCGTGGAAGCGCCGATGCTCAGAGGCCGCCTCGTCGAGATGAAGGGCATCAAGGCGGAGGAGTTCAAGCTGCCTCCCGAAGCGCAATGGGTGCTGAACGGCGACCGCGGCCTCACCTACTCCGCCACGCTTCCCGAGGGATCGAGCCTCGTGGACGGCGAATGGTGGCCCGCGGACTATGACGGAGAGCCCTTGGTCTCCTTCGAACGTGACCTCGCGCGTCACCTCGGTATCGGCATCGGGGATCAGGTCACGGTCAACGTGCTGGGACGGAATCTCACGGCCCGCATCGCCAACCTGCGTGAGGTGAAATGGGAAAGCCTCACGCTCAATTTCGTCATGGTGTTTTCGCCCAACGCCCTCAAGGGAGCCCCCCACAATC
The DNA here is from genome assembly GCF_027886585.1 of Hyphomicrobium sp. DMF-1. Classification (NCBI taxonomy): domain Bacteria; kingdom Pseudomonadati; phylum Pseudomonadota; class Alphaproteobacteria; order Hyphomicrobiales; family Hyphomicrobiaceae; genus Hyphomicrobium; species Hyphomicrobium sp. DMF-1. The sequence continues at coordinate 289,085 of NZ_CP115706.1, read as the reverse complement.
TGCTGGCCACTGTCAGCCTCCCGCCGGGCACGCCTGTCGCAACCGAAGCCCAGCTCGGCAGGGCGGTCGGCAAGGCGTTCCCGGCGGTCACCGTCATTCGCGTCAAGGACGCGCTCAATGCAGCAACCGCCATTCTGGAGAAGGTGATGGTGGCCGTGCGCGTCGCCGGCGCCGTGACCCTGATCGCCGGTGCGTTGGTGCTGGCAGGTGCACTCGCCACCGCGCAGCGCCGGCGCGTGTTGGAAGCCGTGGTGCTGAAGGTGCTGGGTGCAACCCGCCGCCGGGTGCTCGTCTCGCACGCTGTCGAATATCTGCTGCTGGCCGTCGTCGCCGCGCTGTTCGCGGTAGGCCTCGGCGCCTTCGCCGCCTGGATCGCCGTTCAGGAGGTCATGAAAATCCCCTTCAGTTTCAGCCTGGACGCTGTGCTGAAGGCGCTGGCTGTAGCGGTCGGTTTGGTGCTGGCCTTCGGGGCGTTCGGCACCTGGGCGGTGCTGCGGGCCAAGCCCGCTCAAACGCTGAGATCGCAATAATTGCGTAGATTTAACTTCGACCGGATGTCGCGATACCTAGGTATTTTCTCGATCACTCAAGATTAACATTCCAGCCGAATTGCCTTATGAATGGACCCAATTGTACGGCAAATTGAGAGTGCCGCCATCAACTCTTGAAAGCGGGTGGCACGGTTCCAATATGCCGTAGGCAAATCGAGTTTGCGCTAGAAGTCTTTAAGGGGACTCCATCACGATGGCACAGTTTGACAGCAGATATACGCAACCGACGACGGTCGGCCGGGCCGACGTCGACGAAGGTCTGCGTTCATACATGCTGGGCGTCTACAACTATATGGCGGCCGGCGTTGCGCTCACCGGTATCGTCGCATACCTCGTGTTCTCGCTTGCGGTCACGAACGATCCGTCCGCTGCGGCCGCGACCCTGCGTAACGGCATGGGTCTCACCTCTTTCGGCGTGGCCATCTACACCAGCCCGCTGAAGTGGGTGCTGTTCCTTGCGCCCCTCGCATTCGTGTTCTTCTTCTCGTTCCGCGCTCACGCCATGAGCGTCGGCGCAGCCCAGACGTCGTTCTGGATCTACGCCGCCCTCGTCGGCGCGTCCCTCTCGTCGATCCTGCTGGTCTTCACCAGCACGTCGATCGCCAACGTGTTCTTCATCTCGGCCGCTACCTTCGCGAGCCTGAGCGTCTGGGGCTACACGACGAAGCGGGACATCTCCGGCTGGGGTTCGTTCCTGTTCATGGGCCTGATCGGCGTCATCATCGCCAGCATCGTGAACATCTTCACGCAGTCGAGCGCGATGAGCTTCGCGATCTCCGTGATCGGCGTTCTCGTCTTCGCGGGCTTCACCGCTTACGACACGCAGCGCATCAAGGACACCTACTTCGAGGTGGCCGGCAATGCGGAAGCCGCCGCCAAGGCCTCGATCTTCGGCGCGCTCTCGCTCTACCAGGACTTCGTGGGCCTGTTCGTCAACCTGCTGTCGCTCATGGGTAACCGCGAGTAAGCACAAGCCCCGGAACACCACCCTGCAAATGGAAAGGGCCTCGCCATCCGGCGGGGCCCTTTCTGTTTGTCGAGACCGGCCTGACGGGGCGGGCCGAACGGGCGAGTGCGTCAACGCCCGAGCTTGAGGGTCTCGCAGACCGAGAGCACGCGCTGAAGCTCATGCCCTCTCTTCAGGATCACCCCGCTCCTCAGCACCACGCTGTAGGCGCCTTGCCGGCGGGCGAGCCGCGGACATTTCTCCACCTGGAGCAAAGGATACTCGGAGGTCCGCTGGAAGATGGCGAACACAGCCTTCTCGCGCCCCATGTCGAGGGCATAGTCGCGCCACTCGCCGGCCGCCACCTTGCGCGCGTACACGGCCAGGATCGCATCCAGCTCGGCACGATTGAACGCCACGACGGGCGAGCTGCTTCGGGAAGGGGATGAGGACGATAAGCTGCGATGAGCTTGGCTATGCGCATAGAGGCCCGGCTCACGCGGGCGGAAACGTATGGGGTCGGATTCGCTCAAGGGCGCCTCCCTTTGATCAGAAGGTATGATCGCACGGGTCCGAAATTTTTCAAGACGGTCCGCGCCAACATTTCACATCGCTGCCACAAAGCGTCCTTCGCCAAGTCTCATTGATGCGTAGAGTGGGAAACAACAGCGTCCCGGCCCGGTCCATCTCCGTCTCGGATTTACTGCCCCCAAGCCCCCAATCCGAGGCCAATCTCCCTGGACCGGGCCATTTTTCTTTTTTCCCTCCCGCACAGAAATTCCTCCGTGACGTCAGATTGACGTCGCGTTTGCGCCCTGCGCGCGCCCACAATCGCATCCAGACTTTCCGATGTTGACCCCCGCCCGGTTGCCTCGGCGGATCGGACCTCCGAGCCCCCGGTCTGGTCTGTGTCCGGCAGCCGGGCGGACAACTCCCCTCCTCCAATCCTCCTCTCGTCCCGGGCTGACGGGCCGGCTTCAAGCCGGCCCCGATCCCATTTGCGTGAAGCGCGCCATCAATTGACGCACGTCTTTGCGCGGGGCCCCGCAATCCGCTATCGATCCGGGGCTCGGACTTCACGAAAGAAGGATTTGGATCATGGCAAAGGCAGCCGGCCCGAAGAAGAACGCGGACAAAGCGGCGCAGAACCCGCTGCTCAAGCCCTGGCGCACGCCATTCAAGGCGCCGCCGTTCGCTTCGATCGAGCCGCGCCACTTCCGCCCCGCTTTCGATGCCGCCCTGAAGGAGCACAAGAAGGAGCTGGCCGAGATAGCGGGACGTGCAGCCAAGCCCACCTTTGCGAACACCATCGTGGCGCTCGAAAAGAGCGGCGTGTTGCTCACCAAGGTCGCCGACGTCTTCTTCAATCTCACGAGCGCCGACACCAACGCGGCGCTTCAGGCGATCGAGCGTGAACTCTCCCCGCGCCTCGCCAAACACCAGAGCGCGATGATGCTCGACCGTCGCCTGTTTCTTCGCATCGCCGACCTCTATGAGCGTCGCGACGATCTCAGCCGCGATGCCGAGGGCCTGCGCCTGCTGGAGCGCACGTACAAGAGCTTCGTCCGTGCCGGCGCGAAGCTTGGCGCGAAGGCACGCAAGCGCATCGCCGAGATCAACACCGAGCTTGCCACGCTGGGCACGTCCTTCAATCAGAACGTGCTCGCGGATGAGCAGGCCTGGCATCTGTTTCTGGACGGTGACCGCGATCTCGATGGTCTTCCCGGCTCCGTGCGCGACGCTGCGGCCCAGGCTGCCGTCTCGCTCGGCAAGCCCGGCAGCTACGCCATCACGCTGGCTCGCTCCAGCGTTGAGCCGTTCCTTCAGTTCTCTGCGCGCCGGGATCTGCGCGAGGAAGCCTGGAAAGCTTGGATCAAGCGCGGCGAGCTTGGCGGCAAGACCGACAACCGCGCCATCGTCGTCCGGATGATGGAGCTTCGCAGCGAGCTGGCCCATCTCCTCGGCTACGAGACGTTCGCGGCCTACGTGCTGGACGACACGATGGCCAAGACACCGGCCAGCGTCCGCGCCCTCCTCGACAAGGTGTGGCCCCCTGCCCTTCGACGGGCCCGCGAGGAGAAGGCCGCGCTCGAAAAGCGCGCGCGGTCCGAAGGCGGCAACTTCAAGATCGCGGCCTGGGACTGGCGCTACTACGCCGAGAAGGAGCGCAAGGCCCGCTACGATCTCGATGAGGCCGAGGTCCGCTCCTATCTGGTCTTGGAGAACGTGCTCGCCGCTGCCTTCGATACCGCGGGCAAGCTGTTCGGCCTCGTGTTCGAGGAGCGCACCGACGTGCCCGTCTATCATGAGGACGTGCGTGCGTGGGAGGTGAAGACCAAGGCGGGCGAGCACGTGGGTCTCTTCTACGGCGACTACTATGCGCGGCCTTCGAAGCGTTCGGGCGCCTGGATGTCGTCTTATCGTGGCCAGCACAAGCTGACGGGCAGCGTGCGCCCCATCGTCGTCAACGTGATGAGCGTCGCCCGCGGCGCGCCCGGCACGCCGGCGCTGCTCTCCTTCGACGATGCGCGCACCCTGTTCCACGAGCTGGGGCACGGGCTGCATGGCCTGCTGTCGGATGTGACCTATCCTTCGCTCGCCATGACCAACGTGCTGCACGATTTCGTGGAGCTGCCCTCGCAGCTTTACGAGCACTGGCTGTCCGAGCCAGAGGTGCTGAAGCGTTTCGCTCTCCATGCCAAGACAGGCAAGCCGATGCCCGAGCAGATCCTGAAGCAGCTCGAGGCCGCACGCACGTTCAACCAGGGCTTCCAGACGGTCGAGTACACGGCCTCCACCTTGCTCGATCTCGAGCTGCATTCGCTGAAGGACACGAAGGGGCTCGACGTCGACGCCTTCGAAAGCGAGATCCTGGCGCGCATCGGCATGCCGGCCGAGATCGTACCGCGCCATCGTATCCCGCATTTCCAGCACATCATCGGCGGCTATGCGGCGGGCTACTACAGCTACCTGTGGTCTGAGGTGATGGACGCCGACGCCTTCGCGGCCTTCAAGGAGGCAGGCAACATCTACGACCGCAAAACCGCGAACAAGCTCAAGGCCAATATCTACGCGGCCGGAAACCGGCAGGATGCACTCGACGCCTACGTCGCATTCCGCGGCCGCCCGCCGGAGATCGAAGGGCTGCTGAAGAAGCGCGGGCTTACTTGAGCGCGCGCAATAGTGCATCCGGCGCCAAGAGGCGAGGCGTAGCGAACGCCTCGAGATCCGGCGCACGTGTCCGTGTCGAGATACCGGCATCCGCAGGTGTGACGGAGTTGCGATAGCGCCCCGCCAACCCCACACCGTCATCCCGGCGAAGGCCTGGATCCAGACGCATCTCAGGCATGCTCCGAGCCTTCACCGCCGCGAGGAATGAGAGACCAGGCATCAGAAACAATTACGCGCCAGACCGGAGGGTCTGGCGCGTAAAGACGTGTAAAGCGTGAAAGCTGAAGTAACCCGGCTCAGCCCGCCTTGCGGTTCTGCCGGTTCGTGATCAGGTCGTCGACCACGGACGGATCGGCCAGCGTCGACGTATCGCCGAGGCTACCGAATTCGTCCTCGGCGATCTTGCGCAGAATGCGGCGCATGATCTTGCCTGAGCGCGTCTTGGGCAAGCCCGGCGCGAACTGTACCACGTCGGGAGAGGCGATCGGCCCGATCTCGCGGCGCACGTGCTGCACGAGCTCCTTGCGCAGCTCCTCCGAGGGGTGCTCGCCCACATTGAGTGTCACGTAGCAGTAGATGCCCTGGCCCTTGAGGTCGTGCGGGTAGCCGACCACGGCCGCTTCCGCGACCTTGGGATGGCACACGAGCGCGCTTTCCACTTCCGCCGTGCCCATGCGGTGTCCCGAGACGTTGATTACGTCGTCCACGCGGCCGGTGATCCAGTAGTAGCCGTCCTCGTCGCGCCGGCATCCGTCGCCGGTGAAGTACGTGCCGGGATAGGTGCTGAAGTAGGTCTGTACGAAGCGGTCGTGATCTCCGAACAGGGTGCGCGCCTGGCCGGGCCAGCTATCGAGAATGACGAGATTGCCCTGCGCCGCGCCTTGGAGCACGGCGCCCTTGTCGTCGACCAGCGCCGGCTGCACGCCGAAGAACGGAAGCGTGGCCGAGCCGGGCTTCTGCGCAATGGCGCCGGGCAGCGGCGTGATCAGGATGCCGCCGGTCTCGGTCTGCCACCAGGTGTCCACGATGGGGCAGCGCTGCTCGCCGACCACACGGTAGTACCACTCCCAAGCTTCGGGATTGATCGGCTCGCCGACGCTGCCGAGCAGGCGGAGAGACGAGCGGTCCGAGCGCTTCACCAAATCGTCGCCCGCGCCCATGAGAGAGCGGATCGCAGTCGGTGCCGTGTAGAAGGTGTTGACCTTCCACTTGTCGACAACGTCCCAGAAGCGCGACGGCGTCGGATAGGTCGGCACGCCCTCGAACATCACCGTGGTCGCGCCGTTTGCGAGCGGTCCGTACAGGATGTAGCTGTGGCCGGTCACCCAACCCACGTCGGCGGTGCACCAGTAGATGTCGCCGGGATGGTAATCGAATACGTACTGGTGCGTCATGGACGCAAACAGCAGGTAGCCGCCTGAGGTGTGCACCACGCCCTTGGGCTTTCCGGTGGAGCCGGAGGTGTAGAGGATGAACAGCGGATGCTCGGCCTCGACCTCGACGGGCGGGCAGTCGGCCGACACCTTGGTGACTTCGTCATGGAACCAAAGATCGCGCCCTTCGGTCCAGGCGACCGCGTTGCCTGTGCGGCGCACGACGAGCACCTTCTCGTCACCCTTCGCGCACTTCTTGAGCGCCTCGTCTGTGTTCTTCTTCAGCGGCACCGGCTTGCCGCCGCGCAGGCCTTCGTCGGCCGTGATGATGAACTTAGAGCCCGCATCCTCGATGCGTCCCGCGAGGCTATCCGGGGAGAAGCCTGCGAACACCACCGAGTGAATGGCGCCGATGCGCGCCGACGCGAGCATCGCGTAGGCAGCTTCCGGTATCATCGGCAGGTAGATGGTGACGCGATCGCCCTTCTTGACGCCATGCGCCTTGAGCACGTTCGCAAGCTTCGAGACGCGCTCGTGAAGCTGCCGGTAGGTGATGGTCTGGTCTTCGGTGGGATCGTCGCCTTCCCAGATGATCGCGATCTGGTCGCCGCGCGTGGCCAGGTGCCGGTCGATGCAGTTGGCGGAAACGTTGAGCGTGCCGTCCTCGAACCACTTGATCGAGACGTTGTCGGGCGAAAAGGTTGTGTTCTTGACCTTGGTGTAGGGCTTCACCCAATCGATGCGGCGGCCATTCTCGCCCCAGAAGCCATCCGGGTCCTTCACGGAGCGCTCGTACTGCGCCTTGTACTTGGCCTCGTCGAGCCACGCACGGCTCGCCCACTCGGGCGTAACAGGATACGCCTTGTCCGACATCGTTAATTCCTCCCGGAACTGGTTATTGTTCTGGCGTCATTATGGGCAATGGGGGTGAACGCGACAACTTCCCCCTTGGTCGAACTTATATCAGAGCATTTCTCATACATCCCGAGCCGACCGGATTTGATTCCAATCAGGGCAGCAATACACCCGCCGCGGGCTGCCTATCGTCTAAGCAGCCCGTGGGATTGCCTGAGCTTGCATCACCCCGAGCGAGCGCTTGGGGGCCGGATGGTGGGACTGCGAGCCTGCCGGGAGCTATCCGGCTGCCGAACGCGGCGGTTCGCCTTCTTCGGGTTCGAGCCCCGGGTCATCCGGCGCATGAGGCGACGTAAAGATCCGCGAGCGATCCGTGCGGCTGGACGCATCTCCGTTTTTGTCGGCAGCCTGGGGAGGCGACTTCTTCGGAGCATCCGCCGCCACCGCGGGTGCGCCACCCTTGTCAGTGGGTGCCGTCTTGGCGGCCGGCGGTGCTGTCTTGGGCTCCTCGGGCACGGCGTCGGACGGCGTAACGTCCTTCGGCGCCGCTGCGACCGGCTCGGCCTTCGCGATCACCGTCTCGGGCTCGCCCGAAGCGATGAACTCGGTGAGATCCGCGCCGAGGATCCGCTCCTCGCCACCGTTCGGTTCCTCCACCGGAACGCGCCACTCGAATGCATCGAGCGCGCCGGTTACCGGAGAGGTCGGAGCCCAGCGGTCCGAGGTGACGCCGTCGGCGGTCCAAGCCGCGTCGCGGGGCGCGGTCACGGCACGGGCCAGCCACTCGCGTGCCCGTCCCTTGTCACCGCTTTCTTCAGCCTCGATGCGCGCCAGGAGCGCGGCGACCCGGCGCGTAAGGCCGGTCTCCATGAACGGCTGCAGCATGCGCCGCGCTTCCGCGTAGTCGTGGGCCTCGATGGCCGCGACCGCCACGGCGATCGAGCTTTCGATGGAGTGCGGATTGAGCATGAAGAGTTGCTTCACGCGGTCGAGGCGGTCGCGGGGGCTGTCGCCGATGCGCGCGTAAGCATAGGCGGTCGCAAGCTCGGGATGGGGAGACTTGGCCCACGTCTTCTGGATGACCTTGGCGGCCCGCGCCGTGTTTCCGCGTGCGGCGAGCAGGCGTCCGGCGATGCCGGCGGCCGGAATGAGAGACGGGGCGAGGCCGTGCGCTTCGAGCGCGAGCGTCAGCGCCTTCTCGGCATCCTCCTCCTCGAGTGCCTGCGCCTGAGCCGTGAGCAGCACGGCCCGGCGGCGATCCGCGATTGGCCGCTCGAGTTGTCCGTGACGGCGCCCGAGCGCGAGTGTCTGCAAGGCTCCCGCCCAGTCACCGGCCTGACACTGCAGGTCGAACAACGCTTCCACCGGCCACGAGAGCTTCGGATTGAGCGCCAGCGCCCGCTCCGCGAACTGCCGCTGCGCCTCGCGCTCGCCTTCACGCCCGGCTTCGAGGAACAGCCCGCGCAATCCCAGTTGCTCCGTGTCGGGAGAGCCGAGCATCGCTTCGAAAATGCGACGCGCGGTGGCCTTGTCGCCGGAAAGCTGCGCGGCCTGCGCGCGCAGAAGATGTGTCAACGGCTCGTTCGGCAGCGATTTCCGTGCCTGCAGAGCGTAGCGCGTGGCCATCGAGCGGTCGCCCGCGCCGATCGCGATCATGCCGCTCGACAGCGCGTCGAGACCGCGGCGCTGACGACGGCGCGTGAGGAAATGGCTGAGCGCCGCCGGGCTCGACCAGATCTGCGTGAGGATGGTCCACACCAGAACCGCGAAGCCGACCAGCGCCGCGAAGATCACGACGGCGCGGAATACGCTGGTTTCGATCTCATAGCCCTGCCACGTGATCAGCAGCGAGCCGGGACGGTCGGCAAGCCACGCGAGCCCGGAGGCCAGCGCGATCACACCGAGGAGGAAAAGGACGAGACGCGTCATCGCTCCATTCCTCTCAATTCTGTACGGGGGCCGGCGCGGCGGGTGCCGCTTCAGCCGTGCCGGAAAGCGAGGCCTTGAGCTTCTCGTCGACGGCGGCGATCGCCTCGTCCACGGAGTTGCGCGCCGCCACCTTGGTCAGCCAGTCTTCGATAGGCGCCTGCGCTCTCTGTGGAAGCGTCTTGGCGAGCGCGATCACGTCGCCGAGCCGTCCCTCGTTGAGGGCGGTCTCGATACGCGACACCACCGCTTCCGCGCTGGTGTCCTCCGCATCGTGGCTCACGCGGCGAACCCGGACCACGGACTTGGCGCCCGCGAGCAGCCGGTCGATGACCGAGCCGTCCGCCGGCTCGAGATCCGCATCGATCACCGCGTTCATGACCGGACGGAAGCTCGCCTTCAGCTCCGCCACCGTCGCGACGCCCGTATCCTTGAAGCGATCGAGGGCGCTGAGGTCGAGCTGGCCTCCGGAAACCTTGCGCACCTCCTCGAGCTCGGCGGCGTAGCCCTGCCCCTGCCCGCGGTCGAGCGCGCGCTTGAGGTTCGAAAGCTCGAGCGAGAGCACGATGCGCTCCGCGTTCTCTTTGCGGGTCGCTTCGCTCTTCACGACGCTCTGAACGTTGTGCTCGAGCTCGGCGAGCTTGCTCGCAACCGGGCTCACGGCAGCCGAGACGTCGGCCGGCCGGGCGAGCGCTTTGATCTGCGTTTCGATCGAGGCGCGAAGCTCGCCGATCGTGCTGGAGAGTTTGCCCGCTTCCTCCTTCACGGCCTCGACGGCCGCGGAGAGACGTTCGGTGTCGGCTTTGGTGGCTTCGTCACGCTGTGCGCTGCGTGCCTGATCGGTGCGAAGCTGGGCGACCTCGCGGTCGAGGCGCGAGGTTGCAGCCTTCGCCGCCTCGCTCGCTTCCTGTGTCGCGGTAATGCGCGCATCGACCTCGGCCGGCAGGCTCTTTCGCAGCTCGGCGAGTTGAGCCGAAAGCGAGGATTCGACGTCCGAGATCTTGCCGGCGAGGGCCGCGAGCTGCGGGATGCGTCCGTCCGAGGCCGGTGCGCCGGAGGCGATCAGCGCGAGCTGCTCCTCGAGCTTGGCGACGCGCTCGGTGCCGCCGTTGGCGGCGCCGCTCTCGGCGGCATCCTTGAGCGATTTGGTTTCGGCTGCGAGCGTGCCTTGCGCGTCGCGAAGTTGCGTCACGCTCTGCTCGATCTGGTCGAGCTTGGCGAGGCGGCCTTCGGCCTCGCTGATCTTGGCGGCGAGCGCGGGGCTTTCCTTGGGAGCGGATTCGAGCGCCGCGATCCGCGAGGAGAGCTGCGACACCGCCTCGTTGGAGGAGTTCGGAAGCCAGCCCGGCTGAAGCACGGCCGCGCCCGCGTAGACGAGGCCGCCGCCGATGAGGCCCGCCGCGAGGTGGGAGAAGAAGCCGCCACCGCCGCCGCTCGCTTTTGTTTCGGGCTTGGCGGCCGCAGGTGCGGCTTTGGACGCGGCGCCCGGAGCAGCCTTCGCCGAGGCGTCCGTAGTGCTCGTCCCGGAAGACGGCTTCGCCGTGGACGTCGAGGACGATCCCGGCGACGACGGGCTGGCAGCAGATGCCGTGCTGGACGAAGACGATGACGCGCCCGGCGTAGCGGAAGCGGACGAGGCGGTGCCGCTGCTGCCGGTTGCCGGCGCGGGCGATGCGGGCGCCTTCACCTCCGTCGCCTTGAGGTCCAGCGTCGCGTGTGGACGCTTCGCGCCAGGATTGTCGGTCCGGCCAGCATCCTTCGCGGGATCGGGCTTATCGGTCATGGGAGCAGGGTCTCCAGGGGCTTTGGGGTCGGACCTCGAGGGGGGACGAGGTGGGACCTAGAAAGATTCTGACGCCTCGTGGGCGATGAGAGCAAGCATTTCTTGCGAATTGGGCGATCGAGCGACTGCGAAATTGACGGGCTCCAGTCTTGCGAGCGCACGGCCCACCGCGTCCGACAGACAGAAGTGCACCAAGCGGCGCACCGAATCCGCAAGCCCGAGTTCGGTGATCAGCCCGGCATAGACCTTGGCCGTTCTGGGCGACATGAGAACGACGCCGTCCAGAAGACCGGCCCGGAGTTTAGCCGTGACCTCGTCGGGAAAACCGCTCGCGGCGTGAGTTTGGTAAACGATCTCGCGGCGCACCTGAAAACCCGCGGCTTCGAGGGCGCCCTTGAGATCCACGGCCAGGGTTTCACCCGAGAGATGCACCAGAACGCCGGCCGCGGGGTCGATGTCGGATTTGATCTGCGCCAGCAACTCCCGCCCCGTGCCCGCGCCTTCGACGACGGTCCGAAAGCCGATCTCCCGGCCGAACGCGGCCGTCGCCGGACCGACCGCAAGTAGTGGCAGCGCGAGTACGGCCTCGCTCGGAAGTCCCCGCCGGATGAAGGCCTTGAGGCCGTTGCGGCTGGTCGCGATGAGGGCCTGCGCGCCCGCGAGGTTCGGGACGGTGTCGGTGTAGCTGACGGACAGCATCGGCGCCTGCACGACCGCATGCCCCATCGCTGTGAGCGCGGCCGCGAGCGGATCGCCTTCCGGCCCCGCTTCAGGTCTTGTGATGAGGAGACGCATCAGGGAGCCCGGTTGACGTGGGCGTGCGCGCCCTGCTTCAGGAGGGTATCGGCCGCGGCGATGCCGAGCGCCGCCGCGTCTCCCGCCGGTCCTTCGATGGCGGTCGAGAAGCACTCCGACCCGTCGAGCGAGAACGTCATGCCGCGGAACGAGAGGCGGTCGCCCCGAAGCTCGGCGAGGCCCGCGATGGGCGTGCGGCAGGAGCCTTCGAGGCGGCGCAGGAATGCGCGCTCGGCCGTGACGCGGATCGCCGTCGTCTCGTCGTTGAGCGGCGCAAGGATCTGGCCGATCTCGGCATTGTCGCTGCGCATCTCGATGGCGATGGCGCCTTGCGCGACCGCAGGAAGGATGTGGTCCACGGGGATTTCGGACGTGATGCGGTCGGCAAGACCGAGCCGCTTCAGGCCCGCGCAGGCGAGAAGGGTCGCATCCGCCACGCCTTCCGCGAGCTTGCGCAGCCGTGTCTGTACGTTGCCACGGAAGGCCACCACCTTGAGGTCGGGCCGCACCCGCTGCACCTGCGCTTGCCGCCTCAGGCTGGACGTTCCGACGACGGCGCCGTGGGGAAGAGCGTCGAGGGAAGCATACTTGAGGGAGAGGAACGCATCCCGCACGTCCTCGCGCGGCAGCACGGCGGCGATGCCAAGCCCGTCAGGAAGCTGCGTCTGCATGTCCTTCATGGAATGCACGGCGAAGTCGATCTCGTCGGAAAGCAGCGCCTCCTGAAGCTCCTTCGTGAAGAGCCCCTTGCCGCCGAACTCCGCGAGCGGACGGTCCACGATGATGTCACCGGTGGTTTTGTAGGTCCGGATCTCGAAGGCGTCCTCGGGCAGCCGGTGTGCCGCCATGAGACGCCCGCGCACCTCGTGCGCCTGGGCGAGAGCGAGCGGCGATCCACGTGTACCGATACGATAGGTGCGAGCTTGCAAGTCTTGGGCTCCGGATGCTAGGGGCGACGGTCTAGGATGGACCGTTGGCAGGCGGCGCCATTAATGCCCGCCCGGCGGGTCGAACGCAAACGGGACGAGAACGTGCCGGCCGAAGTCAGGGAAACGACACCGTCGCCGGGCCGCCTCGTGGTTCTCGGCATTGAGACGAGTTGCGACGAGACGGCGGCCTCCGTGGTCGTCCGCGACGAGCAAGGGGGCGGCCGCATCCTCTCCAACGTCGTGCGCTCCCAGCTCGCCGAGCATCGGCCCTATGGCGGCGTCGTGCCGGAGATCGCGGCCCGCGCCCACGTGGAATGCCTGGACGGCTTGGTGAAGGCCGCGCTTGCCGAAGCCGGTCTCGGGCTGGGGGATCTGTCGGGCATCGCCGCGACCGCCGGTCCTGGTCTGAACGGCGGCCTCGTGGTGGGGCTCGTGACCGGCAAGGCGCTGGCACTGGCGAGCGGCCGGCCCTTTCTCGCCATCAATCATCTGGAGGCCCACGCGCTCACCGTGGGGCTCACCGACAGCATCGCCCCCCCGTACCTCATGCTGCTGGTCTCGGGCGGGCACACGCAAACGCTGCTGGTCGAGGATGTCGGCCGTTATCGCCGCCTGGGCACCACCATCGACGACGCCATCGGCGAGGCCTTCGACAAGACCGCCAAGCTTCTGGGGCTCGGCTATCCCGGCGGCCCTGAGGTCGAGAAGGCCGCCCGCGACGGAGATCCTAACCGTTTTCCCTTGCCCCGCCCGATGATTGGGCGCCCCGAGCCGCATTTTTCGCTCGCCGGCCTCAAGACCGCGGTACGCCAGCGCGCCGAGGCGGCCGCTCCTCTGACCGATCGCGACGTGTCGGACCTGTGCGCCGCCTTCGAGGCCGCCGTGTGCGACATCGTGGCCGACCGCGTCGGCCGCGCCATGGACATGGCCGAAGGCGCCTTCGGCCCGGATCGCCCGCGCCGCCTCACGGTGGCCGGAGGCGTGGCGGCCAACCGGAAGATCGGCGCTGCCCTCGCGCGGCTGGCTGCCGAGCGGGGTTTTGCGCTCTCAGTCCCGCCGCCCGCCCTCTGCACGGACAACGGCGCCATGATCGCTTGGGCAGGCGCGGAGCGCTTGGCGCGCGGCTGGGTGGATGGGCTTGATTTTGCGGCGAGGCCCCGCTGGCCGCTTGATCCAACCGCTCCCGCTGCCATCGGGGCTGGCGTAAAAGCTTGATCACGGGAAACAGGCAAGTACTGTCCCTGCGCCGCTGGGGACGCGGCAACGCGCCCGTCCCGGGGGCCCAATTGGGAGCGTGAGCTCATGACCATCAATCGCATCGGTGTCATCGGGGGCGGAGCCTGGGGAACCGCGCTTGCACAGACCCTCGTTCTCGCCGGGCGCGATGTCGTGCTGTGGGCGCGCGAGCCGGACACCGTGGCCGACATCAACGAGCGCCACGTCAACCGCTCGTTCCTTCCTGGCGTCGAGCTGGATACCCGGCTCAAGGCCACCGCGCGCCTCGAGGACTGCGCGGCTTCCGATGCCATTCTGCTGGTTTGCCCCGCCCAGCACGTGCGTGCCATCACCGCGACGCTGGCCCGCCTCGTCCGCCCCGGCCAGCCGCTCGTCGTCTGCGCGAAGGGCGTCGAGCAGCAGACGGGCAAGCTCTTGGGCGAGGTCATCGCCGAGACCGTGCCGGATGTGATGCTCGCCGTGCTCTCAGGCCCGAGCTTCGCGGCGGACGTGGCCCGTGGCCTGCCCGCGGCGCTCACCATCGCCTGCCGCAACGAAACCCTCGGCAGGCAATTGGCCGAGCGGCTGGGGGATCGCCAGCTTCGCCTCTATTGGTCGGACGACATCGTCGGCGTCGAGCTGGGCGGCGCCTTGAAGAACGTGCTCGCCATCGCCGCCGGCATCGTCCACGGCAAGGGCCTCGGCGCCAGCGCACACGCAGCCATTGTGACGCGCGGCTTTGCCGAGATGCGCCGGCTCGGCCACGTGCTCGGCGCGCGGCCCGAGACCATGATGGGGCTCTCTGGCCTCGGCGATCTCGTCCTCACCTGCGGCAGCGTGCAGTCGCGCAATATGAGCCTGGGTCGCGCGCTGGGCCAGGGTGAGACGCTCGCAGCCGTGCTCGGCGCGCGTGTTGCCGTGACCGAAGGTGTCTACACCGCGGCGGCCGTCGTGCGGCTTGCGGAGGAGAAGCGCATCGAGATGCCGATCACGGAAGCCGTCCACGCCGTTCTGGAAGGGCGCGTGAGCGTGGACGATGCCATCTCCGGCCTTCTGCGCCGCCCGTTCAAGGCCGAGGACTGAGGCTTGAGACACGCCGAATATGGCGTAAGGTGCACCCCGTCCTACACACTCGGAGATCGACGCTTCCATGGCCTATTGGCTTTTCAAATCCGAGCCCGACGCGTTCTCCTGGGATGAACTCGTCTCGAAGGGCGCCAAGGGCGAGCCTTGGACGGGCGTACGCAACTTTCAGGCGCGCAACAACATGCGCGCGATGCAGATCGGCGATCTCGGGTTCTTCTATCACTCGAACATCGGCAAGGAGATCGTCGGCATCTGCGAGGTGATCGTGCTGGCGCATCCGGATGGAACGGACGACACGGGCGCGTGGGAGTGCGTGGACGTGCGGGCCGTGGAGCCCATGCCGCGCCCCGTCACGCTTGCGGACGTGAAGGCCAATCCGAAGCTCGCCGAGATGAAGCTCGTCACCGCCTCGCGCCTCTCCGTGCAGCCTGTGACCGAAAAGGAGTGGGCCGAGGTGTGCCGCATGGCCGGCGTGGCGCCTTCGCCGGCGAAACGCACCAAGAAAGCCAAGGCGTGAGCGCCCCGAAAGAGGCGCCCCGCGCCGAAGCGTTCATCGCTGCCAACACACGCCCGCTCACGCCGCCGCTCGTGCCGGAGATCCGCCTTCACCTTGCCGAGGAAAGTCTGCCCATCTGGCAGAAGACCGAGGAAGAGCTGGGCGAGATGAACGTGCCGCCGCCTTACTGGGCTTTCGCCTGGGCTGGCGGACAGGCACTTGCGCGCTATCTTCTCGATACGCCCGCGCTCGTGCGCGGCCTCTCCGTCATCGACTTAGGCTCGGGCTCCGGTCTCACCGCCATCGCTGCAAAGCGCGCAGGGGCGGCGAAAGTTCTGGCTGCCGACATCGACGCGTTTTCGCTCGCGGCCGTGAGGCTCAATGCGGCGCTCAATTCTGTCGAAGTGGAAACCACGGGAGAGGACTTGCTGGCCAGCGCGCCGGAGCGGGCCGACGTGATCCTGGTCGGCGATCTCTTCTACGAGCGCGAGCTTGCGGCCCGCGTCACCGCCTACATCGAGCAGGCGGCCGCGTCCGGCGCCTCCGTGCTGATCGGGGATCCCAAGCGCTCCTATTTTCCGGTTGGCCGGTTCACGCTCGCGGCGGAGTATCAGGTTCCCGTAACCCGCGAGCTCGAGGACGCCGAGATCAAGCGCACGTCCGTCTGGCGGCTGTGATCCGCGTCACTGCGGCGTGCCGGGCTCGTCGTGCCGCCGCAGAAGCTTGGCGTGGAGCGCCCGCGCCGTCGCCTCAATTTCCTGCATCCGCCCGTGCCTCATCTCGGACGCGACCACCTTCAAGGCTGCGGCCAGGGTCATCGGGTGACTTAGGCCGAGCCTCACCATGATGCGAACCGCCTCCTCGTTGGCGTGGTCCCGCACATTGATGGGTTGGCGCATCCGCGCGATCAGATCGTCCAGAACAGGGTTCCGCGACGTCATTGTCATGCTCCCCCTCCGTGTGTGGTGGAGTGACGAGGTCCGCCATGTTAACGCTTTGACACCCAAAGTGGGTTCCGAATCCTGCGCCCCGAGGGAATGCGGCGGCTGGCCCCAGGCCGAAGACAGAATTTGCTGAAGGCGGGGCCTTGAACGCCGGGCCGTTTCGGCCTATCAAGGCGCGCTGCTGAGCCTGATTTTGTAAGTCGGCTCCCGCACGGCAGCCTCGCCGCAATAGCTCAGTTGGTAGAGCACGTCATTCGTAATGACGGGGTCACAGGTTCGAGTCCTGTTTGCGGCACCACTATTTCCAGGGACTTTCGAAAAATCTATCTCGTCGGCGGGCCACCGTGATCGTGGCCGGCGCGCGCGCCGCCGGATCTGGGCGAACCGGCGTTTGTGGGGCGATACCCTTACATCAAAACCTGATTGCGGCCCCGAAGCTCCTTCCAGGCCGCGAAATCGATGACCTCACCTCCGCCAGTACGCGTGATCGGCCGGGTTGTGACGACATACCGGCGCTTGGCGAGGTTCTGAAGGAGCACGGCGAGGCTCGTGCCAAGGACAAGAAAGCAAAGGGTCTGCTTTTGCGAGTCTTTCATAAGGGGCCCCCGAACGAATCAGCCCCTTATCTTCGCCAGCGCGCGACTCCCTCTCTAGTGCGAGGGAACCACAGCCGGGACCAAACCCGGCCGCGCCCGGCACTTTAGCTGGCGCCTAGTGCAGCCCGAGCACCGCTTCAACGAGCCGTTGTGGATCACGCTCGCCCTCGCGCGCGGCCTTGAACAGCCGCATGGTCATGAGGTCGAGGGGAATGGCGGCGCCACATGCCATGCTCTCGGTCATGGAGGCGTCGAGCACGGCTTTGAAAAGTTTGATGTCGCTGTCGGTGTAGCCGGACACGTTCATCTGAGCGCCCTCGCGAAGAGCTGAAGATCTCTCGTCGAACGCGCCACGCCGAGCGTGGGTTCCGGCACCCGCTGGAACGAAATGCGCGCTTCTGCGTTGACCTGTTGAACCTTCCCATTCACCCCCGTTCACTCACAACGCCAAGGAGCAGCACATGGCCCAATCGTTCGAGTCCTATCAGGGCAACGCATCGGCGCGCGCCCGCGACGCGCAGGACACCGTCCAGCAGCTCAAGAACAAGGCCGAGGGTGTCGCCGATACCGTCAAGACGGAAGGCGCGAAGGCGCTGAAGAGCGCGGGCGAGAGCGTGGACGAGGCGGTCTCCGCCACCAAGCGCTTCGTGCAGGAGCAGCCGCTTCTCGCTCTCGGTGTCGTCGCAGCGTTCGCCTGCGCGGCCGGTGCGCTCTGGAAGATGTCGCCGGCCCGCCGCAACAACGATCTGCTCGAGCGGCTGTCGGATTACGTCGAGCCCGGGTATCGCGCATTGCGCCGCCGCATCTAGAACGCGCGGCGTTTTTAGATCGCAGATGGGATTTCGGGAGGAAACCATGACAGTGAAAGAAAAGCTTCCGAAGGCCGAGCTCGAGAGCCAGCTTGACGAAGCGCTCAAAGACACGTTCCCCGCGAGCGATCCCGTCTCGGTCGGCGACGTGACGGCAGACAAGCCCGACCGCCCTTTTGGCCGCAAGCCCGCAAAGATCGACAAGGCTCTTGTCGAGAAGCTCGCGCGCCAGGTCGCAGCAAAGACCAAGGGCGCGGCTTGAGCGCGGCAAACGCGAAACGCGCTCCGTGACAAGGTCACGAGCGGTTAAGACTTCTTAATACGGATTGAAAGCAATGGCGGCGACCTATCGAGACTCTTCGTCTCGCCAGGCCGCCGCTATCTGCAACCAAGGTACGCGGGACCAATTCCCTGGCGCTTGAGTGTCATTAGAGCGCGAAATCGTTTCAACTCTGCAAACTTTGTTCGATCGGGAACGCTAAGGACGCAATCCGTACAATTGGTCGCACCGGAAGAGATCAAGAAGCGCGGCGCGATCCGTTTGAAAGCAGAAAGCCCACCAGCGGCACACTGAGGGCGTGAGGCAGGAACTTGAGCGCAATTGCATTGAGCGCCGGCAGAACGCCGGGAACGATCACGGTACGGCCAATTCGGTAGCCTCTGTAGGAACTGCGCGCCACCGCCTCCGCGCTCATGCTCGGCACCAGGGTTCTGTAGAGCGCGCCCTCCGCCCGCATGGAGCGATGGAACGTCGTCTCGACGGGCCCCGGCGCCACCACCGCGAGGCGCACGCCGCGTCCACGAACCTCGTGGCCCACCGCCTCCGTCAACGAGATGAGATAGGCCTTGCTCGCATAGTAGGCCGCTTGATTGGGGCCAGGCACGAGCCCGCCGAGCGAACCCACGTTCAGGATGCCGCCACGTGCACGCGCGAGCATCGCGGGCAACGCGTGATGCATGAGGCGGGTCGCGGCGGTGACGTTGAGAGCGATGAGCCGCTCGATGTCCGCGTCCTCCTGTTCAACGAATGGCCCGGAAAGTCCGATGCCCGCATTGTTGACGAGCACGTCCATATAGAACCCGGCGGCCGCGAGCGCGGCGTCCAGCCGTTGCGGGGCATCCGGCGCCGTGACGTCGAGCGCAAGCGGAACCACGCGAGACTTGGTCGAGCGAGAGAGCTCCTGCACGGTCTTCTCGAGCGGATCCGGCGCGCGCGCGATCAGAACAAGATCGTGCCCCGCCTCCGCGAAGCGTTGCGCAAGCGCACGTCCTATTCCACGCGACGCACCGGTGATGACGACGGCAGGCGAAAGATCGCGAACGAGAGCGAAGGCCTCGGGCTTCGGAGCGGCAGCACGCCTGATCCAGAGATCCGCGAGTGACACGAAAAAATTCGACATGGGCTCGCTCAATTTGAGAACGCCGTTCGCGGGGAAATTTTCCGCGTTGAGATGAGGAACGCACGAACGGGTTTGATTTTGAAGACCAAACGCCAAAGCCGTTGAGAAGGATCAATCTGCGTGTGATTTTTGAACGCATCTCCCAGCCGGGACATACCGTCGCAAAGGTGCCTGGATGTTGTGGATAACTTCGAAACAATCGCGCATTGTTGCTTAAGCGACGAGCACACTGTGGGTGCTCGATCACGTGATAAGGGAGGAGATCGTCTCGTTCGTGAGAGCGCTCTCCTGGGATTGGTCGCCAGGCTCATTTCCGCGCCAGTCCGGAATAGTGATGTGCAACCACAGAAGGCATTGTGCATTTCACAATTGCCGATCGCGTCTTCGATATTTGCGTAGGTCCGGCGTCTCGTGCAGCCGGACGACTGGTGGAGGAGCGTACGATGAATGCAAACGCGTCAAGATCGCTAGCCGACCAGGGCCTGGATAAGAATCCAGGACTGGCCTCCTTCGAGGCCTGGTTGAGTATGAACCGGCCGATGTTCGCAGCCATGACCGAATTGAATGGGCGCTTTCTCGAGCAGGTCTCGCGGGCGAACAACGAGTGGCTGGGCTTCGTCAATCGGCGCTTGAACGAGGATATGGCCGCCTCGCAGCGGTTCATGGAATGCAAGACGGTGCAGGATCTGTTTGCGGCGTATTCCGACTTCATTCAGCGCGCGCAGCAGCAGTACCAGGCCGAGTTCCAGTACTTCGCCCGGCTCAACCAGAAGCTCGCCGATGAAACGGCGAGTGTGATCAAGTCCCACATGGATGAGGTCGAAACGGACATTCGGCACTAGCACCCTGCCGAAGCGACCCGCTTTGAGATCCGGCGCGCAGTTCTGCGCGGCCGGAGTGATCACTTATTGTGTTGCCTCCGTCGCCTTCACGTCCGATCCGACGAACACGCGGCGGGCAAACGGCGACATCAGAACCACCACCGCCAGCAGCGCCAATCCGATCAGAACCGCAACGGCCAGCGTATCGGCACCCGAGCCCAGATAGCGCACGATGATCGAGACCAGCAGATCGTACTTGAACACGGCGATCGTACTGGCGGCCACACCGGCGAGCTTGGCGGCCAGCTCCAGATCCTGATCGTGCTGGCGGAACGAGAACAGCAGCAACAGCATCGCCCACGCGCCGAACAGGAAGCTCATCAGCGTCACAATGGAGCGAAAGCCGCCCTTCTGCTGCACGCCAAACAGCGCATCCGCAGACTGGACGTAAGCCTGGCTCATCAGCGGGAAGAAGATCATCGCCGCAGCGCCGACCAGCACGCTGACCTCGATCCGGCTGATGCGATCCGGATAGTGCCGCTTCACGCCGGTATGCCGCAGCGTGAGCAGGACGCTGATGGCGAGCAGCAGGAACAGGAAGAACACCTTCGCCGGCAAGAGAAGCTTGTGAATGCGCCCCGTGATCGACTGCTGCGTCGGATCGACGTACAGGCGGTCGATCGTCGATTGGAAGCGCTGCTGCGCGCGGCAGCATTCCGCATCCGTGCTGAGGCGCGGCGCTTCCGACAGTGGCGTCGAGGCGAAGCAGAAGCGCTTGGTTTCCTCGGCAGTGCCGGCCTCGATCAGCGGTTCCGCTTGGCAGGAGCGATAGAATTCCCGCACGCCGATGCGCCGGCGGCTGACCTCGGAGAGATTGGTGACGCCTTCGATCAAGGCGATGCGTTCGCAGGGCTTGCTGGCATCGCCGCACCCCGCAGGCTCGCTCTTGTCGGCCATGAGCGTCGCCGGCTTGATGTCCCACACCGAGCGGTGCGGATTGGCCGAGAGCCCGAGCGCGGCATAGACCGCCGCCGCGCCGACGATGATGAGGCCCACGAGAAACCTGAGGCGCCCGAACGAGACGTGCCGCCAGTACATGTCCACGAAGGCGCAGGACGGAAGATAGAACGCCGCCAGCGCCACCAGCCCGAGCGTCGGGAAGAAGAGAAAGAGGTGGCTGTCGAAGGTCGCGAAGATCAGCGCCTTCTCCGGGCCGAACTCCCAGAACAGGAGGGCCGTCTGCGCGACGAAGGAGAGCGCCAGCAGGAAATAGACGACGAACACGAAGACGCGTGCACCGAGAGACATGAAAAGCCTGCCTGGAAGTGAACCCTATGCGCCAGTATGCCGGAGGGAGACGCGGAAAGCCTAGAGCATCCGGGCAACGCCCCTTTGACGCCTTCCGTTTTCCTCGAAGGGTGAGCAGCCGGGCAAGCCCCCGTCCGCACGATCCCTAATGCCCCCGTCCGATCCGGCGCTTCCGAGCGCGCGAACCGGGGCTGAATGAATTGAATGTCTGGAGTATTACGTCCGCAATCGGTGCCGATCAAAGAAAATGTTTGTCGGCTGACGACGGCTTGGGGCATCCGGGTTGAACCCGAGATGGATCGTCCCCCGGAACGTCGGCCCCAGGAGCGTTTGGCGGAGGCTTCGCCCGATGGACAAGATCGGTGAGGTTTCAGAGAATGGCCCGACGGGACACACGGCTAGGGGATACGCCTGCAACATCAACCGACAGACACAGGACACGGCACCAGGCCCGTGCGCGTGCTCCTGATCTCCGACGGCCGTCCCGGCCATTATCGGCAAAGCGAAGGCGTCGTGGCCTCGCTGAGCCGCCGGGGCCCCATCGTCGTTGATCGCCTCGAGATCGGCTTGCGCCTGCCGCTTCCCAAGGCGTTGGTGCCGAAGCTCGGCCGTCTGCTGCCGCCTGGTTGGTTTCTTCCCGCCGTGCATGGCGTCGATCCCGGACGCATGGAGAAGCCCGACATCATCGTTTCCGCGGGCGGCGCCACGCTCGCGGCCAATGTGGGCCTCGCGCGGATCTGGAACGTGCCGAATGTCTTCAGCGGCTCCACGCGCGGCTTCGCGCTGGACCGTTTCCGTCTGGTGCTGACGCCCTACGCCTCGGTTGCCGAGCCGCCGAAGGTCGTTGCCGGTCCGAAACCGACGCCTTTCGATCCGGATCGCGTTCCCCTTCCCCGCCCCATCCAAAGCGCTGCCGACATGCGGGGCGCGCGCGTCAGCATTCTGATCGGCGGCCCGACGTGGTACGCGGCCTTCGAGCCGGACGACTGGCGCCGCCTCGCGTCTCTCGCGGAGGCGCTTGTCGAAAAGCTCGGCTGCCGCCTCACCATCGTCACCTCCCCGCGCACGCCGTCCGCTGCCTACGATCACGTGCTGCCGCTGGCCGGGAAGCTGGCAGGCGCGGTGTCGCTGATCGACTTCCGCACGGCCGGGCCCGGCTCCATCGAGAGATCGTTCGATTGCGACCTCGTCCTGGTGACGAGCGACTCCATGTCGATGATGACGGAAGCAGCCCTCTCCCGCCGTCCCGCCGTCGCACTGGTGCCGGACAAGGTGAAGCCCGCGCGCGATGACGAAGCCGTCGCCGGCCTCGTGGCCGAGCGCTGGCTCGCCACGCTCCCCCTCGCCTCGGCCGACGCGGACGGACTGGCGTCGCTCGCCGCGAGCCTCGAGCCCCTCGACGGCAATCACCTCGATCGCTTGGCGGCCGTGGTGTGTGCGGCAACGGGCCTGGACGCGTCCTGAAGCGCGAAGTGAGGGGGGCTTGAACGCCGTACCGCTCGCGGACAAGCCCCATGCCACACAAAGGCCAGAAAGAAGAAAAATCTACCCACCTACCCGCGCGCCGCTCGAATCGTCGAATCCCGGCGCGGATGGTTGATTGCCAGCACAGATGCGGCTAGTTCGGCGCCCATGATGAAATGTCCTCGACTGAGCCTCGGATGCGGCGCGCTTGCGTTCGCGTTCTTCGTTATGCCCGCAGCATCGCTTGCCCAGGCCCCGCCGCCTGCAGCGCATCCGGCTCCGGTCCAAGCCGCTCCTGCCGCGCAGCCGCAGGCCGCGCCACCGGCACAGAAGCCTGCTGAGCCCGCGGCCAAGCCAGCGCCGCCCGCGGCTCCCGCAGCCGCCGTGCCGCCTGCTCCTCCAGCTCCTGCTGCTGCGGCCCCTCCGGCAACAGCCCCCGCAGCCACGCCCGCGCCGGCTGCCGCGGCTCCGGCAACGCCGCCGCCTGCCGCCGCGCCCGCCCCCGATGGGGCGGCCCCCGCGCCAGCCGCAAAGGGCGACGGGACACCGGCAACCAAAGACGATGCGGCGGAAGCCCCCACCGGCCCTGAGCGCGCAGTCGATCGCATCAAATCGAGAATTGCCGAGCTCGAGGCACGCACCGACATCGCCCCGGGGATTCGCGACCAGGCTCTTACGCTCCTGCGTGCTTCGCTCGGTCAAAGCGAGGCGGCGGTTGCGAGCGCGGCTGCGGCCGGACGCTTCCAGGAATCGAGCCAGCGCGCGCCCGAGCGCCAGGCGGAAGCCAAGCAGCAGCTGGAAGCTCTGCAAAAGGAAGGAAACGACGATGAGTTTGCCAAGCGCACCGAAACGCTGCCGCTGACGGAGGCGCAGCAGGCGCTCGATGCGGCCAACAGCGAGGCGGCCACTCTCAAGACCGAGCTTGGCCAGTTCGAAACGCGGCTGCGCGACATGAGCACGCGTTCGACCGCGGCGCGCGACGAGCAGCTGGCGGAGAAGCAGGCCCTCGATGCGCTCGAGAATCCGGAGAACATGCAGCCGCGCGAAGAGGATCCGATCATCGCGGATGCGCGCCGGTCGGCGCTTCTGTCGGAGCGGCGTGCGCGCTCTGCGAAACTCAACATGCTGGATCAGGAGCTGATCAGCCTTCCCTCGCGCCAGGCCGCGACCACGGCCCGGCGCGATCTTGCAGCCGCCAAGCTCGAAAAGCTGTCACGCCGCATTCCCATTCTGGAAGCCCGCGTCAACGCGCTGAAGCAGGCCGAGACCGACAAGCGGCAGCAGGAAATCGACCGCGAAGCCCGCAAGCTCGCTTCTCAGCACCCCGTATTGCGCGCCTTCGTGAAGGATACCGAGGTGCTCCGTCAGCGCGAGGCCGAGACGGCGCGTGCGCTCGAGGAGGGCAAGGCAAAGCTCGCAGAAGTTCAGGCCGAGATCGCGCGCATTCGCGACAGCAAGGCCGCCGCCCAGCAGGTTCTGGAGATCGGCAGTATCGGCGGCGAGTTCAGCGAATTTCTGCGCACCATGCGCGCCCAGCTTCCCTCCACCAGCAGGCTCCAGCGGCGCATCTGGGATCGCGACCAGGCCATCGTCGATGCACGTCTGAAGCGCTTGCAAGCCGATGAAGGCCGCCGTGCGCTGGCCGATGCGGCCGGCATGGCAGATCGCGTGCTCGCAAGCTCGCTCAAGCAGGGCGAGCCTGTGCCGCCGCCGGATGTCCGCCCCGCCATCGAGAAGCTCGCGGTCGCCCGCCGCGAGGTTTACGTGCAGCTGCATGACGCGCTGGCCGCCCGTATCAGCCAGCTCGCCGAGCTGAACGGCGCCGAGCGGGACCTGCTCAATCAGACGACCCAGCTCGGCGCGCTTCTCAACAGCCGCCTTCTCTGGCTGCCGAGCTCAGGACCGGTGAGCTTCAGCTCGCTGAACCAGGTCAAGGAGAGCCTCGATTGGATCGCGTCTCCGGAGGCCTGGATGGCCACCGGCAAAACGCTCTTCGAGCGCTTGATGGCGAACCCGATCCCGGCGTTGGCCGCATTCGCCGTCTTCGGCGTGCTCACGGTGTTCTCGCGGCGGCTGCTGGCGCGCCTCCGCGCCATCGCCGAGGCCGTGGGCCGCTACTCGACCGATAGCTACTGGCGCACGCCCGAAGCGCTGTTGATCACGGCTCTGCTGGCCGCCAACACCCCGATCCTGATCGGCTTCGCCGGCTGGCTTCTCACGCAGCCACCCCTTGCCTCAGAGTTTGCGTTCGCCGTCGGCGCGGGCCTCCTCAGTGCGGCGTCCCTTCTCGCATTCCTGCGCTTCGCCCAGTTCGTCTGCGTGGAGGGCGGATTGTTCACCGCCCACTTCGGCTGGTCGGATCGTGCCCGCGTGGTGCTCTGGAAGGACCTCAAGTGGCTGAAGTACGTCGTCACGCCGGTCGCGTTCATCTTGGGCGCCATCAGCGTCAGCAGCGCCCAGAACCTGCGTGATGGCCTCGGGCGGCTCGCCTTCTTTGTGGGCGCCCTGGCGGTATCGATCTTCTTGGCCCGGGTCACGGGACCGCGGCGCGGTATTTTCGCAGAGCGCCTGACGCCCGGGGGCGCGCTCTGGGTCACGCGCGTGTTGTGGCACAGCCTGCTCTGGATGACGCCACTCGCCATCGCCGGACTCGCGCTCGCGGGCTACTATGATGGCGCGGCGCAGATCCAGACCAGCCTCATCCTCTCGGTTGCCATCGCGGTCGGCGCCTTCCTCGTCTACAACGTCGCCATGCGCGAGGTGCTCGTCGCCCGACGCCGCCTCGAAATCAAGCGCGCCCATGAGCGCCGCGAGAAGGCACGTGCCCAGGCGGCCGCCGTGGAGGCGAGCGAGGCAGCCGGAGAGGCGCCCCCCGTTCTGCAGCAGGAGCCGGAGGTCGATATCGCCTCCATCAGCGATCAGACGCGCAAGCTCGTCCGTCTCATCGCGTTCCTGCTTCTGGCTGCCTGCCTGTGGTTGTTCTGGCGCGAAGCGATTCCCTCGCTCGCTCTCCTCGACGTCGCCCTCTGGCAGCAGACGGTGACGGTGGACGGCGCGACCCGCCTTGTCCCGGTGACGGTGTCCAACGTCATGGTCGCGCTCGCGATCGGCGTCATCACCTTCATCGCCGCCCGCAATCTGCCCGGGCTGCTCGAGATCACGGCGCTTCATCGCCTGCGTATCGAGGCCGGAACCCGCTATGCGGTCGGTGCGGTGAGCCGCTATGTGATCGCCATCGTCGGCCTCATCTTTGCCTTCCGCAGCATTGGTTTCGATTGGAGCCAGGTACAATGGATCGTGGCTGCGCTCGGCGTCGGTGTCGGCTTCGGTTTGCAGGAGATCGTCGCCAACTTTATTTCGGGCCTCATCATCCTGTTCGAGCGCCCGGTCCGTGTCGGCGACACGGTGACCATCGGCAATCTCACCGGCACCGTCTCGCGCATCCACATCCGCGCCACCAGCATGACCGACGGCGAGAACCGCGAGATCATCATCCCCAACAAGGCCCTCATCACCGAGAAGGTCATCAACTGGACGCGCACCGACAGCATCACGCGCGTGACGCTCAAGGTCTCGATCGCCTACGGCACGGACACGCTGCGGGCCCAGATGCTCATTCTCGAAGCGGTGAAGGCGACGCCGCAGGTGCTCGATACGCCTGCCCCGAGCGTGTTCTTCATCGGCTTCGGCGCCCACGCGCTGGAGTTCGAGGTACGTGCGTTCGTGCTGCAACCCGCTCACCGCTCGACCGTGATCAACGACCTCTACGTCGCCATCGAGCGCGCCCTGCGCGAGAAGGAAATCGCGATGTCGTAAGGTCGCGCCCGCGGAGCGCCATCGGCGCGTGAGCGGTACAGCGGAAGGAGATTGAGCTTCGGCCCTGAGAGCCGGGGAGCAAGGCGACCCGCGGCGAGTGCCGCGCCCTCGCGGAGCGCCATCGGCGCGTGAGCGATAAAATGGCGGAGAGAGTGGGATTCGAACCCACGAGACGGTTGCCCGCCTACACGCGTTCCAGGCGTGCGCCTTCAACCACTCGGCCATCTCTCCGCAGATACACCCTGCCCGGAACAGGCGAGGGGACAGGACCGAAAGCCGGAAAACCCAGAAATTGGGACCGAACGGGCCTGAAGCGGCGCACTATACTCAGAACCGTCTGGGAGGCAACACGCCAACCGGTGCGACCCATCTTCTTTTTCCCTCCCGCATGTTAGATAGGAGGCGGCTGGAGGTCCCACGAGTTTCGGGGCTCGTCCGGCTGCCGCCGATACCCGCGCCCGAGGCATGAGCTGCAAATGGCCGTTTTCCGCTTTCTCGCCGCCGTCTTTCTTCTGGTTGCCACCGTCGCGCTCGTCGTCGATGCCACGCCGCCGGTCTATGGCTCTGGGGGCTTCCACGCCACCTCCCTGGACGAGCACTGGCAGGAGCTGAGCCCCAGTTCTTTCGCGGCGGCCAAGAAGGCGGTCTCGGCCGTCGCGCCATGGTTGTGGAACGGCCTGCTCGGCCCGATCCTGGACATCCCCACGTTTCTGACCTTTGGCGCCCTCGCGCTGCTCAGCGGTTACGCCGGGAGGCGCCGCAGGAGCGTCAGGATCTTCGTCAATTAACGGCGCGGGCAGGCCAAACGAGCCACGTGGCGGCATGAGCCTGCCGTGACGCGGTCCGAGCGCCCTAACCCGAAGGCTACCGCTTACTTTTTCTGGGTTTTCGCCGGAGCAGTCGCTGTGGGGGCCAGCTTGCTCGCGGTGGGGAGCGCGGCCGAGGCCGTCTGCCCGATCGGCGTCTCGCTCGCGAAGTCGTCCACGATACCGATCACGATCAGCACCACCAGCGCGCCGACGAGCCCCATCACCACGTTGTGGTGCGATTTGTTGAGATCTGCGATCTGCGCTTCGTCCACCAGATCGACCTCGTTCACCCGGCTGCCCTTGATGCCGAAGAACTTGCGGCGGAACGAGCGGCGCACGTTGCCCCGGTCGATCAGCGGAAGCCGGGCCCGGTCCGCGATCTTCTTGGCGATCTCCGTATAGGGGAAGCACGGGTCCACGTTGGCTTCGCTGACGTAGCCGATGGGAATGGACTTCTCGTCCTTGGTGATGATCCGCGCGCCCTTGAGCAACATCGGCACCAGAGACCCGCCATAGATCTCGCGCCGGGTCTCGACCGTGTGCACCTGATCGTAGGGGATCTCGTAGCTCTTGTAGAACAGCATCGGCGTCGGCCCGCGCCCCGAGGGCAGCGTCATCTTCACCGACGTCTCGCCGAGCTCGATGCGCGTGCGCAGCGAGAACAGAAGCTCCACGAACACCAGGAACATGAGGATCGTGAAGGCGGTCGCCATGATGCCGAGGCCGATCGCGTCGAAAAACAGCCCATGCTTGAGCCGCATGTACATCATGGCGGGTAAGCTGGCAAAAAACGGCAGCAGGATGAGGAACACGAAGGAGAAGAACGTCTTGCGTCCCCCGCTTGCGGCGTAGACCGTTCGCTCGTGCTTGGTCTCGGGAACAGCGTCCGCCCCGATCGCTGCCGCTTGCGTCATGCCCGTACTCCCCGAACCCGTCTCCACTGCGCGGGCGATCCTAAAGAGGTTGCGGGACGGTGGGAAGCGTCTACCCGGGGCGTGGCCGTCTGCCCGGGTGCCGGAAAGCAAACGGGCGTAGCCAAACGGCCACGCCCGTTATGAACGTCTCTGGCGCGACGGCGCGCTAGGGTGCGTCGTCCGTCTCGCGGTGCTCCCTGAGCTCGGGCGTCGCCTCGGGGATTTCCACCTCCGCCGGCGGCTCGAAAGCGGCGCCATCGCCGGAAAGGCGGGCGTCCTGCACCACCGCCTCCGCCCTCTCGGCGGAAAGACCGAGGCTGGTGAGCGCGTAGCCCAGAAGCCCGAGCGCCACCTCCCGCGTTCCCATGATGGCGATGCCGATGCCCTGCTCCTTGAGATAAGCAAGCTCCGAGGCGCGATGGGTGCGCACTGCGGTGTCGATCCCCGGATTGGCGGCACGCGCGAGCTCGAGGATCTGGCGCTTCTGGTAGCTCGGCGGAATGGCGAGGATGAGCAGCTTGGCCGAGTCGATCCCGGCAGCCTCCATCACGCCCGCCGCCGTCGCATCGCCATAGACGGCGGCGATGCCCTTCTTGCGCAGATCCTCGACCCGGCGCCGGTCCTCGTCGATGACGACGAAGTCGAGGTTCTGGGCCTTGAGCACCTCGCCGATGGCGCTGCCCACGCGGCCGTAGCCGATGATGATGGCGTGGTTCTTGAAGCCGGAGCCCTCGGACTTCTCCGGCAGGGTCTCGAACTGGCTTGGCCGTTCGAGAAGCGCGAGCAGGCGCGGCCGTGCGCGAAACCAAGCGGTCAGCGGATCCACCGTGGCGAACACCAGCGGGTTGAGGGTGATCGAGAGGATCGCACCCGCGAGGATCAGGTCGCGCCCTTCCGCAGGCAGCATCCCGAGCGTCACGCCGAGTCCCGCGAGAATGAACGAGAACTCGCCGATCTGCGCGAGGCTCGCCGAAACCGTGAGCGCCGTGTTGATCGGATAGCCGCGTGCCAGCACGATCGCGAACGCCGCGAGCGACTTGCCGAATACGATCAACAACACCGTTGCAATAACGGCCAGCGGCTCCCGCACGAGAATGCTCGGATCGAACAGCATGCCGACCGACACGAAGAAGAGCACCGCGAACGCGTCCTGGAGCGGCAGCGAGTCGGCGGCGGCCTTGTGGCTGAAATCGGATTCGCTGAGTACGACGCCTGCAAAGAACGCACCGAGCGCGAAGGAGACGCCGAACAGCTCCGCCGACCCGTAGGCGATGCCAAGCGCGATGGCGAGCACAGCGAGCGTGAAGAGTTCGCGCGAGCCGGTACGGGCGACGAGCTGCAGCACCCAAGGCACCGCGCGCGTGCCCACCACGAACACCAGCGCTGTGAAAATGGCCACCTTGCCGAGCGTGAGAAGCAGCGTCATGCCGATGCTGCCGCCGGAGAAATGGCTGGCAACGCCGCGGGCGCTACCCTCAGCGCCGAACGCACCGGCAAGAGCCGGCAGCAGCACGAGCGCCAGCACCATGGCCAGGTCTTCGACGATCAGCCAGCCGACGGCGATCTGCCCGTTGAGCGAGTCGAGCGCATTGCGCTGCTCCAGCGCCCGGAGCAGCACCACCGTGCTTGCAACCGAGAGGGCGAGGCCGAACACGAGGCCGGCTCCCACGCTCCAGCCCCACAGCAGGGCGAGCCCTAGGCCGCACCCCGTTGCAGCTGCGATCTGAACCACGGCGCCCGGCAGGGCAATGCCCCGAACGGCGAGAAGATCGTTGATTGAGAAATGGAGGCCGACACCGAACATGAGCAGCATGACGCCAATTTCGGCAAGCTGGCTTGCGATGTGCGCGTCTCCGACGAACCCGGGAGTGAACGGCCCCAGTGCAACGCCAGCGAGAAGATAGCCGACCAGGGGCGGCAGACGCAGCGACTGGGCGGCGAACCCTCCGATGAAGGCGAGCACGAGGCCCATTGAAATTGTGGCGATCAGCGAAATGTCGTGTTCCATGTTCCTCCTGGCCGATTTGAGCCAGGAGTTTTCGTGCCCGGAGCCCAGATTGCAAGGCAAAATCCGCATTTGCGCCGGGATGACGCCCGAGAATTCGCCGAACGTCTCGCCATGCTCCGTTTCAGGATGAATTTCTGAAGTGCGCGGCCGCGCGAGAACGTTTGGCAGCGCTGGGCGGCGTGCTAGATCAGCGATGGGGAAGGACTGTTCAGGAAGTCGAAACACCTAAGGGCGGAGCGTAATGCCGATGTCGAAGTCCAGAAGATTGATCCCAAGCGCCTCGCTCGTTTCGGCGATGGCCTTGGCGCTGACAGCCTTGCCTGCGTGGGCGGCCAAGGATTTCACGTTCAGCGAGAAAGCCAACGAGCGTCTGGCCAAGAAACTCAACATACCGATCTATTTCACACTTCCCTCGAGCACCCGCGCGCCCTTGCCGAACGCCTTCAACACCACCGACATCCTCGTCGACTTCAAGCACCCGGATGCCATCAAGACGGGGAGCGACGCCGGTTTCCGTCTCATTGTGACGCCCCGCTCCGGCATGGCCGCGCGCCTCGCCAAGAGCGGCCTCGTCCAGACGGGCGACCTCCTGCTCACTTTCCGGCCCGAATGGGGCGGGGCTGGCGCCTATCCGAACGTGCAAATGGGGATCAGCCACACCGGCCTCGCCTACATCAAGGATGGCAAGGTCCGCAATTTGGACAACCCCTTGAACGAGGAGTACCTCGGGAAGGGAATGACGGCGGACCTGACGAGCGAGCACTACAGGACCTTGAGCTACCTCCACGTCGTGCGCCCGCGCGGTCTCACCGATACGCAGCGCGCTAATATCACAGCCTGGGCCACGCGCTTCAACAGCAACGCCAAGCGTGTCTATCCGAGCCAGATCAAATTCAACGACGACTACAACGCGCCGAAGTACAAGCCCGGTAAGCCCCTCGAGTTCGTAAAACATGTCGGGCAGATCGCGCTCGGGCAGAACCCGGCAGGCACGATCGATCTCTACTGTTCGGAGTTTGCCTGGTCGCTCCTGGCCTTGAAGGATTGCGATCCGGCCAAGACCGCAGACGACTTCAAGGGTAGCCGTGTCCCCTCCTGCGTGAAGCCGCCGATGAAGCCACTCGACGCGGCGGGCAACACGGTGACGAGTGCGGGCCGCACCTCGGTCGTGGGGCTTGCAGACGGGCCGCTCACAGTGATCGACGGTCTCAAGATCCCGGCAGCGGATCGTAAGGCGCTGCTGGAGTCGGTTTTCGTCGAGAACCCGAAGGCACTCTCGAAGATGTCGGAGGGGCACCGCAAGGTGGCTGAGACGATGCAGCCGAAATTCGAGAAGCTGAAAGACTACT
Organism: Hyphomicrobium sp. DMF-1; assembly: GCF_027886585.1. NCBI lineage: Bacteria > Pseudomonadati > Pseudomonadota > Alphaproteobacteria > Hyphomicrobiales > Hyphomicrobiaceae > Hyphomicrobium > Hyphomicrobium sp. DMF-1. The sequence continues at coordinate 257,721 of NZ_CP115706.1, read as the reverse complement.
ATCTCGGCGTCAGTGGCGGCACGGTGGTTCAACGGCTGCGCGCCAAGCTGATCAGAAGCGCTTTCAATCGCGCTGTGCCCGAAAATTACTCACCGACCTCGTATCTGCTGAACTCGATGCTGCCCACGGACAACGTGAACCGCACCATGGACTACGTGGCAACGATCGTGATCGAGTAGGAGCTGCTTGCGGGCGGCCGTGCCAACTGCCGCCCGCAAATCGGATCGAAGCTCGAGTTACGCGGCGTTCGCCGTCCAGACCTGCACCTCGGCCGGCTTTGCGAGGTGGCCGAGAAACTTCTGCAGCACGCCCGTGGACTCGCGCCAGGCCATGTAGGCCTGCTGGTCCTCGGCCGAATCCCACTCCTGGATCAGCAGAAACTCGCCGGGGTTCGAGCCGGTGTAAGTGTTGTTGAAGCGGCAGCCGCGCGCCTTGCGCGTGTCGGGAAGAATCTCCGTGAGGAAGGATTCGAACGCCTTGGGGTCGGAAGGCGTGAGGCGCAGCGTGACGACGATCGGAGTGTTCGACATGAGAGGTCTCCTTGGCAATGCGGCGGTCATCGGCTTGACGTAATGACCATATGGTCACTAAAATGCATGCGAGACTGCCGTTGACCAATTGGTCAACAAGTCGCACCTATTCCCCTCCGGGTGTATCCGGGCGTGGACACGCTGGTCCGGTGCGACGCACGAAACAACGATCCCCTGAGGCGAGCGAGCGCCATGTCCGAAGCAAAAGTCGAGACTGCGAAGCCGAAGCGAAAGCGTCTCGATCCCGGCCAGCGCGAGGAGGAGATCGTCGAAGGCGCGAGCCTTTATTTTTCCGAGGTCGGGTTCGGCGGCAGCATGAGGGATCTCGCGGCCCGCCTCGGCATCTCGCACGCCCTCTTGTTCCGCTATTTCCCGACGAAGGAAGCCTTGGTCGATCGCGTCTACGACCGCATCTTCCTCAGCCGCTGGGACCCGGCTTGGGATGCGCTGCTCGACGAGCACTGTTTGCCGCTCGCAGAGCGTCTCGTGCGCTTCTACAGGGATTATCTCAATGCCATCGATCGCCCGGAGTGGGTTCGCACGTTCGTCTACGCCGGTCTCGCCGGCGTGAACATCAACCAGCGCTATCTGAACCTCATCAAGCGCAAGGTCATCACGCCGGTTGCAGTCGAGCTGTTGAGGCTCGCAGGACGGCGGGATGAGAAGGCAGTCTGCGACGAGGCGATGGAGCTGTCGTGGGGATTGCACGGCGAGATCTTCTACCTCGCCATTCGCCGCTGGGTTTACGGCATCAAGGTCTGCCCGGACCTCGATGAGTTCGTCGGGCTGACGGTGACGAAGTTTCTCGAAGGTGCCCCTGCGGCTTTGCGCGAGAAAGGCGGGCGGATGCGTGCTCCGTGAGGCGGGAAGCGCGCGGGGGTGGTTCGCGGCGGCGTTCTACTTGTGGCCTTCGGCGGTTTCCTCGCTCGTCACCATTCGCCAGAACGCCGCCATCTTGGCGGCGTCATGGTATTCTTCGAGCCTGATGATCTTGCGGCCGCGGAACGTGATGATCTGGCGATACGAGCCCGAGAGCACGTGGCCGGTGCGGCGATGGCGGATGTAGGCTTCCACCTTCGCGCGGCCGATGCCCTCCTCGAACTGGAAGTGCTCGGTCGCCGTCGCGCTCTCGGCGACCGATAGGATCGACCGCAGGAACGTCCGAAGCCCCTGCTTGCCTTCGATGACGTAAGGCACACCGTCCAGAGATCCCGCATTGCACCAATAGGTAAGGTCGTCCGCATAGAGCGCCAGCAGAGCCTCGACGTCGCCCCGGCTCCAGGCGTTGTGCGTGCTGTCCAAAATCTCGCGCGCCATGTACGCGTCCAATTTCTTCAACGTGAAATCCCCATCTGTCGGTGTCCGAACACGTCTGGGAGCAGCCCTCTTGAAGCTGCAATAAATAAAATCACACTTTCAAGTACGAGCGCTAACGCGCTCGGTTCACATACTGTACGCTGCCCTTACCACCATTAGAAGTATCAAACAGCATTCGCCACTACCTTATGGCGAGAGCATGCTGTCGTCATTGAGTCTACGCAACAGCCTCGCGTTCGGATTCCCGCTTCCGCTCCTGCTTCTTGCGCTCGTTGGGATCGAGCCAGCGCTTGCGAAGACGAATGGTTTTCGGCGTGACTTCCACGAGCTCCTCGTCGGTGATGTAGCTCATGGCCCGCTCCAGCGTGAGCTTGATCGGCGGCGTGAGCAGCACCGCGTCGTCCTTACCGGAGGCGCGGACGTTGGTGAGCTTCTTGCCCTTTACAACGTTCACTTCGAGGTCGTTGTCGCGCGTGTGCTCGCCCACGATCATGCCGACGTAGACGCGCGTCTGTGCGCCGATGAAGAACGGACCGCGGTCCTGCAGGTTGAAGATCGCATAGGCGGCGGCTTCGCCATCCGAGTTCGAGATCAGAACACCCGTGTGCCGGCCGGCGATCTCGCCGCGGAACGGCTCGTAGGCGTGGAACAGCTTGTTCATCACGGCCGTGCCGCGCGTATCCGACAGGAGTTCCGCCTGATAGCCGAGCAGGCTGCGCGTCGGCACGTAGAACACCATGCGCGTGCGTCCGCCGCCCGAGGGGCGCATTTCGCGCAGCTCGCCTTTGCGCTCGGAGAGCTTCTGCACGATGATCCCCGTATGCCCGTCGTCGACGTCGATGATGACTTCCTCGATCGGCTCGAGCTTCTGGCCGGTGGCTTCGTCGATCTTGAACACCACCTTCGGCCGCGAAACCGTGAGCTCGAAGCCCTCGCGGCGCATGTTCTCGAGCAGAATGGCGAGCTGCAATTCGCCGCGTCCGGCGACGTCGAAAGAGTCGCCGCCTTCGAGCGAAGGCGTCACGCGGATCGCGATGTTGCGCTCGGCTTCCTTGAACAGCCGGTCGCGGATCACGCGGCTCTGCACCTTGTCGCCTTCCTGTCCGGCGAACGGCCCGTCGTTGATGCGGAACGTCATGGAGAGCGTCGGCGGATCGACCGGCTGCGCGGCGATCGGCTCCTCGACGGACGGATCGCACAGCGTATCTGCCACGGTCGCTTCGCTCATGCCGGCAACCGCCACGATCTCGCCCGCGTGCGCTTCTTCCACCGAGACGCGCTCTAGGCCGCGGAATGCCAGAACCTTGGTGACGCGGAACGTCTCGAGAAGCTTGCCGTTGCGGTCCAGCGCCTTGAGCGGCTGGTTCGGCTTCAGCGTGCCGGAGGAGATGCGCCCCGTGAGAATACGGCCGAGGAAATTGTCGGCCTCGAGCGTGGTGGCGAGGATGCGCGTCGGGCCGGGCTCGACCGTCGGCGGCGGAACGTGGCGCACGATCAGATCGAACATGGGCGCGAGATTTTCGCGCGGGCCTGCGGGATCGAGCGCCATCCAGCCGTTGCGGCCGGAGCCGTAGAGCACCGGAAAGTCGAGCTGCTCGTCGGTGGCGTCGAGATTGGCGAACAGATCGAAGATCTCGTTCAGCACGTCGAGATGCCGCTCGTCCGGGCGGTCGATCTTGTTGATGGCGACAATCGGCCGGATGCCGCGCTTCAGCGCCTTCGAGACGACGAACTTGGTCTGCGGCAGCGGACCTTCGGAGGCGTCCACCAGCACCACGACGCCGTCCACCATGTTGAGGATGCGTTCCACCTCGCCGCCGAAGTCGGCGTGGCCGGGCGTATCAATGATGTTGATGCGGGTGTCCTTCCACACCACGCTCGTGCACTTCGCGAGAATGGTGATCCCGCGCTCGCGCTCGAGATCGTTTGAGTCCATGGCGCGCTCGGCGATCTTCTGGTTCTCGCGGAACGAGCCGGACTGTTTCAGCAGCTCGTCGACGAGGGTCGTCTTGCCGTGGTCGACGTGCGCGATGATCGCGATGTTGCGGATGTCCATGTGCGTCCTGAGATGTGGGCGCAACTTTAAGTGGAGAAATATGTGCGCCGCAATAAATCTGGCGCGGACGTAGCATACCCGGCGTCTGACCGCCAGTGACAGCAAGGGCCCCGCGTCAATCGGAAAGGTGTTAGCGCGTGTTTTGGGCCAAAGTCCTCAAAACTAGCCAAAGTTGACGGGTTTTCAGGCAGGGAATCCGCCTCCCCGAGGAAAAATGAGGCATCGGCGCCCGGGGCTGCCATCAGACCCTCTGCGATTTACCGTCTCCGTTGGGCGCCGGGCTCGCCTGCTCAGCCTCGTAAAGTTGCGCCAGGAAAGCATCCACCTCGGGCTTCACCGTCGGCAGCGCATCCTGCCGCTTGCGCTGCCGCTCCTGCCGGACGCGGGCGGATCGGGCCGCCCCCGGCTGCTTGAGGCGCCGTCCGGCCGAGATGAGCAGCGGATGCGCCGGCTCGTCGAGGTCCAGCTCCTCGAGCATGGTTTCACGGAGCGCATAGAACGATTGCATGATGGCGTCGCGCGCCAGCCGCCGGTCCTCGGGCGGAATGTCCGGCCGCTTTCGGGGATCGATCGATTGGAGTGCGCGGCGCATGTCGTGCAGCGGCGCATAGGGGTAGAGGCCGATCAGCGACGACGTCTCGCCCGCGTTCGCATAGACGATCCGCATGTTGTCGATGGTCTCGGAAATGCGGCAGAACGCGGCCAGGTAGTCGTCGGTCGAGACGTAGGGCTTCTCGCAATAGGTGTAGAGCGTGGACTTCGTCCGCACGATTCCCCGCCACTCCTCCTCCAGGCTTTCCACGAACTTCGAGCGCTTCTGGAACACGTTGGCGAGATAGGCGGCCACCACCGTCACGAACACGAGCGCCATGTCCTTGAGATACTCGTAGAGGTCGGTCGCCGCCGCCTCGACCGGTGTGCCCGCAACGAAGGGAATGCGGTCGGCAAACTTCGAGAGAAGCGAGATCACGAGCACCAGGGTCAGCCAGAAGTAGGCCCGGCGCAGCGTGCGGTTGAGCGAGGAGCGGGTCATGTGGCTTGGAGCTTCTGCTTGACTTGGGAGTTATGAGAAGAACGCTCAACCGTGACGGGGAGACGGCGGCAATTCAAGGGCAATCGGGGCCGCCCCTGTCCCTCTGTCACGGCCGGTTGCGAAAACGACGCGCTCGAAGGGGGCTTCGCTCAATGTTCGGACTGACTGCCGACCAGATGGCTGCCATCGCCATCGTTGTCACCATGCTCGGCTTTTTCATCTGGGATCGCTGGCGTTACGACGTGGTCGCCTTGGGGGCCCTGCTCGCAGCCATCGCGGCCGGCATCGTCCCTCAGGACAAGGCCTTCGTCGGCTTCTCCGATCAGGTGATCGTCGTCATCGCCGCTGTGCTGGTGGTCAGCAAGGCCATAGCCCGCTCCGGCGTCCTCGATCGTCTCGCCCGGCGCCTGCTCAAGAACGTGGACACCCCCTCGGCTCAGATCGGCATTCTCGCCGCCGCCGTCGCACTCCTGTCGGCCTTCGTGAAGAACGTCGGCACGCTCGGCATCTTCATGCCTATTGCCATCCAGGTCGCCCGCCGGTCCAAGCAATCGCCCTCGATCTATCTGATGCCCCTCGCCTTCGCCTCCCTCATCGGCGGAACCATCACCCAGATCGGCACCTCTCCGAACCTGCTCATTTCGACGGTCCGCCAGGATGTCGTCGGAGAGCCGTTCCGCCTCTTCGACTACGCCTGGGTCGGCCTCCCGCTCACGGTGCTCGCAGTCGTGTTCCTGGCGTTCGGGTGGCGGCTCCTTCCGAAGGATCGCAAGGGCGCCCCCACGGCAGAGGAACGCTTCTCCATCGAGGACTACACCACCGAGCTCGTTATTGGAGAGAAGTCGCCGCTCGCGGGCAAAACGGTGGGCGATCTCGAAAAGGCGGCCGAGGGCGATGTCGTCGTTGCTGCCGTCATCCGCGAAGGCGGGCACAATTACATCCCGAGCCCGCACTGGCCGCTCTATGTGGGAGACATCGTAACCGTTCAGGCGGAGCCGTCCGCCCTCAAGCATCTGGTGGACGAAGCGAAGCTCGATCTCGCGCACGCCCGCGAGCTCGCGAAGACGGAGGGTGAGCAGGACGAACTGGCGACCATCGAGGCGGTGGTCGGCGCGGACTCGCCGCTGATCGGCCGCACGCCGCGCAACTTCGCGCTGCGCCAGCGTTACGACGTCAACGCGCTCGCCGTAAGCCGCGCCGGCAGGCGCCGCTCCGCGCGGCTCCAGACGCACGAGTTCCAGGTGGGCGACGTGGTCGTGCTCCAGGGCTGGGAAAAGAACCTGCAATCGACCATCGGTGATCTAGGTCTGTTGCCCCTCGCCGATCGCGCCATCGGCCTTGGAACGACATCGCAGGGATTGGTCTCGCTGGCTGTGCTCGCCGTCGCGATGATCCTGATCTCGTTCAAGGCGGTCACGGTGGCGGTAGGTTTCTTCGCCGCGGCCGTCGCCGTCATCCTCTTGAAGCAGATCTCTCTCAAGGATGCCTACGAAGCCATCGAGGGGCCTGTTCTCGTTCTCCTCGCGTCCCTGATCCCGATCGCGCAAAGCTTGCAGGCGACCGGCGTCACGGACTTGATCGGCCACAACATGGCAGTTCTAGGCGCCGCCGTTCCGGGATACGCAGCACTCGCCATGATGCTCGCGTCGGCAATGATCCTCACGCCGTTCCTCAATAACGCTGCGGCCGTTCTCATGCTCGGCCCCGTGGCGGGCGTGGTCGCCAAGTCGCTCGGCTACAATGCCGACCCGTTCCTTATGGCTGTCGCGTTGGGGTGCGCGTGCGATTTCCTCACGCCGATCGGGCACCAGAACAATCTCTTGGTGATGGGGCCGGGTGGATACCGTTTCGGCGATTTCTGGCGGCTCGGCCTTCCGCTCTCGCTGATCGTGCTGTTCATCGGCACGCCGCTCATCATGCTGGCTTGGCCGCTCAACTAGCAAAGGTGCGTCCAAAAAAATCGTGCCGGGAGCAGAGGCTCCCGGCACGACTAAATTCTCGGTGATGATCCGGTTACGGGCAGAACCAAACCGGGCCGACTGCGATGCAGCCGCGAGTCTGCCAGTACGCGGGACGCTTGCTGTGGCGGTGCCAGCCCTTCGGCGCATGAGAGTAGCGGCCGCCCGGACGGAACTGATGCTTCGGGCCATAGTACTTCTTGGGCCCGTAGTACTTCTTCGGCGGGTGGCCGGGCTTGTGAGCGATCATGTCGACGCTCGGAGTTTGCGCGGTGGCTGTCCCGGCTGCCGGCGACGATGGCAATGCGCTTGCGGGCGAGAGGCTCATAACGCCAAGTAAGGCGGCGGAAAGTGCGAACGCGGCAATTTTCACAGTGAAGTCTCCTTTAGGTATCCGGCGTAGTAACGAGCGACTGAGAACCAGGGTTCCACGCCCTGTTAGTCTGACAACGTGCGTGACGCGCAAATCCGTCGCGTATTGAGAGAGATCTGGCTATTTTTATCGTCTGTCGACGGATTGAGCGCGCATGCGCACGGTTCGAGGCGCACGAGACATGCGCTAGACTGAGGATCGGAAAACGAGCGAAGGATTGCGTCGATGGACATCAAGCGAGGTGGCAGCGAGCCTTCACGCAAAGGACCAGCGGAATACTTCACGGGTGCCGTCCGCATCGATCCGTTGTTCCAGGCGCCGGAGCCCGCACGCGCTGCCGGAGCGAGCGTCACGTTCGAGCCCGGTGCCCGCACCGCCTGGCACACGCATCCGCTCGGCCAGACGCTGATCGTCACGGCGGGCTGTGGCTGGGCGCAGCGGGAAGGCGGAGCTGTGGAGGAGATCCGGCCCGGCGATATTGTCTGGTTTCCGCCTGGCGAGAAGCACTGGCACGGCGCCACATCGACGACGGCGCTCACTCACATCGCCATTCAGGAAGCGAAGGACGGCGTGACCGTCGACTGGCTGGAGCAGGTCAGCGAGGCGCAGTATCGGCGCTGAGCGGACGCTCCAAAAGAGCGACACGCCGGAGTGCGACACTGGCGTTCGCTGCCGCCAAAAAGCAAAACGCCGGCCGCGCGAGACGGCCGGCGTTCGAGTTTCCATGCAACGGACGCGCGTGTCTTACTTGCCCCGGTTCCGCATCTCGAGCGTGCGGAGACGAAGCGCGTTGAGCTTGATGAAGCCCTGCGCGTCCTTCTGGTCGTAGGCGCCCTTGTCGTCCTCGAAGGTGACGAGCGTCGGCGAGTAGAGCGACTTCGGGCTCTCGCGGCCGACGACGATGACGTTGCCCTTGTAGAGCTCGAGCGTCACCTCGCCCTCGACATGCTCTTGGCTCTTGTCGATCAGCGCCTGCAGCATCTCGCGCTCGGGCGAAAACCAGAAGCCGAAGTAGACGAGCTCCGCATAGCGCGGCATCAACTCGTCCTTGAGATGCATCGCGCCGCGATCGAGCGTCAGGCTCTCGATGGCGCGGTGCGCCTGCAGCAGGATCGTGCCGCCCGGCGTCTCGTAGACGCCGCGGCTCTTCATGCCTACGAAGCGGTTCTCCACGAGATCGATGCGGCCGATGCCATTGTCACGGCCGAGGTCGTTGAGCGCCTTGAGCAGCGTCGCGGGCGAAAGTCGCTTGCCGTTGAGCGAGACGGCATCGCCCTTCTCGAAGCCGATCTTGATCGTGGTGACCTTGTCGGGCGCGTCCATGGGCGAGATGGTGCGCTGGTACACGATCTCCGGGGCTTTCTTGGCCGGATCTTCCAGTACCTTGCCCTCGGAGGACGAGTGCAGCAGGTTCGCGTCGACCGAGAACGGGCTCTCGCCTTCCTTGTCCTTCGCCACCGGAATCTGATTCTTGCGGGCGAACTCGATCAGATCTTCGCGGCCCTTGAAGGTCCACTCGCGCCAGGGGGCGATGATCTTGATGCCGGGCTCGAGCGCGTAATAGGTGAGCTCGAAGCGCACCTGGTCGTTGCCCTTGCCGGTCGCGCCGTGGCAGACGGCATCGGCGCCGGTTTTGCGTGCGATCTCGATCTGCTTCTTGCCGATCAGCGGACGCGCGATGGACGTGCCGAGCAGATAGATGCCCTCGTAGAGCGCGTTGGCGCGGAACATCGGGAACACGTAATCGCGAACGAACTCCTCGCGCAGGTCCTCGATGAAGATGTTTTCCTTTTTGATGCCGAGCATCTCAGCCTTCTTGCGGGCCGGCTCCAGCTCTTCGCCCTGACCGAGGTCGGCGGTGAACGTCACCACCTCGCAGCCGTAGGTCTCCTGCAGCCACTTGAGAATGATCGAGGTGTCGAGGCCACCCGAGTACGCGAGCACCACTTTCTTGATGTTCGGCTTTCCGTCTTTCGCGCTCATCGTCCCGACCTCTTCCTTCTCGATTCTCCGCATGCCCCGGCTCGTGGGCGCGATTGCCTTACAATCCCCGCCCCGGGCCTACAAGGCGCACTCCGTCTCATCTTCCCACAGTTAATCTGCGAGCCGCGACGATGCTTTATGCTACGGAGGGGAAAATCTCCATCATCCCGCCGTGTTTTTTTGCGTCAAACGCCCTAAGCTGGCGGAAGAGAGCCAAAAGGGGCATCAGCCGTTCGGGGGAACGATTGTGAAACTGAAAACGGCCGCGCAGATCGTGGCGGGTATCGCGCTGACCGGGGTGGTCGGCGCCTATTCCGCATCCGCTGAAGAGGTCCTTCCCTGGGCCAATCAACCGATAGCGCCGGTGGCCGAAGCCGCGCCGGCCAATCCCGATCCCGCAGCCACCGAGGCCGCTGCCGCCCAATGTGCGGGTCTTTTCGAGGCCTCCTGCCGGGATCTCAAGACGTGTGCCTGGATAGCCGACATCGCGCTCAAGGACGGAACCACGGTTCCGGCCCGCTGCGTCGCGCGTCCGCCGGCTCCGCCCAAAAGCGCCAATAAGGCCGCAACCAAGCCTAAGAAGACGGCGGCTCCTGCGCCGGCCACAGCCCCCGCGGCTCCGGCCGTGAAGGCGGCGGTGACCCGGATCGAGGACGAGGAGGCCCCGGCCAAGCCCCCGGCGGCCAAGGTAGAAACGAAGAAGACGGCCGTGATCGAGACCGAGCCGGCTGAAGCTCCGCCCGTCGTGGAAAAGAAGGCCGCCGGGAAGAAGGCGGAGCCCGCGAAGGTCGAGACGGAGGCTGCGGCTGCTCCCGCCGAGGAGCCTGCGAAGGAGCCGGAAAAGAAGGCGGAAACCGCCAAGGCGCCGATCGTCGTGAAGCCGCCGGCCTCCACCAGCAGCAGCGAGCATCCGCCGATGCCGTCGTTTGGCTCGATCTCGCCGGTCATGCCGGGCGGCAGCAATGCCGTCGTGGTGACCGTCCCGATGCCCGCGAAGTCGGAATAGATCCCCGGCGGATCAATCGCCGCAAACGCGACGATCGCTTTGGGCTCCATGTCCCGAAGCGTGAAGTACGTGTTGAATTAGAATGTTAGTCGCCAGTCTTGGCGGTCACGCCCAGGGAAGCTTCATCGACGAGGCGAACGGGGCGAGCAGCATCGCGCTGAGCACCGCCTTGGGCGAGATGACCTGCGCCACCGCAAATCCGCTCTCGGAGCGATAGCTGGAAAACGCGCGATCGATGGAGGTGGAGGCGGCCTCCGCCGCGTCGATGGCCGCCATGTTGGCTTCGGCGGCAGGCAGCGCGACCGAGCGGGGCACGCCAGCCGTCATCATGGCATAAGCCATGGGCCAGCAAGCCGGATTGCCCTCGAGCGGGAACAGGCCCCACCAGGCCCGCATGGGCGCGAACATGGGCGACGAGGCCCAGGCATCGGAAATACGGAAGAAATCGAGCGGAACCGGCACGGCAGCCGCTTCCGGCGTGTACGCCGACCGGTACGGGCGCGGACCGGTGATCAGGTACGGCTTCGACGGTGTGAAGGCGTCGCTCCGCGACGTGCCCTTCGTGGCCTGGCTCCAGAAATCGAGCGTCTGGTCGGCGAGAACGGCGTAAGCGGCAGAGGCCGCGCGCGCATAGCCAAAGGCCGCCGTCGTGTAGCTCTTGGCGAAGCGTGCGGTGAGTTCGGTGTCGACGTGATGCATCACACTCTCCCCTTCCTGTTTCGCCTCTGATTATTGTGCGGCGCACAAAATACGCCTCGGGTGGCCCCCTGGCAACTGATAATGCGGGATTTAACCTAAAGGATGATGACCCGAAGCAGCCTAGGCCGAGGCCGGACGGGCGCGCGGCACCGCCACCAGCCAGTAGACGAGGCCCGCGGCAAAGCCGGAGGCGACGTAGGCGGCGAGCGCGTAGCGGTTGAGAATGGTCGCGCTTCCCGCCTCGCCCGCATACTGGGCAAAGAACCCGGCAAGCGCGATCAGGATCCCGGCGGCTATGAAGAAAAGGCCGGAGCGGATCGGATGCCAGGCAGCGATGGCGGCGGCAAGGAACGCAAATGGGGCTGAGAAAACAGCGGATTGGGTGGCGGCGAGGAGCGTCAGCAACCCGAGGCCTTCGAGTTGATCTGAGATCGCGCTGAAGTTGCCTTTGAGGAGATCGTCGTATCCGGCGACGAACAGCACCTGCACGGCGCCCGCGACCAGCACGGCCGCGATGAAACCCAGGATGATCCTGACAACCGTGACGAACATCAGGCCACTCCGGTCTCGCCCCGCCCCACTCACGGGGACCCAAAATAAGGGAGTTGCATCAAGCGCTCAAGCGTTGCGCCCGGCCAGGAGCCAGTAGATCAGCCCGCCCGCGAACCCGGCCGTGGCGAACACCTGCCAGAGTGCAGGCAGCGAGTACGTCATGGCCGAGGTATCGATGCGGGCCAGAAGCGGAATGATGGCGAGCGCCAGCCCCCCGCCCACCATGTAGTAGAGCCAGGAGCGGATGCGCGCGACTTCGCCCACGAGCACCACCAGCAGCGCGGGAATGAGGGTTGCGCCCGAGGCGATGATGGTGCCCTGCCAGACCACGTCGTAGGCGGCCGAGATCGTATCCGTCTCGTCGAGGTTGTGAACCGCGTGTGTGATGGTTTCGAGCCCGAGCGTCACCAGCACGAACATCGCCCCGCAGGCGGCGAGCAGGAACGCGATCGGAATCCAGATCATCCGCCCGAGGGTCTTGAGCACCATGCCGCTCAGGCTCCCGTTCCGGCGGAGGGCTCCGGCGTCGTCTCGGCGGCTTGCCGATCTCGCGCCCTGAGCTTCACGCTTTCGCTCTTGAGCTGGCCGCAGGCAGCGAGGATGTCGCGCCCGCGCGGGGTGCGCACGGGGCTCGCATAGCCCGCCTTGTTCACGATGTCCGCGAAGCGCTCGATGGTCTCCCAGTCCGAGCACTCGTAGCGCGAGCCCGGCCAGGGATTGAACGGGATGAGATTGATCTTGGCGGGAATGCCCGCCAGCAGCTTCACCAGGGCCTTGGCATCGGCCGGGCTGTCGTTCACGTCCTTCAGCATCACGTATTCGAAGGTGATGCGCTTGGCGTTGGAGGCGCCGGGATAGCTGCGGCAGGCGTCCAGAAGCTCCTTGATCGGATACTTCTTGTTGATCGGCACCAACTCGTCGCGAAGCTCGTCGCGCGTCGCATGCAGCGAGATCGCGAGCATGGTTCCGGAAAGCTCGCCCCAGCGGGCGATTTCGGGCACGACGCCGGAGGTCGAAAGCGTGATGCGCCGCTTGGAGAGCGAGATGCCTTCTCCGTCGGAGGCGATGTCCATCGCCTCCCGCACGTTGTCGAAATTGTAGAGCGGCTCGCCCATGCCCATCAGCACGACATTGGTGATCTTGCGTTCGCCAGCCGGCAGAAGGCCGGTGTCGTCCGGGCGTGCGGCACCCGGCCAGTCGCCGATGCGGTCGCGTGCCAGCAGGATCTGGCCGACGATCTCGGCCGCTTCGAGATTGCGCACGAGCCGCTGCGTGCCGGTGTGGCAGAAGCTGCAGGTCAGCGTGCAGCCCACCTGCGACGAGATACAGAGCGTGCCCCGGTCGCTCTCCGGGATGTAGACGGTCTCGATCTCGGGCGCGCGGGCCTCGTGTCCGCGCCTGGGCAGCCGGAGCAGCCACTTGCGCGTGCCGTCCACGGAGACCTGCTCGGCCACGATCTCGGGACGGTCCAGCGTGTAGCGGGCCTCGAGCTCCCCACGCAGATCCTTCGAGACGTCCGTCATCTGGTCAAACGACGTCGCGCCGGTGATGTAAAGCCAGCGCCAGAGCTGGATCACGCGCATGCGGAGCTGCTTCTCGGGCACCCCGGCAGCCGCCAGCGCCTCCCGCAGCCGCTCGCGGCTCATGCCGGCAAGCGTCGGCTTGAAGGGAGCCGTGGCGCTCGCCTCTGCTCCGCTCTGACGCGGTGTCTGATCCAAAACCAGTGTCATCGCCTTCGCTTCAAATAACTCCAACGCCGCTGTTTTCTTCGTCATCCCGGCGTAGGCCGGGATCCAGAGCACGTCTGGAGGAGAACGCCGGTTGCCTCCACGAGACGAAGCTGGAGGCTGGCCTCCGCCAGCATGACGTCCGGGCGAAGAAGGTCTGCTTAAGCAAGCACGTTGAGACAGGACCCTATGTAGCGGCTTCGCGCCCGCTTCGGAAGCCCGCTTGCCTGCGGCCCTCTGGTAACCTTTTCCCCGCCCGCCCTGTCCGCTATAAGGCGCCACGCGCTGAAATCGGCATTTTCCTGCGCATCAGCAACTCTCGAAGCAAAGAACCGACGCATGGCCAAGAACGACAAAGACGCTCCCAGACGGCCGACGGCGCGCCTTCCCAAAGGCATGCGCGACATCGGCCCGGCGGAGCTGCGCCAGACGCAGGCCATGCTGGAGACTATCCGCACCGTCTACGAGCGCTACGGCTTCGAGCCGCTCGAGACCCCGGCGTTCGAGTACACGGACGCGCTGGGCAAGTTCCTGCCCGACAGCGACCGTCCGAATGAGGGCGTCTTTTCTTTTCAAGACGAAGACGAGCAGTGGCTTTCTCTGCGCTATGACTTGACCGCGCCGCTGGCCCGCTACGTCGCTGAGAACTTCCAGGATATGCCGAAGCCGTTCCGCCGCTATGCCACCGGCTCCGTGTTCCGAAACGAGAAGCCGGGCCCCGGCCGCTTCCGCCAGTTCACGCAGTTCGACGCCGACACGGTTGGGGCCGAGAGCGTCGCGGCCGACGCCGAGATGTGCATGCTCGCCGCCGACACGCTCGAAGCGCTCGGCATCCCGCGCGGCCAGTACGTGGTGAAAGTCAACAACCGCAAGGTGCTGGATGGCCTGCGCGAGGTCGTAGGCCTGACGGACGAAGCGAGCAACGCCCGTTGGCTGACCGTCATGCGTGCGCTCGACAAATTCGACCGCCTCGGCATCGACGGCGTGAAGGCTCTGCTCGGCCCTGGCCGCAAGGATGAGAGCGGCGACTTCACGAAGGGCGCCGAGCTCGACACGGCCGCCATCGTCACAGTCACCTCGATCTTCGAGGCCCACAGCAACGTCGAGGACAAGCTCGCCCAGTTAGGCCAGCGTTTTGGCAATAGCGAGATCGGGAAACAGGGCCTCGGCGAGCTGCAGACGATCTGGTCGCTCGTCTCCGCGGCCGGCTATGGCGACGGACGCATTGCCATCGATCCCTCCGTCGTCCGCGGCCTCGAATACTACACCGGCCCCGTCTTCGAGGCGGAGCTTCTGATCCCGGCAAAGGACGAGAAGGGCAATCCCGTCCGCTTCGGCTCGGTGGGTGGCGGCGGCCGTTACGACGATCTCGTCGCCCGCTTCACCGGCCAGAAGGTTCCGGCCACCGGCTTCTCCATTGGCGTCTCGCGCCTCCAGGCTGCTCTGAACCTGATCGGCCGCGCGCCCCCACCAGCGCTGGGACCGGTCGTGGTCACGGTCATGGATAAGGACCAGATCCCGGCCTACCAGAAGATGGTGCAGACGCTCCGCGAGGCGAACATCCGCGCCGAGCTCTATCTCGGCAATCCGAAGAAGTTCGGCCGCCAGCTCGAATACGCCGACAAGCGCGGCGCCCCGGTCGCCGTCATCCAGGGCTCGACCGAGCGTGAGGCCGGGCAGGTCATCCTGAAAGACCTGATCGAGGGCGCCAAAGCAGCCGCCGCCATCAAGGACAACAAGGAATGGAAGGAGGCCCGTCCTGCCCAGGTTTCCGTGCCCGAAGCCAACTTGGTCGAGGCGGTCCGGGAAATCTTGGCCAGACACGGCTAGCTGCAGGCGCGTGGGGTATTGACGGATCACAGTGCGCCTCTACCTCCGGACCCCCTAACCCTCTCTCGCGAACAAGATTGCCCCTGTCAGCAAAATGCAGGACGCCCTATGTCAGGGTGCAAGGGGATGATCATCTTTACCATGTAGCTCTCCTCTGACGCCCGCCTTTCCCCTTCCGGGGACAAACCAAAAACGACGAACCCGACGAGATCCGATGCCCGCTGAGACGGCGAAACATTTCGAGGCGCTGGAGGCCAGCTCGCAGACCCTGCTCTCCGTGTTCACGCGGGCAGGCTTCGAAGCTGTCTCACCCGCCATCATCCAGCCCGCCGGCGTCTTTCTCGATGTGGTGGGCGAGACGCTGCGGGCGCGCACCTACGTTTTCACCGATCCGGACGGTGACGAGCTGTGCATGCGTCCAGACCTGACGGTGCCGACCTGCCGTCTCCACATCGAGCGCCATCCAGAGGGCAACGTCGCCGCCAAATACAGCTACAACGGTCCGGCCTTCCGCTTTCAGCCGCAGGGCAGCGGCCACGCTCACACGCGCGAGTTCCGTCAGACCGGCATCGAGGCATTCGGCGAAGCCAATCGCGAGCGCGCGGAGGCTGAGATCGTCGCGACCATCGTGGCCGGCCTCGATGCGGCGGGCCTCACCAACTACACACTTCGCTTCGGCGACCTCGGCCTGCTCCGCGCCATTCTGAAGGCGGCGGACATGCCGTCGCGCTGGCGCCAGCGCCTCATGCACCTGTTCTGGCATCCGGAAGCCTTCAAGGCCGAGCTGAGGCGCCTGACGCTGGAGCCCGGCGCCGCCTCCGCGCAGATTCCAAAAGCGCTGCGCGACGTGCTCGATCCCGATAATCCCGCGGCCGCCGAAGCCGCCGTCGCAAGCTATCTCGAAGCCAACGGCATCGAGCCCGTCGGGCTGCGCTCGACGGCCGAGATCGCGGAGAACCTGCTCGGCCGCGTGGCTGATGCGCGATCCGATCCGCTCTCGGAGAAAACCGCGCAGCTCATCGCAAGCTATGTGGCGATCGTCGCGCCCGCCCGCTCCTCCGCGCGCCGCATTCGCGAATTGGCGACGCTGATGGGCGTCAACATCGAAGCGGCCGTCGGCGCCTACGAGTGGCGGCTCGAGCTGATGTCGCGCGCAGGCGTCGATCTCGATCGGGCCGAGTTCTCGGCGGAGTTCGGCCGAGCCCTCGAATACTACACCGGCTTCGTGTTTGAGGTCGTGAACCCAAGCCTCGGCCGCAAAAGCCCGGTCGCTGGCGGTGGCCGTTACGATCATCTCGTCAAAGCCGTCGGCGCCGCCGAAGATGTGCCAGCAGTCGGCGCCGCCATTCACACCTATCGCCTCCTTGCTGCCCTCAACAACGGAGGCGCGTCCTGATGTCCGACAAGCTGATCTTGGGCGTGCCCTCCAAAGGGCGCCTCATGGAGCAGACCGCGGAAGCCTTCGCGGCCGCCGGCCTCACGTTGCGCAAGACCGGAAACGAGCGCGGCTATCGCGGCGAGGTGGTGGGCTTTCCCGATATCGAGGTGGCCTTCATCTCGGCATCAGAGATCGCCTGGTATCTGAAGACCGGCCGTGTGCATCTCGGCGTCACCGGCGAGGATCTCGTGAGCGAGCAGATGTCGGATGCCGCTTCCCGCGTCACGTTCCTGAAGAAGCTCGGCTTCGGCCGCGCCGATGTCGTGGTGGCCGTGCCGGATTGCTGGATCGACGTCCGCACCATGGCCGACCTCGCTGAGATCGCGTTGCCTTTCCGGCGCGCGCACGGCCGCTGGTATCGCGTCGCGACCAAGTACTTGAACATCACGCGGCGCTTCTTCGCCGCCAAGGGGCTCTCCGACTATCGCATCGTAGAGAGCCTCGGCGCGACGGAAGGCACGCCCGCGGCGGGCACCGCCGAGTTGATCGTCGACATCACCACCACCGGCACCACCCTGGCCGCCAACGGCTTGCGCGTTCTGGACGACGGCGTTGTGCTGCGGTCTGAGGCCAATCTGATCGCCTCGAACGCTGCCGAGTGGTCGCCCGCGACGCAGGCCGCGATGAACGAGATCGCCGCCCGCATGACGGCTTGAGGCCCCGCGCCTCCCCACTTCCCCCGTCTCCGCTCAGAAAAAAGCTACGGCGTGTGCGGATGTTATGAGCCGCGCCACCGGCTGCCACGTTTCCGACGCGCCAAACGAGTTGAATTTTCCTGCCGCCTCGGTTCACATTCAGGCCGGGTTCATGAGGGGTGTTCTAGGGATAGGAACGATCCTGCACGAGGATCGGCAGAGAAGGGGATTGGTAGGACTATGCTCACACCGCGTCTCTCAGCAGCAGCTTGCCTCACGGCGCTCGTGGGCGTGGCGGGGCTCGCGTCCGGCGCAAGCGCGCAGGCCAATTGCGACACCTATGGCAAGCTCGCGATTCAGCAGCAGCAGGAAAACGTAGCGTTGAAATGCGGCTTTACCGGTCCCGAGTGGAGCCCGGATCTGAAGGCGCATGTCGCGTGGTGCGGCGGCGTCGGCCCCGACCAGTGGAAGGTGCAGCTTCAGAAGAGGAAGCAGCAGCTCGACGCCTGCAAGGCCAAGGGCTAGTCCGCCCCAACTCCACGAGAGAAGCTCGAACGACAAAGGGCGAGCCTTGCTCCGCAAGGCCCGCCCAAGTTGTTATTGGAGTTGCGTGATCCAAAACGATGAAAAGGCGTCAGGCCGGGTGGCCTGACGCTCGCAGGGTCGTTCAGTGCAAACTGGCGATCTCGAGCTCGCCATCCATGGCGTGGCTGAGAGCCGCTTGCCGTGTATCGGTCAGCGCGATCGGCGTGCCGTCGGCGGCATGCAAGGCAAAGAGGTTGATGCCGCGAGGCAGATCTTCGATCGCGGGAAACATACGGAGCGCTTCGTCGGAGGACAGGGTTTTGATGTAAGCCACCTGTCCGCCACCGAGCCTGGCCAGCTCGATCTCGCTCATTACCGGGGCTACAGCAGGCCGCGAAGCGCGACGCCGCTTAGAGGTATTCTCCTTCATGACGCAACTCCTCCTCTCTCGAGGCATTCCAACGTCATGGTAACGAGGCAGGCGGTCAAAATCCTTCGCCACCGAGACCATGATCTTACGATTCTAGAAGCTTGGCTGTAGCGGACGGGCACCTAGCTGAGGCGAATCAAACGTCCCGGCTTTGGCTTCGCGTCGAAACGCCGCATCAATCCTTTCCGGCACCGATCTCGATCTTTCTTACGAGCCGGTGGGGCTCGTGTCGGACGAGGTCGATAGCCAAGAGCCCGTTCGAGAGCTCCGCGGACTGCACTTCGATGCCGTCGGCCAGGACAAAGGTCCGGGTAAACTGCCGCGTTGCGATTCCGCGATAGAGATACTCGCGGGATTTGTCATCCTGTTGGCGTCCGCGCACGGTGAGCTGATTGTCCTCGACGACAATCTCGAGCTGATCGCGTGTGAACCCGGCGAGCGCGATTGTGATGCGGAGCTTTTCCCTCGCTCCGTCAGCAGCGCCTACACGTTCGATGTTGTAAGGGGGGTAACCCTCATTTCCACCCTTGCCGGTACGATCGATGAGACGTTCGATCTCCTCGAACCCCAGCAATAGCGGGTTGGACAGCACAGATAACCTGCTCATGGACACGAAAGCCCTTTCGATAAGCGACCTTCTTCTTCCTTAAACGCGGCGGCATCCTGTTGGATCTCCGCCCTCCGGCCCCTTTCAGGCTCCGGATCTCTGATATGCAACAGATATGGGATGGAAGCGTCGCTATTCAAGCGGGGAGCTGACCCGCGTCTGCAACCCTCAGGCGCTGGATTTGAGGGCCGCGCCGGCGTCGATCCGGGCGGGCTCGAGCACCGCGCGGAGCAGCGTGGCTTTGCGCTCGAGATGGCGGGTGACGCTGTCGAGCAAGTCCGGATTTTTCTGCGGCCGGGCGATGGCGGCGATCAGCACGCCTTTGAGCTCGTCCAGCGTGTCGCGAAGCGCGCTGTGGGTGCGCGCCATGGCCTCGTCCCGTAGCAGCGAGGGATCGCGCCCTGGAAGGGCAATCCGGCGTGAAGGGCGCGTCCACCGCACGGGCTTGCCCTCTTTCAGGAACCGCCCATAGGCCGCCATCACGTAGCGTCCCAGCTCTGTCAGGGCCACCGTGGCGCGTGCAGGGCGGAGAACGCCGGGCGGCCCCTCTCCCTTTGGCATGGCCACGGGCGCCACGAGACCGGCTTTTCCGAGCGACAAGGCAGCCCGCCGCCGGGCCGCGCTAAGCGAGCGCGACATCCCGGGCTCCGTCACGACGAACACGCCGCCAGCCGAAGCAGCGAGCAGAACCTCCCGCTCCCGTTGTCCGAGGCGGAGGTGGCGCAGCGCATCCCGGCCGCTTTCGAACGCAACCCGGCAATGGCCGCAGGGGGCCAGCGACTGGACCCACGTTTGCGCCTCGTCTCCGGAGGGCGCGAGCGATCCGAACAGAGCCGCAAGCGCCGGGCAGGATACGCCGCTGCGTGGGCAGGCGAGGGATGAGAGGACCCCGCCAGGAGCCTTGGCCGGCACCGGCACAGGATGATGTGCCGCCCCTGCAACGTTTGATGCCTTCGGCACGAGATGGTGCACGGCTTCCCTCTGACATCCCTGGTGGGCACGAGACGATTCAGGCCCCTGGCACCAGACGAGTCAGCATGAGCTGCATCGGCAAGCGAAAGGCATGAAACGATATGATGAGTCAAAGAGTTACTGGCATTTGCTGATGCGGAGCTTGCGCTTTGCGCCTGCCGAAACGCCGCGTGAGCCGCGCACGCGGCGCTTCCAAACCCGGCCTCCGCCGCGGCGATCATGGGAGAGACTGCCCGGTCGCCCGAAAACGGCGGATCCCGGGTGATGGTGAAGCCGTGCTTCGCGGATCCGGCCGCGGGCGAGACACGCCCCTTGAGAAAGGCACGCGGCAAAGGTTCACTCCCGCTGCCCGCTGCCTACTTGAACCGGCCGCCCTTCTCGAGCACCTCGATCTTGTAGCCGTCCGGATCCTCGATGAAGAAGAACCGGCCGAACGGCTTCCCCTCATGGGTCATCTGTTTGATATCTTTGGGGGAATACCCAAGGCCGGCGATCCGGGTATGCTCCGCCTCGAGATTGTCGACCACGAACGCCAGATGCCCATAGCCGTTGCCGAGATCGTAGGGCTCCGTGCGGCCCTTGTTGACCGTGAGCTCCACCTCGAAGTCGGCTTCCGGGTTGCTAAGGTAAATGAGCGTGAAGTCGGCGAAGTCCACCCGCTGGGCGACCGAGAGCCCGAAAGCCTGGGAGTAGAAGGCGACGCTCCGGGCTTCCTCGAGCACACGCACCATCATATGGATTGCTTTCGCCACGGAAGGTCTCCTTGCTCGTTGCTGCAACTCTCCGGCTCCCGAACGAGCCGCGAGGTCGCATACGTCCATTGGCTGGCCGCCGGGGGCTGTGCTATCCCACGCCCAACCACATCCTGTCACCGGACATTTACATACGGGGAACGTCTCAATGAAGGAAGTCATCGAGGAGCTTGAGCGCCGGCGCGATAACGCCCGTCTGGGTGGCGGAATCGCCCGCATCGACGCCCAGCACAAGCGCGGCAAGCTGACCGCCCGCGAGCGCATCGAGCTCTTGATGGACGAGAACTCCTTCGAGGAGTTCGACACCTTCGTCGAGCATCGCTGCACCGAGTTCGGCATGGAGAAGACCAAGGTTCCGGGCGACGGCGTCGTTACCGGATGGGGCACAATCAACGGCCGCGTGGTCTACGTCTTCGCCAAGGACTTCACGGTGATGGGCGGCTCGCTCTCCGAGACGCACGCCCGCAAGATCACCAAGATCCAGGACATGGCGCTCAAGAACCGCGCGCCCATCATCGGCGTGTTTGATGCCGGCGGCGCGCGCATTCAGGAAGGCGTCGACGCGCTCGGCGGCTACGGCGAAGTGTTCCAGCGCAACGTGCTCGCTTCGGGCGTGATCCCGCAGATCTCCGTCATCATGGGCCCCTGCGCGGGCGGCGACGTCTACTCGCCCGCGATGACGGACTTCATCTTCATGGTGAAGGACACGAGCTACATGTTCGTGACGGGTCCTGACGTCGTGAAGACCGTGACCAACGAGACCGTGACGGCCGAGGAGCTCGGCGGCGCCAAGGTCCACACCACCAAGTCGTCCATCGCCGATCGTGCTTATGAGAACGACGTCGAGGCGCTCTTGCAGATGCGCCGGCTGTTCGACTTCCTGCCGTCCAACAACCAGTCCGGCGTGCCCGCGCTGCCGACCTCCGACAGCCCCGACCGGCCGGACTATTCGCTCGATACGCTGATCCCCGACAACCCGAACAAGCCTTACGACATGAAGGAGCTGATCCTGAAGGTCGTGGACGAAGCGGACTTCTTCGAGATCCAGGAAGCCTACGCCAAGAACATCGTAACCGGCTTCGCGCGCATGGAAGGCCGCACGATCGGCATCGTCGCGAACCAGCCGATGGTGCTCGCAGGCGTGCTCGACAGCGATGCCTCGCGCAAGGCTGCCCGCTTCGTGCGCTTCTGCGATTGCTTCGAGATTCCGATCGTGACCTTCGTCGACGTGCCGGGCTTCCTCCCGGGCACCGCGCAGGAGTACGGCGGGCTCATCAAGCATGGCGCCAAGCTGCTGTTCGCCTACGCTGAGGCCACCGTGCCGAAGGTGACGCTCATTACCCGCAAGGCCTACGGCGGCGCTTACGACGTGATGAGCTCGAAGCACATCCGCGGCGACGTGAACTACGCCTGGCCCTCAGCCGAGATCGCGGTCATGGGCGCGAAGGGCGCAGCCGAGATCCTCTATCGCGCCGACCTCGGCGACCCGGTCAAGATCCAGGCCCGCATCGACGAGTACCAGAAGCGCTTCGCCAATCCGTTCGTGGCCGCCGAGCGCGGCTACATCGACGAGGTGATCCTGCCGCACGGCACCCGCCGGCGTATCTGCCGCGCGCTCAATATGCTGCGCAACAAGACCCTCGAGAACCCCTGGAAGAAGCACGACAACATCCCGCTCTAAGCGGGGCACGGGCATCGACCGGCATAGGGAAAGGGCGAACGAGAGTTCGCCCTTTTTCCGTGTGGCGGCTGTCTGTGTACGCAGATGCCCCCTACGTCAGGAGCGCCATTTCTTGAACTCACCGGGCTCGCCCGGTAACCTTCGCCCCGTTCAGGAGCTAATCAACGGGGCCGCGCGCCGCCGAACGGAGGCGTGTACCCCTTCGAGGGGTTTTACATGTCGGAATCGAGGTCGCACGAGCGGCCGACGTGCGAGGTCTGCCAGCAGACCGGCGCGACGGTCGTGCACAAGTATACGCGTAGCCCATGGCCAGTGGTTGCCTGCAACTCCTGCGGCTTCGTCTATCTCGGCCTCGTGCCGGACTATGAGGACCTTTCGGTCACCTACGCGTGGGAGAAGCAGCACGCGGAGGAGAAGGAGCGGCGGAAAAAGAACAAGCTCGCGCGCTTCGACGCGCTGACGCGCTTTCGCCTGAAGCTCGGCAAGGTGATTGATCGCGCCCGCCACGAGCGCGCCGTCGGGCCGGAAGGCCGTGTGCTGGAGATCGGCTGCGGAGGCTCCACCCGCATTCCCGACGGACCGACCCCCTACGGCATCGAGATCAGCGAGGGCCTGAGCCAGAAGGCCAGGCCCATTTTCGAGGCTCGCGGCGGCACCGTCTTTCATGAGCCTGCCACCAGCGGCATCGAGCGCTTCGAGGAAAACTTCTTCGACGCCATTCTGATGCGCAGCTATCTCGAGCACGAGGCACAGCCGCGGCTTATTCTCGAACGCGCTTTCAAGCGTTTGAAACCGGGCGGCACGATCCTGCTGCGCTCGCCAAACTACAACTCGGCCAACCGCTTTATCATGGGCTCACAGTGGTGCGGCTTCCGCTTTCCCGACCACGTCAACTATTTCACGCCCCGCTCCCTCAAGGCGCTGGCCGCGAGCATCGGCTACGAGTTCCGCTGGATGAACTGGATGTCGTTGTTCGACGACAATCTCATCGTTGAGCTTAAGAAGCCGGTCACCGCATTTGTGCCGGGGCCAAGCGCACGTCCCGTCGAGGCACAAGTGGCCTGAGCCCAACGCTCTCGGGTCATAGGCTCATACGTGTTCTAACCAACAATTGTTCAGACGTAGGATAGACAATCTTCATTCCGCAGCGCAATACTGAGCAAGTGAGAATTGATCTCTTGCCAAAGAGTTCTACATCATAAGGAGATGACCATAGTCCTGCTGCACTTGATCTTGCGCAAATGCGATATCGGGAGGCGTTGGGACAATGGTGGCCTACTATCGTGTGGTATGTGCGTCCGCGATCGTCGTTGATGATCGACAGGCCACAGCCTCCCGATGCGGATTGTTGCCCGCGCACACTGAGCCGGCCTCGGGTTGTTCCGTGGTCGTCAAATTACGAGCGCATGTGTTGGGCTCGTAGGTGCGTAAGATCCGCGAAGTACGCTGGGGATCAACTGCAGAAAGGAAACAGCCATGCGAAGCCTCATCGCCATGGCCTTGTTGGGAGTCGGAGCGGTGCTCTTTTCCGCGACTGCCCCTGCCCAGGCCATGACTGCCGGCACCGCTGCTGGAGTGGCCAAAATAGCGGCTACTGCAGACAGCTCCGTTGAGCAGGTCCATCGTCGCTGGAAGCACCGGCATTACCGCAGATGGCACCATCGCCATTATTACGGCCCGCGCTTCTATAGGCCCTACCGGCCCTATTACTACGGCGGCTACTCCCCCTACTATTATCCGCGATACTATCGCCGCCCCGGCATCCGTCTCTATTTCGGATTCTGAGGACCGTTATCGGCGGGCATCATGATCAGCGGCCGCGAGCAGCCTGCTCGCGGCCGTTTTCCTTTTGAGGCGCTCTGTCGCCGCCGTCGCACCGGATTGTTTCCCTGCTCGCACCTATCCGGGTTTGTCCCATCATTGAAATGGCGTTTGCGCGCTTTATCTAACGCAGGCGTTGGGAGATCGAGGGGACTGACATGTTCATCCGTGACACGCTGGCCGGATACGGCCTCGTGAGCCGTCTAATTCATTGGCTCATGGCGATCGCTATCTTCGCCATGTTCGGCCTCGGTCTCTGGATGGTCGATCTCGACTACTACAGCCCCTACTACCACACGGCTCCCAGCATTCACAAAGGCGTCGGCATTCTGCTGCTCATCGCGCTCGCGGTGCGGTTCGGCTGGCGCCTCGCGAACGTGAAGCCGTCGGACGAGGGCTTCACCGACTTCGAGAAGACGGCATCCCGCGTCGTGCATCGAGGGTTCTATCCGCTCCTGCTCGCCCTGATGGTGAGCGGGTATCTGATCTCGACCGCCGATGGCCGGCCCATCGATGTCTTCGGCCTCTTCAGTGTGCCCTCGCCTGGCGAGAACAAGGGGCTGGAGGATACCGCCGGCGTCGTCCACGCCTATCTCGCCTACTTCACGATCGCGCTTGCAGCCGCTCACGCGGCTGGGGCCTTGAAGCACCATTTTGTCGACCGGGACCGCACGCTTTCGCGCATGTGGTCCGGTCCGCGCAAATCTTAGATCTTCCACCAGAAAGGACAGTTTCAATGATGGTTCGTCTCGCACCGCTGGCAATGATGGCGGCTCTCCTGCTGCCCGGACAGGCTACGGCGGCCGACTACACGATCGACACCAAGAACGCGCACGCCTCGATCAATTTCCGCATCAAGCATCTGGGATTTAGCTGGCTGGTCGGCCGCTTCGATCAGTTCTCGGGAACGTTCTCCTATGACGAGAAGGCGCCGGAAACCTCCAAGGTGAGCGTCGAGATCGATACCGCGAGTGTGAACTCCAATCATGCCGAGCGCGACAAGCATCTGCGCAACGCCGACTTCCTCGACGTCACGAAATTCCCCAAGGCCACCTTCGTCAGCACGTCTGTCGCTCCCGCCGGAGACGGCAAGGCCAAGATCACCGGCGATCTCACGCTGCGCGGCGTGACCAAGCCGGTCACGATCGATGCGGCCTATGTCGGCGGCGGCGCGGATCCGTGGGGCGGCAACCGCGCGGGCTTCACCGGAACCACCAAGCTCACGCTCGCCGACTACGGCATCAACTTCAATCTCGGGCCGGCCTCCAAGGAGGTCGAGCTGACGCTCGAGGTCGAAGGTATCCAGAAGTAGCCGCAGGCTGCCGAGCCTTCCAAAATCCAAGCCCCGGGATCCTCGATCCCGGGGCTTTTTCTGTCGTCACCGCCGCGTCAGGAGCCGCTGCCGCCCGCCCGTCCGCTCGCGATGGCGTGGTGAAGCACGATCAGGGGAACGAGGCCCGTCAGCACGATCGTCAGCGCTCCGAGCGCGCCGCTTTCGATTTGCTCGAGCGCGGCAAAGGCATACACATGCGTGGCCAGCGTTTCGAAGTTGAAAGGACGCAGCAGCAGCGTCGCGGGCAATTCCTTGAGGGCGTCGACGAACACGAGAAGCGCGGCAGCCCCGAGTGCGGGCACCAGTAGCGGAAGATGGATGCGCCACAATGCCGAGCCCGCGCTCTCCCCGAGCGTGCGCGCGGCAGCATCCAGGTTGGGCGAGATGCGCTCGAGCCCCGCTTCGATGCCGCCTACCGCCACCGCCAGAAAACGGATGACATAGGCATAGACGAGCGCCACCACGGACCCCGAGATGATGAGCCCCGTCGAGACGCCGAACAGGCTGCGTGCCAGCGCGTCGATGCTGTTGTCGAGCGCGGCGAGCGGGATCAGCACGCCAATGGCGAGCACGGTTCCCGGGAGGGCGTAGCCGAAGCCCGCGATGCGCGCGCCGAGGCGCGAGATGGTGTTGCGCGCGACGCGCGGCCCGTAACTGATGAGAAGCGCGAGCGTTACCGTTGCGGCTGCGGCCAGGGTGGCGAGGAAGAAGCTGTTCCACGTCGCGCGCAGGTAGCCGCCCTCGATGGCGACGCCGGCATGCCCGAGCGCGAAGCGCAAGAGTAAGGCGAACGGCACGACGAAGCCCGCGATGAACGGCAGCGAGCAGCAGAGCGCCGCCACATAGCCGCGCCAGCCGTCGATGTCCTGGAAGGGAATGGCCCGGTAACGTCCGGTCGTATGATGAACCTTGGCGCCCCCGCGGGCGAAGCGCTCGACGGCGAGGAGCACCACGATGAGCCCGAGCATGACGGTGGCGATCTGCGCGGCGCCCCCGAGGTTGGAGCGCTGCAGCCAAGTCGAATAGATGGCCGCCGACAGAGTCTCGATGCCGAGGTGCTGAACCGCGCCGAGATCGCTCAGGCTCTCCATCAGCACCAGCGCCACGCCCGCCACAAGAGCCGGCCGCGAGAGCGGCAGCGCCACCGCGCGGAAAGTTCCCAAGGGTGAGCGTCCGAGCGTGCGGGCAACTTCGAGCGCACACACGGATTGCTGGATGAAGCTCGCGCGGGCGGCGAGATAGACGTAGGGATAAAGCACAGCCGACATCACCAGAATGCCCCCGCCAAGCGAGCGAATGCCGGGAAACCAGTAGTCGCGGGGCGATGTCCATCCGAATGTCGCCCGCAGCGCGGACTGCACGGGGCCGGCGTAGTCGAGAAGCTCTGCGTAGCAGTAGGCGACGATGTAGGTTGGGATCGCGAGCGGGAGCACTAGGAGCCGGTCGAGCAGCGCGCGCCCGGGAAAGCGGTACATGGTGACGAGCCAGGCCGTGCCCGTGCCGATGACCAGCGTGAGCAGGCCGGTGCCTGCGGCCAGCAGAAGGGTCTGCTGAAGGGCGTGCGGCAGCACGGATTGG
Organism: Hyphomicrobium sp. DMF-1; assembly: GCF_027886585.1. Taxonomy (NCBI): domain Bacteria; kingdom Pseudomonadati; phylum Pseudomonadota; class Alphaproteobacteria; order Hyphomicrobiales; family Hyphomicrobiaceae; genus Hyphomicrobium; species Hyphomicrobium sp. DMF-1. The sequence goes on along the minus strand of NZ_CP115706.1, from coordinate 230,885 downwards.
AGAAGATGTGGCCAGTCGTTACTGGCAGGCGTCGCCGCAATATAGAGGACGGCGGCGATGGGAAGCACGACGATCGCCAGCACCAGGGAGATGGCGAGGCTCCAGCCCGGCGTTGCCGCCAACTGTGTGCCGCGGCGCTCGGCGACGAAACGCTTGAAGCTGTCGATCACACCGGGGGACCGAGGGCTCGCGGAGACGGGAGGAGGAGCGCTCATCGGCTAGGAGTCCGATCGTCGTTCAAGGAAGGTGCGAGGGCAGGCAAATAGGGTGCGCGCCCTCGCGTAATGGTGCCAAGGCAGGCGTCGATCAGGAGTTGGGGCCGGCGTCGAAGCGCACCTTGTCGACCAGCTCCGAGGCCTTCTTGCGCAGCTTCGCGAGGTCAGCCGTCGAAAGCTGATCCGCCTTGAGGTCACCCCAGCTCTTGACGAGAGCCGAGGCGCTGGCGCCCGCGATCACCGGATACTCGCCGCTGTTCTCGGCGTAGATCTCCTGGGCCTGCTGCGACAGGAAGAACTCGAACAGCTTGATTGCGTTGTCCTTGTTGGGCGCGTGGGCTGCGAGCGCAGCGCCCGAGACGTTCACGTGCGTTCCACGGTCCGCCGCGTTCGGGAACAGTATCTTGACGGCATCCGCCCATGCCTTCTGCTCGGGGTTCTTCAGCATCGCAGCCATGTAGTAGGTGTTGCCGACTGCGAGATCGCAAAGGCCTGCCTGCACGTCGCGCACGCCTTCGCGATCGCCGCCCGCGGGCTTGCGTGCGAGGTTGTCGCGAAGTCCAGTAAGCCAGGCTTCCGCCTTCTCCTCACCGTCGTGCGCGATGATGGAGGCGATCAGTGCGATGTTGTAGGTGTGCTGGCCCGAGCGGATGCAGATCTTGCCCTTCCACTTCGGGTCCGCGAGCTCCTCGTACGTGATGCTGTCCTGCTTCACGCGGTCCTTGGACGCGTAGACGACGCGCGCGCGTTGCGTGATGGCGAACCAATGATGCTCCGGGTCGCGGAACTTGGGCTCGAGGGCTTCGTCGATCACCTTCGACTGGAACGGCTGCGTGACGCCGGCATCCTTGGCCTTGAACAGCAGGCCGGACTCGTTGACGAGGATGACGTCGGCCGGGCTGTTCTTGCCCTCTGCCGTTACGCGCTCGATGAGACCATCGCGCGAGAAGACGACATTGACTTTGATGCCGGTCTTTTCGGTGAACGCCTTCAGGATCGGATCGATCAGTCCGGGCTCGCGGTAGGAGTAGACGTTCACGACCTCCTCGGCACGGGCGCCGGCGCCGGCCGTGGTGAGCGCTGCAAGCGCGAGGATCGGGAACGAAAGCGCACGGCAAGCCGCGCGAAGACGGGGTCGCAAGAGAAACATCAGTTAACTCTCCAATAATCGGGGTCAAGGTCCCGCTATCGGCTTCCCATCAGGAGGCGATGGCTCGCTTCGCGATGGGCCTCGAAGCCGAGCCGTCCATAGAGCAGTGACCGAGAAGTGCGTCAAGAAAGTCAACAAATGTGCGACGATGGAAACAAGTTAGAACATGTCTAAGGTTGGCGGAGCGCGGCCACCGGCTGCCCGAGGGAGATCAACGCAGGGTCCTCGACGAGCGAGCCCCTCATCAGACCGGTACGATGCGTTCCTTCCGGAAGACGATCGAGGCCGAAGTGCCGCTTCCAGGCGTGCTCTCGATCCGCAACTCCGCCCCATTCGCCTCGGCGAGCGCCTGAACGATCGGAAGGCCGAGCCCCAGCCCCGTCCGCGAGGAAAGGAGGGGAGCCTCGGGCTTCACTGCGGGCCCGCCTGCAGCCGGCCTCAGGACGCGATCGATCTCGGGCCGGCTCATGCCGGGACCGGTGTCCTTAATGACCAGCGTCAGCGGTCCGTCGATGTCGTAGTGCGCGCCAGCCGTGACCCGTCCACCGCGGCCGGTGAACTTGAGGGCGTTGGTCAGCAGGTTGAAGATGATCTGGCGCAGGCTCGTCGCATCGGCGACCACGTGCGGCAGCCGGGGCGCGAGATCGAGCGTCAGCGTGATCTCGGCTTGCGCGGCGAGGGGCGCCATTTGCGACACCGAGGCTTCGAGCAAAGCACCGGCATCGATCTCAGCGAAATCGAGATCCCTTGTCAGCACGAGCGGATCCGCGCCGCGTCCCTCCGCGAGCATCCGTTCGATCACCCCCAGCACGTGCTGCGCGCTGCCGTAGATGTCGCTGGCGTAGCCGACGTAACGATCCGCCCCGAGCGGGCCGAAGCGCTGGTCCTTCATGATCTCTGCTGCGGCAGCAATGGCGCTGAGCGGCGTCTTGAGCTCGTGGGCGAGGTTGGCACGCAGCGTTGGGGCGAGCTCACGCATCTCGGAAGAGGTGGGGCCGTCCGAGGCGGAAGCAGGATCCGGCCGAGGCTTGCGTCTGGCGGGGCCTTGCGCTTGTCCCTCCCGAATGCGCCGCGCGATCTCCTTGAGTTTGGCCGCATCGTCCTCAGCGAAGAGCGAGGGAGGCTCTGCCATGGAGGCGTAAGCGTGCGCGCCGCTGTCCGGCTGCGCGATAAGTGTCGCCAGCGTTTGGCCGCCGCTGTGCGAGATCTCTACGTGGCAAGTCACGCTGACCGTGCCCCGTGAGGTCCAGAAAGAAAGGACTTCGGCGATGGCCGCCGTGCGTGTCGATGCGGATCTCGCGGCGAGACGGCGCAGCCGGATGAGCGCGGGCATCGACGCATCGAGCCACGACGCGGACGCGGCGCCTTCTGCCAGCCCGAGCATTGCCGCGCCCTTTGTGTTGGACGCTACGATGCGCCCCGCCCCGAGATCGACCAGCAACGCGGCCGCAGCGCCGCTCGCTTCCAGTCGAGCGAGTGGGAGGGCGGGCAAATCCTCGCCGAACAGCACCAGCGAATGGCGGCTCATGGGCTGCAACACGGGTATACCGGTGCCTCTGGATCCTGTCGTTCCGTTACAGGAAAGATGACCTAAGGCAATGGCAGAATGCAAGGAAGCTTGTTCGCGGCTTTCGGACTAGCGTCGCCTGGAAAACTCCCGCCCGCCCGCGATGGGCCGGCTCTGATCGCGGCGCAAGGCAGATGCGCTCGTCATGGTCCCGCAACGGAAAGCGGTATTGTGACGTTGAGGAACGCGCTGTCCCCTTCAGCCCGGTTCTCGGCATCGAACTCGTGCATCCATTCGAGCTGGGTTGAAATGGGGATCTTCCCGCACGTGAAGGTGTGGTTGAGAACGGGACCAATCGCCGTCACGCGCCCTTCGAAATCGCCGAGCCGCGCGCCCGAGCCGCTGTCTCCCGTCACCTGCTGATAGTGATAGCCGCCGATGCCGATCGAGGATGTTTTCGAAAGGTGCTGCATCAGCGCCCATTCGACGTGGAATTCCGTGCCGGTCTTGTAGTCGGTGTCGGGGTTTTCTCCATTGAACGTGAAACCGGCTGCGACGGAGATTTCGGTTCCCTTTGCCGGATCGAGCCAAGTGATCGCCGCCGTCGTATCGAGCGCCCAGCGATTGAAGGACAGATTGCTGATGCTGTCGGATTCCCATGGTCCGATCGGCACGTTGAGCAAGGCGCCGACTGTCCAATGCCAGTTGCCCTGATGCCAGCCGATCAGCGCATTGAGGACAGGGTCGCCGAATTTCGTCGAAGCGTCGTCGAGATCGAAGTGGCGGTCCGCATCCAGCACGCGCCCGCTGGGAAGCGTGACCTGCAACAGGGTGTCGATGCCGACATCCACCGCCTTCCGCCCCACCGGGACCATGACGCCGAAGCCGACGTTTCCTCCGGCAACTTTCTCGGGCGCGATCCAAAGCGCGAAAGGCGCGTTGATATAGGCGTCGGCGTCGATGTGCACGTTGGCTTCAATATTGAGAAGCGCACCGGTCTGCCGTAACGCGATGCCGACTGCGGCTGCACCGCCCGCTTCGCCGGAATAGTAGTAGTTGATGTCCGTAAGGTAGGTGCCAGGTGGCGGCAGATAGCCCCCCATCGCCGTTTTGCTGCCGAGGAGATAGAAGCCAGTGGCATTTTCAGCCGAGCGCGCTTCCCCGCCGGTCTGCATGGCGGCGGCCGCAATAGCCGTGAGCGCGAGGAGCTTCGTTCGAAGGGTCATTGGCGTGCTCCAGAATGCCGGCTTGTTAGACACCGTAAGACGGTGCCGTCGCCTCGATGGAAAACGCTGTACAGAGAATTCGCGGTTTCAACTGAAAATCGGATCTGCGTGCTTGAGACGCAAACACGGTCGGGTTCGAATGAGCCAATGGGGAAACGAATTCAAACAATATCCATATTCGATTTTCGCCGTGTTTCGGTTGCGGGAGGGCAACAAGCCAAACTCAATCCGCCGTCGTTTACTAAATGCGCTTTATTTTGGTGGCAGGCGAATATCGCACTGCAATGAAGAAAAAATGTTGACTCGCTATTGTTTGCGGGCAAACTTTCATACGGTTTGATGGGGTCGCAGCTACATAACCAGCTCGAGGCTGGACATGTGCGCTGTTAATAACTTTTCGAACGGCGTTTGCCCGGGGACCGGTTTAGGTCCGCGTTTTCGCATCTCGCGAACACGGCCGGGTGCGCTTCAACGAGCAATTTCCTTTTATCCGGCCTCTCACCTGTCGGTGTGCCGCATCGCGGAGCTTTTGCCGGCTCCCCCTTAGCGACGGATCGAGCGCGGAAGTCATGAGCCTTCCCAATGTCGCCGCCGCGGAGTTGTCCGCAGTGGAAGCGGAGGTGTGTGTGATGCTGTCTAAGTCGTTTGCCGTTTCATTCGTTTGCGCCCTGGTGTTTTTCGTTGCCGCCGTGGGAGTGAATTTTCTGGTCCGTTTCTCCTGAGGAGATCTCGCTACGTGCGAGGTGAAGAAGCGGAAATGAGCATAAATACTATTTTAATACAGGCATAACGTTCCATTTGGGACGTATACGTTTTGGTGTACTGAGGATCGTCACGATCTGCCATGTCAGTGGCAGCGCTTGAGCGGGGAATTTGCGTTTCGGTGCATTCGACCGGGGTTGATTCCTATGGCCAAGCTACAGCCCATCGAAAGAGTGCGTGCTCCGGAAGCCGATGCGCTGAGCAGCATGGTGCTGATCCCGGGGGGCACCTTCCTGATGGGATCGGACAAGCACTATCCCGAGGAAGCCCCGGTCCATCGCGTGAGCGTCGGCGAGTTCTGGATCGACGCCACTCCGGTCACAAACGCCCAGTTCCGCCGGTTCGTCGAAGAGACGGGCTACATCACGTTCGCCGAGATCGCCCCTAAGGCGGAGGACTATCCTGGCGCACTTCCTCATATGCTCCGAGCTGGCTCTCTCGTCTTCCGGCCACCGCCTGGAGCGGTGGATCTGCGCGAATGGGCCCGGTGGTGGGAGTTCCGCTTCGGGGCGAGCTGGCGCCATCCCCACGGCCGCGGAAGCTGGATCAAGGGGCTCGACGATCATCCGGCGGTGCACATCGCCTACCGGGACGCCGAAGCCTATGCCAGGTGGGCCGGCAAGCAGCTGCCCACCGAGGCGGAATGGGAGTTTGCCGCGCGTGGCGGATTGGAAGGCGCGGAGTTTGCCTGGGGCGATGAGCTCAACCCGGAGGGCCGCCATATGGCGAACACCTGGCAGGGGAGCTTCCCGCAGGAGAACCTGAAGCTCGATGGCTTCGAGCGCACCTCGCCCGTGAAAACCTTTCCGCCGAACGGATACGGCGTTTACGACATGATCGGCAACGTCTGGGAATGGACGACCGATTGGTATGCGCCGAGACACCCGGCCGATGCGCCGAAGGCGTGCTGCATACCCGAGAACCCGCGCGGGCCGCGCGAAGACGCGAGCTACGATCCCTGCCAGCCCGAGATCCGCATCCCCCGGAAGGTCCTCAAAGGAGGATCGCATCTCTGTGCGCCCAACTATTGCCGCCGCTACCGCCCGGCCGCGCGCCACCCTGAGCCGATCGATACCTCCACAAGCCACGTCGGCTTCCGCTGCGTCTTTCGCAAGGAGCCGCATCCATGACGGAAGACCGGCCAACCGATGCGCAACGAACCGTGACATGGCGCGTCATTGTGCTGGCGGTCGGTCTCTTCACGCTTGGCCGCTACTGGTACGGCTGGTCGTCGGAGGCGAGCCAGCGCTTCTGGTCGGATATCCGCGGGCGTGCCGAGCCCATTTCATGAGACGAAAACGGCACGCGTAACGGGGATCGCAATGGAGATGGTGAGAATGCGCACGCCTAAGGAGTAACGCGTATGGCCAAGGCAGCGAAGAACGGTAACGGAAAGAACGGAAAATACGGGAAGCCCAACATTCTCGTCATTTGGGGCGACGACATCGGGCAGTCCAATCTCAGTTGCTACACGCACGGGCTGATGGGTTATCACACGCCCAACATCGATCGCCTCGCCAAGGAGGGCATGCTCTTCACCGACAGCTACGGCGAGCAGAGTTGCACGGCCGGCCGATCCGCGTTCATAACAGGCCAAAGTGTCTATCGCACCGGCTTGTCGAAAGTCGGCATTCCCGCCGCGCCCATTGGCATGAACGATAAGATCATCACCATTGCGGCCGCGCTCAAGAACCAAGGCTACGCAACCGGCCAATTCGGCAAGAATCATCTCGGCGATCTCAATCACATGCTGCCGACCAATCACGGCTTCGACGAGTTCTACGGCAATCTCTACCATCTCAATGCCGAGGAAGAGCCCGAGATGGACGACTACCCGAAGGATCCGAAATTCCGCGATACCTTCGGGCCTCGCGGTGTCATCCATTCCTTTGCGAGCGACAAGGACGACCCGACGGAAATGCCAAGGTGGGGCAAGGTCGGAAAGCAGAAGATCGAGGATACGGGCCCCCTCAACAAAAAGCGCATGGAAACCTGCGACGATGATTTCGTCGCGCACGCCATCGACTTCATCAAACGCCAGGAAAAGGCGGGCAAGCCCTGGTTCGTGTGGCTCAATACGACCCACATGCATCTCTTCACGCATACGAAAAAGGAAAGCCGCGGTCAGGCAGGGCGCTGGCAGTCGCCCTATCATGACACCATGATCGATCACGACAAGAACGTCGGGCAGGTGCTCGATGCGCTCGACGAACTCGGAATCGCCGACAAGACCTTCGTTCAGTATTCGACCGACAACGGTCCACACCGCAACTCTTGGCCGGACGGCGGGATGACGCCGTTCCGGTCCGAGAAGAACACGAACTGGGAAGGCGCGTTCCGCGTTCCGCTTCTGGTTCGCTGGCCTCACAAGATCAAGGCAGGCTCGGTTTGCAACGGCATCGTGCAGCATCACGATTGGTTGCCCACGTTCCTTGCCATGGCCGGAGAGCCGGACATCGTCGAGAAGTGCAAGAAGGGCTACGAGGCGATCGGCCGGACCTATAGGAACCACATCGACGGATTCAATCTGCTGCCCTATCTCACCGGCGAGGTGAAGGAGAGCCCCCGCAACTTCTACTTCTATTTCAGCGACGACGGCGACGTGCTGGCCATGCGCTTCGACAACTGGAAGATCGTGTTCATGGAGCAGCGTGTGCGCGGCACGATGCAGGTCTGGTCGGAACCATTCGTGCGCCTGCGCCTGCCGAAGATCTTTAACCTGCGCACGGACCCCTACGAGTTCGGAGATATCACCTCGAACACGTACTACGACTGGTTCCTTCACAACGCGTATTTCATCTATGTGGCGCAGGCCGCAGCGGCCAAGTTCGCGTCGACTTTTAAGGATTTCCCGGCCGTTCAGCCGCCGAACACGTTCACCATCGACGATGCGATGAGGAAGATGAGCGAGGCCGCGAGCGGTGCCCACCACTGACCTGAACGAAGTTTGATGGGGCGGCGGGCTCGCCCGCCGCCAGACTGCTCAAGTTTCGCCGAGCGAAAGGAGCACGCCATGCAGATCCGCTTCGACGAGCGCCACGCGCACATCGGTCCTGTAACCGTTCCTCTCTCGCGTCATGTGATCCTCTCCCTCATTGGCCGCTGCGCGCGATTTGTTTCGGCACTGCGGTCGCATGCGCCAGCAAGGCGGATTCCGTCATGAGGGAGCTTGCGAGCTGGAGCGACGGCGCGGCCAAATCGGCCATTCTCGATTTCGTCGCGCGGGTGACGAAGGAAGGAGGGAGAGACTACGTGCCGCCCTCCGAGCGTATCGCCACGTTCGACAACGATGGAACGCTGTGGTGCGAGTACCCGATGCAGGTGCAGGTCTTCTTTCTGTTCGATCGCATCAAGGAATTGGTCGAGCGTGATCCCACTCTGAGGGATGTCGCCGTGTTCAAGGCGTTCCTGGGGCGCGACATGAAGGCGATCCACGCGCTTGGAAAGAAGGGGATCATGGAGATCTTCTTCGCCACCCACGCAGGCATGAGCGAGGAGGACTTTGAGCGCACCACACGCGCCTGGCTAGCAACCGCGCGCCACCCCAAGTTCGGCCGCCTGTTCCCGCACTGCACCTTCCAGCCGCAGGTCGAACTGCTCGAGTTCCTGCGCTCAAACGGGTTCAAGACGTTCATCGTGTCGGGAGGGGGCATCGATCTGATCCGGGCCTTCGCGGAGACCGCCTATGGTATTCCGCCCGAGCAGGTCATCGGATCGAGCGTCAAGACCCGCATGGAGGTCGAGGGCGCGCATGTCGACATCATGAAGCTCGCCGATCTCAACTGCTTCGACGATCGGGAAGCCAAGGTGCAGAACATCGGCCTGCATATCGGCCGCCGCCCCATTCTCGCGTTCGGGAACTCCGATGGAGACTTGGCCATGCTGCGCTATGTCCGATCCGGGACGGGCGCGCGGCTGGCGCTTCTGCTCCATCACGACGACGAGGTGCGCGAGGCGTCTTACGACCGGGATTTCAAGCTGAGCCCGCTCGCGGATGCGCTCGACGGCGCCGAAGCGTACGGTCTCACCCTGGTCAGCGTGAAGAGAGATTGGCGATCGGTCTTCGTAGATGCCAATCGTCAAGACCGGGCGAGCGCCTGAGGAGGACGCCATGGAGGAAACGTTTGCCCTCCTGACCCGCAGCGCGATTGTCGCTATCGACGCGATGGCATTCCTGGTCATCGTCTTCGGCAGCGTGGAGGCCTTCGTCGCGGTCCTCAAGACGCTGCTCGTCTCGGTGCCGGACGCAGCCGAACGACGCGACATCTGGCTCCGCTATGGGCGCTGGCTGGTCGCTGGTCTGACGTTTCAGCTCGCCGCCGACATCATCGAGACCGCGATCACCACCGAGTGGGATCAGGTGGCCCGGCTGGCTGCCATCGCTGTCGTGCGCACGTTTCTCAACTATTTCCTGGAGCGTGACATCGCCGACGTGAGGGAGCGCCAACGCGAGGCTGCCAATCGCAACGAAGTTTCAAATGCGGGGCGTCCCGCAACAATGATGGGAGACTAGACATGCAAAGCTCGCCGGCAACCTATCCTCCAGGCACGATTACCATGCGCCCGATGCTGGATGCGCTTGCCAGAAACTGGGGGATCATCCTTCTCAAGGGCATTTTCGCCATCATATTCGGCGTGCTCACCTTCATCTGGCCGGGCGTAACGCTGCTGACATTGGTTCTGATGTACGGCGCGTTCGCATTCGTCGACGGAATTCTTTCGGTCGTGGCCGCTATCCGCGGCGGCGCCCCCGCGCCCAGGTGGTGGCTGGCGCTCGTCGGCATATTCGGCATTGCCGCGGGTGTGCTGACGGTCATGTGGCCGCAGATCACCGCCCTGGTTCTCCTGTTCTTCATCGCGGCCTGGGCCATCGCCACCGGCATCATGGAGATCGTCGGCGCGATCAAGCTCCGCAAGGAGATCGACGACGAATGGCTTCTCATCGCGAGCGGCATTCTCTCCGTGGCGTTCGGATGTCTCCTGGTGCTCTGGCCCGGCGCCGGAGCCTTGGCGCTGATCCTGGTGATCGGCTCCTTCGCCATTCTCTACGGCATCCTTCTCGTCGCGTTCGCCATGCGTCTGCGTCGTCATGCCGAGGTCAAGATCTAGGTTCCAGAGGTCGCCATGCCAACGGGCCACGAGCGGTCGCACTGGACAGCGTCGTTGATCGGCGTGCTCGTGGCATTCGTCTGCGCGGGAATTTGGGGCATGGCGCCCAAAGCCCGCGCAGACGCTTCTCGTGTGACGTCAAAAGGCGGCGCGGATTGCGTGCCGTCGCGAGAGCGCATTGTCCCGCTGCCCGCGACCTGAAGGCGGCGTGGAAGAGATGGTCAGGTTCAAAAGTGAGAACGGAAAGAATTCGGAGAACGAAGGGTCGGAGTGGAGGAGGCGTAGAAATGATAATGCACAAGCACGAAGCAGAGGCAGATCTCGACGGAGACGGCCGCAGCCGCAATAGAGAGCAGCGCACACGCAAATTTCTGACATCGGTGGCGATCGCGATGGTAGCGTTCGGGATCGCTGGCGGCCAGGCGCGTGCCGAGACGATTTCGCCCGCCGAGGCGCGGACCATTGCGGAGGAAGCCTACATCTTCCTCTATCCGCTGGTGACAATGGATATCACCCGGCGCCAGGCAACCAACGTCGAGCCCGGCACGATGGCCGGCTTCGGGCCGCCCAACGCGTTTTGGCACTTCAAAGCGTTTCCGGATGCTAATTTCAAGGCTGTGGTCCGGCCGAATTTCGACACGCTCTATTCGTCGGCATGGCTCGATCTTTCCAATGGCCCGGTCATCGTGTCGGCGCCGAATACGCACGGCCGTTACTACCTGCTGCCCATGATCGACATGTGGACGGACGTGTTCGCCGTTCCCGGAAAGCGCACGAGCGGAACGGAGGCAGCTCACTTCGCGGTGGTGCCGCAAGGCTGGAGCGGAACCTTGCCGGACGGCGTCGCACGTATCGATGCACCGACTCCGAGCGTTTGGATCATCGGGCGCACCCAGACCAACGGCCCCGCGGACTATGACGCCGTTCACGCCATCCAGGCGGGTTATACGATCACGCCTCTCGAAGATTGGGGGAAGGAGCCGAAAACGCCTGCAGCCGCCGCCCCGGATCCGAGCGTTGACATGAAGACGCCAACGCTGGAGCAGGTCAACAAGATGCCGCCTCTCAAGTTCTTCGCCTTGGGCGCGGAGCTGATGAAGACGCACCCGCCCCACGTAACCGATTGGTCCGTCGTGTCGCGATTGGGCCGCATCGGCATTGTCCCGGGAAAGAGCTTCGATCCGAGCACGCTCGATGAGGAGATACAGGCCGCCCTGAAGAAAGGAGCCGAGGACGGGCTGATCCTCATGCGCGAGAAGGTGCCCACCATAGCGCGCGTGGCGAACGGCTGGCAGATCAACAGCGACACCATGGGGGTCTACGGCAACTACTATCTGAAGCGGGCGATCGTCGCGATGGTGGGCCTCGGTGCCAACCAGCCCGAAGACGCGATCTATCCGCTCGTCGTGGCGGACTCGACCGGCGAAGCGCTGACGGGCGAGCACAAGTACATCATCCACTTCGCGAAGGATGAGCTACCGCCCGTCGACGCGTTCTGGTCGATCACGATGTACGACGCGGACGGATTCCAGGTGTCGAACCCGATCAACCGCTTTGCGATCGGAGATCGTGACGCGCTCAAGTTCAACAACGACGGCTCGCTCGACATCTACATTCAGAACCAGAACCCCGGCCCGGATAAGGAGAGTAACTGGCTGCCGAGCCCCGCGAGCGGCGCGCTTGGCGTGACCATGCGTCTCTATGCACCCCGGCCCGAGGTGGCCACCGGACAATGGGCGCCGCCTCCGGTACGGCGCGCAGTGTCGGCTGCGGAGGGCGTGAGCAGCGGTGAAGGTAAGGAATGAAATATGTCCTTCATCGACTACTTCGCGATCTTTATCCTGATCGTTCTGATTGTCACGGCAGTGGCGGTGTTCGTCGCCATGGGCATGGCACCGGGATATATCGCGAAGCAGCGAAATCATCCCTGGCCTGCCGCCGTTGAGGTGGCAGGCTGGGTGACGTTGATCTGCGGGTTTGTCTTTTGGCCGCTTTCGCTCGTATGGGCCTTCGTCGATGCGCCGAAGAGGGAGAGCGGCAAATGATCGTCTTCCTGTTCAATGTCTATCTGCTGATCCTCTATCTTCTCGTCCGCTTTAAGATCGTCTCGCTCAATCTGTTCTGGAAGCTGTCGCCGATCCTCGTTTTCCTGCTTTTGAACATCGGCCTCTTCATCCCCATGGGGTGGGGCGCGCCGTCTGGGCCGGTCGTCGTCGGCCGTCATTCTGTGCAGATCGTCCCCGATGTGGCCGGCGAGGTGCTCGAGGTTCCGGTCGCCGCTAACACTCCTCTCAAGGCGAACGACGTCCTCTTCCGCATAGACCCGACAACCTATCAGGCTCAGGTGGACGCGCTCGACGCGCAGCTCAAGTTCGCCGAGTTGCGCTACGAGCAGATGGGGCAATTGCAGAGTCGCGACGCTGGCCGCCTGTTCGATGTTCAACAGCGCGAAGCCGAGGTCAAACAGCTCAAGGCGCAGTTGGAGGCGGCGAAATGGAACCTCGACAAGACCGTGGTGCGGGCCCCTGCCGAGGGCTACGTCACTAACCTCGCCTTGCGGAAGGGCGCGCGCGTGGCCTCTCTCCCGCTGGCGCCCGTGATGGCGTTCATAGATACGTCCGAAGTCATTCTTGCCGCCGAGATCGCGCAGATAAACGCGCGCTACATCGAGCCGGGACAGAAGGCGGAGATAACATTCAAGTTCCTGCCCGGACAAATCTACAAGGCCCGCGTCGAGAGCATCCTGCAGGCGATTGCCACCGGGCAGATACAGCCGTCGGGCTTCGCCGTCACGCCCAAGGTCGTGCAGTCCGCGCCCTTCGTCGTCCGCATCAAGCTCGATGACGCCGATCTCGAAAAGCGCCTACCCGCCGGAAGCACAGGCCAGGTCGCGATCTTCACCGATCACGTCAAGCCGAGCCACGTCATTCGCCGCGTCATGCTGCGCATGACAGCCATCCTGAACTACGTGAACCCGTTCTGAAAAAAGGGAGGGACGCGATGCTGAAACGAATATCGCTATGGGCCATCGCCATCCTCTTGGCATGGGCCACAGCCGTGAGCGGTGCGCTGGCCGATGACGACAAGCTCAAAAAGGAAGAGCTGGACCAGCTCCTTGCCCCCGTCGCGCTCTACCCCGATGAACTGCTGACGAATGTGCTCATTGCCTCGACCTATCCGCTCGATGTCGTTCAAGCCGCCAGATGGCGGAGCGAGCCAGCCAACGCGAAGCTCAAAGGCGATGCCCTCGTGAAGGCGCTGGAAGCAAAGGAATGGGACCCGAGCATAAAAGCGCTCGTCCAGTTCCCGGACGTGTTGAAGCAGATGAGCGACAAGCTCGAATGGACGCAGAAGCTGGGTGACGCATTCCTCGCCCAACAAAGCGAGGTGATGGACCAGATCCAGTTCCTGCGGTCCAAGGCGGACGAGGCGGGCAATCTCAAGAGCAACAAGCAGCAGAAGGTGGTGAAGGAGAGCGGGTCGGGCGGCGCGCCGGTGTACATCATCGAGCCTGCGACGCCGGAGACCGTGTACGTCCCGGTTTACCAGCCTGAGGTGGTGTATGGCGATTGGTGGTATCCGGATTACCCGCCGTACTACTGGGGATATCCAGGCGCCTCCTTCGTGAATGGAGTCTACTGGGCTGCCGGCATCGCCATCGCGGCCGGGATCTGGGATTGGAATCACTTCGACTGGCGCCGCCACGACATCGATATCGACGTCGACAAGTGGAACAAAATCAACGTCAACAGGGCGCGCATCACGTCGGACAAGTGGGAGCACAGGCCCGATCATCGCGGAGCGGTTCCCTACCGCAACAAGGAGGTGCGTGAAAAGTTCGGAAAGGAAACGCGTGCGCGTGAGGCCAGCAAGGAATTCCGCGGCCGCGACGCAGGTGATCTCGACCGTGCCAAGATCGAGCAGCGTCTCAAGGAGACGGATCACGCGAAGATCAGTGACAAGGCTGGAGAGAAGATCCGCGACAAGGCGGACGGCAAGGCCGGCAGTAAGGCGGGTGACACGGTCAAGGATCGCGCTGGCGATCGCGCCGGAACGCGCGACAATAAGGTCGGCAAGGCTGGCAGTGGAAACGTGAACCGCGACCTGGACCGGGCGCGGGCGCGCAAACCCCCGCCGGGCGCCTTCGACGTCAAGCGCGGCCAGGATGTGAAACGCTTCGCGGAGCGCGGACATGCCAGCCGTGCGGTTGCTGCCCGTGGCCGCGTCGGCGGTGGAGGCGGCATGCATCGCGGTGGCGGCGGCGGGCGCCGCCGGTAGGTCGATTTCGCTTCAATCGGTCACGAGGAGGTTTCGATGTCTCCGACGGAAAAGACTGGTTCCAAAACCCGGCGATATGCGCTCGCTTCGCTGGTCTCTCTCGGGTTTCTCTCGCTTATGGGGAGTGCGGCCGATGCGAGGCCCGCCACGTATGCCTCCCCGCAAGAGGCCGTGGATGCACTGGTCGCCTCCGTTAAGTCCGGCAATCCCCGAGATATCGTCACGGTGCTCGGCCACGAAGGCCGCAAGCTGGCAAGCTCCGGGGACGAGGTGGCCGACGCGGCGGCGAGAAAGCGTTTCGTGGCAGCTTATGACGAAGCGCATGAGCTGCGTGAGGCGCCCGGCGGCGGACCCTATACCCTGTACCTGGGAAAGGACGACTATCCCTTCCCAATTCCCATTGCACAGTCGGCCGGAAAATGGTGGTTCGACACGGCCGCCGGCGCCGATGAAATCCTCGCGCGCCGCATCGGCGAAAACGAGCTCTCCGCTATAGAGGTGATGCACGCCTATGTCGACGCGCAAAGGGAATATGCGGAGGCCGACCGGGATGGGAAAGGCGTCCAGTACGCTCGCCGCCTGTTGAGCAGCGACGGAAAGATGGACGGCCTCTACTGGCCTACGGAAGAGGGAGAGCCCGAAAGTCCTCTCGGGCCGTTGGTGGCGGACGCCCGTGCGGAAGGGTACTCGGCCCGTAAGGATCGGCCCGCGCCGTATCATGGCTATGTGTTCCACGTGCTCACCGCGCAGGGCAAAGACGCCTCGGGCGGCGCACAGAACTATTTAGTCGGTGGCCGCATGATCGGCGGCTTCGCGCTCGCGGCCATCCCCGCCGTCTACGGGGCGTCCGGTATCATGACGTTCATCGTCAATCAGGATGGCGTCGTCTATCAGCGCGATCTGGGACCCGACACGGCGCGGATCGCCGGTCGCATGCAGACGTTCGATCCCCAAGCGCCCTGGCAGCGTGTGGATCGTGACTAGACCATGATCGCTTCGGACCCCATTGGTCCGAAGCGTGATTCATCCTCTTAGTGAAGCCTTCGAGCGCGATCCTGGTTCAATCCAAATTGATCGCGCTCTAGATCATTCGGCCGCGAGCACGGGAACGAAGTGAATGCCATGGCTGGAGGGCGCGAAGCTGTCGGCGCGCGCCAAGGCCCAGGCTGCCTCGAAGTGCCTGTCGCGGGTTCCCGACAACAGCTCGCCGGGACGGAGCGCGGGATAGAGCTCGGCGAAAGTAACGACGCGATCCGGCGCGGCCCGGTGCATGAAATGATGGGGCTTGAGCTCGCCGGGATGATCGAGGCCGGCCGCAGCCACAAGCTCGGCCAGCGCCTTGACGGTTTCCTTGTGGAACTGCGCGACGCGCAGCGCCTTGTTCGGCACGGAGATCGCCCGCTGGCGCAGCGGATCTTGCGTTGCGACACCGGTCGGGCAGCGGTCGGTGTGGCACTGCTGGGCCTGAATGCAGCCGACGGCAAACATGAAGCCGCGGGCAGCGTTGCACCAGTCCGCGCCGATCGCCATTACGCGCGCCATGTCGAAGGCGGTTGCAATCTTGCCCGAGGCGCCGATCTTGATGCGGTCGCGCAGGTTGGTGCCCACGAGCGCGGCATGGACGAAGGCGAGCCCGTCGCGCAGCGGCATGCCCATGTGATCCATGAACTCGAGCGGTGCGGCGCCTGTGCCGCCTTCCTTGCCGTCGACGACGATGAAGTCCGGCGTGATGCCCGTCTCCAGCATCGCCTTGACCACGGCAAGAAACTCCCATTGATGCCCGATGCAGAGCTTGAAGCCGATGGGCTTGCCGCCGGAAAGACGGCGCAGCTCTGCGACGAACTGCATGAGCTCGAGAGGCGTCGTGAAGGCCGGGTGCCGCGCGGGCGAGATGCAGTCGCGTCCCACCTCGATGCCGCGGATGCGCGCGACCTCCTCGGTGACCTTCGCAGCCGGCAGCACGCCGCCATGCCCGGGTTTGGCGCCTTGGGAGAGCTTGAGCTCGATCATCTTGATCTGCGGATCGGCAGAAACCTCGGCAAAGCGATCCGGTGAGAACGAGCCATCGGGGTTCCGGCACGCGAAATAGCCAGATCCGATCTGCAGGATGATGTCGCCCTCGTTCTCGCGATGGTACGGCGTGAAGCCCCCTTCCCCCGTGTCGTGGGCAAATCCGCCGATCTTGGCGCCCTTGTTGAGAGAGCGGATGGCATTGGCCGAAAGAGAGCCGTAGCTCATGGCCGAGATGTTGAAGACCGACGCTGAATAGGGCTGGGCGCACTGCGGGCCGCCGACGAGAACGCGGAAGGGATCGCGGGACGGCTCCTTCGGTGCCATGGAATGGTGGAGCCATTCGTAGCGGTTCTCGTAGACGTCGTACTGGGTTCCGAAGGGGCGCTTGTCGAGCTCCTTTTTGGCGCGCTGATAGACGATGGCCCGCTTGTCGCGGGGAAACGGCGATCCGTCCTTGTCTGCCTCGAAGAAGTACTGGCGCATTTCCGGCCGAATGTTTTCGAGCAGGAAGCGCAAATGCGCGGCGATCGGATAATTGCGGAGAATGGCGTGCTTCGTCTGCAGGAGATCGCGGACGCCGAGCGCAGAGAAAAAGAGAAAAACCAGAATGGGCGCTGAAAGATAGGGAGCGATGTCCGGGTTGCGCCAGGCGAGGACACAGAGCGCGAGCGTCCCGGCGACCGACAGCGAGAGCGGCAGATAGCGAGGCACGAATGGCAACAGCAACTGACGCATCATCGGGTCTCCGTTGCAGCGGGCCACGCCGCGTGGCAGCGCCCTCTCACCTTTCTACAAAAGGTTTGATGGTGGTTTTGCGAAGGTGACGCGAGGCGCTGAAGCGCCGCCTTCCGACGGGGGACGCACGCAAACGACTGTTCAGAAAATCAACGTGGAGTAAGGCGACGTCCGCAGCATGTCCTGAGACCCGGATCACGCGGACAGGGAATCGGAAAACAACAAAATGAGAAGAAAAGCCTAGCCGGAATTGGTGATGCAAAGATGAACGAGCGAAGCGGACCGCATCGTCCGCTGTAATTGCCGGAGCCCTGCGGGGGCAGCAGGTCGTGCCGGCGCGTGACAATAAAAGCACGCGTTTGTCTTTGCGCGTGGTTTCTCGAAATTTCGATATGATGGAATTGCGACAATCATATTAGATTGAAAGGGAGAAACAAGAAAACGAAATAACCCGATGAAAAATTGTAGATTCAAGGAACAGGAGCGAGAGGAGTTCATACTTCTGGGGCCACCCCACCCGGGCGAGATCTTCAGTCAAGACATCTTCCCCCATCTCAGCGTCTCGAAGAAGAAGCTGGCGAAGGAGTTGGGTGTTTCGGGCAAGACGGTCTCCCGCTTCCTCGACAAGCGCGGGCGGGTCTCCGCGGATATGGCTCTGGGATTGGCCAGGCTGTCTGGCACAAGCGCGCTGTACTGGCTTGTCCTCCAGGCGCATCACGATGCATGGCGGGTGCAGCCGGAAGGCGATTTCCGCCAATCCATGCGCCCGCTCGCCAAGACGACGAAGGCATCGCGGAAGCGGCAGCTCGTTTAGGGCGGCGCCCCTTGCAAGACTATGCAACTTTGGCGATTTGCCGCCGTCGATCATTGATCTTGCGGGAAGGTCGCCCCGCTTCTATAAGCTCCCCAAGCAGGCCTACGGCACGTCTCGGTCTCGGCTTCTCACGAGCCGAGATTTTGTTTCTAGGGCGTTGATTTAGAACGCTGATCTGAACATTCCGAGGCTGGCTGCACAGGTTTGATGGTTGACAGGGCTCGCCCCGCAGCGATGAAATCGTTGCGCAAAGCGCGAGTCCCCATCGGTAAGCCGCCTTAGCTCAGCTGGTTAGAGCGCTAGATTGTGGATCTAGAGGTCCCCCGTTCGATCCGGGGAGGCGGTACCACCCAAACTCCCATTTTCAGCGATCGCACCGGCCGCGTCACTTGAAGAGCGACGTGAGCGAGAACGAGGACGCGACGATCACCGGGGGCGCCTCCGCGATCTGCGGGTGTGGCTCGTCGATATAGACGTTGAGACCGGTGGCCCGCCCCTCCTTGATCAGGGACGCGACGTAGGCCCAACCCTTGGGCTCGAGCCCGATGCACGCTTCCGACATCTCCCCCTTGAGGCGCATGTGGATCGCAATGTTTCCGCGCGCCAGGATCGCGGCCGTGTGCTGCGGGCTGAACAGATCGCGGTTCCAGAGCTTTCGAAGGTAGATGCCGGCCACGTGCCGCTTCGTGCGCGGGCCCCAGCTCACGCGCTGGCCGCGCTCTGAGGCAAAGGTGTATTCGCCGGGCGGCAGGGGACCGATGGCCTTGGCGGCAAAGCAATCGGGATCGGGGTTGTTTCGGCAGATATCTCGTCCCGAGAGACCCCACACGACCGTTTGGCCGTTTATCTGAGGAGCATCCGAGATGATGAACAGACGCCCGGTCTTGATGGTATAGCCGAGGCGGAAGCTCGGCACCGAAGGCGGCACTTCGTGCACCACGTCCTCGAACGGGTTGCAGATTTCTCCGCCGGTGAGCTTTCGCTCATAGCCCTTGATGTGAATGGTTACGAAGTCGACGCCGTCGGCGCAATCCCACTGCGGCAACACCTTCTTGTTCGCAAGCGTGATGACAGGGGCGGGCCCTGCGGGCTTGGCGGGTTTGGGTGCTGCTTCGACAACCGGCTTCTTTGGGATCGGAAGCGTGGTGGTCGTCCAGTCCAGGGCGGGAGCCGAAGGTGGAGGCGGCGGCGATTTCCGCACCTGCTCGCATTTTTCCGAGAGCTTGGGAGGCTGGATCTGGGCCGCGGCCAGTTTGCGCGCCATCGCGCTTTCCGCGCCCTGCTGGATGTAGGACTGAATGAGAGCGGCCTGCACCTCGACCTGCTCGTCGGAGAGCTCGAAGATGCACTCGTCGTAGAGCTGATCGCCCACCTTGCTGAAAATATCAGCGATCTCGTCCGCCGCGGCCGGAACAGAGCCTGCCGCCGCGTCCGTCGCCTCTTGCGCAAGGCCCGGCCGCGCAAACGCGAGCAAACCACTCGCCGCGAGGGTGATGGCGAGGGCTAGGGATGCGCGCTTTGGCGAATGTCGATCCATGCGATGCTTTTGCCACATCGGGGCGGAATTTGCGCCCCTCGGGTAATCAAGGTCGCATTGGTAGCGCGCGAGTCGGGGTGAGAGTAAGGCCTCACGGGGGTCGAATGAGGTGTCCGGACCCGGCCGGACCCCGGTCAGTTTATCTCTTTTCCCGGAGAAAGGTGTTCTCCAGGCGGGCGTCACGGGCGCCAATGATGGGGCGCCCACGCCGGTCCGGGGCCGAAAACGGCAAAGCCGCCGCGCTTGGGAGCGCAGCGGCCAAGTGTGGGTTAGTCTAGGTACTCTGGTAGTGTGAGCCTGAAGGTGGAAGTCCTCAGGCTTTTGCCGACGCGAAGCTACGGCAAAAGGTTGACGCCTGCCGAGAAGACGAACCGGGAGTCGGCGAGACCGTCATCCAAGGTCGTGTCCCAGTAGCGGAAATCCATGAAGAACTTGTCGACCGCGAGTTTCATGCCCGCGTTCCAGTAGGTGTAGGAATCTTCGCCCACCCAGTATCCGGTCGGATAATACACGTTGGTGCCCGACTCCGAGTGGCCCACGAGACCGCTGATCGTCGGCGAGAAGATGCCGAGCTTGGGCAGGTCGTAGGAAATCGTGCCTTCGTACGAGATGTTGTCGGTCGCTGCATAACCCTGGTCGGGCGTCAGCCAGACCGTCGCGCCAACCGTCATGTTGGTGACGGGCGTGGTGCTCGCGGAGATCTTGAACTCGTAATAATCGATGTCGGACGACGAGCCGAACTGGCCGCTGTCGCGGTTGCCGTAGAGATAGTAGTAGGCGGCGATGTCCCAGTTGATAGGGCCGGTGACGGGACGAATGCCGAGATAGACGTCCTGCTCCCACGGGCCGACCGGGCCATAGTCGATGTTGGACGTCCACAGTCCGAGGTAGGCGATGCCGTAGCTGAGTTCGGCATAGAGGTTCGCGGTGGGCTTTTCGTCCGTGTACGAGATGCCGCGGAACATGAATTCGCTCGCACCCGTGATGGTCAGCGCGTAGCCGAACTGTCTGTCCTCGGCTTGAGCCCCAGTCGTGGCCGCGCAAAGGGAAAGTCCAAGAGCGGCAATCGCGCCCGCGAAACTCTTTGTCGTCATATCAACCCCCGTTCTGCAGGCGGATCCTGTCCGTCTCCTGCACCCAAAAGAAATCGTCTCCGTCTGTCCGCGTCGTTGCTGAACTCAACCCACATCGCGGCCGTGCCTTGCCATTCGTTTCTGCAGAGCGCCCCTTCCGCTCTGGTCAAGAGAACAATCTTGACAATGGTCAATAGGTCTAACTAATAGACCACATAGACATTTGTCAAGAAGAGGTTGCGAGTGAACCCGAGGGCTTCGGTTGAGGGGCATGCGGTGATGCCTGTTGCGATCATCGGTTCAGGCTTTAGCGGCCTCGCCGCCGCCATTGCCCTCAAAAGAAGGGGCATTACGGATTTCACGATCTTCGAGCAGGAGCAAAGCCTTGGGGGCACGTGGTGGAACAACAGGTATCCCGGTGCCGAGGTCGATCTCGAATCGCACATCTATTCGTTTTCGTTCGAGCCCTATGACTGGACGCGGAACTACGCGAGCCAGCAGGAGCTGCTCGACTATCTCAATCACGTCGCTGCCAAATGGGACATCGTCCGCCACATTCGCTTCAACGAGAAGGTCGATACCGTCGCCTGGTCGGACGAGAGCAAGACTTACACCGTGACCACGGCGTCGGGCGCCAAGCACGGCCCGTTCCGCTCGGTCATCAGCGCCGTCGGCTTCCTGAACCTTCCCCTTTTGCCGCCGTTCGCGCGCGGTGAGACGCCGTTCCTCGGCGATCAGACGCACACGTCGCGTTGGCCTGAAGGGCTGACGATGCATGGAAAGCGCGTCGGCATCCTGGGCACTGGGTCCTCGGCGGTGCAGGTAATCTCGGAAGCCGCGCGCGATGCCAGGTCGGTTAAGATCTTCCAGATCGAGCCGAACTGGCTGCTGCCGAAGCTCGCTCGCGATTTCACGCCGAGCGAGCGCCGCTGGAATCGCTTCGGCCCCGTGTCCTGGTGGAAGAGGTTCAAGCTCTACGCCGGCTACGACGTGCGCCAGTACGGCGCGAGCCACGCGCGCAAGGGCGGCCGCTCGAACCAGAAGCGTGCGGATCAGGCGCTCGCCTACCTTCACGCCTCTCTCGGAGACAGGCCTGATCTCCTCAAGCTTGCCACGCCCGCGTTTCCCTTCGAGGCGCGCCGCACGGTCATCAGCGATACCTACTATGACGACCTGAAGAATCCGAAGGTCGAGCTCATTCCCCATGCCGTGAAATCGCTCACGCCGAAAGGCGCGGTGGATGCCAACGGCACCGAGCACGAGCTAGACCTCATCGTCTATGCCACGGGCTTCGACGCCGCGAACTATCTCGGTGGCTACAAGGTCAAGGGCGAAGGCGGCGTCGATCTACATGAGAAGTGGAACGGCGAGCCCGAGGCGCTTCTGGGTTTGATGGTGCCGGGCTTCCCTAACTTCTTCATGATGTACGGCCCTAACACGAACAGCGTGCCGCTGGTGTCGTTCTACGAGGCTCAGGCCGACTTCGCCGCGTCCCTCATTTCCAAGCTTCTGAAGCGCGGAGCCAAGACGGTGTCGGTGAACCCCGATTGGTTCCGCAAGTTCAATGCGTGGCTGCAGGACCGGCTTTCGCGCACCGTCTGGGGCTCGACGAGCAACTACTTCCAGGCCCGTAGCGGCAAGGTCGTTTCGCAGTGGCCGTTCAGTGCCTCCGCCTACATCTTCGGAACCAAGCTTGCCCGGCGGTTCATGGTGACCTTCAAATAGCGCACGCAGCAGCGCTAAACTCGAGTGGCCTAGCTCGTCGAGCTAGGCCACTTTTTTAGGTCGGGTCTCAGGCCGCGTCCGGTCCGGGAGGAATGTCGGGCCACGGCTCCACCAGCGCCGTCTTGAGCAGCGCCGCGAAGTCCTCCACCAGCACTGACATCATCATCTGCCCGTCCTCTGCCGTCGCTTCGCTCGGATTGCCGACAGCGCCCGTGGGCGTCGTGCGCGGCGGCGGGTATTGGAATACCTTGCCAGGCGTCACATCCGGAATGTCGAAAGCCTTCTCCATGCGCACCATGTCGGGAGCCGCGTGCAGAAGCAGGGATGTCTCGCCCCGATTGGCGTGAAAATCCTCCGCGTCCCTCGAATAGAGCTGTCCGGCACGCTGCGAGATGTCCCAGAGCCCGAGCTGACGAAAGCGGGCTTCAGGCTGCTCGTATCGTAGCCGCAGGATTGCGCTCCCAAGAGAGGGGCCGTTGGTGGCGTGGCCCGACAGGAAGATGATCCGCCGAACGCCGGAGCGGATGGCCCACAGCGAAACGTCATAGATCACGCCCGTGAGCGTCACGGGATCGAGCGAGATCGTTCCCGGCCATTTCTCCGTATGCCCGTGCGAGCATCCATAGGGAATGGCGGGCAGCACGAGAACGCCCGCCTCCTTCGCCGCCAGCGTCGCCACTGTGTCGGCCGAGAACGTGTCGGTCCCCGTCGCCAGATGCGCCGCGTGCTGCTCCGTGGCTCCCACCGGCAGCACGGCGAGGTCCATTCCGCTCGCCACGAGATCCCCGATCTCGGGGCTCGTGAGCATATCCCAGCGTGGCATGTCCGGGTCTCCCTTCTCTCAACGCCCGATCAAGCCGCCGTCACGCCGCCGTCCACCATCAGCACGTGGCCGGTGATGTAGGAGGCGTCGTCGGAGGCGAGGAACAGCACGGGACCGGCGATCTCGTCCGCCCGCCCAGGCCGGGCCATCGGCGTTTGATCGATGCACCAGGCCAGCGCGTCCTGGTCGTTGTCGGCATGGGCGATGAAGCGCATGGAGGCGCTCATGGGCAGCACCGCGATGAAGCCCGGCGCGATCGCGTTCACGCGAATGCCGCGGGGCGCAAGCTCGATGGCGAGATAGCGCGTGAGCGCCTCGAGGGCAGCTTTCGAGGAGCCGTACATGGCGCCGCCGCGCATGCGGCCGATCTTTGCCGTTACGCTCGAGATATTGATGATCGAGGCCCCTTCCGAGAGGTGCGGGCTTGCCGCGCGGCACACGCGCGCCGCACCCGCGATGTTGACGTCCCACACCGTATTCAAGGCGTCGTCGGTGATGTCCTCAACCAGGCCATGGCGAAGAAGGCCGGCGCAATTGATGACGACTTTGAGCTTGCCCAGCGTGGTGCAGAACGCGACGCACGCATCGACCTCTGCCCCATTGCGAACATCCATGCGATAGAGAACGACGCCGTTCGGTTGATCCGTCGCGGGTTTGGTGGAAGCCTCGGGCGGAACGTTCATATCCGCTGCCACCACGAGGTAGCCAGCGTCCACCAGCCTCTTGTTGATCTCGCCGCCGATGCCGCCTGTCCCGCCGGTAACCAGCGCGACGTTCTTCACGTCCGTCATGTCGTGTCCTTTGCTTGAATAGTTTTGATATTTGTTGAAATGGCTTCGCGAGATCAGATGCGCTCGAAGTAGCGCATCAGCTCCCAGTCGGTGACGGTCTCGCGCTCGAAGGCATCGAGTTCGTTTTCCGAGAAGTTCTTGAGGTGGTCGTGCACCTCGTCGCCGAGGGCGGCCCGCACCTTCTGGCTCGCCGAGAACAGCGTGACCGCTTCCCGCATGGTTCCGGGCACGCGCGGAAGAGAGGCGTCCTCGTAGGCGTTGTCGGTGTAGAGCGCCGGGTGCGGGCTCCGCGCCTCGATGCCGTTGAGGCCGCTCGCGATGGTTCCGGCGAGCGCGAGGTAGGGGTTGGCGTCCGCGCCGGGAATGCGGGATTCGACCCGGAAGCTCTTGCCGTGTCCGACGAGACGGAAGCCGCACGTCCGGTTGTCCCCGCCGACGACGAGCTGCACGGGTGCGAACGACGTGGTGCGGAAGCGCTTGTAGGAATTGATGGTGGGCGCAGCGAGCAGGGCGAACTCGCGGCCATGCTCGATCATTCCGGCGACGAACGAGCCGAAGCGATCGGACATGTGAGTGTGGGAATCGGCGTCGTAGCTGATCGGCTGGCCCGTGCCGCTGTCCCAAAGGCTGATATGAACGTGGCAGGACGAGCCCACCTCGTCGATGAAGGGCTTGGCCATGAACGTCGCGGACATGCCGCGGAGGCTCAGGAGCTCCTTCACCCAGCACTTGTACATCAGGTGCCTGTCGGCCATCTCGAGCGCATCGGTGTAGCGCAGCGCGATCTCTTGCTGGCCGAGCCCCCACTCGGTCTTCGAATTCTCGATCTCGATGCCTGCAGCCTCCATGAGATCGCGGATCTCACCGATCACCTCCTCGTCGCGCGTCGACTGAAGGATGTGGTAGTCGCCGCGATAGCGCGACGTGGGATCGAGCCCCCGGTATCTCTTCTGCCAAGCCGTGTCATAGGTGTCCCGGAAGGTGAAGAACTCGAGCTCGGTTGCACATTTGAACGCGAGACCCATCGCTTGCGCCCGTGCGATCTGACGTTTCAGAATGGTGCGCGGTGCGATCGGGAGAAGCTCGCCCGTGGTCTCGTCCACCGCGTCGCAGAGAACGAAGGCGGTGTTCGGCATCCACGGCGTGATGCGGATCGTGTCGAGGTCCGGCCTCATCACGAAATCCTGGAATCCTTTGTCCCAGCCTGTGATCGCATAGCCCGGGCGCGGGTCCATATCCATGTCGGTGCAGAACAGATAGACCGAGGCGTGCAGGCCTTCGGAGCCGGAGGCGCACTGCAGGAAGTTCTTACCCGTCAGGCGCTTTCCGACGAGGCGTCCCCACAAGTCGCCAAGCCCGCATACGACGGTCTTGATCGTGCCGGCCTCGATCATGCGCCTGAGATCGTCCAGTGTCGTTGTCATTTAGGTTTCCTGATTGTTGGATGCGCGGGCGAGGTGGCGCATCGTGTCTCTCTGATCGCGTTAGTTGGAGGGATCGGGCGGGGTGAGGTAGGCACCCGTCATGCCGCCGTCGACGGGAAGCATCTGGCCGGTCATGTAGGAAGATTCGTCGGACGCCAGGAACGCCACGGTCGCGGCGATCTCCTCCGGGCGCGCCATGCGGCCCATTGGGATATGCAGGCGCCGGAGCTGATACGCCGCGTCGTCCTGCACGAGCTGGGCCGCCATAGCCGTCGCGGTGAGGCCCGGGCACACCGCGTTGACGCGGATGTTGCGCCGGGCGAGCGTCACGGCAAGCTCGCGTGTCATCGACAGCACACCGCCCTTGCTCGCGGTGTAGGCGATCTGCGCCGGGAATGAGCCCATCATCGCAACGATCGAGGAAACGTTGACGATCGAGCCGCCGCCGCCCCGTTCGATCACCGGGATGGCATGCTTGGAGCAGAGGAAGATGCTCTTGAGATTGACGGCGAGCGTCGTGTCCCAAGCTTCTTCCGTCGTGGATTCGACGTCGCCATCCTCGCGATGAACGATGCCCGCGTTGTTGACCAGAATGTCGAGCCCGCCGAGTTCGCGCACGCATGTGTCGATCATCGCCGAGACAGAGGCGGACGAGGCGACGTCCACCTCCACCGCAATTGCACGAAGCCCGCGCTGCGAGAGGTCTTTCGCGAGAGTTGAGGCGCCTGAAAGGTTGCGATCGGCGACCGCGACGTGCGCGCCATCGGCCGCGAGCCGCTCGGCGATCGCAGCGCCGATTCCGCTTGCGCCCCCTGTCACGATTGCGCGCCTGCCTTCAAGTGTCATTTGAGATCGTCTCCGCTTCGTTCAGATGCTGATGTCGTGAAAGCTCGCGCAACGTCGGTGAGTTTTTTGAGATGCGACGCCGCTCATTCGGTGGCATGTTCCGCGCCCTCAATGGTCTGGAGATTATACCGATGAGCCAAACATTCGAAAACAAGATCGCGTTCGTTACCGGTGCGGGCGGAGGAATTGGCCTTGCGATCGCACGCGATCTCCTGAGCGAGGGCGCAAGCGTCTTCGCCTTCGATTTGAAGCCCGAACCGCTGGAATTGAAAGGATTCGAGCGCGCGCGCTTCTTCCAGGGAGATCTGCGCGATGCCGCGAGCATCCGCGCCGTGTTCGCCGAGATCGACAAGGCGCACGGCAAGATCGATTGCGTCGTCAATGCAGCAGGGCTGTGCTTCTTCGAGCGTGATGGCTCCGTCGAAAAGGCCGACGACGCTGTATTTGCTGCGACCATGGACGTGAACCTTACGGGCGCGATCCGTGTGGTGAGAGAAAGCCTCCCGCTGCTTCGCAAGGCAGGCGGCGGATCCTTCGTGCACATCGCGAGTGTCGTCGCCTTGAGGAACATGGAGAACATCATCGACGGCGGTCCGGCGGATGCCTACCAGATTTCGAAGGCAGGTCTCGTGTCTTTCTCGCGATCCCTCGCCATGCAGTACGCGCGCGAAAAAATCAGATCGAACACCGTTTGCCCCGGATCGATCGCAACGCCGATGACCGCGGACATCTACGTAGATAGCAAGCGCGTCTCCGCCATGGAGGCGAGAACCCCGCTCGGCATCATCGGTCAACCTGAAGATGTGTCTGCTGCCACGCTTTTCCTGCTCTCGGAGAAAGCGCGCTTCATTACCGGCATCGATCTCGCCGTAGATGGAGGATTGCTGGCGAAGCTGTGAGGGCGCGAGAGCCCGGAACGCCCTCCGGATCTCGTTCTTCGCCGCGTCCCGACAAGGCTTTTGTCTGGAGATCGGGCACGCGAGAGCCATTCACTGAGATCCTTCGTCGTCGCGTCACGCATTTGGTGTGAGACCGATAGCGTGACGCACAATTGTCGTTGACTTAGATCAAACTATGGACTGAAATGTAGACCAAAGGCAATATTAGATATTTGGAACTAGGTTCACGAGTTGGGAAACGGAACGCAGGTAATGGGGGATACCCAAGAGCGCCGGGACGACGCAGCACCTGATGTCCGCGTAAGTGGCCTAGTCGTCAGCGGTGTGCGAAAGAGCTTCGGGGGGCTGAAAGTTCTTCGGGGCGTCGATCTCGACTGTGGCGTTGGAGAGATTGTCGGCTTGATCGGTCCGAACGGCGCCGGGAAGTCTACGCTCATCAACGCGATTACATCCTTGATGCAGGTGGACGAGGGTGAGGTCACCATCGCCGGCCGCCGCGTCAGCAACACCAGCCCGCAGTTGTGCATGTCCGCAGGTCTGGCGCGGACGTTCCAGAACATCAAGCTCTTCACGCGCCTCACCGTTCGCCAGAACATCGAGGTGGCGCTGACGAGCGGCCAGCGTGATCGCGCCGAGCAGACTGCCGCGATCGATGTCGGCGAGTTGCTCGCCTGGTTCGAGCTTGAACGCATCCAGCATTGGAAAGCAGGCGCGCTCTCCTACGGCAATCAGCGCCGTCTCGAGATCGCGAGAGCCTTGGCGCTCGGTCCTTCTTTTCTTCTCCTCGATGAGCCGGCGGCGGGAATGAACGCTGTCGAAACCACCGCGCTGATTTCGGCCGTGAAGGGAATTCGCGACCGGTTCGGGTGCGGCGTGGTCGTCATCGACCACGACCTTCGCTTCATCATGACCCTGTGCCAGCGAATTTTCGTGCTGGACGCGGGCGAGATCGTCGCCAGCGGCCTGCCGGAGGAGATCCGCAGGAATCCGCGGGTGATCGAGGTCTACATCGGACACGAGCGATCGAAAAAGCACGCTGGAAGCTAAAGGAGCATCGAATGAGACTGAGAGACGTATTGCTGACCTCCATTGCCATTGCGGGCGTGGTTGGGAGCGGCCCGGCGAACGCCGCTGACCAGCTCGTAATCGGCTACGCGGCGGCTGTGACCGGCGGCTTGGCGCCCTATGACAGCCCGGACGGCGTTTCGTGCCGTGTGGCGCAGATCAACGAGGCTGGCGGTATTCTCGGAAAGCCCGTCAAGCTCATCATTCGCGACACGAAGAGCGATGCGGTGACCGCGAGCAACGTTGGCCAGGATCTCATCGATCAGGGCGCGAACGTGCTTCTGGGGCCGCCCACGGACGACGGCCTGATCCCGATCGCGCAGCTCGCCCTGCCCAAGAGCATTCCGGTTCTCTCTGTCGGCGCGACGCAGCCCGCATTCCCCGTTGCCTCTCCTGAGAACGGATATCTCGTGCCGTTCGGAGACAACGCCTCCGCCGCCGGCGCCGCCGAAGTTGCCTACAAGGCCGGCCATCGCAAGGCCGTGTTGATGATTGCCAACGACGTCGGCGCCTATTCGGCTGTCACGCCGGAGTATTTTGCGAAGGCCTTCGAGAAGCTCGGCGGCAAGATCGTCGGACGCGTCAACTACCACCACGGCCTGGCTGACTACAACGCTCAGGTCACCGAGATCAAAAACATCGCCGACAAGCCCGACATGATCTTCGCGGCGATCCTCGTACCGGACGCTGGCGTTCTGGTGCGCACGATCAAGGCCACGGGTCTCGATATGCCCGTGTTCGGCACCGATGGCTTCGACGATCCGTCGTTCCCCGAGGTCGCGGCGGGCGGCGCCGGGCTCGCCACGTTCGTCACCCACGGGTTCCCCGGCGAGGGCAGCGCCCTCAAGGCCTTCTATGATGATTGCACCAAGAGAGGCTTCAAGGTGCAGAACATCTTCTTCGGCCTCGGCGGCGAGGCGGTCGAGGTGGTGAAGGCGGCGGTTGAAAAGGCGAACTCGTTCGACTCCGCCGCCATCAACGGCGCCATCAAGGAGATCCAGGATCTCAAGGGCATCACCACCGGCTCGATCACTTACAAGGATCGCGGCGGCGTGCCCCTGAAGGAGATGACCGTCATGCAGGTCAAGGATGGAAAGATGACGCCCATCGAGACCGTTCGTCCGAGCTGGGTTGCGGCGCCCTGATGTTGCAGCTCGAGAACGTTCATGTGAGCTACGGGCCTATCAAGGCTGTCCGCGGCGTTTCTCTTGAGGTCAAGGGGGGCGAGATCGTCGCCCTCCTTGGTCCCAATGGCGCCGGAAAGACGAGCCTCGTGTCGTCTGTGGTTGGGCTCGCACCCACGTCGGCCGGCAAGATCCGGCTCGATGGAGCCGACATCACGGGCGAGCCCACCGAAAGGATCGTCACCCGCGGTATCACGCTGACGCCGGAAGGACGGCGCGTCTTCGCCGACCTCACGGTTGGCGAGAACCTTCAGCTTGGCGCGGCCTGCCGCAAGGACAGGGACGGCGTGGCCGAGGATCTCGAAACGTACCTCGAGCTGTTTCCCATTCTGCGCAAGCGCTACGCAGCCCGTGCGCGGATGCTGTCGGGCGGCGAGCAGCAGATGCTGGCCATCGCGCGCTCGCTCATGTCGCGCCCGAAGATGTTGATGCTCGACGAGCCATCGCTCGGTCTCGCGCCGCGCGTCGTCGATCAGATCTTCGAGCTTCTCCACGGATTGCGCTCCAAGGGCCTTACCATGCTCCTTGTCGAGCAGAACGCCAACGAGGCGCTCGATCTTGCCGATTCCGCATACGTGATTGCGAGCGGATCGTTGGTCTTCGGAGGTAAAGCCGCGGATCTCAAGGCTTCCGGCGAGGTGATGGAGATGTATCTCGGTCTGGAGGGCCACTGATCGTGTCGGATTACATTCTCCAGCAGGCATTCAATGCCCTCAGCGTCGGCGGCGAGTATGCGCTGTTGGCGCTCGGCCTTGCCATCGTGTTCAGCGTGATGAACCTCGTCAATTTCGCCCATGGTGACATGATCACCGTCGGCGGCTACGCGATGTTCCTCTTGCTCATGTTCGGCGTGCGCGACCCCCTCCTCGTTCTTCCTTTCGGCGTTCTGATGACGGTTGCGGCCGCGCTCCTGCTGGAGCGGATCGCCTTCAAGCCCGTGCGAAACGCCTCACCGACCACCGGCATGTTGACGGCGTTCGGCGCGAGCATCGTCATCCAGAACATCGCCCTCATCTTCGGCGGAAGCAGGCCGAAGGCCGTTCCGACTGCCGACTGGATCGCGTCCTCGATCTCCCTCGGCTCCGTCCAGATTCCCATCGTCCAGG
Source organism: Hyphomicrobium sp. DMF-1 (assembly GCF_027886585.1). NCBI lineage: Bacteria > Pseudomonadati > Pseudomonadota > Alphaproteobacteria > Hyphomicrobiales > Hyphomicrobiaceae > Hyphomicrobium > Hyphomicrobium sp. DMF-1. The sequence continues at coordinate 200,603 of NZ_CP115706.1, read as the reverse complement.
TGCTCGAAACGGGCGTCACCATCGCGGCCATCATCGGGCTCGTGGCGTTGCTGCGTTACACGACCGTCGGATTGGCCATGCGGGCGGCCGCCAAGGACGTGCCGACTGTTCGCCTCATGGGCATCAAGGCGGATCGCGTGATTTTGACCGCATTCGCAATCTCGGGATTTCTCGCGGGCCTCGCGGGAATCTTCATTCTGGCGCGGCGCGGCGCCGTTGACCCCTTCATGGGCTTTGCGCCGGTGCTCAAGGCATTCGTTGCTGCTGTGCTGGGTGGCTTCGGCAGCCTGCCGGGCGCCGTCGTGGGCGGCTTCGCCCTCGGCATCGCGGAGGTCACGCTCCAGGTTGTGCTGCCCCAGGAGATCGCAGGGTTCAGAGACGCGATCGTGTTCTTCCTGATCGGCGTGGTTCTGGTGTTCCGGCCTCAGGGCATTCTCGGCGAGCGTCCGGATTTCGGAGAAAAGTCTTGAGCAACCTCGTTCAATCGGCCAAAGGCGCCCTTCTGCTCGGGGCCATCGTCGCGCTTATCGCGGTGGCGGCCACGCTCTTCGCCGAGCCGTTCTATCAACGCATCGTCTTCATCTTCATGGTGAACCTGATCGCCGTGATCGGTCTCCAAGTGTTCATGGGCAATGCCGGGATCACGAACTACGGACACATCGCGTTCATGGGGATCGCAGCCTACACGGTTGCAATTCTCGTGACGCCCATTGCGATCAAGAAGACCGCGCTCGCCAACGCGCCGTTCGGGCTCGCGGGCATGGAGTTCGGGATCTGGACCAGCGTCGCCATCGCCCTGCTGGTGACCGTCGTGATCGCCTTTCTGGTGGGCTCGATGCTGGTGCGGCAGACCGGAACCCCGGCGTCTATCGCAACGCTTGCGCTGCTCGTCATCGTGCATGTTGTGATCATGAACTGGGTGGATCTCACGCGCGGCCCCCGCGCCATATACGGCGTTCCCGTTAAGGCCACATTGGGGTGGGCCGCGTTCTGCGCCATCGCCGCGATTTTTGTGGCGCGCCTGTTCAGAGACTCCCGATGGGGCCTTCAGCTGCGCGCCGCCAGCGCCATGGGCGTTCGCATCAAGCGGCTGCGATTGGCGGCATGGGTTCTGAGCGCGGCGCTGCTCGGCGTCGCGGGCGTCCTCTTCTCGCTGTTTGTGGGCACCATCAGCCCGAGAAGCTTCTACTTCGATCTTACCTTCCTCACGCTCGCGATGCTCGTGGTCGGCGGCGTCTACAGCGTGAGCGGGGCGGTGATCGGCTCCGTTGTCATGACGGTGGGCTTCGAGATCACGCGCTATCTCGAGAACGGACCGTCGCTCGCAGGCATCAAGCTGCCCGAGATGTTCGGCCTTACCGGCGTCTTCCTGGGCGTCACCATTGTGCTGTGCATGATCCTGCGGCCGCACGGACTGGTCGGCGGTGACGAAATCGATGAGATCTGGCGTCGCCGGAGCCAGGATCGTGCCGCCGGCGGAGATGTATCATGACAGGAAGCCGGGAAAGCGCCTCGCCGCTGGTTCATCACGAAGCCATCGGCTACGAGATCCGTCGAGGCGGATATCTGGATCACGCGGCCTCTACGTACGTGCTGGCTGACAAGGCTCTCGCCGAAGGCCGCTTCCAGGACGCGGCCGAGCTTGCGCGCTATACCATCCGCGAGGCGGTCGAGGCGCACGAGCTCTATCGGGATTGGATCGTCGAGATACGGGCGTTTCTCGAAGCGCGCGGCGTCGCGACCCAGGTGATCGACGCCGAGGAGCGCCGCATCCGCGATCTGGTGAAGAACGCCGACGGCACGGAGTTCGATCCCGAGGCCGGCTGGGCGCGCTACAACGCGCTGATCGAAGCGTGCGCGTCGTCGTGCGTGGCGGGTCATGCCGATCAGGCGAGCGCCGAGCTCGAGCAGGCACGCCAGCTCTGGCGCGACACCCACGATAGAAAATGCGATTGGGTCTACGGCCTTGTCGACGTCGCGGCCAAGCAGATCGGAGAAAGCTGTATCGGTGAGCTGTGGGATGCGCTCATGGCGCCGATGTACGCCTACTATGTGCGTTACGACGTGGACAACAATCCCTGGCCGCGCTCGTTCGACCTTCTGATGCACTATGCGCTCGAAGGCCTGCGGGGGCACCTGAGCGGGCCCGGACGCCTCGGCACCATCGAAGTGTTCGAGGAGGAGGACCGCTGGGGGATGCGCTTCGATCCGTGCGGCTCCGGCGGGCGCACCTATCGCGATGATCCGGACACCGGCCTGCCGCCGCGCATGGAGCCGCCTTACGGCTTCGGTGTCACCACATCCGAGCACGAGTGGGCCTGGAACAAGAAGGGCGTGTGCCTCTACTGCGTTCACTGTTGCGCGCTGAACGAGCGCATGCCGATGCGCAGGTTCGGCTATCCGACGCGTGTCGTCGATCCGCCCACGTGGCCTGATGCCAAAGCCGGCGGGAAGTGCACCTGGTACGTCTACAAGGATCCGAAGCTGGTGCCGCAGTCGATTTACGAGCGGGTAGGCATGACGAAACCCGCCCATATCGGCGGCGCCGCACAGAAGAAATAGAAACGGAAAGCTGGGATCAAGAATGGCCGCGCCAGCCAAGCGACTGGATTTGGGAAGCCTGCCGGAGCAGGGAATAGAGTTCGTGCAGATGGAGACCGTCGATCTAGACGGCGCGCTCCGCGGCAAGTTCCTGCCGGCCGCGAAGGTGAAGCCGGATTCGCAAGGCGCTTTCTGCACCATCGTTTATCAGTTTACGCCGGTCGACGACGTCTGGGTGACGAGGCACAGCTCCTTCGACAACGGCTTCCCCGACATGGAGGCCCGTCCGGATCCGGACACGGCCGTGCCGCTCAATTGGCGCGAGAACACCGCCGCCGTCATTTACGACATGTACAATCCCGACGGCTCGCCTTATCCGCTCGCGCCGAGGTCCGTCCTGAAGAAGGTGGCGTCCCGCTTCCAGGAGACGGGCTACGAACCCATGTTCGGCATCGAGTTCGAAGCGTTCGTCATGCATGCGGACGAGGGGCTTATGGCGGAAGGCCGCCATCACGAGATGAAGCCCCTCGGCGCCATGCACAATGCCTATCGGCTTGCGGAATCGGACGGCGCGCGCGAGCTGGCATGCGCTTTCATGCAGCGGATGCGCGGCGCGGGCGTGGAGGTGGAAGCGTTCCACACCGAGCTCGGGTTCGGCGCCTTGGAGTTCGCGCTCGCGCCTGCCGGGGCTGTCGCAGCAGCCGACAATGCAACGCGCGCCAAATCCTATTTCCGCGCGCTCTGTGCGGAGCGTGGCTTGGTCGCGACGTTCATGGCCAAATGGAAGATCGGCGAGTCCGGGTCCGGCGGCCATGTGCACCAGAGCCTTTGGCAGAACGGGCAGAACGCGTTCTTCGATCCCGCGCGGACCACAATGTCGGACCCGGCGCTGAGCTACGCGGCCGGCCTCATCAAGACGATGCCGGAGTTCTCGATCCTGTTCCGGCCGAACGTCAATTCGTACCGCCGGTTCGACTACAAGTCCTGGTCGCCGGAGAATGCATCCTGGGGTTACGACAACCGGAGTGCCGCGCTGCGCGCCATCCGCCAGCCGGGCCGCAACGCTTTCCGTTTCGAGCATCGCGTGCCGGGCGCCGATACCAATATGTATCTGGTCCTTGCGGCCATGCTCGCCGGCGGTCACCTGGGACTGACGAGCAAGCTCGCGCCGCTCGCAGGCGCCGAAGGCAATGCCGCGCTCGATCCCAATTGGGCGCGCCTGCCGTCCTCCTTGCCCGAAGCGACCGAGATGTTCCGCAATTCCGAGATCGCCAAGGATTACCTGGGCAGCGCCTTCGTCGAGCACTACGCGGCCTCTCGGGACATCGAGTGGCAGCACTGGCTGGCGTGGCAGGCCGAGCAGGTCACGCCGTACGAGCTGAAGCGCTACTTCAAGACGGTTTGAGCCCGCGTTTCTCGCTTTCCGTTTCCTTCAACGACAATCTACGTGGTCCCCTTATGAGCGAATTGCACCCCACCCTGAAAAACATCCTGTCTCAGCCTGAAAACCCCAATGCCGTTCCGGTGGAGGTGCAGGATCCGAACGAGGCGAGAAAAGAGTGGAAGGGAGATATGGCGGGCGTGGATGCGCCGGCCCCCCATATGGGGCGCGTCTGGGAATTCGAAATACCAGGCCCCGCAGGATCCATCCCCGCGCGGGCCTATCAGCCGGAGGGGCTCGTCGGTGAAAAGCGCCCCCTTCTGATCTACTACCACGGTGGCGGCTTCATCCGCGGCGACATCGACACGCACGATTCCATTTGCCGGGTTCTCGCCAGCAAGGCCGGCTGTCTCGTCGTGTCGCCGGCCTATCGGCTGGCCCCGGAAAACCCCTTCCCCGCGGCAGCACACGATGCCTACGCGGTCGCTGAATACATGAGCGCCAACGCAGCCGCCTTCGGCGTCGATCCGGATCGGATCGCAGTCGGCGGCGACAGCGCGGGCGGCAACGTTGCAATCGCGGCCTGCCTCCAGGCCCGGGACAAAGGCGGCCCGAAAATCAGGTATCAGCTTCTCATCTACCCGGTGACGGACCTCACGAGCCAGAACGAGTCGAAGCGCCTCTACTCGAAGGGCTACCTCCTGAACAGCATGCCCTTCTATATCGCGAGCTACCTTGGCCCCAACGGTGACGGAGGCAACGAGCTGGCCTCTCCGCTGCTCGCGAAAGATCTATCGCGGCTGCCGCAAGCCCTGGTCATCACCGCCGGTTTCGATCCCCTGCGTGATGAGGGTCAGGACTTCGCTCGCAAGCTCGCGGCAAGCGGTGTCGAGGTGAAGCACAAATGCTACGAGGACATGATCCATGGCTTCGTTTCGCTTCGCGGTCTTTTGCCGGAAGCAGACGCGGCGCTCGGCGAGTGCGCCCGTCATATGGCCGAAGCATTAGGCGGAAAATCCGCCTGATGCCGTTTCTCTTTCTCTTAGCAAAAAACGTGAATTGCTTTTCGAAACTGATTGACCTCAATGGGCACATCGTCACAGGCTAAGAGCAACCAATCAATCATTAGACCATTGGTCCAATAGGTGCTATATCATTGTGCATGTGCACAAAGCGCGCGCATAGACAATGAGAGCAAAACACGTGAACCCCTCTGCTCCCGTTAAACAGCCGGATCATTCGATCGGCTCCATCAGGGCCACAGCGACTTACGAGCTGGTCGTCGAGCAGCTTCGCAAGGCAATTTTCCTCGGCCGCTTCATGCCGGGAGACAAGCTCCCTCCCGAGCGGGATTTGGCCACGCAGATGCTCGTATCTAGAACGACGATCCGCGAGGCGATCCGCGTACTCGAAGGCGAGGGGTTGCTCGCGGTCAAGCGCGGCGCTGCGGGAGGTCTCATCGTGCTCGGCCAGAACCGGCTGAACAATGCGGAGATCGAGGCCTACATGGAGACCCAGAGGGGTCTTCTCGACAGCCTCTTCGAATACAGGCTGGCGAACGAATGCGCTGCAGCTTCGCTCGCGGCCGTGCGGCGCGACAAGAAGCATCTCGCCCGCCTGCGCAGTGCGCTCACCGAAATGGATGCGCTGTGTGCGAACAAGGAAAGCCGCGCGAACATCTCCAACATCGCACGCTTCTTCGCCTGCGACTCCGAGTTTCATCTCGCCATCGCCGAAGCGTCCATGAACCATTTTCTTTTCGAGGCGGTCGAGCAATCGCGCGCGGCGATGTTCCTGCCCGTCGGAAAGGTGTTCAACCGCCTGGAGGATCGCGCGAACGATCATCATCAGGGTATCTACGCGGCGATCGAGAGCCAGAACAGTGAGCTTGCCGCGCAGCGCATGAAAATGCACATCGAGGCGACGCGCGTGAGTTTGTACAACCTCATGCCGAAGCCCGCGAAATCGAAAAAGTAGAGACCACGCGTCGCCGAGAGGCGATCCTTCATTCGAGAGCTGGAAGACCCTGGTGACCGTTCCCGTGAAGATTCTCGCCATCATGCCCGGCGGCATGGCCGGTGTCGAAGAAACAGGATGCATCGGAAAAGTCGTGCAGGATCGGGGGGCTGACCTCCACTGGTCGTTCAGGTTGAAGGGCGACGCGCTCCCCGAACAAACGACGCAGTTTGACGGGCTGATCGTGTTCGGCGGCGAGATCGGTGCTCACGATCCGCGCTATGCAGATTATTTCGACGGCCTGTTCCGGACGATCCGCGCGTTTCACGAGGACGAAAAGCCGGTATTCGGATCCTGCCTCGGCGCGCAAAGCATCGCTTGCGCATTGGGCGGCGGTGCCATGCCGCAAGGCTTCTTCGAGTTCGGGTTCACGGAGCTCAGGGTAAAGCCCGAAGCCGCATCGGATGCGCTGCTCCACGATACACCCGAGAGCATTCCGCTTTTTGAGATGCACAACGACACGCTGGCGTTACCGCCGGGGGCCGTTCACCTGATGCACGGCGACAATATTCCAAACCAGGTGTATCGCGTGGGTGCGAAGACCTATGGCTTCCAGTGCCACTTCGAAGCCGAGCGCGAGGTCGTGGACATCTGGCTTCGCAGGGAACTCTCGTCCGAGACCGGCCATTCCGAGGCGGAGATCGCGGACATGGCTGCGAGGATGGACCGCGAGTTCGCGCAGTTCGACGCTGCTCAGCGCGCGTTCGGTGAGCGCGTGATGAACCGCTGGATGGATCTCTTCTAGAGCATTCCGCGTCGGCCCCCGCGCACCCTTTTCAATGACGTCACGATCAGTGAGCCAGCACCCTTTTGGGGTGGCGGGCTCGCTGCGTTTTGCAATCATCCGTTAAAGGCCAGGATCTGGCGAAAGAGTGCTCCAGCAGAGGTCAAGATGACGGCCTCGTAGCACCGCCGCCGGCGGCTCCAATTTTCTTCGGCCTCAGATGGGAACCTTCGCGCCCGTGCCGCGTTTTGCTGAGTTCGCCGCTATCGGGGGTGCACGAGAGCTAGACTTTTTTTGTCGATCCGTCCGCTGAGCCCGGCCGATGACTGTCACATCGGCTGGCGCAGTTTGCCTATCACGCAGCACAAAGGGGTGAGTCCAGAAGAGCAATGTCGGAGAGCCCAGTACCTCTGGATCTTCAGGACTTCATCCTGAGGCACATCGATTCGATCGCCCAGATAGAGGCTCTGCTTCTTCTACGCCGCCACGAGGAAGAGGTTTGGGATGTCACCTCCACGGCCAGACGACTCTATATCTCAGAGCAGAGCACGGAGGAGATCCTTGCCAATCTGTGCAACGACGGACTGCTCGCGTGCGGGGACGGAATATACCGGTATGCCGCTCGTTCTCCGGAGATTGAGCAAATGGTGGCGCGTCTGGCCGAGACCTACAAGAGCAACCTCATCGCCGTTACCAACATCATCCACTCGAAGCCGCGCCGAATTCGGGAGTTCGCCAATGCGTTCAAACTGAGAAAGGACCGTGGATGATCGTCGCGACCATCTACAGCCTCTGTGCCATGACGGCCCTCTTGTGCACGTACCTCTTGCTGAATGCTTACGCGAAGAGCGGCTACCGTCTGCTGCTCTGGAGCGGACTTTGCTTCGCGGGTCTCACCATCAACAATCTTCTTCTGGTGATCGACAAGCTTGTCATTCCCGATGGTGACCTTTCGTTGTGGCGCACGGCGAGCGCGCTCGGCGCGATGATGATCCTCCTCTATGGCTTGGTGTGGGATTCGGAATGAACGATCAGGTCAACTCCGTTCTGCTCGGTGCCGTGGCGATGGCCTCTCTGATGGCCTCGCTTTTCTTCCTCAAGTTCTGGCGGCAGACGCGGGACGTATTTTTTCTGTTGTTCGCCGTCGCTTTCGGTGTCGACGGCATCGGCCGCTTCTATCTCGGCGTCAATCCGTCGTTGGAGGAGCATGAGCCGGTCTACTACTTCGTGCGGCTCCTCACGTTTTTTCTCATCGTCTTCGCAATCGTTCTGAAGAACAAGCCCCGACGGGGATAGTGACGGCACGTGCTCTCGTCCACGCTTTGACGCAACCGATACGTATCTCGTTCGGAGCAACTAGATGACCGACTTAGGCCCAGGCGTAGCGTCCTCAGAGGAAGTTCCCCTCTCAAAGCCCGCGAACGGCCGGGACATGAGCGGCCACCTCGGCGAGCTTTTGTACAATCTCCAGGCCATGCGTCAGGGTGACTTCTCTGTGAGGCTGCCGGGCGATTGGCCTGATCTGTGGGGGCGGGTGGCCGATGCCTTCAACGAGATCGTCTCGACGAACGAGCGCATGGCCCAGCAGCTCGATCGCGTCGGAGAGGTGGTCGGGCGCGAGGGAAAGACCAAGCTGCGCGTGCGCATCGGCACTCCGGCCGGTGCCTGGGGCGAAATGGAATCCTCCATCAACTCCCTGATCGACGACCTCTTGTGGCCGACGGCGGAAGTCACGCGCACCATTCGCGCGGTCGCGCAGGGAGACCTGCTGCAGAAGATGCGTCTCGATGTCGACGGCCGCCCGCTCGCCGGCGACTTCCTGCGCTCGGCCACCATCGTCAACACGATGATCAACCAGCTCTCGATCTTTACCTCCGAGGTGACGCGCGTGGCGCGTGAGGTGGGCACGGACGGAAAGCTCGGCGGTCAGGCCCAGGTGAGCGAGGTGACGGGCGTCTGGAAAGACCTCACCGAAAGCGTGAACTCGATGGCTTCGAACCTCACGGCCCAGGTGCGCAACATCGCCGACGTCACCATCGCAGTCGCCAACGGCGACCTTTCGAAGAAGATCACGGTGGACGTGCGCGGAGAGATCCTCCAGCTCAAGGAAGCCATCAACACCATGGTGGATCAGCTCCGCTCGTTCGCGGCGGAGGTGACGCGCGTCGCCCGCGAGGTCGGCACGGAAGGCCGTCTCGGCGGCCAGGCTGTCGTGCCGGGCGTCGCAGGCACCTGGAAAGACCTGACCGACAACGTGAACCTGCTGGCGGCGAACCTCACGACGCAGGTGCGCAATATCGCTGAGGTGACGACGGCCGTGGCGCGCGGCGATCTCTCGCGCAAGATCACGGTGGACGTGAAGGGCGAGATCCTGGAGCTGAAGAACACCATCAACACCATGGTGGACCAGCTCAATGCCTTTGCCTCCGAGGTGACGCGCGTCGCGCGTGAAGTGGGCACCGAAGGCCGTCTCGGCGGCCAGGCACAGGTTCCGGGCGTCGCCGGTACCTGGAAGGATCTCACCGACAACGTCAACTCGATGGCTGGCAACCTCACCAACCAGGTGCGCAACATCGCGGAGGTCGCCACCGCCATCGCCGGCGGGGACCTCTCGAAGAAGATCACCGTCAACGTCAGCGGCGAGATCCTTCAGCTCAAGGAGACCATCAACACGATGGTCGATCAGCTCAACGCCTTCGCCTTCGAGGTGACGCGCGTGGCGCGTGAGGTGGGCACCGAAGGCCGCCTCGGTGGCCAGGCGGATGTGCGCGGCGTTGCGGGCACATGGAAAGACCTCACCGACAGTGTGAACTCGATGGCGAGCAACCTGACGACCCAGGTGCGCAACATCGCCGAGGTGTCCACGGCCATCGCCAACGGAGACCTTTCGAAGAAGATCGCGGTGGACGTGCGCGGCGAGGTGCTGGAGCTGAAGGAAACCATCAATACGATGGTCGATCAGCTCAACGCCTTCGCGGGCGAGGTGACACGCGTCGCCCGTGAGGTCGGCACCGAAGGCAAGCTCGGCGGCCAAGCCGTGGTGCGCGGCGTCGCGGGCACTTGGAAGGATCTCACCGACAGCGTCAATTCCATGGCGTCGAATCTCACCGGGCAGGTGCGCAACATCGCCGAGGTCGCGACCGCCGTGGCGCTCGGAGACTTGTCCAAGAAGATCACCGTCAACGTCAGCGGCGAGATCCTTCAGCTTGCCGAGACCATCAACACCATGGTGGATCAGCTCAACGCCTTCGCCGCCGAGGTGACGCGCGTCGCCCGTGAGGTCGGCACCGAAGGCAAGCTCGGGGGGCAGGCCCAGGTGCCGGGCGTCGCGGGCACCTGGAAGGATTTGACCGACAGCGTCAATTCCATGGCCTCCAACCTCACCAATCAGGTGCGCAACATCGCCGACGTTGCAACCGCGATCGCCAACGGAGACCTTTCGCGCAAGATCACGGTCGATGTGCGCGGCGAGATCCTGCAGCTCAAGGAAACGCTGAACACGATGGTGGATCAGCTCAACCGCTTCGCGGGAGAGGTGACGCGCGTGGCGCGTGAGGTGGGTACGGAAGGCCGTCTCGGCGGGCAGGCCAATGTCCCGGGTGTCGCGGGCACGTGGAAGGATCTGACCGACAACGTCAACCTGCTCGCGGCAAACCTCACGACGCAGGTGCGCAACATCGCCGACGTCACGACCGCCGTGGCGCGGGGCGATCTCTCGCGCAAGATCACGGTGGATGTGCGCGGCGAAATTCTCGAGCTGAAGGCCACCATCAACACCATGGTGGATCAGTTGAACGCTTTCGCGGGCGAGGTGACCCGCGTGGCGCGCGAGGTCGGAACGGAAGGCAAGCTCGGCGGACAGGCGCAGGTGCCGGGCGTCGCCGGAACTTGGAAGGACCTTACCGACAGCGTCAACTTCATGGCGTCCAACCTCACCGCCCAGGTGCGCAACATCGCGGAGGTCGCAACCGCCATCGCCCAGGGCGATCTCTCGAAGAAGATCTCGGTGGACGTGCGCGGCGAGATCCTATCGCTCAAGGAAACGCTCAATACGATGGTGGAGCAGCTCCGCTCGTTCGCGGCGGAGGTGACGCGCGTGGCGCGTGAGGTGGGCACCGAAGGCCGCCTCGGCGGGCAGGCCGTCGTGCCCGGTGTGGTGGCAGGCACCTGGAAAGATCTCACCGACAGCGTGAATTCGATGGCCGGAAACCTCACGGCCCAGGTGCGCAACATCGCCGAGGTGACGACGGCGGTGGCGCGAGGTGACCTCTCGCGCAAGATCACGGTGGACGTGAAGGGCGAGATCCTGGAGCTCAAGAACACCATCAACACGATGGTGGATCAGCTCAATGCCTTCGCCTCCGAAGTGACGCGCGTCGCCCGCGAGGTCGGCACGGAGGGCAAGTTGGGCGGCCAGGCTCAGGTTCCTGGCGTCGCCGGTACGTGGAAGGATCTGACCGACACCGTGAACGTGATGGCGGCCAACCTCACGGAGCAGGTGCGTGGCATCGTCAAGGTGGTGAATGCCGTCGCGGGCGGCGATCTCAAGCAGCGCCTCACCGTGAATTCGAAGGGCGAGGTCGCTGCCCTCGCCGAGACCATCAATGACATGACGGACACGCTGGCCATCTTTGCCGATCAGGTGACGACGGTGGCGCGCGAAGTGGGCGTCGAGGGCCGCCTCGGCGGACAGGCCAACGTGCCGGGCGCTGCCGGAACGTGGAAGGATCTCACCGGCAACGTCAACCTGCTTGCCGACAATCTCACGAACCAGGTTCGCGCCATCGCCGAGGTGGCGACCGCTGTGACCGAGGGAGACTTGACCCGCTCGATTCAGGTGGACGCCCGCGGAGAGGTGGCGGAGCTGAAAGACTACATCAACACCATGATCGACAATCTCCGCCTCACCACCGAGCGGAACACGGATCAGGACTGGCTGAAGACCAACCTCGCGCGCTTCACCGGCATGCTGCAGGGCCAGCGTGATCTGACCACGGTTGGCAGCAGGCTTCTTTCCGAGCTGGTGCCCCTCGTGCGCGGCCAGCAAGGCGTCATCTATCAGATGAGCCCCGACGACAATCAGAAGCTCAAGCTTCTCGGCAAGTACGCCGATCATCCCGATCGCGGCTATCCTCAGACCGTGGAGCTGGGCAAGGGGTTCATCGGCCAGTGCGCTGTCGAGAAGCAGCGCATTCTCGTGACCGACATACCCGAGGACGTGGTTCCGGTGGGCGCGGGGTTGCTGGAAACCCGGCCGCGCAGCATCGTCGTGCTGCCCGTGGTCTTCGAAGAGCAGCTCAAGGCCGTGCTCGGCATCGCGTCGCTCTACGAGTTCGACAAGGCCCACCTCACCTTCCTCGAGCAGTTGACCGCCAGCATTGGCATCGTTCTCAACAGCATCGAAGCCACCATGCAGACCGAAGCGCTTCTGAAGCAGAGCCAGAAGCTCGCCCAGGAGCTGCAGGAGCAGAAGAAGGAGCTGCAGACGACGAACGATCAACTCGGCCAGAAGGCACAGCAGCTTGCCGAGCGCAACGTCGAGGTGGAGGCCAAGAATCAGGAGATCGAGCACGCCCGCCGAGCGCTCGAAGAGAAGGCGACCGAGCTCGCGCTCACCTCGAAGTACAAGTCCGAATTCCTGGCGAACATGTCCCATGAGCTCAGAACGCCGCTCAATAGCATCCTTATTCTGGGCCAACAGTTGAGCGAGAACGCAGACGGAAACCTCTCCGACAGGCAGGTGGAGTTTGCCCGTACCATTCACGGAGCCGGAAGCGATCTGTTGAACCTCATCAGCGACATCCTCGATCTATCCAAGATCGAATCCGGAACAGTGTCCGTCGATGCGGAAGAGCTGCATCTGCCGAGCCTGCTCGACTCCATCGCGCGCCCGTTCCGCCACGAGGCCGAGAACCGCAGTCTGTCGTTCGATGTGGACCTCAGTCCGACGCTGGGCCGCAGCATCGTCACCGACGCGAAACGGCTTCAGCAGGTGCTCAAGAACCTTCTTTCGAACGCCTTCAAGTTCACCGAGAGCGGCGGCGTCAAGCTCACGGTCTCGTCGGCGACCGGCGGCTGGAGCTATGACCATCCAACGCTCAATGGCGCGCCGTCCGTGATCGCCTTCGAGGTGACGGATACCGGCATCGGCATTCTGCCGGAGAAGCAGAAGATCATTTTTGAGGCCTTCCAGCAGGCGGATGCCAGCACCAGCAGAAAGTACGGCGGCACGGGATTGGGCCTCGCGATCAGCCGCGAGCTGTCGAGCCTTCTCGGCGGCGAGATCCAGTTGCACAGCACGCCCGGCAAGGGCAGCACGTTCACCCTTTTCCTGCCGCAGAAATATTCGGCGCCGGTGAGCGTGGTCGCGGATGCGGAGACCGTGGCCCGGAACAGGACGCGTCTCGAGCCGCCGGTGCTCCGTTTGCCGGAGCGCGTGGTGGAAACCGTTGAGGACGATCGGGACGACATCGCGTCCGGCGATGCTGTCCTTCTGGTCGTCGAGGACGATCCGCACTACGCACGCATCGTCGCCGACCTCGCCAAGGACAGCGGCTTCAAGGTCGTTATCACGCAGAGGGGAGCCGACGCGCTGGCGCTCGCCAACGAGTTCAATCCCAACGCCATCTCACTCGACGTCTTCCTGCCGGACATGCTGGGGTGGAGCGTACTGAGTCAGCTCAAGCAGAACCCGGCCACACGTCACATTCCGGTGCAACTCGTCACACTGGACGAGGATCGTCAGCACGGACTGGCTCAGGGCGCGTTCGCCTTCCTCACCAAGCCGGCAACGACTGAAGTCCTTCGCGAGGCGCTGGAGCGCATCAAGGAGTTCAGCGCGAACCGGCGCCGCCGACTTCTCGTAGTGGAGGACAATCCGGCCGAGCAGATGGGCATCAGGGAGCTGCTGAGCCACGAGGACATCGACATCGACACGGTTTCGAACGGCGCCGAGTGCTTGAGCTATCTACGCGTGACACCCGTTGATTGCGTCGTGCTCGATCTCAAGCTTCCCGACATGACGGGCTTCGAGATCCTGGAGACGTTGGGCGACGACGCCGAGCTGTCCAGCATTCCCGTGGTCGTATTCACGGGCCGCGAGCTGTCTGCGGAAGACGATCAAAAGCTGCATTCCATGGCGCGCAGTGTCGTCGTCAAGGGTGTGGAATCGCCGGAGCGTCTCCTGGATGAGACCGCGCTCTTCCTGCATCGCGTCGTGCCCGATCTGCCGCCTGAGAAGCAGCGCATGCTCGAGCGCCTCCATCGCTCGGACGACGCGCTGGTGGGCCGTTCGGCGCTTCTGGTGGATGACGACGCCCGCAACATTTTCGCGCTGAGCAGTGTGCTCGAACGGCGGGGAATGAACGTCTTGACCGCGACAAACGGCGCCGAGGCGATCGGGTGTTTGCGGGAAAGCCCTGAGATTTCCATCGTTCTCATGGACATCATGATGCCTGAGATGGATGGCTATGAAACCATGCAGGCCATTCGCGCCGAAGGGAAATGGAGGCGGCTGCCGATCATCGCCCTGACGGCGAAAGCCATGAAGGGCGACCGGGAGAAATGTCTGGAAGCGGGAGCTTCGGACTACTTGGCGAAACCCGTCAACACGGAGCAGTTGCTGGCCTCGTTGCGCATGTGGCTGCACCGCTAGGAGGGACGACGTGCTGCCGGAAGCAGTGAACATCCTGCTCGTGGACGATCAACCTTCGAAGCTCCTGAGCTACGAGGTGATCCTGCGTGACCTGGGAGAAAACCTGATCTCCGCCAACTCGGCAAACGAGGCCCTGGCAGTTCTCCTGAAGACGGATGTCGCCGTCGTTCTCGTGGACGTCTGCATGCCGGATCTCGATGGATTCGAGCTCGTTCAGCTCATTCGCGAGCATCCCCGCTTTCAGAACATCGCCGTGATCTTCATCTCCGCTGTTCTTCTCTCTGATCTCGATCGCATCCGCGGATACGAGTTCGGCGCGGTGGACTACGTCCCGGTCCCGGTCGTTCCGCAGATCCTGCGTGCCAAGGTGAAAGTCTTCATCGAGCTTTACCGCAAGGCGCGCGAGCTCGAGCGCCTCGCCGCAAACCTCGAGCGGAGCGTGGCGGAACGAACGTCGGAGCTGGAGGCCTCCACGGCGCGTCTGAGCAAGAGCGAGGAACGTTTCCGCCAGGCCCTCGCCGCAGCGAAGATGGGAACGTGGCGGCATGATCTCAGTAATCGCATGAGCCAGTGGGACGAAAGCCTGAACGTGATTCTCGGGCTTCCTCCCGAGGACAGCACGTGCCCGACGGACGAGTGGCTGAAGAGGATACATGAGCAGGACGTGGGCGCCGTCACGGAAGCATGGCAAAAGGCCATCGTCACGCGTGGCGCCTATGAGGCCGAGCTGCGCGTGAAGCACAGCGACGGCACGATCCGGTGGCTGCGTGAGCAGGGCCACTACGTTCCCGGCGTCAATGGTCTGCCAGGCTCCCTGACGGGGCTCGCGCTCGACATAACCGAAAGAAAGCAGGCCGAGGAAGCCCGCTCGCTGCTGATCGACGAGCTCAATCATCGTGTCAAGAACATGCTGGCCACGGTGCAGTCCATTGCCTTGCAGAGCATGATGGGCGCGCAGGGCGAGCAGAAGGACCGCTTCCTGTCTCGCATCCACGCCTTGGCGACCGGCCACAATCTTCTGACCCAGAGCCAATGGAACGGCGCGCGCCTGGTCGACGTGCTCGATGCGCTGTTCGCGCCTTATCGCGACGAGACACCGCGTCTCCTTCGCGATGGCGAGGACGTGGTGCTGTCTTCCCGTGATGCCATATCCGTCACCCTGGCCATCCACGAGCTTCTCACCAATGCGGTCAAATATGGGGCCTACTCCGTGCCCGACGGAAAGATCGCCATCTCCTGGAGCGTCGACCCCGCGCCGCAGAAGCAGCGGCTGCATTTCAGGTGGAAGGAGAACGGCGGGCCGCCGGCCGTCGAGCCGAGCCACGTCGGCTTCGGCACGCGCCTCTTGAAGTCCTTGGCGGCGCAATCGAACGGCGAATACGCCTGCGAATTCACCGACAGAGGTATTTCGTGTGAACTATTCCTTCCGATCGACGGGTAATGACATGGATCCGCTGAACGGTAAGCGCATCCTGGTGGTGGAGGACGAGCCTCTCATCGCGATCGTGCTCGCGGACATCCTGCAGGATGCGGGATGCATCGTCGTCGGCCCAGCCTACGACACGCGCCAGGCCCTCGAATGCATCTCTCTCAATTCGATCGACGCGGCGGTGCTGGACGTGAACCTCGGCTCTGGCCAGACCTCTGCGCCCGTCGCGGACGTTCTGAACGAGCGCGACATTCCCTACATCTTTGCGACGGGATACGGCGCCAGCGCCTTGCGCTTCGAGGATCGCGACAAGCTCCGTGTCGACAAGCCCTACGATGCCCACAAGATCTGCGAGACGCTGCGCAAGTGCATGTGAGGCAAGCGTCAGGGTCTCAGGCGGCGGTCTCGCGCCGTTGAGAGGCCGGCACCCCATGCGGCTCGATGAGGAATCGGCTCGGGTCGTGCTTGGCCGCAAAGCGGTTTCCATACTGGAAGACATCAATGTAGCAGGAGTCGATGCAGGCCGCGCAGTTCGTGCAATCGCCGGACAGGATCAGGTGTGTGCCCGCTCCCTTGAGGGCGGGCGTGATGACGTGAGGCTCCGGGCACGCCTTGAAGCAGGCACCGCAATCCGTGCAGGCGGATCTGTTGATGGCACTCACCCGTACCACGCTCTTGGATCCGATCAGCCCGTAGAAGGCGCCGACAGGACACAGGTGGCTGCACCAGCCGCGCCGCGTCACGAAAAGGTCGAGCATGAAAACGGCGGCGATGACGCCCCATCCCGCACCCATGCCGAAGATGAGGCCGCGCTGAAGCAGGCTCACCGGGTTGACGAACTCCCATGCGATCGTTCCGCTCAACGCAGACGCGAGGAGGGCCGCCACCATCACCCAGATGCGCGTGCGCTTGTCGAGCTTGCGGTCGCGCGTCAGGCCCAGCTTCTCGCGCAGCCAATAGGCGGTGTCCGTCACGACGTTGACCGGACAGACCCAGCTGCAATACGCCCGTCCGCCGACGAGAAAATAGAACGCCGAAATGAACGCTACGCCGATCACGGCGAGCGCGATGGGCTTGTGCCAGGCTGCAAGCGATTGCAGGAAGATGAAAGGGTCCGCGAGCGGCAGAACGCCGACGATCTCGCTCGAAGCGAAGTTGCCGCGCGCGATCCAGATGCCGAGCCACGGGCCGGTGAGGAAGATACCGAGCACGGCGAGTTGCGAGATTCGCCGGATAAGCCAGAAACGATGAGCGAACAGCCAGCCCCGCCGCGCCGCCGCGTAGGATCTCGCGTCCGACGTCATGCGCTCGATATACGGCTTGAGGGCACCCATCCTAGAGATCTCGCTTCAGCGTTCCGTGTCCAGTCACGGGCCGCCCCGCGTGATTGCGGCCGGCCTTGCCTTGGCCGAGCGGACGCGGCAGCACGCGGATGGCCGCTTCCTCGAGCACGCATTGCTTCTCGCAGGTACCGCAGCCGGTGCACTTCGAGGAATGTACGGTCGGAATGATCATCTGCCGCCCGCGAATGGTCTGCTTCTCGAGCGTGATGGCTTCGTCGCGAATGGGGCAGACACGATAGCAGATACTGCAATGCATGCCCTTGTAGTTGAGGCACGTCTCGTGGTCGACGAGCACGGCAATCCCCATGTCGGCATGGCGGATGTTGGGGATCTCGCGATCGAGTGCGCCGGTGGGGCAGGCCTTAGCGCAGGGAACGTCATCGCACATGAAGCAGGGTACGTCGCGGGCTACGAAGTAGGGCGTGCCGAGGGCAGTCTCCTCGCCCATGGTCGCGAGCTTCAACGTGTCGTAGGGGCAGGCCCGCACGCAGAGCCCGCATCGGACGCAGGCGGCCAGGAACTCCTCTTCCTTGATGGCACCGGGTGGCCGCAGCGCTTTCGCATCAGTTGCGCGGGCGGTCCGGATGTATTGGTCGAGGGCGACGGCTGCGAGGCAGGCGACGCCGGCCGATTTGGCGACGTTTCCTATGAAATCGCGACGGGACACTCTGTTGGAGCTGGCGCGTGCCGGCGTCCGGGCTGCGGGCCGTTCCTGCGTCTTGTCTCTGTCCCCGTTGCGGAGCGCGCTCTCTCCGCTGCCATCGCCAGTGCGTCCGTCTTTCATGAAACCACTCTTGCGCGGTTGAAATACGTGCGTCGAAAGCGTCGTCGGCTGGAATGCACGAGGCGCGCGTCAGCAGCAGACCGCCGACAAAAACCCGCGTGACGCGCGAATATGCGCTCTGTCACGCCGTTCAGTTTGACGAGAAGGTTTACGGTCGGCAATCAAAACAGAAACCTTACACGCAATGTAAATTTCGATCCGTTTTCAGCGCGGGTTCCGACGGTAAGAGAGAAGAAAATATCCTCGCTCTCCGATCGTCTTCGAGACCCTGCGATGGTAGGCTCGAAGAGTCGCAGTGCGATGTTGCGTCGCTGCAGGTTTGTGAGTAATAGGAAATAAAATTTATTTCCAAGAAGTGACGCTACTGACGCAGCGAGGCTTCGGTTATGCGCATTTTGGTGATCGA
Source organism: Hyphomicrobium sp. DMF-1 (assembly GCF_027886585.1). Taxonomy (NCBI): domain Bacteria; kingdom Pseudomonadati; phylum Pseudomonadota; class Alphaproteobacteria; order Hyphomicrobiales; family Hyphomicrobiaceae; genus Hyphomicrobium; species Hyphomicrobium sp. DMF-1. The sequence goes on along the minus strand of NZ_CP115706.1, from coordinate 182,325 downwards.
AGACGATCCGGAAACCTGCTCCTTTGTCGGGAATGGGTTGCGGCAGGCAGGCCACACCGTGGATTCCGTTGGTAACGGCAAGGACGGCGTGCTGCTGGGTATCCAGGAAGACTACGATCTTGTGATCCTGGACCGGATGCTTCCGGGCCTGGATGGCCTCGCCGTCGCGCGCACGCTGAGAAGCAGCGGGCGTGCCGTTCCGATCCTGTTTCTGACTGCGCTCGGCGGCATCAACGATCGTGTTCAGGGGTTAGAGGTCGGCGGCGACGACTATGTCGTAAAGCCTTTTGCTTTTTCCGAGCTTTTGGCGCGCGTCAACGCGCTCGGCCGCAGGTCGCCGATGCGCAACGAGCATGAAAAGCTCGTGGTGGGTGATCTCGAGATGGATGTCGCCCACCGGATCGTGACGCGCGGCGGCAGGCAGCTCAACCTGCTTCCCAGGGAGTGCCTGCTTCTCGAGATCTTGCTGCGCAGCAAGGGGCGTGTCGTGCTCCGCACCATGCTGCTGGAGCGCGTGTGGGGCTTCCGCTTCGAGCCGAAGACCAGCGTCGTCGAGACCTATATCTCTCGACTAAGAGCCAAGGTCGACAAGCCGTTCAAGACGGCCTTGATCCATACCGTGCGCGGCTGCGGCTACTCCATATATGAAGAATGAGATCTTCCTGACGCGCTACAACCTGCAGGTGGCGGGTTGCGTTGCCGTGATTCTCCTGATCGTCTCGAGTTTCGCGTTCGCAGGGCTTTGCCTCGAGTCCCAGGCCGAGATTGCGTCTCGCATCCAGGAGCGTGTCGATCGCATCCTGGCATCCCTCGTCGCATACGAGAACAGTCACGGCTTCCCGCAGCTCGTCAGCTTCGTTGGCGCGAAGGGTGCCTGGGATGAGGATGATGCGGTGTTCGTCTCGATCAAGGATCGGAACGGCGACGTCATTATTCACACCTCCTCGGAGATTTCGGCGCGTCAGGCATGGCAGGCGGAAAACCTGTCGATCCACTCCGCGCGCGTAGGCACCGGCTTTTCGAGCAATCGCTTTTATGTAGCGGCCGCGCCGTTCTCCGCCGGACGCCTTCTCGTCGGCCAGACGGATGTAAAGGCGTTCGAGAAGCGCACGGAATTGCTCGCCGCGTTTGTGGCGGTCAATGGATCGGTGTTGGCCCTGGCATTTGCCACGTGGGCCTTCCTGTCACGCCGCTCGCGCCAGCGTATCGACGTCATGAACACCACGTTGGCCGCATTCTCGTCAGGCGACATCGACAGGCGAATTATCTTCCAAGGCGGCACAGATGCACTGTCCGAGCTCGCCTATGCCATCAATACGTCGCTCGACTATTCGCGCAATCTCATTCAGACGCTGAACCAGACCTCCACCGATATTGCGCATAATTTGAAGAAGCCGATGACGCGCCTGCGCCAGCGTCTCGAGCTCGTCAGCACTGGTGTGCTCAGTCAGGACGAGTTCAAGCGCAAGATCGAGGAGAACATTCAGGATATCGATTCCCTCATCGCGATCTTCGAAGCGCTTTTGAATATCGGCCAGTTGCAGTCGGGAAATTGGCGATCGCGCTTTGTCGATGTCGATCTGGTCGCGCTGGTGTCTCACGTCATTGATGTCTACGAGCCGATCATATCCGACCACGATCTCCATCTTGAGGCGGCCTTGCCGGAGGGGCCGATCCCCGCCGTGCAGGGCGACCGTGAGCTGCTTCTCGAAATGATCGTCAATTTCGTTGAGAACGCGATTCAGTACTGCCCGGCCGGAACCACCATTCGCATCGGCATCGACCAGGTGCGGGGTGGCACGGACATCATAATTGCCGACAACGGCGCTGGTGTTCCCCCCGATGAGATGCGCAATTTGTTTCAGCGCTTCTATCGGCTTGAGACGTCACGCGCGAAGCCGGGCCATGGCCTGGGAATTCCTTTTGCCGTCGCCATCGGTGAGCTTCATCGCGCGGTGGTTGAGCTTTGTGACAACAATCCCGGTCTCAAGGTCCTCATTCATTTCCCGGCTCGCCCCGTCAGAGTGACGCCGCAAGCTCAACTGCGCATGCGCTCCGGTTACCGCGTGCGGCACGTCCGGCGCTAAGTGCGCGGACGAAATTTGATTCCTGTCAAATTTGTAAGGGTGCTTCGAGGCGCTTGAAAGAATGATCCCGCATTCTGCCGAGCGTGATGTCGTTTCCTCCTTAGCGCGACAACGCAGATGCAGGCGGGTCCGGTGCGAACCATCCGCTCTGTGCCCGCCGCAACTGCCTCAGCGGTCGCTCCGGGAAGGACACGACGGCCCTGCCGTTCGGCGGCGGGCAGAAAGAAGAAAAGACGTGGCTCTCGTGAGGGTGCGCATCCTTGCGAGGCAACGGAAAAGCTTTGCTCCTCCGGTGACGGCCTTACGAATGGGCCGCCGCCGGCAAGAAACAAAATTGGAAACGCACGAATACGAATTGGAGGCTTCTTATGGCAGAGCAGACGGCTGTTCTTGTCGCCGGTTCCGGCAGCGCTGAACGCATCCCCGACGCGGAGATCTTCGCTGCGCCGCGCTCGCGGGCGACGCGTGCGATCCTGATGGCGATGAGTGCCGTGTCGGGTGTCGCCGCTGTTCACCTCCTCGCGGCCGGCGTGCCGATGGAAGCGTCGCTGACGTGGCTGCTCGTTGCGGTCGCGTTCGCTGGCGGCCTGCTCTCCACGTGGTCTCCGTGTGGATATTCGAGCGTCTGCCTGCTGCGCCCCAGCGGAAAGTACTCGCTGCGCTCGGTCGTGGCCTGGTCGCCTACGCTCGTCGCGCACGCCATCGGCTATGCGCTCGGCGCGCTTGTCCTCGGCGGTGCGCTTGGCGTAACGGGCGCCGTGCTCGGTCTCGAAAGCGTACACGCCTACGCCATTCCGGCCTTTGCCGCCCTGCTCGTTGCTTACGGCGCCCATCAGTTCGGCTTCGTGAAGGTGCCCTATCCGCAGCGCCGCTGCCAGGTGCCGCATGACGCCCGCCAGCGCTTCCCGAAGTGGGTGATCGGGCTCCTGTACGGCTTCTCGCTCGGCCTCAACTATCTCACCTACGTGCAGACGCCCTTGCTCTATGCCGTCACGGGGGCCGCGCTCTTCTCAGGCTCCGTGACATTCGCCGTCGGCGTCTTCCTGGTGTTCAATCTTGGCCGCTTCCTGCCGCTCGTGCTCAACGCGCTTCCGCTGACGGACGCGTCGATCACCGGCTGGCTAGCACGCAATCAGGAAAACGCGGCGATCGTGGATGGCATGCTCCTCGTGGGCTCCGGCTTCGCGATCGCGGCGATGCTGATCGCCTGATCCCCTAGGCCAAACGGCAAATCCCTTTGTCACGAATTTCGGAGGTGGGCTGCGGCGACGCGGGCCCGCTCCCCCTCCGTCGTCCTTTTCACGGCCCCAATAAAAACGCTCGTAGTCCATCCAATAGGAGGAAAGACATGAAGTTTTCGTCGCTCACGCTTACAGCCGCTTGTTCGGCTTTGGCGATTGCGGTTGTCAGCTCATACGCGCTCGCCGGCGGCGCTGCGATTCCGCAGCACGTCTCCAAGGAAGTGACCTCGCAGCTCGAGGACGATCCCAAGATCCTGTCCGCGCCTCCGAGCGACGCGCGCCGCGTCTACGTGACCGATCCGGCCGACTTCGCCGTCGCGACACGCATCATCACGGTCGACGGCAACAACGCGAAGCTGCTGGCACAGAGCGACACGGGCCTCGTTCCCAACCCGATCGTCTCTTCGGACGGAAAGTTCTTCGCCCACGCGAGCACGGTGTTCTCGCGCATCTCGAAGGGCAAGCGCGACGATTACGTCGAGGTGCTTGACGCGCAGACGCACAACGTCATCGCCGACATCGACATCCCCGAGATCCGCCTGCTGGTGAACACCTACCAGTGGATGACGGCGCTGACGCCCGACGACAAGTCGCTGCTGCTCTATCAGTTCTCGCCGAGCCCGGGCGTCGGCCTTGTCGATCTCGAAGCGAAGAAGTTCGTGAAGGTGATGGACGTTCCGGACTGCTATCACATCTTCCCGACCGCCAGCGACACGTTCTTCATGCACTGCCGCGAAGGCCACCTCCTCAAGGCCACCTTCGGCAAGGATGGCAGCCTGAAGCACGAGAAGACCAAGATTCTCCACCCGGAGAACAAGCATCTCATCAACACGCCGGCTTACTCCACCAAGGCCAAGCGCCTCGTGTGGCCGAGCTACGACGGCACCATGTACCAGGTCGATTTCTCGTCCGGAGACGCGAAATTCCTCGATACGTTCGAGGCCTTCACGCCGGAGGAGAAAGCCGACAAGTGGGCGCCGGGCGGCTGGAACATGGTTGCCTACCATCGCGAAAGCAACCGCATCTTCCTTCTCGCCGATCAGCGCGCGCAGTGGACGCATAAGTACGCGAGCCGTTTCGTGTTCGTCTATGACGCGGCAACCGGCAAGCGCCTGAACAAGATCGAGCTCAATCACGACGTGAACTCGATCGGCGTCAGCGCGGACAAGGAGCCCCAGCTCTACGGTCTCTCCTCCGTGGATCGCACGCTCTACATCTACGACGCCGCCACCGGCAAGGAGACCTCGAAAGTCGAGCAGCTCGGCTCGGTTCCGCTGGTCCTGACGACTGTCGATCAGTGAGGCTTTGATCATGTTGGTATCGTCGTTCCCGATGATTGACCTGTTCCTGCGCTTCTTGCTGGCACTGGTCTTCGCAGGCGCGGCGATTTCCAAGCTCCAGAACGCAGACGAGTTCCACGGCGTCGTCCGCAACTTCCGTCTGCTTCCCAGGGCCGTCGATGGCGCCTTCGCCTTCGCTCTGCCCTGGATCGAGCTGGTCATCGCTGCAGCCCTCGCCCTTGGCATCGTGCCGCACATCGCGGCCGCTGCCGCCGGAGCCCTCCTCGTCGTCTTTGCACTCGCGATCGCGATCAACATCCTTCGCGGCCGCACGGAGATCGACTGCGGATGCTTCCGCCAAGGACTTCGCCAGCGCCTGAATTGGGCGCTGGTGGCACGCAACATCGCGCTTTTTGGGGGAGCCGCCTGGCTCGCCGCGCAGCCGATGTGGACGCGGGCCGTGAGTGCCAACGACTTCATCATCGCCGCGCTCGCGGCGGCGAGCGTGGTGCTCATCTACCTCTGTGCAAATGAGCTGGTGTCGCTCCGCCAGCTTCCGTTGAGCAAGCGTACGATCGCCAAGGAAGGAACACTGTGATGACAAACGAGCTCTTAATCGCGTCCAGCGTCCTTCAGTGGGTCGCTCTCTGCGCCGGGGGATTGGTTCTCCTCGGCATTGCCCGGCAGGTCGGTCTCCTGCACGAACGCTCCGCGCCGCTTGGCGCCATGATCACCGATCACGGCCCCGGCATCGGCGACAAGGCCCCGACGTTCAGCATCATCGACGTCAAGGGTCAGCGCCGTCAGATCGGTGGCGTGGATCCGGCGGGTCACGAGACCATGCTGCTCTTCACCTCGCCTACGTGCCCCGCCTGCGAGAAGCTTCTGCCGATCGTGAAGTCCGTGGCGCGCGCTGAAGGCATCAACGTGATGCTGGTGAGCGACGGTGCCGAGGAGGAGCACAAGGCGTTCCTCGCAAAGCACAAGCTCGACAACCTGTCCTACGTGATCTCGGCCGAGATCGGCATGCGCTTCCAGGTCGGCAAGGTGCCTTACGGCGTGCTGATCGACGAAGCCGGCGTGATCAAGGCCAAGGGTCTCTGCAACACGCGCGAGCACCTCGAAAGTTTGCTCGAGGCGAGCCGCACCGGCCACGCCTCTCTGCAGGACTACATGGCGACCAAGAAGGGCTCCCCCTCGGAGCACTCTGCTCCTCCGCTCACCATGTGAGGGCGGGCCGCAGGGTCGCGACTACGTCTAGGGATCAACTTTCAAAATCAATGGAACAACGACAATGACGAACAGAAGCAAATTCGATGACCTCGTCGAAAAGTTCTCCCGGCACATCGCCGGGCGCACCAGCCGCCGTAGCTTCATCAGCCGCGTTGGCACCGCCGTGGCCGGCGCTGCCCTCGTGCCTCTTCTGCCGGTCGATCGCAGCGGCCGCGTGAGCCGCGCGCATGCAGGCGCCGGAAGCCGCGAAGGCTGGCATCCGCAGGACCAGGATATCCACCAGTGCGACTACTGGCGTCACTGCTCGCTCGACGGCTACATCTGCGGCTGCGCCGGCGGCACGCTCACCGATTGCCCTCCGGGCACCAAGCTCTCGCCGAGCTCCTGGGTGGCGAGCTGCTACAACCCCGGCGACAAGCAGAGCTACCTCATCGCTTACCGCGATTGCTGCGGCAAGAACGTCGCGCTCACCTGCCCGTGCCTCAACACTGAAGGCGAGCTTCCCGTCTACCGTCCGGAATTCGCCAACGACATCATCTGGTGCTTCGGCGCCGAGGATGACGCGATGACTTACCACTGCACGATCTCGCCCATCGTGGGTAAGGCGGGCTGATCGCCCACCGTCACTGGGGCAGCAACGGCCGCCGTCGTTGCTGCCCGTTCTCCATTCGTGAAGAGGATCTGTGAGACGATGAAGATCAGGACTGTTCTTTCCTTATTTGTTTTCGTGGCGGCAGCCTTCGATGCAGCGCTCGCCGCCGATGCGATCGAGAAGGTCGATTCCGGCTCCGCACCTGCGGAGGCCGTCAAGGTGGACATCTCCAAGATGAAATACGCGCCCGCGGCCATTGAGGTCGAGGAAGGCGCGACCGTCACCTGGACCAATCATGACGCCGTCCCCCACAACGTCTTCTTGTCGGAGCCGCTAAAGGTTGTGGGCGACATGCTTCGCGCCGGCCAGTCCCTATCGCTGAAATTCAACACGGCTGGAGAGTACGGATACATCTGCACGCCGCACCCCTTCATGAAGGGCAAAGTGACGGTTAAGCCGAAATCGTAAGAGCCCCCTCCGTCATCCGAGCCGGTGCACAATGTGGATTCCTCATAACCTGCTGTCGCCGTTGAAGGCCGAAACGCCGAAGCCAACCATCCAGGCTTCGGAGGCGGCGAAGGACGAGCGCGTCTTCGTCGTGGGATTCTTTCTGCGCAATCCCGTCACACGTACGGCGGAGACGGATATTCTCGTCTCGGCGCGCGACGGGCACAGACAGGTCATCCTCGACGGCAAGGAGTGCACCATCGACGACTGTGCGAACGCCTCCGGCAAGCTGGAGGAGATCGTCTACACGTTCTCCTCGACCGGAGCGGTCGCCGCACTTTCCGCCTGCTACAGGAACCTCGTCGCCAGGCTGGATCGGTTGGCGCTTCAGTATGGGCGCGGGATCGAGATTTCGGGCTGGCGCGTCGCCGACATCGACCACGGCGCGCGCTGGCGCTGCGTTCCCTTTCGGCCGAGCGCGCTCTTGGCGGAGGCAGGCCTCGAGTCCGTGCCTGCGGCCTATGGAGAGATCCTCCGCCTCTATCGCGAATCCCGCTGCACGACCAGCGCGGCGTGGCGCTTCATATGCGCCGGCGCCATCGTGGATGCGGCGGTGGCGGGCCGCTCGCCGTTCACCGCGCGTCTCAAAGGCTACGACGATCCGGTCATCACGACGGACCTTCTGGTGAGAAGTAGCGTGTTCGCTTTCCAGCCGGAGCTGAACGGCGCGACGCTCGGAGAGTTTGCGAGCGGCATAGAGCCGAAACGCAAGGCGCTTCTGGCGGGCTTGCTGGGCCAGAAGGGGAGCGAGGCGGAGGGAAGCATCGGCGCGTGTGGCTATCAGTCGGACGCCGCGTTTGCGGCCCTCGCTAACCTCGTCGATCTGGTGGCGCGGGACATCGTTCTTGCGAGCCTGCGAGAGGGCGGCCACTTCGCCGTTGCCGCCGACATCGAGGACAAGATCCCCGAAAATTCCGGACCGGTCTAGGTGAGGAGCGAGATGGCAGCGCACATGTTGTCGTTCCGTATGGCCGCCGCCACGCTCGTCGTGCTGGCCAGCGCTTTCGCGGGCCTCGCCGCTCACGCGGCCGAGACGGTGCTGGTATCGCGTGAGCTCAAGGAGAAGTATCGGCGCCCGTCCGAGACCCCGTTTCCCAAGAGCAATCCCTTCGACGCGGCGAAGGCGGAGCTCGGCAAGCATCTCTTCTTCGATCCACGCCTCTCCCGCACGGGCGCCATCTCGTGCGCGTCCTGCCACAACCCCGGCTTCGACTGGTCGGACGGTCTTCCGCGCGGCGTCGGCGTGACAGGCGTGCCGCTTCCGCGCAAGACGCCGACCGTGCTCAACGCGGCGTGGCTCACGGCCCTGATGTGGGATGGACGCGCTGGTTCGCTCGAGCAGCAGGCCGCTCTCCCCCTCACGGCCGAGCACGAGATGGGAATGCCGCTTGATGAGATGGTGACGCGTCTCAAGGGCATCGATGGTTACGCACGGCTTTACGAAGCTGCGTTCCCCGGCCAGGAGATCGGCATCGAGAACACGCTCGCCGCGCTCGCTACCTACGAGCGGACGCTCGTCTCCAATCCCGCGCCGTTCGACCGCTGGATCGAAGGAGACGAAAGCGCCATATCCGAAGAGGCGAAGCGCGGTTTCGTCGTCTTCAACGAGGCCGGGCGCTGCAACAAATGCCATTCGAGCTGGCGCTTCACTGACGACAGCTTCCACGACATCGGCCTAGCCTCCGAGGACATCGGCCGAGGCGAGTTCGCGCCGCCGACTGTCGTGATCATGCGCCACGCCTTCAAGACGCCGTCCCTGCGCGATCTCCGTTTCACCGGTCCTTACATGCACGACGGGAGCATGAAGACGATCGGCGAGGTGATCTCGCACTACGAGGATGGCGGCAAGGCACGCCCGAGCCTCTCGCCCGAGATGAAAGCCATCAAGTTGACCAAGCAGGAGCGAGACGACTTGATCGCCTATCTGAAGACGATCCAGGGACAGCCTCTGGAGACGGCCATTCCGCGGCTGCCGTAACAGGCACGGCACGAGCCAGAACAACACGAGCAAGCACAATGCGAGGAAGCGCGATGATCTTTCTGAGAGCGGTCTGGGCGATGTGCCTCATGGCGCTCGTGTCGGGTGCGGTTCACGCTGCCGAGCATCGGGTGGTGATCCATCATATGGAGCTGCAAGCGATCGAGGGCGTCAAGCACGTCGGCGATGTGATCATCTTCGACAATCAGTCAGACATGGCCCACAATCTCTACATCACCTATCCCGATGGTACGGTCGACAACCTGGATACACAGGTTCCGGGCACGCAGCGGAAGCTCACGCTTCGCCAGGCCGGACCCGCGGTGGTGCGCTGCTGGATTCATCCCATCATCAAGGCAGAGTTCGAAATCCTCCCGGCCTCGGCCGCACAGAAGCCCTAGCCTGCGGGCGGAGCGGCACAAGCAAAGAGCACGCAGCCAAACTGGAGAGAGAAATGGGTCTCAGCGTACCGCACATCCTTCTGGTCCTTCTCGCGGCCGTGCTCCTGTTCGGACGAGGCAAGATCTCCGATCTCATGGGCGACGTCGCCAAGGGCATCAAGAGCTTCAAGAAAGGCCTTGCTGACGAGGCCGTCCCGCCTCTTCCGGAGATCGGCGTGGACGAAGCCGCCCGCAAGCCCGCAGACGCCCTTTAGGTCCTTCGAAATCCGTGAGGTGACCCATGTTCGAGATCGGCTGGAGCGAGATCCTGATCGTGGCGCTTGTCGCGTTGGTCGTTGTGGGTCCGAAGGATCTGCCGGTTCTCTTACGCACGATTGGCCGATACGCAGGCATGGCCAAACGCACGGTCGCATCGTTGCGCGAGCAGATCGACGCCACGGTTCGCGAAGCGGATCTCGATCTCGTTCGCAAGGAGATGCAGGCTCTCGAGAACGCCGCCGCCCGTGATCTCGGCCCCGGCCGGGTGCCCGCCCGGCCGATGGAGAGAAAACCGGCATCGTCGGGCGACGCGTCCTAGCGGACGAGCTCTATCGCGCCTGCGCCGCAAGCCCGAAGGTGGGCTCACGTTCTGCGCCATCATGCGCGGATCGTCGCGCCCGAACAGCCTCATCATAGTGTTGCGCGGCTGAGGCAACACGACGCGCCTCATGCGCCGTTTGTGTCCGTCCGCAGTTCAGAAAACGGCGAGACTCTTGCCTTTCGTCAAGTAAGGCCAGTTCCCTTCGCGCCAGTGTTGGCCACCCATGGGCCGTCGAAGGGAGGCTGTCTACAATGCGCGAAGTCATGACGAAAACCATGGCCCGGAACATTTTTTTTGGCGGGTCGCTTTTCTTCATCATCATCTTTCTGGGGCTGACAGCTCACAGCCACTACCAGATCGTCACAAAAACCACGGTGGCAATGCCGCTCACGGACTCGGTCGCACGCGGAAAGCGCGTCTGGGAGACGCACGCTTGCATCAATTGTCACAGCCTGCACGGCGAGGGAGCGTACTTCGCTCCTGAGGTCGGCAACGTCATGACCCGCTGGGGTGTGACGGAATCTCCGGACGATGCATTCGCTGCTCTCAAGGGATGGATCGAAGCGCAGCCCACGGGGATCGCGGGCCGCCGTCAGATGCCGCGCTTCCACCTCACCGATGAGGAGATCCGCGACCTCACCAACTTCCTGATCTGGGCGGACAAGACCGACACCCAGGGCTGGCCCCCCAAGGATTCCGGCTGAAGACGAATGCACGGAGAAAAATGCGATGAAATATGAAAGTCAAAAGATCGCCTTCGCCTACTTTCTAACGGCGATGCTGCTGTTTATCGTGCAGGTCTCGGGAGGGCTGCTGGCCGGCTGGATCTATATCTCGCCCAACACCCTGTCGGAACTCCTGCCCTTCAATATTGTCCGCATGCTTCACACGAACGCGTTGATCGTGTGGCTGCTGGTCGGCTTCTTCGGCGCGGCCTACTTCATCGTTCCGGAAGAAGCCGGGCGTGAGATCCACTCGACGAAAATCGCCTACTATCAGCTCGCGATCCTGGTGCTCGGCACGCTCGGCGCTGTGGTCACCTATGTCTTCGATCTGTTCCAGGGCAACATCCTGCTCGGCAAGGACGGGCGAGAGTTCCTCGAGCAGCCCTTGTGGGTGAAGATGGGTATCGTCGTCGCGGCGCTCATGTTCCTCTACAACATCTCTATGACGGTTCTCGCCGGAAAGAAGACGGCGATCACCACTGTGCTTCTGATCGGCCTCTGGGGTATCGCGATCTTCTTCCTGTTCGCCTTCTACAACCCGCACAACCTGAGCCTCGACAAGATGTACTGGTGGTACGTCGTCCACCTCTGGGTCGAGGGCGTCTGGGAGCTGGTGATGGCGTCGATCCTCGCCTACCTCATGCTCAAGCTGACGGGTGTCGATCGCGAGATCGTCGAGAAGTGGCTTTACGTCATCGTCGGCACGGCGCTGTTCTCCGGCATTCTCGGAACCGGTCACCACTACTATTGGATCGGCACGCCCGGCTATTGGCAGTGGATCGGCTCGGTGTTCTCGACGCTCGAGATCATTCCGTTCTTCCTCATGATGGTGTTCAGCTTCGTCATGGTGTGGAAGGGACGTCGTGATCATCCCAACAAGGCCGCCCTGCTGTGGTCGCTCGGTTGCACGGTGTTGGCGTTCTTCGGCGCGGGCGTGTGGGGCTTCCTGCATACGCTGCATGGGGTGAACTACTACACCCACGGCACGCAGATCACGGCGGCCCACGGCCATCTCGCGTTCTTCGGAGCCTACGTCTCGCTCAATCTCGCGATCTTCACGTATGCGTTCCCGATGCTGAAGAACCGCGATCCCTACAACCAGGTGCTCAACATGGCGAGCTTCTGGCTGATGGCGGGCGGCATGGCGTTCATGACCTTCGTGCTGACGTTCGCAGGCACGATCCAGACGCACCTGCAGCGGGTCTTGGGCCAGTACTACATGGAAGTCCAGGACCAGCTCGCGCTCTTCTACTACATGCGCTTCGGGGCGGGCGTCGCGGTCGTGATCGGCGCGCTCCTCTTCGTCTTCGCTACACTCGTGCCGCGCCGTGAGATCATCTCGGCCGGCCGGACCACCGCGTTGAACCCAGCGGAGTAGAAGCATGGCGGCCATTCAACTCTCGGAGGGGGCATCTGCCCCCTTCTACCTCCCCAACGGAGACGAGTGCGACGTGTTCCGGGCGGCCTACCGCAACCGGATGCCGCTCTTGCTCAAGGGACCGACCGGATGCGGCAAAACGCGGTTCGTGGCCCATATGGCCGCGGTTCTCGGCCGGCCGCTCTACACGGTCGCCTGTCACGACGACCTCTCGGCTGCCGATCTCATCGGCCGCTTTCTGCTCAAGGGCGGTGAGACCGAGTGGGTGGACGGTCCTTTGACGCGGGCAGTTCGCGAAGGCGCCATATGCTACCTCGACGAGGTGGTGGAAGCGCGAAAGGACGTCGCCGTCGTCCTCCATCCCTTGACCGACGACCGGCGCATCCTGCCGATCGAGCGGACGGGAGAGACGCTGGAAGCCGGCCCGCAGTTCATGCTCGTCGCGTCCTATAACCCCGGCTATCAGAACATCCTGAAGACGCTGAAGCCGTCGACGCGGCAGCGCTTCCTCGCGATCGACTTCGATTTCCCCGCTCCGCAGCGCGAGATCGACATTGTCGCGAGCGAAAGCGGTCTTTCGAAGGAGCGCGTCGCGCCGCTGGTCCGCCTTGCGGGCAAGCTCCGCGCCTTGAAGGGGCAGGATCTCGAGGAAGGCGTCTCGACGCGCCTGCTCGTTTATTGCGCGAGCCTCGTTCATGGCGGCATGGCGATCGAGCGGGCCATTCGTGCCGCTCTCATCGAGCCGCTGAGCGACGACCCGGATGTGAAGCAAGGCCTCAACGATCTCGTGACGGCCGTCTACGGGTGAGCGGAGCAAGATGAGCGGCGTCGATTTCGAGCCATGGGAGCCGGAGGAAAGCGTCGGGAAGCTGTGGCATTCGCTTGTCAGCGGTCTCGACGCACCGGATACGTTCGATCACGCCGCCGCCACGCTCGACGAAACGCGCGGACGCCTCGGTGTTCTCTTCCGGGGCCTTGGCGGGGCTCGCGACGTGGAGATCAAGACGGCCACGGCTCAGGAGTCGCATCACCGGCTGTCGTGGCGCCGTGCGCTCGGGCAAAGCGCCGAGCGTTTGGCCGAGCCGAGCTTCGACGGCGAGACGTTGCGCCTGCCGGATCGCATTGCGGCCTTCCCGGATCACGACGCCAACATCGCGCTTTATGTCTGGCTCGCCGCCGCCGTCGTATTTGCCCGCCGCCCCGTTCCGGAGACCGATCCGTTGCGGGCGGACATCCGCATGCTTCAGGCCGCGCAAAGCATGACGCGCGACACGCTGGCCGCCTGCCCCGGGCTGCGCCGTGTGCACGCGGCCCTCGTGTTGTCGAGCCGCGAGCAGCGGCCCGAGCGGAGCTTGCCGCGCTACGAGGCGGCCGTCGAAGCAACAATTCGGCACATGCTTGGCGCTGCGCCTCCCGGAGACGAGCTTGCCGCCGCCATTTCGGCTGCCGTCCGCGGCCAGGCGGAGGATCTCTCACGGTTCTCTGCGCCGCGCGGCTATCGCCCCTTCATGCCGGTTCTGCTCTGGCCGGATCTCAATCCCCTCGCCGAGCGCGCCAAGATCGCGCGTGAGGAGGAGAGCCACGGCGAGTCCGAGACACCCCCCAACGCCGAGCAGGGTACGTTCAAGGCGTCGCGGAAGAACTCCGACCAGGCGGCGCGTAAAGACAACCTCATCCTGCACAAGTTCGAGGCCATCCTCTCGTGGGCGGAGTTTCTGAACCTCAATCGCCGTGTCGATGACGACGACCCGGACAACGCCAAGAAAGCCGCCGACGACCAGGACGAAATCAGCCTCACGCAGGTTCCTCAACGTGCCCGCACGCGGTTGCGGCTCCACCTAGATCTCTCCCCAGAGGAAGCGGAGTTCGAACGGCTTGCGGGCACGCACGTCTATCCGGAATGGGATCATCGCACCAAGACCTATCTGCCGGACTATTGCCGCGTGCTGGCTGGCGCGGCGACACCCGCGCCCCTCGTTCCCGAAACACCGGATGGGGAGCGCACACACCGGCGCATCCGCAACGTCCGCCGCCAGTTCGAGGCGCTGCGGCCGAAGCGTGTTCAGCTCACCCGCCAGATCGAAGGCCACGACATCGACATCGAGGCGGCGATCGAGGCCCGCGTCGAGCTTGCGGCGACCGGCGAGCACTCGGACCGCGTCTATGTCGCGAGCCGCACGCAGGAGCGCGATCTCGCCGTCTCCATCCTGCTCGACGCATCGCGTTCGACCGAGAGCTACGTGGCGGGCCGCCAGGTCATCGACATCGAGCGCGAGGCTCTGATCGCTCTCGCCTGGGGCCTCGACTCCTGCGGCGACGAAACGTCCATCGATGCGTTCTCGTCTCTGAGACGGGACCGCGTCTTCGTCCAGACATGCAAGAGCTTCGATGATGCGATGGGACCTCAGGTCGAGGCCCGCATCGCGGGATTGCGCCCCGGTCATTACACGCGCCTTGGCGCCGCCATTCGCCATGTCTCGCACCAACTGGCCAAGCGTCCGCGCCAACGCCGCCTGCTGCTCGTGCTGACGGACGGCAAGCCCAACGATCTCGACCACTACGAAGGACGCCACGGCATTGAGGATACGCACATGGCGGTCAGGGAGGCGCGCCGCCAAGGCCAGACCGTGTTCGGCGTCACCATCGACAGCAAATCACAGGCGACCTTCAGCCGGATTTTCGGAAAGGGCGGGTATGTCGTCATTCCCGATCCCGAGAAGCTCACGGCCGCACTTCCTCAGCTCTATCGCCATCTGGTCAGCGGATGAGGGACGATCTCGAGATACGGCCCGCCGAAGGCGAGCGCGACATCCTCTCGGAGCTTCCCGGAGAGCTGATGATGTGGGTGCTGATCGCGAGCGAGCTGCTCGTGTTCGGCGCAGCTCTCATCGTATGCCTCGCGGTACGCGCGATCGATCCCGTGAAATACGCCGCCGATCAGGCCATGCTGGATCAGACGGCGGGCGCCATCAACACACTCGTGCTCGTCACCAGCGGATTCTGCGCGGCTGTCGCCGTCCGCTCGCGTGAGCGGGAGGAGAGACGCAAGGCGCGCCTCTGGCTCGGCGCGGCGGGTGCGCTCGGCATCGTTTTCCTGATCGTGAAGGGCTTCGAGTATGCGAGCAAGGCATCCCTCGGCATCGGCATCGAGACCAGCCAGTTCTTCACGTTCTACTACCTGATCACGGGGTTCCACGCGCTTCACGTCGTAGCCGGCATAGTCGTCCTCGCGCTGGTCGCTTGGGCTGACAGCGTGCGCAACATGGAAGCAGCCGTCGCCTTCTGGCACATGGTCGATCTCGTGTGGGTGCTGCTGTTTCCGATCATCTACGTGTTGAGGTGACACCATGCCTGCGCGCTATCTCGTCGAAGCCTGGGTCGCGCTGCTGGTGTTGAGCGCGGCGACCGCCGCGCTCACGACGATGCATCCAGAGGGAGCGGGACGCGCCATCGTCGCCGGGGGCGTGCTGCTGCTGGCTGGGCTCAAGGCGCGCGTGATCCTCGGCCGCTATCTCGGTCTCGCGGGCTCACACTTCTGGATGAACGCATTCGGGCTCGCCATCGGCGGGTTTCTGCTCCTGAGCTTCGCCCTCTACACGTTCGGATCGAAGGGGTGATCATGGAGAAAGTGCATCCCCCCGCACGGACCAGCGACATCCCGCTAGGGCTCCGCCTTTTTTGCCTCGCGCTGATGGCGCCAGCCTTCGCCATCAACGGCGCGTTTATCGCGATCGCAATTCCCGCAATGGCGCCCTATGGGGTGCCGGGCCTCGTAGCGGCCGGCCTTTTCGGATCCCTGTTCAGTGTGTTCCCCGCCCGTTGGCTGGCCCGCAGGATCCATGAGGGTATTAGCGAGGGCGCTTAGTGGCAGTCGCTATATTATCAATAAAATCAGAGATATAGCCGGACTAACGTCGCAGCGGCCGCAGCGGGTATCCGTATTATTACTGAAGGTTACAAAAATGTGGCAGTTCCGCGGCGAAAGGGCGGACTGCGACCCCCTTATAGTTGACATCAGAGGTATAGATTCCGCACGTTCCCCTTGTCTTGCCGCTCAGCGGCGATGCCGGGCTTTAGCCAGGGCGACAGAAGCATCACGTTCGTTTTTCAAGCGATCGTAATTACTTAGGGGGAATGCGTAATGACTTGCGCCAAGACCGTGGGTGGCGATTTTCCAGGCGAAACGTCAGACCGGAACGAGATCTCCGTACCGGCTGCCATGAAGACCACCCTTGGCCTTCTGCCCATGCTGGCGGTCTCGGCGGCGTTCTCGACGTCCGCCTACGCCCAGAGCACCAACGTGCCCCTCGAAGAAATCACCGTGGGCGGTGGCGGCGGCAACAATAACGCCAACTCGAACCAGGATGCCGGCGGCCCGGCCCCCCAGGCGGCGCCCACTCCCCCTCCGTCCCCGCCGCTCCCCGGCCAGGCCGGCCCCGTGGCGCCCGGCAGCTTCAAGGCCGACTTCTCCACGTCGCCGAAGATGACGGCGCCGCTCCTCAACATGCCGCAGACCGTCACCGTGATCTCCGGAACGGTCATCGAGCAGACCAACGCGAGAAACCTGACGGAGGCGCTGAGAAGCACCCCGGGCATCAGCTTCAATGCAGGCGAGAACGGCTTCGGCACCTCGCCCACCAACTTCCAGCTTCGCGGCTTCGACAGCAGCGCCAACATCTTCATCGACGGCGCGCGCGATTCCGGCAGCTACGCCCGCGACACCTTCAACATCGAGCAGGTCGAGGTCGTCAAGGGCGCGGCGTCTGACAACGGCCGCGGCGGTGCCGGCGGCTACATCAACATGATCACCAAGGCCCCGAAGCAGGAGAACTTCGTCAGGGGCGAGGCGCTCATCGGCTTCGACCAGTACGATTCCGAGATGCGCCGCCGCGCGACGATCGACGTCAACCAGCACTCGGGCAACGTTGCCGTGCGCATGAACGGCATGATCGAGGACAGCGGCGTCGCAGGCCGCGAGATGGCCGAGAACAACGCCTACGGCTTGGCGCCGTCCATCGCCTTCGGCCTCAACACCGATTTCCGCGCGATCTTTTCCTACGAGCACCTGGAGCGCGACGATCGTCCGGATTGGGGCGTTCCCGGCCAGACGATCCCTGGCACGCTCTACTACAACCCGCGCTACAAGAACGCTCCGCGCGACGCGTTCTATGGCCTCAGAAGCGACTTTGACGACGTGAGCACCAATGCGGTGACGGCGCGTTTCGAATACGACGTCTCGGACAACACCACCGTCACCAATCAGACGCGCTGGGCCGAGGTGGACCGCCAGTCCCGGTACACGCATCCGAATCCTCCGGAGAGCACGACACTCCCCGGCGGCACGAACCCGCTCGTCGCGACGGCCACGCAGCTTTACGACCGTTACAACACCAGCATCACCAACCAGACCAATGTCGCCACCCGCTTCAGCACGGGCTCCTGGCGTCACACGGTCTCGACGGGCATCGAGATCACGCGCGAGGAATCGCGCGGAGGCAATACGCCGGCCGCGTTGCCAGCTCCCGGCTCTACCCCGCTCTACGATCCCAATCCGGATCGCGTGAAGCAGAGCCTGTTCCGCTTCACCGAGAAGAGCGACATTGAGATCGACACCATTGCTGCCTACGCCTTCGATACCATCGAGTTGAACCGCCAGTGGCAGATCACCGGCGGCCTGCGCGCGGAGCACTATCAGGTCGACATCACCGACACGGGCGGCAGCATCGGCGACAACTTCTCGGACTCGGAATCGACCCTCGGCGGACGCATTGGTCTCGTCTACAAGCCGGTTGAGAACGGCAGCTTCTACGGTGCGTTCGGCATCTCTCATCTGCCGCCCGGCTCCTACCTGTCCACCTCCGACATTTCCCGCGGCGGCGACAACAGCTTCCCCAACCTCAGGGACGGGGCGAAGCCGGTCGAGATGCATAACTATGAGATCGGCACCAAGTGGGATTGGTTCGGCGGGGCTCTGACCACGACGGCGGCCCTCTTCCGCACGGAGAAGCACAACGTCGCGATCACCGGGCGCGATCCCGGAGAGACCGTGACGACGCTGAAGGGCTACGGCGAGCAGATCGCTCAGGGTCTCGAGCTCGGCATTGCCGGCAATCTGACGGATCAGTGGAAGGTGTTCGGCGGCGCGGCCTTCATCGATACCGAGCGTAAGCACAGCGCTTACCTCGACGATGTGCGCCGGCGGGCAAACCCGGCCGACTATGGTCCTTATCTCAGGACCAACGGCGACGAGCTTGCCTTCACGCCGAACGTCACCGCAACCCTCTGGACCACTTATGATGTAACGGACGCCTTCACCATCGGCGGTGGCGTGCAGTACGTCGGCGAGTCGTGGGCCGGCCGTCCGGACGATGCCGAGCGCATCATTCCCAACGGCATCAAGGGCAAGCTGCCCGACTACTTTCTCGTCAACTTCATGACGTCCTATGATCTGACGGAGAACGTCGAGCTGCGCTTCAACGTCGACAACGTGTTCGACGAGACGTACGCTCAATCGATGAACTGGGGCGCTCGCCGTGCCACTCTCGGTCCGCCCCGCACATTCTGGCTGAGCACGAGCATCGACTTCTAAAGCCGGGATCAATCAGCCGGGCGCGTTGCCCGCCTGGAAATCACCGATCGTGCGATTGCCGGGCTTGCCCGGCAATCTGCGTTTGAGACGCCTTCAGGAGACCGTCAGCATGCTCGTCACCATTCCGGATGTCCTGAGCCCCGATGAGCTGGCGCACATTCGCCGGGTGCTGGAGACGACGTCGTGGGTGGATGGGCGGACCACGGCCGGAGATCAGGCCGCGAAGGTGAAGCACAACCTTCAAGTCCCCCTGGAGTCGCCGGCGGCCCAGGAGCTGGGACAGATCATCCTGCGCGCGCTTTCGGCCAATCCGCGCTTCACCACGGCCACCTTGCCGCTTCGCGTGCTCCCGCCGATGTTCAACCGCTACGACGTGGGCATGACATTCGGTGCCCATGTGGATGGCTCCATCCGCGCACTGCCAGGCTCCGGCCAGCGTTTGCGCACGGATGTGTCCTCGACCCTGTTCCTCACCCCGCCGGAAGACTACGACGGCGGCGAGCTGGTGGTGCACGACACCTACGGCGTCCACTCCGTGAAGCTGCCCGCCGGTCACATGGTCGTCTATCCCGCCACCAGCATGCACAGCGTCACACCTGTCACGCGCGGCAGCCGCTGGGGCGCGTTCTTCTGGACGCAATCGATGGTGAAGGACGACTGGAAGCGGCACATGCTCTACGATCTGGACATGTCCATCATGAGCATTCGGGAGCGGCTGCCGGATGACGACCCTGCGGTGGTCGGCCTGACGGCGCACTACCACAATCTCATCCGCCAGTGGTCGGAGACATGAGGATGCTCTCCGGTATCGAAGCGCAAAGTGGGCGTGCCGCGTGACCGGCGGCGCGACCAGCCCCGTCCCCGCCGATTGCGTGTCGGCTGCCGACTACGAGCGCCACGCCCGCGCACGCCTGCCCGCCGACGTGTGGGCCTACGTCGCTGGCGCGGGAGCCGACGGCCTGACGCAGCGTTGGAACCGCGAGGCGTTCGATACGCGAAGGCTGGTTGGCCGCGTTCTCGCAGACATGAGGGCGGCGTCGACCCAGAGCACGCTGTTCGGCGCACCGCTTCCCTATCCGATCCTTCTCGCGCCCGTCGCCCATCAGAAGCTTGTGCATCCCGAAGGTGAGCTTGCCGCCGCGCTCGGCGCCTCGGCCGCGTCGGCATGGATGACGGTCAGCACGCTTGCGGGCACGTCTCTCGAAGAGATCGCGAAGGAATCCGGCACGACCCTGTGGTTCCAGCTTTACATGCAGGCAAGTCGCGAAGACACGCTCGCCTTGGTGCGCCGGGCTGAAGCGGCTGGCTACCGCGCGCTCATGGTCACGGTGGATGCGCCGGTGAATGGCGTGCGCAACGATGAGCAGCGCGCGGGCTTTCGCCTGCCGCCTCACGTTCGTCCGGTGAATATCGAGGGCCTGCCGCAACTGGCCTCCCGCGCAGGTCCAGGCGAAAGCCCGGTTTTCAAGGGGCTGCTCGACGGCGCCCCCACCTGGGCCGATATCGCTTGGCTGCGCCGCGAGACGGCGCTGCCCTTGCTTCTCAAGGGCATCGTATCGCCCGCCGATGCCGAGCGCGCGATTGAAGCGGGCGTGAACGGCATCGTGGTTTCGAACCACGGCGGGCGCTCTCTCGATACGCTGCCCGCGAGCCTCCATGCGCTGGAGGCTGTTTCGGAGCGTGTGAAGGGCCGCGTTCCCCTGCTCCTCGATGGAGGCATTCGGCGCGGAACGGATGCGCTGAAGGCATTAGCGCTTGGTGCGAGCGCGGTGATGGTGGGCCAGCCGGTCATGCATGCACTGGCCGTGGCGGGGCCTGTCGGCGTCGCACATCTGATGACCATCCTGCGGGCGGAATTCGAGGCCGCCATGGCGCTGACCGGGTGCGCCACGCTCGCGGACATCAACCGGGATGTGCTCTGGCCGACGGCCTGGAGAGCGAATTCAAGCGAAGCAGGCTAACGTGTGAAACGCACGGGAACCGAGATGGTGATCGACCCGCCCGGCACACTGTCCGGCGGAGCCGGAACCGGGCTCGCGCGCCGTGCGAGAGACAGCGCAGCCTGATCGAGAGCGGCATTGCCCGACGAGCGCGCGAGGCTGACCGCCGTCACGTTTCCGGAGCGGCTGATCGTGAACGTGATCGCGGACACGCCGCGTGCACTGCCGCCCGGATGGCGCTTGTGGCGATTGAGATGGGCGACGAGCCGCCCGCGCCACGTCGCAGCAGACATCGACGACGAGGTACCGGCGCGAGGCGCTGCGTTGGTCTTGCCGCGCTCTGCCTTGTCGACCGGCTTCGGTGCGGCAGCCTGCGAGGCGACCGACTGCTGGCGCGGCGGACGGCGCATCCTCTTCTTTTCCTTGACCGGCTCTTTGAGCTCGGGGTCCGGCTTCTTCTCCTCGGGCGGCTGCTCCACCTGCTGCGGCAGGATCGCTTCGGCCTTCGGCTGCTCCTCGACTTTCGGCGTTTCGATGGGCTCCGGTTGAGGTTTGGGCGGCTCGGGCTCCGGCTCGACTTCCTCCTCCGGCTTTTCCTCGGATTTGTTCGCTTGGCTTTCCTCGGACTGCGCCTGCTCCGGGCCTACGGCCACTTCTTGCGCCGGCACGTCGGGCGCGATCGGAACCGGCGCGATCTCGATCATGATGGCGCCCGCAGGCTCACCCGCGCTTTCGGTGGGCTGCGGCCAGTTGAGCGCCGCCCACACCAATCCGCCCTGAACGGCCGCAACGCAGAGTGCCGCCCCTGCCCACCGGGAAGCCGATGTCAGAAGCGACTCGCCGTCACGTTGCGGATGGAGCCACCGGGCGGAGGACACGACTATTGGCCTCCTGCCGCGGAAGAGGGCGTCTGCGGCGCTGAGGCCGGAGCCACACCTCCCGCAGGAGGAAGCGTCTCGAGCCCCACGAGGCCGATTTTCAGATAGCCGGTCGTGCGCAGCAGATTGAGAACTTCCATGAGATCGCCGTAGTCGACCGACTTGTCCGCGCGCACGAACACCCGCTCGTCGGTGTTGCCGTGCGTCTTCTCGTCGAGCCGGGCTTTGAGCTGATCGCGCCCCACTGTGTCGTTGCCGAAGGCGAGCGTGAGATCGCTTTTTACGGTGAGGAAGATCGGCTCGGCGGGACGGGGCTGGGGTTGCGCGTTGGAGGCTGGCAGATCCACCGCAACATCCACCGTCGAGAGCGGCGCCGCCACCATGAAGATGATCAGCAGCACCAGCATCACGTCGATGAACGGCGTGACGTTGATCTCGTGGTTCTCGTCGAGATCGTCACTGTCGCTACGCGAGTTCAGGCTGCCGGCCATGGGAGTCTCCAAAAACGCTTTCGGGCGCGGGCGCGAGAAGCGCGATCCAGGGAACGAGACATCGGACGCGGGAACGTAGGCTCGCGACCGAGCCTATTCCGCCGCCGTCGCCGTCTTTCCAGGCTTTGATGTTTTCCAGAGCTTGCGCTGATCGAGCTCGTGGCTGACCAGCCGCTCCACGCCTGCGGAGGCATCCTGGAGCAGCAGCTTGTAGCCGGCGAGCGAGCGAGCGAACACGTTATAGATGATGACGGCCGGGATCGCCGCGACGATCGCGAGGTTGGTGGTCTGCGACTTTGAGATGCCGATGAAGCTGTTCATGATGCCCCAGACGGTGCCGAACAGGCCGACGAAGGGTGCGGTGGAGCCGATAGTGGCGAGCACGCCGGTGCCGAGCGTCATGCGCCGATGCGCGGCGGCTTCCACGCGCGACAAACGTGATGTCACACGCTCTTTGACGCCATGGCCGTCGATCTGATCGAGCACCCGCGAGGAGCGCTCCACCTCTTCGACCGCCTCGCGGACGAGAACGCTGCCCGCGCCGCCGATCTTGGCAAACGCCTGAGCGGCGTCGCCGAGGCTCGCGGCTTGGCCGATGTGGGCGATGGCCCGGCGGAGCTTGGCCTTTGCCGCCCAAATCTCGATCGTCTTGGCAAGCCACACCGTCCACGTCACGAAACATGCGAAGGCGAGGCCAATCATCACCGCTTTGACGACGATGTCCGCCGCCATGAACATGCCCCACGGCGAGAGGTCGTGGGGGAGAGCCGACGAGGGGAACTGCGGCGAGGGCGCGGCGGCGGGCGATGCCTCTCCGGCAGCAGTCTCGCGAGCTTCGGTCGTCGGCGGGGTGCTCTCCGGCGCGGCGGCCGGCGAGGGCGCGGCCGTCTCCGGCGTGGTGGTCGAAGGCGTCTGAGGCGCGGGCACGGCGGCGGCCCCAGCCGGAGCTTCAGCGGATGCAGGCGCTTCAACAGACGCCGGAGCTTGCGGAGATGCGGCTGCCGGCTCCGGAGTGGCCGTCGGCGCCGGCGGTGCGTCCGCCGCAGGGGCCGCTGCGGTAGGAGATGCTTCGGAGGTCGGAGCAGGGACGGGCGGCGCGGCCTCGGGCGCCGTGGAAGCGGCCGGCGCGGGCGGGGCCGCATCCTGAGCGTGCGCCGGGGCGAGGGCGAACGCGCCGTAAGAGATCAGCGCCGTCACCGCGAAAAGCTGCGCCACGGAGCGAGGCCGCAAGGAGCGCGGAGAGACAGCGGATATGGGTTGGCCCAGAAGCACCGAATAGGTTGTATGCAAGCCCGGAGACCCCTCAAAGGAACGAAATTATCTGGTATGTCCAATCTTTCCCTACTTCTAGCCTCAACATATCGCCTCGGCAAGGCACCCGGCTACCAACGTAAAGCGCCGAACGCGCGCAACACTGCGTGCGAGCCGCCGGTGGCAAAGGCGCTGTTTGAAATGTCTTTCCACGCGCGGGGCCGCAGCGGCCGCGTCGATCCTGCTTGAGACCGAAGGGGGAGGCGTCGAACGGCCGCGAGCGCCGTCTAGGTCTTCTACGGAAGGGCCGAGACGAAAGCCGCGACGGCGGCGGTCTTGATCGGCAGTGGATCTGTGGGCTCGGGGGGCGACTGCGCCAGCACGATCTGAGCAAGACGATTGCGCGCGAACTCGATTGCAGTCGGATCGTTGCCGAACCGCGGTGCAACCTCGGCCCAGGCCAGATCGAACGCGCGATAGATCACGTCGAGCGTTTCCGGTGCGAAAGAGGCGCTGTCGATCAGTTTGCGGATGGGCATGGTCGTGCTTTCGCGGATGGAGCTGGCGCAGGCAAAGAGGTTGCGTCGGGTATCTGACCGAAACCCGCCTCCCGTGTCGGTCATGTAGATGACCGAACAGCCCTAATTCGGATAAGTTTTTGGCAGATGCTGGGCAATGCGCGCGCGCGTGAGCGCATAGCATTCGCAGGAGGCGCGAATGAGCCCGTTCCGGTCGAGGATGGTGATCCGCTTGCGTCCGCAGTCGATCAGCTTCGCGCGTTGCAGCGTGTGAATGCAATTTGTGATCGAGGGGCGCTGCACGCCGAGCATTTCCGCCAGCAGATCCTGCGTCAGCAGCATGGTGTCGTCGTCAGCCCGGTCCCGCATCATCAGCAGCCAGCGCGCCAGCCGTTGCGTGAGATTGTGCGTGCCGTTGCAGCCAGCGGAGATCATCACCTGCTCGAGGAAGGCGTGCACGTGGCACTGCATCAGGCTGCGGAAGGCGGGGATGGTCTCCATGGAATGCAGAAACGCCGCGCGAGGCATTTTTGCGGCCGTGCCCGGAAGCTGGACGAGAAGCCGCGCAGAGGATGTCTTGGCTCCGAACACGGCCTGGAATCCGGTCGCGCCTTCCCGGCCGATGGTGGCCATTTCGATGATCGCGCCGTCCGGATAGACCGCTACCACCGAGATCACGCCGCTATCAGGAAAGTAGACGTGGTCGAGCATGCAATCTGCATCCAGCAGCACCTGCTCGCGCTCGCACTTGATCGGCTCGAGGCTCGGGAGAATCTGTCCGCGAATGCGGCTCGGCAATGCCAAGAGGAGTCTGTTCTGGGGCCAGTCGGAAAACACGGTCATGCGTTGTTCGGCTCAGGTCTCGACGGCGTGCTCTGGACGGCGTGCGACCTGCCGTCTCAGTGTCGAATACCTAACGGGCAGGAAGGTTCCCGGTGTAAGCGGGTAGCGGACCTCGCCGGAAACCCGCGAGCAACGAACAAAATCCGTTTCAGGACAATTTGTTGTGACGGAGCGTGCCGACCATAATGGGAGGCGGGTTGCGCCCCGTCCCCGACGTCCGCCGATGTGAGGGCCAGCACTTGGCGGCCCAGCACTTGGCGGCATGGTCACTTGAGATCTGGCAAAGA
Organism: Hyphomicrobium sp. DMF-1; assembly: GCF_027886585.1. NCBI lineage: Bacteria > Pseudomonadati > Pseudomonadota > Alphaproteobacteria > Hyphomicrobiales > Hyphomicrobiaceae > Hyphomicrobium > Hyphomicrobium sp. DMF-1. The sequence continues at coordinate 157,526 of NZ_CP115706.1, read as the reverse complement.
CTTCCGCCGTGTGACGGATAATCCTCCCTCGAAAATGGTCCATCGGCCCTGTAAGGAGGGGCACGCGACACTATTGCGCACGCCTCGGGAGCGGCTGTTGTGTGTGCCGTTGCGACTTATTATTGACGAGCCTAGTATAGTTTAATCTATGTCCCGGAAATCGATCGTCGCAAGAGACGCGCAAGAGCGGGTTCGCTGAAATCATGATGATGTATTCCACCGTAATGCCGGCTTGGCGCCATCGCGCAGTCCAGACTGTCCGCCTTCTGTCAGTGGTCGCCCTGATCGCATCCGCCGTTGCCCCGCCCCTGAGTGCTCAGGAGCTTGCGCCTGCCCCGGCCCAGGAACAGGGCGCGGCCACGCAGCCGCCCGCTGCGGCGAGCGAGGCTCCCGCTCCAGCGGCTCCGGCTGCGGCACCCGCTGAAGCGCAGCCCACGCCACCCGCCGTGGAGGCCGCACCTTCATCTGCTTCCGCTCCCGCCGACGCGACACCGGCTGCGGCGCCCGCCGCGCCCGCGCCAGCCGATGTGCCGCCCGCAACGCCCCTCGCTGCGCCGGAGCCGGGCCAGCCGGAGGCGCTTCAGCCCGCGCACGAGCACGCCGATCATGGAGCGGACGCGGCAGCCCCCGGCGCAGCGCCGGTCGCGAAGTCGACCGATGCGGCGCATCTGCCGCGCGACCTCTCGCCCTGGAACATGTTCATGTCGGCCGACATCGTCGTCAAAGCGGTGATGATCGGCCTCGCCTTCGCCTCCGTCGTGACGTGGACGGTGTGGCTCGCCAAGTCCATCGAGCTGACTTGGGCGAAGCGGCGCCTCATTCAGGCATTCTCCGAGATCAACGCCTCCCACAGCCTCGCGGAAGCTGCTCAGCGCCTGGGCGGCCGGAAAGGCATCGTGTCCGGGCTGATCGATCTCGCCGCCATCGAATTGCGGCTCTCGGCCGATGTGTCCGACAAGGCCGGCATCAAGGAGCGCGTATCCTCCCGTCTCGACGGATTGGCCGCTGCGGCCGGGCGCGACATGAACAGGGGAACGGGCGTCCTAGCCACCATCGGCTCCACCTCGCCGTTCGTCGGCCTGTTCGGCACCGTCTGGGGCATCATGAACAGCTTCATCGGCATTTCCGAAGCGCAGACGACCAACCTTGCGATCGTCGCGCCCGGCATCGCGGAGGCGCTTCTCGCAACGGCCATCGGCCTCGTCGCCGCCATCCCGGCCGTCATCATCTACAACCAGTTCGCGCGGTCGATCGCCGGCTACAGAGCGATCATCGCCGAGGCTTCGGCTGAGGTCATGCGTCTCGTTTCGCGCGATCTCGATCGCGGCTACAAAGTGGGACCTGCCCGCGCTGCGGAATGATCGGGGAGTGAGGGTAAGACATGGCTGGACGTCTTGACGACGGCAGCGGCGACTTGGCCGAAAATCACGAAATCAACGTCACGCCGTTCATCGACGTGATGCTGGTGCTGCTGATCATCTTCATGGTGGCGGCGCCGCTCTCCACCGTCGATGTGCCCGTTGATCTGCCGGTCGCGAGCGCCAAGCCGCAACCTCGGCCCAACAAGCCGCTGTTCCTGACAGTCAAATCCGACCTGTCACTGGCTCTCGGCAACGACACGATCGCCAGCACGCAGCTCGCCGGCGCGCTCGACAGCGCAACGAGCAGCGATCGCGAGCAGCGCGTGTTTCTGAGGGCGGACAAGACGGTGCCCTACGGAGAGGTCATGCGCGTCATGAACCTGCTCCGCGCCGCAGGCTATCTCAAGGTCGCGATGGTCGGCCTCGAGGAGGCGCCCGCTCCCGTTCCTGCGCCGCCGGCCGGAGGAGCAGTCAGCACCCCATGACGATCTCGGCGATCGATATCCTGGAGCCAGCCGGGCGGCGTTGGCGCCGTTGGATCGGCGCTGGGATGTTGATCGTGGCGCTCCACGTCGGCGGGGCGATGGCGGCATTGTGGGAATGGCCTGAGCAGGAGGCCGACGAGGAGCCGCAAGGCGCGCTCATGCTTGAGCTTGCGCCCATGCCGGTTGCGCCGCGCGATCAGCATCAGGATCTGGCGCTGGGAATGCCCGCCGAGGATTCCGTGCCGACGCCTCCGGTCGAGGAGGTGAAAGAGGTCAAGCCCGAGGAGGAAATTCCCGAGCTTCAGGAAGCCCCGCTCGTACGCGAGCCCGAGGTCGCGCTCGAAAAGGTGAAGCCGGTCGAGGAAGAAGAGGTCAAGGAGGACAAGAAGCCTCAAGAGATGGTGCAGGCTCAGGCCGTCGCCGCCTCTCAGGCCGCCGCGCCGCCGAAGATCGAGGCCGCGGAAGGGCCGAAGGCCGCGGCGCCCCATCAGGGCTCCTCCAACAAGCCCAACCAGGCCCAGCTGTCCTGGCAGCGGGCGCTTCATCTGCATCTGAGCAAGCACAAGCGCTATCCCGGAGAGGCGCGCAATCGCCGGGTGCAGGGCGTGGTCACGGTGAGCTTCTCGATCGACCACACCGGGCACATCACCGACCGGCGCATTCTGAAAGGCTCGGGCTCTCCGCTTCTCGATGAGGAAGCGCTCGCGATGCTCGAGCGTGCCGATCCGCTTCCCGCACCACCCGAGCAGTCGTCGACCGCGGCTTTGAGCCTGTCGCTGCCCATCCAGTTCAATATCCGCTAGCTCGCGCGCATTGCACGTGCTTGGAGCAATACGGATGTACTTATAGGGAAAGCGGACTTATATCTTGATGCTGTAAGTCATATTTCCGACCTTCGTCGCAGGGCCGCGAATTTTGAGGCATGTTCCTATCATTATGAACGACGAAAGCGCGTGCAGCTTGTCCGCAATGGCGAGACGCAGTGAGCTTGTCGCTGGCCAGGTGCGGCCATGAGCTCGGACGCCCGCATCCAGAAAGGTTTCTCGCTAGCCGTCGCCGAAGGCTCAAAGTACGAGACGCTCTACGTCCGCGTCGTGGGAGGCGAGGCTCCGCAGCAGAGCCATGAGCTTCCGCCCGAGGAGGTGCGCGACCGCGCGGTGGCAGGCTGCGTCGATGCTCAGATCGGCTGGGGTCACAGGCTGCTCGAAGGCCACGGTGTGGAGCCCGACCCCGCTGCCGCGCTTCTCTGGTTCGAGCGCGCGGCGCGCAGCGGCGACGCGGAAGCGCTCAACATGGTCGGCCGCTGCTATGAGCGCGGCTGGGGTGTCGCGCAGGATTTTGCGGAAGCCGCCCGCTGGTTCCGCCAAGCCGCCGGCAAGGATCACGCCTGGGCCGCCTTCAATCTCGGCTGCCTGCTCGCCGAAGGTCGCGGCGTGCCCCGCGACATCGCCTCCGCGCTCACGCTGTTCGTGCGTGCGGCCCGCCGTGGCAATGCAAAAGCCATGAACATGCTGGGATGCTGGCGCGCCTCGGCGCAGGCGAGCCAGGGCGACGCTGCGAAGAAGGCGCGCTCAGCGGCACTCTGGTTCAGGTGGGCCGCTGAAGGCGGCTGCGTGCGGGGCCAGTTTCACTATGGATGCCATTTGGTCACGGCCGGTCGGATCGACGACGGACTCCGCTGGTTGCGAACGTCTTACGCACACGCGCCGGAGCCCTATCGTCTTGAGGTGGTCGAAGCTCTCAGCCATCACCCGCTTCCGGTGCTCCGGGAGATCACACGCGAAATTCTGAGCGGCGAATAGGGGCTTCGTCAGGCAAACGTCACTCGACTGGTGGCGCCGTAAGCCTAGTCTCCACGCCGATCTCGTTTCGGTCACAGTTGTCGCCGACGATTGTGAGCCCGGCCATAATCGCGATGTTGAGTTGAGATCACGCGAGCCCGTATGCGACGAAGACGTGCCAGGTTTGGGCTTGACCGATCTCGAATCTTCCGGCTTTCCTAAGGTTATGAGCCGTATGACGCGCCAGTTCCTGCGAATTGTCATGGTTGCTGTGGCCGTTTTCGCCAGCAGCCTTAACGGCTATTTGGTGAGCAAATCGGCTTTCGCCATAAGCGCTCACGACACGCTGGCCATGCAGCATCATGGCCATGACCTGGGTGGTCAGGATCTTCATGCTCACGACGGCCACGCCCAATCCTGCACGGACGCGGATTGTGATGAGCCTTCGCACGTCAACCACGTCTGCACGCACGTTCATGCGAGCTGCTGCGGGTCGTTGGCCGTGCCTACCGGCGAATGCGGCCTGAAGCTCAGCCTTCAGTCCCGCGTCCTTAAGTTCGACACTGGCGCATACCTGCCGCTCGGACAACACTCCTATCCCCTTTTCCGCCCACCCCGCGCCACGGCCTGATCCGGCCTCCTGATCCGCAGCTTTGCGGATTGCGAGGCTTCGTGACCAGCAGCCGATTGGCGCCGTTTCCGTAGTTTCTCTGTGGCTGGAAGCCCGTATTTCGGGTCCGCGCAGATCGAAACTCCGATCCTGCACCCGTCGAGTTCGCTCGGGAGTCTGACCGTCGCTTGCGCGTGTCTCCACGCACGCAAAGCGCGTGGATCCGGCTCCGTGATCTGAGCGAAGAGCATGCCCGCGCCCGGCGCGTAACCCCCCAGCAAGGTGCGGGCATGCTCGACGTTCCTCAAGTCCTCGAGGCTCGAAGCATGACTCGTCTAGCCGCTCTGCTTTTTTCCGTTCTCATTCTTGCCGGCTCCGCGTTTGCCGGTCCCGGCCACGACCACGGAGACGGAGGACAAGGCGCGGAGGCGCCCTCCGCAGCCGCTATTCCTCGGCTCGTGAGCGAAGGCTCCGATGTCGAGCTGGTGGCCGTCGCGAAAGACCACACGCTCACGATCTATCTCGACCGCATCGCGACCAACGAGCCCGTGGATGGCGCCACGATCGAGCTGAACGGAGAGGGCATTCCGTCGGCGAAAGCGAAGGCGCTGGGCGACGGAGTCTACGAGATCGAAGCCGATTGGCTTCACGAGCCCGGCGCGAAGGCGCTCACTTTCACGGTGATGGCTGAAGGGATTGCCGATCTGCTCGCGGGCCGTCTCGTGGTGGCGGATGCCGCCGTGGAGCCGCCAGCCCAGCCGTTCCCCTGGAGCAGCGTACTGCAGCGGCCGGAGTTATGGATGTTCGCCGTTGCGATCGGCCTCGGCGGCTTCTTCCTCGCATTTGCCTTCCGCCCGCTACGCCTTCCGCCCGATGATACGCCGCGCGTCGCCGCAACTCCCGAGTCTGCAACTCCCGAAGCCCCGCTGGCGAGGCATTTGCGCCAGGCCGCCGAGATCGTGCTTGTGGCACTTGTACTTGCCGCCTCCGTGCCCTCGCGCGGCTGGGCGCACGAAGGTCACGATCACGGCGGAGACGGTGCGCCAGTGCAGGCGGCCGGAAATACCCCCGGCAAGCTTCCAACGGGCGAGGTCTTTCTGCCGAAGCCCACGCAACGTCTTCTCAAGGTAAGAACGGCCCCGGCTGCAACCGACAAGGCCCAGCCGGGAAGCGAGCTTGTCGGCACCGTCATCGTCGATCCCGCCTACGAAGGGCGCGTGCAGGCTCCGATGGAGGGGCAGATTGAGCTGGCCGGTGGCGGCATCTCGTTCGTCGGCGAGAAGGTGGCCGCAGGCGACGTGCTCGCGCTGCTCGCGCCCGCCATGCCGGTCTTCGACCGCGGATCGCTGCAACAGCTCACCGCCGAGGTCGAAGGTAAGCTGCGGATCGCCGAACAGAAGCTCGCGCGCCTCACCCGCATTTCCGGCGACTACATCCCCCAGCGTGAGATCGACGACACAAAGACCGAGATCGAGTCGCTGCGCGAGCAGAAGCGCGTTCTGGAACCGAAGGCGGCCGAGCGGCTGGAGCTCAAGGCGCCGGTCTCCGGCATCATCTCCGTTGCCAACGTGCGCGCGGGCCAGGTCGTCGGCGCACGCGACACACTGTTCGAGATCGTCGACCCCAAGCGTCTGTGGATCGAGGCGATCGGCATGATGGGTGCGGACGACGGCGCCGTCTCGTCCGCGACTGCCATCGATGGGCAAGGTCACACCATCCCCCTCACCTACATCGGCCGCGCGCCGACGCTGCGCCAGCAGTCGCTGCCCATGTTGTTTCGTGTTGAGGATCCGCACGCGTCTCTCGCGATCGGAGCCACCGTGAGGGTGCTGGTTCAGAAGGGCACACCCGTCGAAGGCATCATCGTGCCGGATGGCGCGGTCGTGCGTTCCACGAACGGTCTCCCGCAGGTGTGGATCAAGATGGCGCCGGAAACCTTCGAGCCGCGTGCGGTGCGCACGTCTCCGCTCGATGGAGGCAGCGTCCTGGTCACTGACGGCTTGGCCAAAGGCGACCGTGTCGTCGTCCAGGGCGCCGAGCTGATCAATCAGATCCGATAGTGGGGGCGTGAATGTTCAACGCAATCGTTCGCGGAAGCCTCGCTAACCGCATTCTCGTCCTCGTCGCCGCCGTTGCGATGAGCATCTATGGCCTCGTCACGCTGTCGCGTCTGCCGGTGGACGTGTTTCCGGATCTCAACAGGCCGACCGTCACGCTCATGGCGGAAGCGGAAGGCCTCGCCCCGGAAGAGGTCGAGCAACTCGTGACCTTCCCCATCGAGACTGCCATGAACGGTATGCCGGGCGTCACCCGCGTCCGCTCTGTCTCCGGCGTCGGCCTCTCCATCGTCTACGTCGAGTTCGATTGGTCCACCGAGATCTATCGCGCCCGCCAGCAGGTTGCGGAGCGGTTGCAACTCGTTCGCGAGCAGCTTCCGCCGGGCATAGGCGCGCAGATGGGGCCGATCTCCTCCGTGATGGGCGAGATCATGCTGATCGCCATGTCGAGCGAGACGGCCGATCCCATGACGCTGCGCGAGCTTGCCGATTTTACGCTGCGCCCTCAGCTTCTCACCGTGTCGGGAGTGTCCCAGGTCATCCCAATCGGCGGGCAGGTGCGCCAGTACCGCATCATTCCCGATCCCCGGCGCATGGCCGGACTCGACATCGGTTTCGATGCCATCGAGGACGCCATCAAGTCGTTCGGCGCCAACACCGGCGGAGGCTTCGTCGATCAGAAGACGCGCGAGTACCTCATTCGCAACATTGGCCGCTCCACCCGCATCGAGGATCTGCGCAATCTCGTCGTTGCCTATCGATCCGGGCAGGCCGTGACCTTGAGCCAGGTCGCGAGCGTGGATTTCGCCGCGCGGACCAAACGCGGAGATGCCGGGTTCAACGCGAAGCCTGCCGTCATTCTCGCGATTCAGAAGCAGCCCAATGCCGATACCGTGACGATCACGCGGGAGATCGAGCGCGTTCTGCCCGAGTTGCAGCGCGTGATGCCGGAAGGCGTGCGCGTCACCGATATCCAGTTCCGTCAGGCCACCTTCATCGAATCTTCCATCGCCAACGTGAAGAAGGTGCTGGTCGAGGCCCTTGTCGTGGTTGCCGTCGTGCTGTTCGCGTTCCTCCTCAATTGGCAGACCACGCTCATCTCGCTGCTCGCGATCCCGCTCTCGGTGCTCACCAGCGTCATCGTGTTTCAGGCGATGGGGCTTTCCATCAACACCATGACGCTCGGCGGTCTGGCCATCGCCATCGGCGCACTCGTCGACGACGCCGTTGTGGACGTCGAGAACATCTACCGCCGTCTCGGTCTCCACCGTGCAGCGGGCGGACGCGACCGGCGCTCCATCGCGGAAGTGGTCGCCGCAGCCTCGATCGAGGTCCGCACAGGCATTCTCTACGCCACCGCGATCATCGTGCTGGTGTTCATCCCGCTGTTCGCGTTGTCGGGCATCGAGGGGCGTCTCTTCGCGCCGCTCGGCATCGCCTTCATCGTCTCGATCCTGGCGAGCCTTCTGGTGTCCATGACGGTGACGCCTGTCCTCGCCTATTGGCTTCTTCCGCGCATGAAGCACTTGTCGGAGCACGAGAGCGGGCTCGTTCGCGTGTTGAAACGGTGCCAGCGGCGCGGCCTTGTGTGGTGTTTCGAACGTCCCACTTTTGTCGTCGGCATGCCGGTCATTGCTGTTGCGGCCGCGCTCGTGGCCGCAGCCTATCTGCCGCGCGCGTTCCTCCCGTCTTTCAACGAAGGAACCGTGCTTGTCAGCGTGACGCTCCAGCCTGGCGTCAGCCTCGCCGAATCCGATCGCATCGGGCGGCTCGCCGAGAAGATCGTGGCGGAGGTGCCGGAGGTTCACTCTGTAGGCCGCAGGACCGGACGCGCTGAGCTCGACGAGCACGCCGAAGGCGTCCACACGAGCGAGCTCGACGTCGACCTCAAACGATCCGATCGCAGCCGCGAAACCGTGCTCGCGGACATCCGCGCACGCCTCACGGTGTTGCCGGCGTCCATCACCGTCGGGCAGCCAATCGCGCACCGCCTCGACCACATGCTGTCGGGTGTGCGGGCGCAGATCGCGCTCAAGATCTATGGCGACGACTACGACACCCTGAGAAGTCTCGCCGCGGGCCTCGAAACGCGCCTCCGCAGCATCCCGGGCATCGTGGATTTGCAAACCGAGAAGCAGGTTCGCATTCCGGAGCTTCAGGTCCGCATCGATTACGAGAAGGCCAAGCGCTACGGCCTCAATCCCAGCACCATCACGCAGTCTTTGGAGACGCTGTCCAATGGGCGCGTCGTTTCGGAGATCATCGATCGCCAGAGACGCTTTGATGTCGTGCTGCGGCTCTCCGATGAGGATCGCACGACCCGCGCGCTCGGCGATATGCTGATCGAGAGCCCGGCCGGCCGCATTCCGCTGTCCAGCGTTGCCGAAGTCATCGAGACCGACGGCCCCAACCAGATCCTGCGGGAGAACGGCCGGCGCCGCATCGCGGTTCTCGCCAACACTGACGGCTCGGACATGGCCCGCATCGTGGCCGCTGTCCGCGCGGAGCTGGCGGATGCGCCGCTTCCGCAAGGCTACTTCACCAATCTCGAAGGGCAATTCCAGGCGGAGGAGGAAGCCTCCCGCCTCATCGCGCTGCTGTCGCTCGTCTCGCTCGCCCTCATCTTCGTCGTGCTCTACACGCGCTACCGCTCGACGGCGCTCGCGTTGATCATCATGGGCAACGTTCCGCTCGCACTCATCGGAAGCGTAGCGGCGTTATGGTTGGCGGGGCAGCCATTCTCGGTTGCGAGCGCCATCGGGTTCATCACCCTGACCGGCATCGCCACGCGCAACGGCATCCTGAAGATCAGCCACTACATCAATCTGGTTCTGTTCGAAGGCGAGCGCTTCGGCCGCGAGATGGTCGTGCGCGGAACGCTGGAGCGGTTGACGCCCGTGCTGATGACCGCCCTCGCCGCAGGCATCGCGCTCGTGCCCCTCATGATCGGTGCGGACGAGCCCGGAAAGGAAATCCTCCATCCCGTGGCGATCACCATTTTCGGCGGCCTCGTCACGGCCACTCTCCTCGACGCCTTCCTCACCCCGGTCCTGTTCCTGATGTTCGGGCGCAAGCCGCTCGAGCGGCTGCTCGACGAGCAGGATCAGACAGTTCACGCCGAAGCCTTTTGATCACGGTCTTCAAAACAAGGAGCACACCATCATGAAGAAGCTTTTCCTTGGCCTTGCGGTCCTCGCACTCGGATCGTCTCTCGCCTTGGCGGACGAGGTTGCCCACGACCACGAGGCCAAGCATGGCGGCATCCTCGTCCACAACGGACATCACCACTTGGAGCTCGTAGCAAAGGGCAACACCCTCGAGCTTTTCGTCAGGCACGAGGACGGCAAGGTCGAGGACGTCAGCGGCGCCAAGGCGTCCGCCACTGTATTGGCGGGCGGAAAGACCGAGGTCGTCACCCTCGCGCCATCCGGCGAGAACGGCCTCAAAGGCACCGGTGGCTTCGATGCCGGAAAGGGCACGACCGTCGTCGTGAACCTCACCATGCCGGGCCATGAGACCGAGCAGATCCGTTTCAAGATCGATTGAGAGGCGAGACCGGAGGGCCGTGCGCACCACGGTCCCCCGGCGCGAGGCTCGAGAAGGAAAACGTGCATGATCGGATTGTTGGGAGCAGGCATCGCCGTGGTGGCGGCCGTTGTCGGGATCGAAGGCAGTGTTTCTGCCATGCCGCGCCACGCGCCGTCGCAGGCTCATGCGCCAATGCTTTGGCAGACGGGGCTGGACAAGCACGAGATCGCCGAGAACAGCCCGGTCTCGCTGCTGATGCAGTTCGCCAAAGACGGATGCTTCGCCCATGGCGCCGCGCCCGGTCATTTGCAGAAATGGGCCGAGCAGTTCCGTGGCCGCTCCGTCGATGATGGCGAACTGTCTCGCCACCGGAATGACTTCACCAAGCTTGTCGGCGGCTGGACGTTCTCGTCGGGCCTCGGCGCCATCGCGCTCATCCAGTCGGAGTTTCGCGCGCCGCGCAACGGCTACGTGTGCTCGCTCACCGCCCAGCTCGAAGGCGACGCGCAGCACCGGGACGTGAAGGCGGCATTCCAGGCCACGTTCGCCTCCGCGATCAACGACGAGCGTGACTGGCCGGACCGCCACGTCGATCGCTTTTGGATCGAGCGGTCGCGCCAGCCGCCCGTCATGGCCACCATCGAATTCACGCGCTCGAGCCGGATGGTCACCATCCGCATGGTGCACGGCGACGCGTGGCCCACCCAGACATGAAAATCAACGGCAGCACGAACGGAGAAGGTGAGTTATGCGAACTTTGATGAGAATTGTGGCGCTGGCCGCCTTGATCGTGGGCATCACCACAGCAGCGCACGCGCACGACCTGCCCTGGCGCGACGGAGACGCCCGGCGGGCGGCCTTCGGACATTGCGCCAAGGGGCCGTGTACGAACCGTGCGAACTGGTCCGCCGGAAAGCCGCATCGTCATGTTCGAGGCGAGATTGTGTTCGTCAAGGAGCGTCAGGCACATGACGCTCGCCCACACAGAAACCGCGGTTTTAGTGATTCAAACGTTGATTGAAGTCATGCGTGGAAACGCGTGGAGCCTGTAGAATTTTGCGTGATTGACACGTCGCGAAAATGTGGCGTCCGTCGTGTTCTGAAAATGTTCACTAGTCTGAATATCTAGTTTTTTGGGAGTAAGGGGCTATGCATCTGAAGATATGAATTTTTCTGCACATATGGCGCCGATTTAGGCTCTCATGATGTATTGCGCACGCGTGTCGCCTTCAGGTAAGTAGAGATGCCCGATCGGCTCGAGACTTGGTCGGCGGGCTCCGATCATCTCTCGATCTGTAGAACTCCTGTGCGGGACAGCGGCCTTATGACCGGCAAAGCTGACAAGCGTCGCCCGCTATTCGTTACCGTCGTGTTGCTCGCCGCGATTGGTGCAGCGCTCGTCGTGCCCGTCCTTGTCGGCGCACGTCGTGGCGAGCCGATACCGGGCACCATCGTCCGCGCTGCATCCGGCGAAACCGTCAAGATCACCACACCGATCTCGCTGTCAGCCTCTCCGTCCATCACGCTCGAAGAGGGGACTGTCGCGCTCGTGGGACCCGCGGCCGGAGAGACCAGGGTCGCAGCGGTTTTGCGCACGCTCGTGCAAGGCGGCGGCGCGGACATCGTGCTGGATGGCGCCAAGCTGGTGATCGATAGAACAGCCGCATCCGCTCAACCGGCAGATGCTCCTGCCGCGGCTGGCGCCGTGGCACCCGAGGTCCTGGGATCGATCGTCTCCGCGCTTTCGAGCTTCAAATTCCGCAGCCTTGCGTTGATTGACGCTTCGATCGTGATCAAGACGGTGCAAGGCACCACCGAGACACTTTCGCGGGTGAACACCGAAATCTCCACGGACCGCCACGGCCTGGTGAACGTCAACGGCCGTTTCGACTATCGCGGAGAGCCGATCGAGATCGATCTCGCCTTCACCGCCCCGCCGAGCAAGCCCGACGCCGCGATCACCGTCCGCGCGAAACTCAAGGGTAAGTATATTGCGGCCTCGTTCAACGGCCGCGCCGCGCCGGGCGATCGGGGCCAGATCACGGCGCAGAACGCCGAGCTTTCGTTCTCGGATCTCCGCGGCGCCGGCCGATGGCTCGGCATCTCCTGGCCGGCCACCGGCCCTGGACTAGGTCCGTTCTCCGCCAAGGGGCAGCTCAAGCTGGACGATCGCGCGGTCTCTTTCGAAAACGCCCAGTTCTCGCTCGACGGTAACGCCGCGACAGGTGCCCTCGTAGCCGCTTTCAGGCCGGAGCGCCCATCGATCGAAGGCACCCTCGCCTTCCCCACCTTTGATATTGCGCCCTATGTTGCGCCCTCCCGGCCATATGCGCTGGCTCTCGTCTCCGATTGGCTTGGGAGCCTCAAGATTCCGGGCCTCGCGTCTCCCTCGTTGTTGAAGGAGATCGACGCCGACATCCGCATCTCAGCCGGCAACGTCATGAGCGGCTCCGATCGCCTCGGGCGGTGCGCGGCGAGCCTCTCGGTGAAGGGCGGCAAGCTCTATGGCGAGATCGCGGAGCTGGAGTTGGAGCAGGGTGGAACCGGTGAGGGCCAGTTCACGGTCGATATGACCGGAGACGATCCGCTCTACACCCTTCGCGCGGATCTCGACGACATCGATCTCGAAACGATTTCCAATGCCCGTCTCGGCCCGGCGGCACTCGACGGGTCGGGCGACATTATCGTCGATCTCAACGCCCACGGTGCAAGCCAGGCTGCCATTCTTCAATCACTCGCGGGCACGCTTTCTCTAGAGATCGGAGAGGGCGGACGCGTCGGCATCGATCTCGACGGTCTTCCTCGTGCCGCCTCCGCCACCTCGGCATCTGGCGGATGGGGGCCTGCAGGCGCAGGAACGACGGTGGTAAACCAGTTCTCGGCCCATTTCACCGCGCTCAATGGGGTTCTGACCGCCGACTCCGTGAAGGCGGTCGCCGAAGGCCGCGCCGTCAGCGTCACCGGAACCATCGATGTCGACAAGAGTGCGCTCGATCTCCTGATCTCGGTCGCAAAGAAGCCGGCCGCCGCGACCGCGGCCGACCCCACTGGAACCTTCAAGGTTCAGGGGCCATGGGCCACGCCCAGCATCAGCCCGGCCGAGCCCGGCAAAGCCGCCCAGACCAAGGTTTCTGGCGCAGACCCCGGGGGCTGATTGCCCTAGCCGCCGAAGGCTCGCGTCCGAAGGCCATTGCGTTCAAAGGGGTGTCTCGCCGTCCCGATGGTGTAGAATACCTTTCGGCTTCACAGGCGAGAAAGAAAGACGGCATGGCGCTCACGCCAGAGGAAATCCAGCGCTACAAGCGGCACCTTCTTCTCCATGACGTTGGCGGACAGGGGCAGGCCAAGCTCAAGGCTGCGCGCGTGCTCGTCGTCGGCGCAGGCGGGCTCGGAAGCCCTCTCCTGCTCTATCTGGCCGCGGCAGGCGTGGGAACGCTCGGCATCATCGACGACGACACCGTCTCACTCGACAATCTCCAGCGTCAGGTGATCCATACGACGGCCTCGATCGGCATGGACAAGGTCGAAAGTGCGCGTGAGACCATCGCGCATCTCAATCCCCATGTGGCGGTCGAGACGTTCGATGTCCGTCTCGATGCCGCCAATGCCGCCGATATCATCTCCCGCTTCGATATCGTTGCCGATGGATCGGACAACTTCGCGACCCGCTATCTCGTGTCGGACGCGTGCTTCTTCGCGGGCCGCACGCTGGTGCACGCCGCAGTCGGCCCCTTCGACGGTTATCTGACGACGCTGAAGCCGTTCGCGCGGACGGCGGACGGCACACTCTATCCGAGCTACCGCTGCCTGTTCCCGGAGGCACCTCCGCCAGGCACCGTGCCGAGCTGCTCGGAGGCGGGCGTGCTCGGATCGGTCGTCGGCGTCGTCGGCACGCTTCAGGCGACGGAGGTGATCAAGGAGATCACCGGCGTCGGCGATAGCTTGGCCGGCCGCATCCTGCTCTATGATGCCAAGGAGCCGCGCTTCGAGACGGTTCGCGTCGGTTGGGATCCCGAAAATCCGCTGACGGGCCTCGAGCCCGCAATCTTCGATCTCTCCGTGCATCGGATTTCGCCCGAAGGTGTTCCCGCCGAAACTGATTGAGCGAAGGTCCTGGGTCATGCCTTGAGACAGTGTTTCAAGGGACGCGGGCGATCCACGCGTGCCTGCGAGCTTGAGTTTCCGCGAGCCAGATTCATGACGATAATCGCCGATCTTGCGCAGATCCTGTTGTGCCTCATACGGGCCACGCGCGACGCCGTGTTCGGGCGCCGCCGCCAGCGCTATGCCACCTCCGTCGAGATCAACGCGCCTATCGATATCGTCTGGAGCGCCGCGTCGGCCCGGAAAATCGTATTCGAGGGCCCGCCCCGCATCGAGATCGCGACAGCCCTGCGCCCCGGCACGACCAACATCTACGAAGGCACGGCGAGCTTCGGAGACCGCGTGGTCCCGATGGCCTACCGCGAGGTTGAAAGCCGTCCGCTCGAAGGCCTCCTGATCGAGATCCTGCCGGAAGGGAGCGATCCGAGCGTGGCTCCGGGCCGCGATCACTTCGTCGCCTGCACCTTAGTGGAGCGCGCCGGAAAGACATTGATGACGACCGTGCACGAGTTGACACACGGCAGTTTTCTCAGCCGCGTGCTCATTCCGCTGGGCGCGAGGTTCAACGCGCGCCGCCTCCGCGACTATTGCGAAGCCCAGGCCGGCACGGCGGGCCTCGTGACATCCGGCAGCAAGCTCCGAGCCGCCGCTGTCACCGGCATTCTCACCTACGCGAGCTTCATCTATCTGTTCGACTGGAAATTCGCAGCCCTCCTGCTCGCGCTCCTGATCATTCACGAGGCCGGCCACGCCCTCGCCATGCGATGGGTCGGTCTCCCGGTGAAAGGCGTTTTCTTCATTCCCTTCTTCGGCGGCGTCGCGGTATCCGCGGAGCCCCACCGCAACGAGGCGGAGCGCGGGTTCGTAGCGCTCATGGGGCCGGGCTTCAGCCTCGTGACGACTGCGGCGTTCGCGGCGGGCGCCTATCTGACCGGAGACGAGGTATTCGCCCAGCTCGCATTCCTGAGCGCGATCCTGAATGGCATCAATCTCGCGCCCGTTTTGCCGCTCGATGGCGGCCATGTGCTCGATTCCGCGCTGTCGAGCTCCGATCCAGAATTCAAGACGATCATCAACATGCTGGCGCTGATGGTGGGGATAGGCGTGTCCGTCTATCTCGAATGGTACGTGCTGACGGCGCTGCTGGTACTGACCGCGCCGGTGCTGCTCGCATCCTCGAAGCGGGTGCGTCCCATCGAGCCCATTTCGGATGCGGGCCGAAACTGGCTCATCGCCGGCTATCTGGCGACGGTCGCCTTCTACGTCGCCACCGCCGCGCACTTTCTCGCGTGACGGCCAGCCGCGCCTGTCACTGCCGCCAGAAAGCAGAACGGCCTCCTGAGAGGCCGTTCGCTTAGAACATCGCGGGATGAACTTTGTCCGGCGGGGCGTGCCCGTCGAGGAACGCCTTGATGTTGATGATCACCTTCTCGCCCATGTCGATGCGCCCTTCGATGGTCGCAGAGCTCATGTGCGGAAGCGCCACCACGCGCTCGGAGGCGAGCAGCTTGGGGTTGATCGCAGGCTCGTGCTCGTAGACGTCGAGCCCCGCGCCCGCGATGGAGCCCGCTTCGATCATGCGCGCGAGCTCGTTCTCGTCGATCACCTCGCCGCGCGCCGTGTTGACGATGTAGGCGGTCGGCTTCAGCAGCTTGAGCCGCCGGGCCGAAAGCAGATGATAGGTCGCAGGCGTGTGCGGGCAGTTTATGGAGACGATGTCCATGCGGCTCAGCATCTGGTCGAGGCTTTCCCAGTAGGTAGCCTCCAGCTCCTGCTCGATCGCCTGCGAGACGCGCTTGCGGTTGTGATAATGGATCTGCAAGCCGAACGCCTTCGCGCGCTGGGCCACGGCCTGTCCGATGCGGCCCATGCCGACGATGCCGAGACGCTTTCCGAAAATGCGGTTGCCGAGCATCCACGTCGGCGACCAGCCCGCCCAGCGGGTCTTCGGATCCTTGAGGTAGGCTGCGCCTTCCGGCAGCCGCCGCGGCACGGCGAGGATCAGCGCCATCGTCATGTCGGCGGTATCCTCGGTCAGCACGCCGGGCGTGTTGGTGACGGTGATCGCCCGGTTGCGCGCGGTGTCGAGGTCGATGTTGTCGACGCCGGTGCCGAAGTTTGCGATCAGGCGCAACTGCGGCCCTGCCTGCGAGATGACGGCGCGATCGATGCGATCGGTGACGGTGGGCACCAGCACGTCGGCAACCTTCGCGGCCTCCGCCAGTTGCGCCTGCGTCATGGGCTTGTCGTCTGCATTGAGACGGGCGTCGAACAGCTCGCGCATCCGCGTCTCGACCACATCGGGCAGCTTGCGCGTGACGATGACGACTGGCTTCTTCTGAGGATTGGGCATTTGTCTTCCACCGGCGGCCTAGAGCACTTTCCGACGAAGTGGATCGGTTCGTCGTAGAAAATGCGACACTACGAAAGTCAGCCTGTTCGATTCAGGTGAGGCCCGCGTTGCCGCGCGCCCGGATCCTGAACGCAGACCCTTTAACAGTGACTTAGAGCCTGATCGCGCGAGAAGCGAGCAATCTTGCTCGCGCCGAGAACGTAAATCAGTCTCTAGTGTGATTTGGAGCATGCTCGCGCGGCATTCGGGTCGAGACGACGTGAACCTGCTCTAAGATCAGGGAGTGTCTAACAGAAGGTCATGCCCGTGACAAAGTGATGGATTGTCTGAGGCCCGGCAGGGCGCTCCTGGTCGGGGTCGAGGCCCGGGGAGGATCTGCCGAAGGCGTCACGGGCAGACCAGGCGCTGGATGCCAGTCGCTGGATGGATGTAGAGGCCACGACGCGCGGCCCATGTGCGGGAGCGGGAGATGCGAATGAGATGCGGAGGCCGCACGTTTTGCGCGGTGTTTGCGGTGTTTGCGGCCTCGGCAGGGGCCGCGATGGCCGGTGGCGCGGCCGCCCCCCAGGGGCCTGCGGCGGTTGCCCCGGCCCGTTCCTCCGAAAGCGGATTGCCCCTCCCCCGTTTCGTGAGCCTCAAGGCGGATCGCGTTAATCTGCGTGCGGGGCCGGGCACGGACTATCCGACCTCCTGGGTGTTCCGCCGGGCCGGGCTGCCTGTCGAGGTGGTGAGCGAGTTCGAGGGCTGGCGCCAGGTGCGGGACGCCGAGGGTGCGACCGGCTGGGTCGTCCAATCCCTGTTGTCGGGCCGGCGCACGGCCCTGGTCACGCCTTGGGATGTGAAAGCCGGCAAGCCTGCCCCGCAGATCGCGGTGAGGTACAGCGACAGCGAAAGCTCCCGCCCCGTCGTCAACGTCGAAGCGGGCGTGATCGCCAATGTCCATTCTTGCGACGGCCGCTGGTGCCGCGTCACCATCGACCAGTTCCGGGGATACATGCTCCAGAAGCAGCTCTGGGGCGTCTACGAGAACGAGGTTGTGAAATAACAAAGGCGCATCGCGGGGGACCGCATGCGCCTTCTCGGTTGCGTGTTTTTCGCCCGTATCAGGTCTTGGGAACCAGCCTGACGACCACGTCGATATGGCTCACGCGCATGCCGGCCGGCGGCTCAGGCAGGCCGTCCACCCGGATCGAATCGCCCGGGATGTCCATCAGCTTGCCCTGCTCCTCGATGAAGAAGTGATTATGGTTCGAGGTGTTGGTGTCGAAGTAGGCCTTGCCGCCGTCGATCGCGAGCTCGCGTAGAAGGCCGGCGCCCGTGAACTGATGCAGCGTGTTGTAGACGGTCGCGAGCGAGACCTGCTCGCCGCTGGTCAGCGCCTCTGCATGCAGAATCTCGGCGGACACGTGGCGATCCTCGCCTGCGAACAGAAGCGCGCCGAGCGCCACGCGTTGGCGCGTCGGACGCAGGCCCGCTTTGCGCAGCCGTTCGGCGATCGCCGAGTGCACGGGCGGCAAGCCGGCTTCGGCCGTGCCGTCTTCGCTCATCGCGTTAGTCAGGTCGTCTGAGACGTCTTCGTTCATGAACGGGTCGACTCAATAGATCAGCAACCAGCCCCGCTAGTGGAGGCATGGCCACGCCCGAGGCCAGATTTTGCAAACCACGTCAGTATAGAAGCAGTGCGAAGGGACTGCAACCGGGCCCCAACACCCTGTTTTAGGGGGGATTTTTCGCGCAAATCCGGGAGGGGATGCGTCCAGCGCGTCTGACCCGCCTCACGCGCACCTCTGGACAATACGTCACCTTTTCCATGCGCTCCCTTGACGGTGCCTCTGATTACCGTTTGAACGTCAGTCGGATGTGCTAGGACAACGCGGCTTAAAGCGGGCGCAGAGGCGTTTCCGCCAAAGACTGGCGTTGCTGGAGTTGTGCACGTCAAATGTTTGTCACAGAGGGACGAAGCGGATCGATGGCCGAGCGCCGTTCAAGCTATGACTTCGAGGATTTGCTGGCGTGCGGGCGCGGCGAGTTGTTCGGGCCGGGCAATGCACAATTGCCTCTGCCACCCATGTTGATGTTCGACCGCATCGCCCATATCTCCGACAGCCAGGGGGCCCATGATAAAGGCCAAGTGGTTGCGGAGCTTGCCGTCGAGGGCAACGAGCGGCTGGATTGGTTCTTCAAGTGCCACTTCATGGGGGATCCGGTGATGCCGGGTTGCCTCGGGCTGGACGCCCTCTGGCAGCTGACCGGCTTTTTCCTCGGCTGGCTGGGCGCCCCGGGACGTGGCCGGGCGCTCGGCGTGGGCGAGGTGAAGTTCACCGGCATGGTTCTCCCTTCGGTCAAGAAGGTCGAGTACGTAGTGGATCTGAAGCGGGTCATTCTGCGGCGCCTGAAGCTGGCGATTGCGGACGGGACCCTTAAGGCTGATGGTCAAGTCATTTACACAGCGACCGACCTGCGCGTCGGCCTGTTCGAGGCGGGTGAAGCACCGGCCGCCGGATGAGCCCTTGAGCTGGATGGCGGGGGCTTGCATTGGGGCGGCGAGGAAGGGGTTTTGTCGATGAGACGAGTGGTCGTCACCGGCATGGGCATCGTGTCCTCGATCGGGAACACGACTCAAGAGGTGCTCGCCTCGCTGAGAGAAGGCAAATCGGGCATCGTTCGGGCGGATAAGTATGCCGAGCTCGGATTCCGGTGCCAGGTGCACGGGGAGCCCAAGCTCGATTGGGAATCTCAGGTTCCGCGCAAGCCGAAACGCTTCATGGAAGCCGGCGTGGGCTGGAACTACATTGCTATGGATCAGGCGATCCGCGACTCGGGCCTCGAGCCCGGCGAGGTCGTGAACGAGCGTACCGGCATCATCATGGGCTCTGGCGGCCCGTCCACCCGTGCCATCGTCTGGGCCGCGGACACCACCCGCCAGAAAGATCCCAAGAAGGTGGGGCCGTTCGAGGTTCCGAAGGCCATGTGCTCGGGCCCGTCCGCCGCGCTTGCCACCAGCTTCCAGATCAAGGGTGTCAACTATTCGATCTCCTCGGCCTGCGCCACGTCTGCTCATTGCATCGGCAATGCGGCGGAGCTGATTCAGTGGGGCAAGCAGGACGTCATTTTCGCCGGAGGATGCGAGGAGCTGGACTGGACGCTCTCCGTCCTCTTCGACGCCATGGGCGCGATGTCGTCTCGTTACAACGACACGCCCGCAACGGCGAGCCGCGCCTATGACAAGAATCGCGATGGCTTCGTGATCGCGGGCGGCGCAGGCGTCCTCGTTCTCGAGGAGCTGGAGCGCGCCAAGGCGCGCGGCGCCAAGATTTACGGTGAGGTGGTGGGCTACGGCGCGACCTCGGATGGCCACGACATGGTGGCGCCCTCCGGAGAAGGCGCGGCCCGCTGCATGCGTCTCGCCATGAAGGGGCTGGACGGCAAGGGCCTGAAGCACGCGGTCGATTACATCAATCCGCATGCGACGGCGACGCCTGTCGGCGATCAGAAGGAAATCGAGGCCATCCGCGAGGTCTTCGCTGGCCAGACCATCCCGAAGATTTCCGCAACGAAGTCACTTACGGGACATTCTCTTGGCGCCATCGGTGTACAAGAGTCCATCTTCTCGCTGCTCATGATGAACAATGGCTTCATCTGTGAAAGCGCAAATATTGAGGAGCTGGATCCCGCGTTTGAGGATATGCCGATTGTTAGGAGTCGCATCGACAACACTGAGCTTAACTGTGTCATGTCGAATAGCTTCGGTTTCGGCGGAACAAATGCGACTTTGATCTTTAACCGCTACGATGGCTGAATTCTTGCAAGGGTTCGCGCCATAAGGGGCAATCTCGCCCCCTAAGGACGGCCCTGGGCATGAGAGTTTATAATAAGGGACGCGGCTGGTTTGAGATCGGCCGCAAATTTGGTGTGAGTGCGAGGACGTCGATGGCCGATTTTGATGTTGCCAAACCTGGACCGCTGCTGGCTGGCAAGCGCGGCCTCGTCATGGGTGTTGCGAATGACCGCTCGATCGCCTGGGGCATCGCGCGGGTGCTGGCTGGCCAGGGAGCCAAGCTCGCCTTCACCTATCAGGGTGATGCGTTCGGCCGCCGTGCCATTCCGCTCGCTCAGTCGGTGAACTCCGAGATCATCGTTCCCTGCGATGTGTCAGATCTGGCCAGTGTCGATGCCGCCTTCGACGAGATCAAGAAGAAGTGGGGCACGATCGACTTCGTGGTCCACGCCCTCGCCTTCTCCGATCGCCGCGAGCTGGCTGGCCGTTATGCCGATACCACCCGCGACAACTTCACGAACACGATGGTCATCTCGTGCTTCTCGTTCACCGAGATCGCTAAGCGCGCGGCGGCCCTCATGCCGAACGGCGGATCTCTGCTCACCTTGAGCTACGGCGGCGCCACGCGTTGGGTGCCCTCCTACAACGTCATGGGTGTGGCCAAGGCCGCGCTCGAGGCCAGCGTCCGCTATCTCGCGGCTGACTTCGGCACCCAGGGCATCCGCGTCAACGCGCTCTCGGCAGGCGTCATGCGCACGCTCGCCGGCGCCGGTGTCTCGGACGCGCGCGTGATCTTCAACTATCAGCGCGACCACGCCCCTCTCCGCCGCACGCCCACGCTCGACGAGATCGGCGGCGCCGCGCTTTACCTGCTGTCGCCCCTGTCGGGCGCCGTCACGGGCGAAGTGCACTTCGTCGACTGCGGCTACAATACGGTCGCCATGCCGACCCTCGATGCTCTAAAGGCCGCCGACCAGGAGGCCAGCGCTGCCGGGCGTCCGCCGTCCGAGGCCGCCGAGTAGTCTCGGCATTCTGACGTCGCGCGCCAGGTTCCGGAGCGGACGCCAAATCGGTTGACCCGAAAGGCGCTTCCGCGCAAACAAGGGGCCCCATGATTGGTGTCTTCGATTCCGGGCTTGGCGGCCTGACCGTTCTGCGCGCGCTGAACCAGCGCTTTCCCGAGCTGTCCTTCGTCTATCTGGCCGACCACGCGCACGTGCCCTACGGCAACCGCGCGTCCGAGGAAATCATCGAGCTGACGCGCGCCGCCGTCGAGACGCTGTTCCGGCGCGGCTGCAAGCTCGTCCTGCTCGGATGCAATACGGCAACCGCCGTCGCGGCCCGCCGTCTGCAGACCACCTGGCTGCCGGCCACGCATTGGAAAGCCGAAGGCCACAACGTCGTCGGCATCGTCGCCCCCACGGTGGAAGCCGCGACCCAGACGCCCTGGGCCGTCACCACGCCCCAGTATCCGCAGAAGTTTCTCACCGATCGTATCGCCGTCTTCGGCACCACGCGCACCATCGCCTCCAACGTCTACGCCGAGGAGATCAGGAAGCGCTGCCCGAAGGTGACCGTCATCCAGCAGGTGTGCTCCGAGCTGGCGGGCGCGATCGAGCAGGGCGCCAACGAGGCTGAGCTCGAGCGCTTGGTCGAAGACGGTATCGCGGGCGCGATGGAGCAGGCCGGTGGCGAAGCCCCCCATCGCGTCATTCTGGGGTGCACCCACTTTCCGCTTGTCGAGCATCTGTTCCGGCGCCATCTGCCGGCAGCGACGCGCATTCTCTCCCAGCCCGACATCGTCGCCGACAGTCTCGAGGACTATTTGTCCCGCCATCCGCGCTACAAGGGTGAGGAGGGTGCATCTCCGGGACTCGTGCTGCTGACGACGGGCGATCCGGAAGAGGCGAGCGCACGTGCGCGGGTGTTTGCTGGCGAAGGTCTGCACTTCACGCGCCTCGACGTCTAATCCGCACGGCGGATTTCGGTCGCGCCTTCCCGCCGCAGCTGCGCCTTGCGCCGCAGATAGTCGCCGATCTCGGGGCTCACCACCTCCAGCCGGTGAAAATCCTCGCTGTGAAGCTTGAGAAGCCGGCACTTGGAGCGCGTCACGAACGAGCCTTGCGAGAACTCCTGCTCCAGCATCGCCACGACGCCGAAGAAGTCGCCCTTCGAGTAGACACGCTCGCCCTCGGGCGTCCGGAGCACCACCTGGCCCGAGGCGATGAAAAACATGGCCTGCCCAGCAGTCCCCTCGCCCAAAACCTCCACGTTGGGCGGCAGGTTGTGGGCGTGAAGCAGCGGCATCACCTTCTCGACCGCCCCCGCGTCGAGCTCGGCCAGCAGTGGAATGCGCGACATCAAGGACCAGGTGACGACGAAGTCGCGACGTCCGAGCTCCTGCGCGAAACCCGCCGAGATGATCGCAACCGGCAGCGCGAGAATGCAGAGCCCCGTCACCATCACCACCGAGCCGAACAGCCGCCCGAGTGGCGTCACGGGCGCCACGTCGCCATAGCCGACCGTCGTGAGGGTGGCGATCGCCCACCACGCCGAATCCGGCACGCTGCCGAACTTGTCGGGCTGGGCTGCGCCTTCGATGTAGTAGATGCCGGTGGACGCGAACAGCACCACCGTCATGAGCAGTAGCCCGGCCCCGATCAGCGCGCGCTGCTCGTTGGCGATCACGCGCAGCAACGTGTGCAGGGCGGGCGAATAGCGCGACAGCTTGAAGAAACGCAGAAGGCGCAGCGCCCGCAGTACGCGCAGGTCGACGTTGAGCAGCGTTCCGAGAAAGAACGGGAGGATCGCGGCGAGATCGATCAGCAGCGCCGGGCGCAGCGCGAGCTTGAGGCGCGCCTTCCAGGGTGGCAGCCGCTTGAGGAACGGCACTTCGACTGCCGTCCAGAGACGCAACCCGTATTCGAGGCTGAAGATCGCGACCGACAGGATCTCGAAAAAGTTGAAGAAGGGATCGTAGGCATCCGAGAGCGACGGCACGGTCTCCGCAACGAAGGCTGCGATGTTGAGCAGGATGAGCGCGACGATCGCGCCATCGAAGATCCGGCTGGCGCGGCTGTCGCCGTGGCCCACCTCGATGATCTCGAAGACCCGTCTGCGCAGCGAGACGTGAGGGCGTCCCCCGCCGCGCGGGCGCTTCGCCGGACTGATGTCGCGCTTCTGATCCATGCCCTCTCGGCCCCTCGCCACGTGAGGGACGGGAGTCTAAGCTTCTGCCATGAAGCTGTCTCGCCCCCGTGATCGCGCTGCCCTCGGGCACTTTCTGATCACGCGATGTGGCAAAATCCCGGAGATCTGAAAATGGCGGAATCGACCCCTGTCTGCGATTTCGGCTGGAAGGCGCCCGCCTTCCGCCTGCCGGCGACCGACGGCAAGACCTACACGCTGGAGGAGCTGCGCGGGCCGAACGGCACGCTGGTCATGTTCATCTGCAACCATTGTCCCTATGTTCAGGCCATCCTGGTCCGGATCGTGCGGGACGCCGCAGACCTCGCCAGGCTCGGCATCGCGAGCGTGGCCATATCGTCGAACGACGTCGCCACTTATCCCGAGGACAGCTTTCCGCGCATGAAGGAGGTGGCGGAGGCGCTCCGCTTTCCGTTCCCTTATCTTTTCGATGAAAGCCAAGAGGTTGCCCGCGCCTATGGGGCGGTCTGCACGCCGGATTTCTTCGGCTTCAACCGCGACCTCGAGCTTCAGTACCGCGGCCGCCTGGATTCGAGCCGCAAGGACGCCGCCCCGCCGGACGCCCGCCGCGAGCTGTTCGAGGCCATGAAGGGGGTGGCCGAAACCGGCCGTGGCCCGGCCCACCAGATCCCGTCCATGGGCTGCTCGATAAAGTGGAAGGGCGATTGAGCCGCCGGGGATAGGGTTAAGCGAAAGTAACCCCCCTGAACGCCGCAGATCCCCCTGAAAATGGCCAAATGCGTTGACCGCAGACGGCCAGCACAGCTATAGACCTGCCACTCATCCGCTCGGAACGCGTGTTTCGGGCGGCGAATGCATTTGAGCCCGCGCTAGAACCGCGGGCAGCGCCCGGGCCGAAACTCGGTCGTGGGACCAGAGCCATGGAGTGTGGCCCCAGAGCGGGGAGCCTCCGAAGAGAAGGATAGCGTTTATGGCCAATACGAAGTCGGCAAAGAAGGCAGCTCGGCAGATGGTGCGCCGGACTGAGGTCAACAAGAACCGCCGTTCGGCGGTGAAGACGGAAGTCCGCAAGGTCGAGGAAGCGATCGCGTCCGGCAACAAGGATGCCGCCGCCGCTGCTCTAAAGTCTGCCGAGCCGGCTCTCGCACGCACCGCGCAGAAGGGCATTTTCCACCCCAAGACCGCTAGCCGTAAGGTTTCTCGCCTCGCGCAGCGCATCAAGGCGATGGCCTGATCCCTGAATCTTCCCACGACTCTTTCGCGCGAATATTTATCAGCAAACAAAGTGTGTCGTGTTCGCAACAGGGAAGGCCGGGAGGCGGAATCGGCGCTCCCCGTCCAAAGCCTCTAAGTGGCGGAAATTTTGGGCGACGGCCGCGCAGACAGGCCATCCTGGATCTTCAGGCAACCCATCCTCCGCCTACCCTCCAAACAAAAAAGCAGACCCGCGGCGCTCGACATACGAGCGCCGCATTTCGTTTCGGGCTCCGCTCGCCCTCTCTCGAATTGGCTTTCAGCTCAACGAGTTTCCCCACTGCACCTGTGGAAAGGACTCAAGTTTTCCACGTTGCACCCACCGCCCGTTCAGCCATTCGCACCCCGGTTCTCCACCCGCCCCTACGCTTGCTAAGAGGTTACCAACCCGTTAAAAGAGTCCTTGTCAGCGCGACGGAACTTCTAGGGCTGATATGTCCAGTAATGTTCCGCCCACGACTCAGGGTTTGGTTGCGTAGCGTCATCCTGAATTCTTCAGTATTTCAGTGGAGTACGAGTATCCCGCTAGTTTTGCGGGATGCGGGCGTTCTTTTACTGAAGCAATACTGGGGTGTGTTTACATTAACTGTGCCAGTTGGGGACAATAGTTCTTGCTGGCCAGACGTGCGGTCGAGGGTAAGGGTTTGAGCGACACCGGCAAAATCGAGGATGTGCCCGCTGCGGAAACTTGGGAGCATCTTAAGGATAACGCCGAGGCTGTTCTGGTCGATGTGCGGACACGAGCGGAATGGGCGTTTGTCGGTCTTCCCGATCTCAGCACGCTGAACAAGCGTGTGGTGACTGTCGAGTGGCAGACCTTTCCCGATAACCGGATTGATCCGGGGTTCGTCGAAAAGTTGAGCGGACTACTCGATGGGGCCGGCGTTTCGAAGGACACAGAGGTGTTCTTCATATGCCGGTCGGGGGCACGCAGCCGATCGGCTGCAGCGGCAATGGCAGGCGCTGGCTATACGCGCTGCCGCAACGTGGCGGAAGGTTTCGAGGGACCCCTCGATACCGACCACAGACGAGGGCACGTCTCCGGTTGGAAAGCGGCCGGGCTGCCTTGGCGGCAAGGATAGAGGCGTCTGGAAGGAATGGCGTCGCCCGTTTGGGCGAATGAGCGGCGCCGTGGAAGTTCTGCCTTGCGGAAGGCAGATGCAACATAAGTGCGGGGTACAAAATGCAAGCGATTTCCAAAGCGGAGCTATCTTTTTCGGCACCCGAGCGGACAGTGCGGGGACCTTCGGGTTCGCTCGCCGTCAGCGACCAGAAGCCCGTCGAGGGCACTGGTACGGAGGGTAAGGGTGCCAAGGTGCGCGCAACGCTTCGCGCCCGCCTCGGTGACGACATCTACACGAGCTGGTTCAACGCGCTCGAGTTCGACGAGTTCGACGGCAAGACCGTGAAGGTCTCCGTACCCGTCAAATTCCTCCGCAAGTGGATCCAGTCTCATTACCTGGACGAGTTGCTCACCTGCTGTAAGGCCGAGTTCAAGACGGCCGAGCACGTGGAAGTCTCGGTTCGCCAGCCGGGCAGCAATCCCGCGCGCAACACGCTTCCCCAGGCAGAGCCTGTCGCCGCCGCGCCGCGTGAGGCCGTGGCCGAGCCGCGTGCACTCGGTTCGTTCGAGCCGGTCCGTATGCCGGTCGTCCGTCCGGTCGCGGGTCGCACCAGCATCGACGGCTTCGAGGGCTCGCCGCTCGATCCCCACCACACCTTCGACAATTTCGTCGTCGGCACGTCGAACCGCATGGCCCATGCCGGTGCCGTTCAGGTTGCCGAGACCGTTCTGACCGACAGCCCGGCCTTCAATCCTCTCTATCTCTATTCGTCGGTCGGCCTCGGCAAGACGCATCTTCTCCAGGCGATCGCCTGGGAGGTGAAGCGCCGCGCCCAGAACGCGCAGGTGCTCTATCTCACCGCCGAGCGTTTCCGCTACCAGTTCGTCGAAGCGCTCCGCGCCCAGGATCCGCTCTCCTTCAAGGAGAAGTTCCGCTCGATCAACATGCTCCTGATTGATGATCTCGAGTTCATGCAGGGCGAGAAGACCGAGCAGGAGTTCGACCACATCATCAACGCTCTGCTCGATGGCGGCCGTCAGGTTGTCGTGGCCTCTGCCCGTCATCCGGCGCAGATCGAGCGGCTGAACGAGCGCATGCGCTCGCGTCTCCAGCGCGGCCTCGTGGCTGAGATCGGTGGTTTCGATTACGAGCTCCGCATGCGTGTTCTCGAGCAGCGTCTGGCTGAGAAGCGCGCCATCGATCCGGCTTTCGAGCTGTCGCGCGAGGTCATCGAGATCCTGGCCAGCCGTCTTACGGAAAGCGGCCGCGAGCTGGAAGGCGCGGTCAACCGCCTCTACCTCACCTGGCAGCACATGCGCGCTCCGATCACGCTCGACATCGCCGAGACGGTCGTGCGCGACCTGTTCCAGGGCGTCGAGCCGCGCCGCATCAAGATCGAGGACATCCTTCGCATCATCTCGCGCCACTTCGGCGTCTCGAAGGGTGATCTGCTCTCGCAGCGTCGTCATCGCTCCGTAGTCTGGCCGCGCCAGATCGGCATGTATCTCGCCAAGCAGTTGACCCACCGCTCTCTGCCCGAGATCGGCCGCCGCTTCGGCAACCGCGATCACACGACGGTGCTCCACGCGATCCGCAAGATCGAGGGCGTGATCGCTGGCGATGCGGGTCTCCGCGACGAGATCGACGAGCTTAAGAAACTCCTCAGCCACTGATTGTAGTGTGCTGGGAAGATTAGGGATTTGAGCAACGGATGTGGTGTTACGAGGGAGATCGGCACCACGTCTAAGCGGGGCGGGAGCGGCGTCTTCGGATGCTGCTCCCGAAGTTTTTTCTCCGCCATGCTCGAAAATCGCGCCAACGGGTGCGAAACCACCCTAAGAAATAGGGGGCGACCCCTTGAAATTGCGGCCATGATCGGGGCAAGTTGTGCGTCGCACGCCATTTTCTTTCATCCATGACGAAGCTGAGTCTTTCATCCCTCTGGCCGTCGGAGGAACGATGGCTCACCTTTGGTCCCACCTGCGATCTGGCCCCGGCGAGGGCAGGACTCGCAACTGTCGAGGCAACCGATGCGGCTTGTGATCGAACGCGGTGAACTTCTGAGGGCGCTCGGGCATGTGACGAGCGTCGTCGAGCGCCGCACGACGATTCCCATTCTCTCCAACGTTCTCCTCAAGGCCTCCGGCCAGGCGCTCGAGCTCAAGGCTACCGATCTCGAGCGCGAGGTGATCGAGGAAGTGCGTGCCGAAGTCGGCGCGCCCGGCGCCGTCACCGTGCCCGCTCACATCCTGCACGACATCGTCCGCAAGCTCCCCGAAGGCAGCCAGGTGGACATCCGCCGCGATGCCGAGAAGGAGCGTTTGACGCTGGCCGCGGGCTCTGCCCGTTTCGCGCTGCAGACGCTCGGACCTGAGGATTTTCCGGATCTCAATGCCGGCGACCTCGGTCATTCGTTCGAGGTTGCGGCCAAGGATCTGAAGCGCCTGATCGACAAGACGCGCTTTGCGATCTCCACCGAGGAGACCCGCTACTACCTGAACGGCATCTTCTTCCACATCGCCGAGTCTGGAAAGACGCCCATGCTGCGCGCCGTCGCCACCGACGGCCATCGCCTCGCCCAGGCCGAGCTGCCGCGTCCCAAGGGCGCGGAGGGTATGCCGGGCGTGATCATTCCGCGCAAGACGGTGCACGAGCTCGGCCGCCTCATCGAAGAGAGCGCCGACACCGTGAACGTCGCTGTCTCCGCGTCCAAGGTGCGCTTCGAGATCGGCTCCGTCACGCTCACCTCGAAGCTGATCGACGGCACCTTCCCCGACTACGGCCGCGTTATCCCGCAGGGGAACGACAAGGAGCTGCGCGTCGAGAACGCCGATTTCATCAGCGCGGTGGATCGCGTCTCCACCATCGCGAGCGAGCGCGGCCGCGCCGTGAAGCTCAACCTTTCGCAAGGCAAGCTCGTGCTCTCGGTCAACAATCCCGAAGGCGGCAGCGCGACGGAAGAGATCGCGGTCACCTATACGGCAGCGCCGCTCGAGATCGGCTTCAACGCCAAGTATCTTCTCGACATCGCGGGACAGCTCGAAGGCGAGGAGGCGCGCTTCCTGCTCGCCGATCCTGGCTCGCCCACCATGATCCGCGGCGGCGAGGATCAGACCGCGCTCTATGTTCTGATGCCCATGCGCGTCTGAGCGCCGGATCGACAGGCGGCGAGCGGCACGGGGCACATCGAAGCGAGCAGGAAGCGGCGCCATAACGCCGCTCCAGCCGCTCCCTTGGAGTTGGCCGTCGAGAAATACGTCATCCCGGCGGAGGTCGGGATCCAGACACGCCTCGAGGTTTCGCAATGCTCTCCAATGCAACGAGGTGAGCGGGAGAGAACACCGCGGGGCACAACGCAAAGAGACAGAACGCTTGGCCTCGGCCACGGAACAGGACACGCCGAACGCCACGCAAGTCACTCCCCGTCTTTGGGTCGAGCGGCTCGCGCTCACTGGCTTTCGCAACTACGCGTCGCTCAATCTGGAATTGGCCGCGACGCCCCTGGTGCTGACGGGGCCCAACGGTTCCGGCAAGACCAATGTGCTCGAGGCCGTCTCGCTGCTGGCGCCCGGCCAGGGTCTCCGTCAGGCGCCGTTTTCCGATCTCGGACGCGCGGGCGGTGAGGGCGGCTGGTCCGTCTCGGCGCGCGTGCACACGGCCTTCGGCCCGGTGACGATCGGAACCGGCCAGATTGCTTCCGAAGGACAGAGCGAACGAGCGGGCGGACGCCTCGTTCGTATCGACGGCGAGACGAAAACCGGCTCCGGCGCGCTCGCCGACTATGTGGAGATGGTCTGGATCACACCCGCGACCGATGGGCTGTTCACCGGAGCGGCCTCGGAGCGCCGCCGTTTCCTCGATCGCCTCATCCTCTGCTTCGATCCGAGCCATCGCACGCGGGCTGGCCGCTTCGAGCGGGCCATGGCCCAACGCAACCGTTTGCTCTCGGATGGCGTTACGCGCGGCGCTCAGCTCGACGGCCTCGAAATCATGATGGCGGAGATGGGCATTGCCATCGCCGCCGCTCGCGCCGAGGCGGTGGCGGCGCTCTCGTCAGTGATCGACGCCCGCCGCGAGCGAGATCCGGGCTCGCCGTTTCCCTGGAGCGTCGTCGGCCTAGAAGGAGCCGTGGACCGGGATCTTGCATCGCGCGCGGCTGTGGATGTGGAGGACGGATATGCCCGCCTGCTGCGCGACGTGCGCGAGCGGGACCGCGGCGCGGGCCGTGCCCTCGATGGCCCGCACAGGAGCGACCTCGCCGTCTCGCACGGCCCGAAGGCCATGGCGGCCAAGCTCTGCTCCACTGGAGAGCAGAAGGCGCTGCTGATGGGCCTGCTCCTGGCGCACGCCGAGCTCGTCGCCGCCCGCCGCGATGGCATGACGCCGATGCTCTTGCTCGACGAGGTGACGGCTCACCTCGACGTCGACCGCCGCGCGGCGCTGTTCGACGAATTGCTGCGCCTCGGCACCCAGGCATGGATGACGGGTACGGATCATCAGGCCTTTTCCAGCCTCTCGGGAAGGGCTCAGTTCTGGCGCGTCGAGCAGGGCACGGTGGTGCAATCCGCCTGACCTGCACGCTCCCCGTTCCGGCCTTGCCGACGCAGGCCAGCAACATATTGATTTTCTGATCGTTTTAGGTATGGGAGAAGGCCCGGGAAACGCGCTTTTTTGCGCCGTTTCCGGCTGTCATATGGTAGACTTCCAGTCATTCAGGAGCAATCTCGCGACAGGGACCGAATGAGCGCTGAGCCCGCCAAGAAATCACCCGCGCCCGAGGACTACGGCGCCGACAGCATCAAGATGCTCAAAGGCCTCGAAGCCGTGCGCAAACGCCCGGGCATGTACATCGGCGACACCGATGACGGCTCGGGTTTGCACCACATGATCTACGAGGTGGTCGACAACGCCATCGACGAGGTTCTGGCCGGCCATGCCAAGTCGTGCGAGGTGACGCTCAACCCGGACGGCTCGTGCACCGTGCGCGACGACGGCCGCGGCATTCCGACCGGCATCAAAAAGGACGACGACCAGGAGCCGAAGCGATCGGCGGCCGAGATCGTCTTCACCGAGCTTCATGCGGGCGGAAAGTTCGATCAGAACTCCTACAAGGTCTCGGGCGGCCTGCACGGCGTGGGCGTGTCCGTCGTCAACGCGCTCTCGACCTGGCTCAAGGCCCGCATCTGGCGCGAAGGCAAGGAGCACATCATCGAGTTTCGTGACGGCGTCGCCGTCGCGCCGCTCAAGGTCGTGGGCGATGCCAAGGACAAACGCGGCACGGAGGTCACCTTCCTGCCGAGCCCGCAAACGTTCTCCAAGGTGGAGTTCGACTACGCCACGCTCGAGCACCGCTTGCGCGAGCTCGCGTTCCTGAATTCCGGCGCCAAGGTGGTGTTGACCGACAATCGCCATGCAGACGTGAAGCGCGAGGAATTCCTCTACGACGGCGGCACGGCCGCGTTCGTGCGCTTCCTCGACCGCTCCAAGCAGGCCCTTATTTCCGAGCCGATCATGGTTCGCGCCGACAAGGATCGCGTCGGCGTCGAGGTCGCGCTCTGGTGGAACGACAGCTACCACGAGAACGTGCTCTGCTTCACGAACAACATTCCTCAGCGCGACGGCGGCACGCACCTTGCGGGCTTCCGCGGCGCGTTGACCCGTGTGATCAACAAGTACGCAGTCGATAGCGGCATCGCCAAGAAGGAGAAGGTGGATCTCTCCGGCGAGGACGCGCGCGAAGGTCTCACCTGCGTTCTCTCCGTGAAGGTGCCTGATCCCAAGTTCTCGAGCCAGACCAAGGACAAGCTGGTTTCCTCCGAAGTGAAACCTGTTGTCGAAAGCGTCGTCTTCGAGGAGCTCGCGGCGTGGTTCGAGGAGCATCCGAAGGAAGCCAAAGCCATCGTCGGCAAGATCGTCGAGGCAGCCCTCGCACGCGAAGCGGCCCGCAAGGCGCGCGAGCTGACGCGGCGCAAGAGCGCTCTCGATGGCCTGCGCTTGCCCGGCGGTCTCGCCGAATGCCAGGACCGCGATCCGTCGAATACCGAGCTATTCATCGTCGAGGGCGACTCGGCAGGCGGCTCGGCCAAACAGGGCCGCAAGCGCGAGTATCAGGCCGTTCTTCCGATCCGAGGTAAGATCCTGAACGTCGAGCGCGCGCGCATCGACAAGATGCTCTCCTCCGAGCAGGTGACCAACATCATCGGCGCGCTCGGCACGGGCATTCGCGACGACTTCGATCTTTCCAAGCTGCGGTATCACAAGATCATCGTCATGACGGACGCCGACGTGGACGGCGCGCACATCCGCACGCTGCTGCTCACGTTCTTCTATCGGCAGATGCCCGAGCTGGTGGAGAAGGGCCACGTCTATATCGCCCAGCCGCCGCTCTACAAGGTGAGCCGCGGCAAGAGCGGCACCTATCTCAAGGACCAGCGCGCGCTCGAGGACTATCTGATCGACAGCGGCCTCGAGGACACCGTGCTGGTGGCGGGCGGCTCCGAGCGCGGGGGCAAGGATCTGCGTGACATCGTCGATCAGGCGCGCGGCATCGTCGGCCTCATCGATCAGCTACACTCGCGCTATTCGCGCCTCATCGTCGAGCAGGCGGCCATCGCGGGCGCCTTCGATCCGGTGCTCCTGCAGTCGTCGGATTCGGCGAGCGCCGCTGCAAACACGGTCGCTGCGCGCTTGAATGAGGTGGCGGAGGAGACGGAGAAGGGCTGGTCCGGCGTCTACGGCAACGACGGCTTCCTGTTCCGCCGCGAGGTTCGCGGCGTTACCGAGGCGCACGCTCTCGACCGCGCGCTGCTGGCTTCCCTCGATGCGCGCCGCCTGAACGAGAAGCGCGCTCATCTGGCGGAGGTCTACGGACTCGGCACGAAGCTGCGCCGCAAGGCGGAGACGCTGCATATTCTGGGCCCGCGATCGCTCCTCAACGCGATCTACGAGGCCGGCCGCAAGGGCCTCTCGCTTCAGCGCTACAAAGGTCTCGGCGAGATGAACCCGGAGCAGCTCTGGGAGACGACGCTCGATCGCGACGTGCGCACGCTGCTGCAGGTCAAGATCGGCGACGTGTCCGAGGTGGACGAGATCTTCTCCAAGCTGATGGGTGACGTGGTAGAGCCGCGTCGCGAGTTCATTCAGGAGAACGCCCTCACCGTCGCCAACCTCGACGTCTAGAGGGTGTCCGCCGATGACTAGGCCCTCATCGGATGTCATCGCCTGGAAATATGCCAATCTCTTCATCAGCGACGGCGCGCCCGAAAAGCCGTCGCTGATGTCGCTTTTTACGGGCAGCTCCGTCGATTGGCTGCGACGAAGGATGGGTGGCGCTTGGGTCGGCGGCGCGGTGACGCTGACGCGTGACGCACTGAGCTTCGGTCCGAATGCCTTGAACGAAGCGGTGCATGGGGGAGATGTCTCCAAGACTCTGGAGCTTGCGCGGGTCGTGAGCGTGGGAGAGCGCTTCGGCTGGCTCACCCGCATCGTGGACGTGCACAGTGACGACGGGGAAACCTTCACCTTCCGCTGTTTCGGCGCCCGCGCCTTCGCGGCTAACATCCGCCACGCGCTTGAGACCCTCCGCACATGACGAGCCCCGATGCCGCCCCGCCCCGGCCCTTCGATGCCGTCATGCTCGACGTGGGCGATGGCCACTGGATCTATGTCGAGGAGGTGGGCCGGCGCGGAGGCATTCCGGCGCTCTTCCTGCATGGCGGCCCCGGCAGCGGAGCGCAGCACAGCCATCGCCTTCTGTTCGACCCCGACCGCTTCCACGCCATCCTGTTCGATCAGCGCGGCGCAGGCCGCAGCCATCCCTATCTTTGCACGGAAGCCAATACCACCCAGAATCTCGTCGCCGATATCGAGCGCATTCGCACCCATTTCGGTTTCGAGAAGATGCTGATCGTCGGCGGCTCGTGGGGCTCCACGCTGGCGCTCGCTTACGCCGAAACCTATCCCGAGCACGTGTCAGGCCTGCTCCTGCGCGCAGTCTTTCTCGGCACGGACGCGGAGGTGGACTGGGCGTTTCGCCGGGCGCCGCAGGAGTTGCGTCCGGATCTCTACGAGAATTTCGTGGCTGCCTTGCCCGAAAGCGAGCGCTCCGACCCGCTCAAGGCCTATGTGGTGAGACTTTTGAATCCCGATCCGGCTGTGCGCGGCCCGGCGGCTCGGCAATGGCATCAGTTCGAACGCACGCTCTCAGAGTTCGCGCCCGGCGTGACCACCCTTCCAGAGACGCTTCCAGAGGAAGGCCGCATTCCGCCGACACCGGTCATGGAAGCCCACTACATCGCAAACAGTTTCTTTCTTGCGCCCGGCGAGCTTCTTGACGGGGCATCCCGTCTCGGCTCAATTCCGGGTGTGATCGTCCAGGGGCGCTACGATCTCCTCTGTCCGCCGCGCGCAGCTTACGAGATCGCGAAACGCTGGCCGGGCTGCCGGCTTGAAATCGTCCCCGGCGTCGGTCACGCCATGACCGAACCCGGCGTGTTCGAGACCATGAAGCGCGCGGTCGACAAACTCTCAGGCAAGAGCTGAATGTCCGTTACCGTTACAGCGTTTTACAAGTTCGTCTCGCTCGCCGATCTCCCCGGTCTGCGCGAGATCTTGCTCGCGCGCGCTCGCGACACCGGCATCAAGGGCACGATCCTGCTCGCACCCGAAGGTATCAACGCCACCATCGCGGGCACCGATGAAGCCATCCGCGCGTTTCTCGCGGATCTAAGGGCAGAAGCGCGCTTCGCCGATCTCGTGAGCAAGGAGTCCTACGCGGACGAGATCCCGTTTCGCCGCCTCAAGGTGAAGATCAAGCGCGAGATCGTGACGTTACGCAGGCCGGAGGCCGATCCGTCGAGGCAGGTCGGCACTTACGTCAAGCCGGAGGACTGGAATGCGCTCATCAAAGATCCGGATGTGATCCTGATCGATACGCGCAACGCGTATGAGGTCGGCATCGGCACCTTCAAGAACGCGATCGATCCTCGCACGCAGTCATTCGGGGAGTTTCCGGATTACGTGGCCGCGAACCTCGATCCCGCGAAGCATCCGCGCGTCGCCATGTTCTGCACCGGCGGCATTCGATGCGAGAAGGCGTCGGCGTTCATGCTCACCCAGGGGTTTCCGGAGGTTTACCACCTCGAAGGCGGCATCCTGAAATACCTGGAGACGATTCCACCCGAGCAGAGCCTGTGGGAAGGCGAGTGCTTCGTGTTCGACGAACGCGTGGCGCTTGAGCATGGCGTGAAGCCCGGCAAGCACGTGATGTGCAAGCTCTGCGGCTTTCCCGTCGCGGCCGGCGCACCCGAATGCCCGAACTGCTCAGCCGGCGACGAGCTTTAAGCCCGCGATCGACGCGATACGCTCATTCTCCCGGTCTCGATCGCGCCGCGTCTCGCGCACGCTCGCGTGAACCTTTCCTACGCGGGCCGAACAGTACGAGGTCTTCGAAAAACTGGATAAGCGCATTGAGTGCGAGCAGCATGCCGCCCTCCATTCGTTGTGATGTCGAGCGGAGTGTGAGGCTGCAGGCCGAAGCGGACAAACGCCGTTGCTTTACACCACATGTAAGTTTTTGTTACACGTAAGGCATGAGCCGAAGCCTGCCCTCCCTCAACGCCTTGAAGGCTTTCGAGGCCGCTGCGCGTCACGTGAGCTTCACGGCGGCCGCGGGGGAGCTCAACGTTTCGCACGCCGCCATAAGCCGTCACATTCGCGAGCTGGAGGATTGGCTCGGAACGAAGCTGTTCGTTCGCACCGGGCGCGGCGTCGAGCTGACAGAGCGCGGCAAGAGCTACGTTGCCGATATCACGCGGAGCTTCGACCTGATCTCCAGCGCGACCGACAGCATATCGGCGCGCCGCCGGCGCAGGCGGCAACAGCTCGTCGTCAGCGTCGAGCCATCGTTCGCCGCGCTATGGCTCGTGCCGCGTCTGGGACGCTTCACGGCCGCTCATCCCGAATATGACCTCGTTCTGGACTCGGCGGATCGTCTGGCCGATTTCGCGCGCAATGAGGCGGACGCCGGAATCCGGTATGGCATGGGAAGCTGGCGCAATGTGGCGTCAGACCTGCTCGTCAAGACCGGGATCACACCGGTTTGCAGCCCCGCGATGCTTCGGGGCGGAAAGCCGCTCACCCCCGCTAGCTTGCAGTCGAGCCTTCTGCTTCAGGAGGAATCGCGCCGCTATTGGAAGGAGTGGCTGGAGGAAGCCGGGCTCGCCGATCGTATCGCCCCCGAAGGCCCGACGTTGAACGGGCATCTCACCATACCCGCCGCCGAAGCCGGGCAAGGTTTTGCCCTCGCCGACGAGATCATCGCGGGAGACGCCCTCGTAGGCGGTCGGCTGGTGCGTCCGTTCGCGATCGCGGTGCGAAAGTATGGGTATTACTTCGTGCGCGATGCGGCGCGGAAGGAAACCAAGGCAATGGCCGCGTTCCGCACATGGCTGAAAGGCGAGATCGAGCAGACCGCAGACGCCGTCGCGCGCATCGTATCCTCGCTCGCGGTAGAGAAGGCGCCATCGAAACCCAGGTCTAGTCGGGCCAGATGACGCGATAGCGGACGTCGTAGGCGTCGTCCGCCGTTGCGAGGCGCGGCCGGTTGGTTTCGTTGCCGACGTTCGACACGTGCTCCCAGTCGCGGAAATCGGCATCGTGGCCGGGCCGCGCGCCAACTTTGATCAGAAAGATGTGCTCCGGCACGCCCGGCATCTTCAATTCCAGAATGCGCCAGGACGAGCGGTAGGTGAGCTCCACCGTTCCCGCGATGACCGGCCGCTCGCCGTCCTTTCGCACGACACCCGCGTCCATCGTCGCCGGCATCGTATTCTTCTCGGTGAAGAGCGAGACATCGAGACCGCGCTCGGGAACCGATGCGCCGGCTGGCAGGCGGATCTCGAACGCCAGACGCGGAGAAGCCCCGCTCGGGTTGAGAATGGGGCTGAACCAGTAGAGCACGCCCACCGTTCCGGCGACGAGCCCCGCGATGCCGGCCAGTACGATCGGCAGGCGGATAGCCACCGCTTTGCCGGTTACTTTCGCGCCGCTTTTGAGCCGAAGCGCGAGCCAGACGCCGATGATGAGACCCAGCAGGCCGCCGATGGGTCCGAAGGTGAACACCGCGATCATGCCGCGCGCGCCTTCGAAATCGGTAACGCCGTAGTAGCCTCCGAGCACACTTGCGAGCACGGCGGCGAGAACCCATCCGATGGCAGCGCCGAAGAGGCCGCCGAGAAGCGCGATGATGTTGGTCATGAGAAATCCGGACAGGCAGGAACCGCGCATCCGGAATGGAGCGTGGCAGTAAGATCGAGCCCCATGTCTGCCATGCGTGCGCTGCGCCCGCCAGTTCCCTGAGGAACTGCGGGCCGGGGGTGTGAGAGGTGTGTCGCGCTACTTAGCGGCCGTTGCCGCCTCCGGCAGGTTCCACACTTTCGCGAGGCCGTCGAAAGAGCTGGTCAGAAGCTGCCGTCCGTCCGGGCTGAACTCGGCCGTATCGACTTCCTTGGTATGCTCCGTCAGCACCGCGAGCGGCGCCCCGGTCGCCGCATCCCAGACGCGTGCCGTCTTGTCGTGCGACGCTGTCACAACCAGCCGCCCGTCGCGATTGTAGGCGGTGACCGAGAGAATGCGCTTGTGCCCGCCTTCCAGCGTCACGAGCAGAGCGCCCGTATTGGCGTCCCAGATCTTGGCCAGCTTGTCGGCGGCGCCCGTGATCACGTGCTTGCCGTCCGGGCTGAAAGCAACGCGCAGCACGGCCCGCGTGTGTCCGCCCGCTATCGTGAGCAGCAGCGCACCCGTCTTGCTGTCCCAGATCTTCGCTGTCTTGTCCGTCGAGCCGGTGACGATGCGACCTCCGTCCGGGCTGAACGCGGCATAGCTCACCATGCCCGTGTGACCTGAAAGAGTGTGCAGCAGCTTGCCCGTCTTCGCGTCCCACACGCGTGCGGTCTCGTCGCTTGAAGTCGTGATCAGAAGGCTCGAATCCGGGCTGAACGCGCCCCAAGTGAGATAAGCATCGTGGCCGGTGAGATCAGCGATCGCAGCGCCGCTCTTTCCGTCCCAGAGCTTCGCGGTCTTGTCGTGGGGAATGGTCACGATGCGGGTGCTGTCGGGGCTGAACTCTGCGTGCTCCACCATCAGCTCGTGACCGCCGAGCACCGCGATCTCCTTGCCGGTGGTTGCGTCCCACAAGCGCCCGGTCGCATCGCGCGAGGCCGTCACGATCAGGCTCGAATCCGCGTTGTAGGCCGCGTGCCGCACGGCTTCGGTATGGCCTGTGAGCTTCAAAAGCTCCTTTCCTGATTTGGCGTCCCACACGCGCGCGGTGTGATCGGCGGAGGCGGTCAGGATGCGGCTTCCGTCCGCACTGTAGGTGGCCGACCAGACGTCGGCATCATGATCGGAAAGGGTGAGAACGGAGACGAGCTTCGTCTCCTCAGCCACAGCGATGCCCACGGCAGAAGCCAAGAGCAAGGAAAGAGCGGTCGCGCATAAGGCGCCTCCGCGTTGAAATCGAGCCATCCTGCGCCTCTCCGGTATTGTTTTATTATACCGTTACTTTTATGCGGCGCGTTTTACGGGGCAAGATTTTTCGAACCTGAGGGGAGGAGAGAAGGCGAAGCTGACGCGGGAATTTTGCCCGATTTTCGCATCGCGCCCCGCAACGTCGGAAGGCGAGAGCGCGATGCGGCCATCGGAGATCTAAAGAATGAACTTCGAAAGATCGGTGTTCTTGGCGAGCTCTCCGACACGCTGCGTGACGTAAGCGGCATCGATGGAAACGGTATCGCCGCTGCGGTCCGAAGCCTCGAACGAGATCTCGTCGAGCACCCGTTCCATCACGGTCTGCAGCCGCCGCGCGCCGATGTTCTCGACCGTGGAGTTCACGAGCACCGCCGTGTCCGCGAGCGCGTCGATCGCATCCTCGGTGAAGGTGAGCGTGAGGCCTTCGGTCGCCATCAGCGCGGTGTACTGCTTGATGAGGCTCGCCTCCGGCTCCGTGAGAATGCGGCGGAAATCCTCCCGCGTGAGCGCCTTGAGCTCGACACGGATCGGCAGACGGCCCTGCAGCTCCGGCAGCAGGTCGGCCGGCTTCGCCACATGGAATGCGCCGGACGCGATGAAGAGCACGTGGTCGGTCTTCACCGGCCCATACTTGGTCGAGACGCTGGTGCCTTCGATCAAGGGCAGGAGATCGCGCTGCACGCCCTCGCGCGAGACTTCCGCGCCCGAGCGCCCGGTTTCGCCCCGCGAGCAGATCTTGTCGATCTCGTCGAGAAACACGATGCCGTTGTTCTCCACGGCGCGGATCGCCTCGCTCGTGATTTGCTCGTTGTCGATCAGCTTGTCGCTCTCCTCCGCGATCAGCAGCGTGTGGCTGTCCTTCACGGTGATGCGGCGCGGCTTCGTGCGTCCGCCCATCATCTTGCCCAGCATGTCGCCGAGGTTTATGGCGCCCATGGAGGCGCCCGGCATGCCGGGGATATCGAGCATCGGCAGCCCGGCGGCGGATTCGGCCACCTGGACCTCGATGATCTTGTCGTTGAGCTCATTGGCGCGCAGCCGCTTGCGGAAAGATTCCCGCGTCGTCGGCGAGGCCGTGGGGCCGACCAGCGCATCCAGCACGCGCTCCTCGGCGTTCTTCTCGGCCTGCGCGCGCACCTCCTTGCGCTTGGCTTCGCGCACGAGCGAAAGGCCCACTTCCACCAGGTCGCGGATGATGCTGTCGACGTCGCGGCCGACGTAGCCCACCTCGGTGAACTTCGTGGCCTCCACCTTGAGGAAGGGCGCTCCGGCGAGCTTGGCCAGGCGGCGGGCGATCTCGGTCTTGCCGACGCCCGTCGGGCCGATCATCAGAATGTTCTTGGGCAGCACCTCGTCTTTCAGCGGCCCTTCGATCTGCTGGCGCCGCCAGCGGTTTCTGAGGGCGATCGCAACGGCGCGCTTTGCGTCTCCCTGGCCCACGATGTAGCGGTCGAGCTCGGAGACGATTTCGCGAGGAGAGAACGTGGTCATGGGGAATTGCCTAATCGGTGACGAGCTTGAGCCCGATGATGGACATGATGAGCAGAGATAGAAAAACCATGCGCCAAAGCGTCACCGGCTCGTTGAAAAAGAAAATGCCGACAACGACCGTGCCGAGCGCGCCGATCCCGCCCCATGCCGCATAGGCGGTGCCGAGCGGGATGCTTTCCGAAGCTTTGGTGACGAAGAAGATGCTGACCACGGCGAGCGCGAGCACGAGAAGGGTGGCGAACGGCTTGGTGAAGCCTTCCGTGAAGCGCATGGCCGTCGTGAATGCGATCTCGAACGCACCGGCGAGCATCAGGTAGATCCAACCCATGAGTGAGCTCCGAAAGAGACGTCAGATCCCCGGTAGGGGGACAGGGTGATCATCGCGCATCCGTCACATGGGTCGGTGGCACGTATTGGACGAGAGGGCCGAGCGGCAGCAGCGGCAACAGAGTGCGCCGCAGCGACCGCCAGCCCGCCGACAGCCCGAGCACGAGCACTGCGAGGCCGAGTAGCGTGAGCGAAAGCCCCATGTCCTCGGCGATGTTTTGCGACACCAGATAACCGATAGCGATACCGGCATAAGCGAGTCCCGAGATCAGGAGCGCGCGCCGGTCGATGATGAGCGCGACGATGCCGAGCAGCGCGAATACGGCGAGGACCGCCAAGGATTGCGCGCCGTTGATGTTGCCCATGTCGCCGGCGATCAACGGCACGGCGGCGTGCACGATCATGGGAGCGGCGAGCATATGCAGCCAGAAGGCGATGTCGGAGCGCCGCGTGCGCCGCATGGGGTCGCTCGCATCGACGCGCACGGCGATGGCGAACACGAGAAGCCCCAGCACAGCGACCAGGAGGCCATAGTTGTCGCGCGTCCAGTCTGGAGCCGCGAGCGAGAGTGCGGCCGAGAGCGTGCAGACGACGCCCGAGGCCGCGATCGCCCAATCGATCGGAACGCCGAACCGCCGCTCGTGCACGATTGCCGCGAGCGATGCGCCGATGCCGGAGAACAGAAGCGAAGGCTCGCCGCCGAACAATCCTCCGCCGAACGTGCCGCCGACGAATGCCCCGGCGCCAGCAAACATCAGGGCTAGAACGATAGAAGGCAGTGCGAGGCGCATCCGGCGCGAGAAGAATTCGGAAAGCCCCCAAGCAGCGACCAGCGCCACGATGGCGAAGCCGCCGGGAAATCCGACCTGGCTCGCGAGCCCGAACAGCGCGCCCACCAGAAGCAGCACGCCGATAGAGACGAAGACGTCGTTGAAGCCGCCGATCAGGCGGAATTTCTCGTCGTCGGGATCGGCGCCCGGCTCTGCGGGCTCTGGCGCCCGCTGTGCGCGGCTCCGCGCAAGATCGCGAAGGCTTCGGGCCTGGGCAGCGTCGATGATGCCTTGCGCGACGGCAGCCTCAATATCCTCGTCGCGTATCATTTCGAATCCAGGCTTTCGACCACGAGGTTCGAGTTGGTGTAGACGCAGATCTCGCCCGCGATCGCCATGGCGCGCCGTGCGATGGTCTCCGCATCGAGCGGCTGGTCGAGCAGCGCGCGGGCCGCCGCGAGAGCGTACATGCCGCCCGATCCGATGCCCATGACGTGATGCTCGGGCTCCAGCACGTCGCCGGTTCCGGTCAGCACCAGCGTAACGTCGCGATCCGCGACGATCATCATCGCTTCGAGCCTGCGCAGGAAGCGGTCCGTCCGCCAGTCCTTGGCCAGTTCCACGGCCGCGCGCATGAGCTGCCCGGGATATTGCTCGAGCTTGGCTTCGAGCCGCTCGAACAAGGTGAACGCATCGGCGGTTGCACCCGCAAATCCGGCAATAACGCCGCCTTTACCGAGCTGGCGCACCTTGCGGGCATTGGCCTTGATGATGGTCGCGCCGAGGCTTACCTGACCGTCGCCGGCGATCACCACCCGGCCGCCCTTGCGAACCGTCAGGATGGTGGTCGCGTGCCAGGAGGAGCTGTCGGCGGAGTTGAGCTGGGTCTGAGACATGGAACCTGACGCCACGGATGAAGGATGAGGCCCCGAAAGCGCTGCGGGCAGCACTGGAACGGGACCCCTGAAGCTGATAGACGCTTGGGTTCCTGAAGGCAACAAGGGGAGCCGCAGACGCGCTCCCGATCGAGGAATTCCCGTGAAGCGGCAAGCCACTATCGCTCGCAAGACCAAGGAAACGCAGATCACCGCAACGGTCGATCTCGACGGCACCGGCGCGTTCGATATCTCGACCGGTGTCGGCTTCCTGGACCACATGCTGGAGCAGCTGGCCCGGCATGCGCTCATCGATATCAAGCTCGAAGCCAAGGGCGACCTCCACATCGATTTCCATCACACGACAGAGGATGTCGGCATCGTGCTGGGGCAGGCTGTCGCGAAGGCGCTCGGCGACAAGCAGGGCATCACGCGCTACGCTGACGTGCATCTGCCGATGGACGAGACGCTGACGCGCGTCGCCGTCGACGTGTCCGGCCGGCCCTACCTCATCTGGAAGGTCGCCTTCTCCCAGCCCAAGATCGGCGAGTTCGACACGGAGCTTTTCCGCGAGTGGTTTCAAGCATTTGCGCAGAATGCCGGCATCACGCTCCACATCGAAACGCTCTACGGCGAGAACAACCACCACATCGCCGAGACCTGCTATAAGGGACTGGCGCGCGCGCTCCGCGGGGCCGTCGCGCTCGATCCGCGGCAGGTGGGCCGGGTTCCCTCTACGAAAGGAATGCTGGCCTGATGCTCGGGTCGCTGTGGCGTATGATCAGCGGAGCAGGCGTGGCAGC
Organism: Hyphomicrobium sp. DMF-1; assembly: GCF_027886585.1. Taxonomy (NCBI): domain Bacteria; kingdom Pseudomonadati; phylum Pseudomonadota; class Alphaproteobacteria; order Hyphomicrobiales; family Hyphomicrobiaceae; genus Hyphomicrobium; species Hyphomicrobium sp. DMF-1. The sequence goes on along the minus strand of NZ_CP115706.1, from coordinate 115,189 downwards.
CTTCACGGTGCATGAACCGCCGCATGCAAGCGGCACCAGGCTCGCGCGAGCCGAGCGCCTTCTCTTCGTCAGAGACGGCTTCTCCTGGCGCGCGGCCTTGTTCTCGCCGGTCTACCTGATCGTTCGCGGCGAATGGCTGGCCCTTGCCGCCTATGCGGGCGCCGCCATCCTCGCGATCGCCATCCTCAATCTCGCGGGCGCAAAGACGGATTGGATCGTCTGGACGTTCCTGATCCTGAACGTGCTCACCGGCTTCGAGGCGAGCGAGATCAAGCGCTGGTCGCTTGGCCGCGCGGGCTGGCAGGAAATCGCGACCGTGAGCGGCCGCGGACCTGATGAAGCCGAGCGCCGCTTCTTCGAAGCCTGGCTGCCCTCCATCCCCGTCGAAACGCCTGGCTCTTCCGGCAATCCCGATCCCGGGCACGACACCGTCTCGCGCATGGAAAACGCGCTGCGCGGCTTCTCTCAATCCCTCCGCACCAGATACGCCACCAAAGCCTGATCATGCAGCGCGTCGTCATCATCGATTACGGGTCCGGAAATCTCCACTCGGCGGCCAAGGCCTTCGAGCGTGCCGCCCGTGAAACCGGCGCCAATGCCGAGATCATCGTCAGCGCCAAGGCCGACGACGTGCGGACCGCCGATCGCGTCGTTCTGCCCGGTGTCGGCGCTTTCGCCGACTGCAAACGCGGTCTCGAAGCGGTTCCGGGAATGCGGGATGCGCTCGAGAGCACCGTGCACGAGAAGGGGCGCCCCTTCCTCGGCATCTGCGTCGGCATGCAGCTCCTGGCTTCGCGCGGTCTCGAGTTCGAGGTGACGGATGGGCTCGGCTGGATCGAAGGCGAGGTGCGCGCCATAGAGCCCAACGACCCCGCGCTCAAGATTCCGCACATGGGCTGGAACACGCTCGACGTTCCCGCGCCCCACGCGCTGCTCGCCGGCATTCCCACTGGGCCGGATGGGTTCCACGCCTATTTCGTGCACTCCTACCACTTCGTCCCGCGCGATCCCGCGGTCGTGGTGGCGCGGACGGACTACGGCGGACCGGTCACGGCGCTGATCGCCAAGGACAACGTGGCCGGAACCCAGTTCCACCCCGAGAAGAGCCAGACCCTCGGCCTCTCCCTCATCGGCAACTTCCTCAAGTGGGCACCCTGAACCTGTCTCCCCGTCCGTGAGCGGGGGCAGAGGGGAAAACGCCGGATGGACGTGGCCCGCTGCGCCGTTTATGAGCAACCCGAAGCCAACACGGATTGCCCGACCATGACAAACGCCGCCGACGCTCGCGCCCGCCTCTTCGACATCATCAAATCGAAATCGTTCGTGCGCGGCCGTGTCGTGCTCGCCTCCGGCAAGGAGAGTGACCACTACTTCGACATGAAGCCCTCGATGTTCGATCCCGAGGGCGCGGAGCTTCTGGCTGAACTGCTGTACGCACGCATCGCGTCTGTCGACGGCGACATCGTGGGCGGCCTCGAAATGGGTGCCGTGCCGCTCATCACGCCGATCTCGATCGCGAGCCGCCGCGCGGGCCGTCCCCTACCCGGCTTCTTCGTGCGCAAGACCGTGAAGGACCACGGCACCAAGAAGCTGGTGGAAGGGCTTTCGGACGTCAAAGGCAAGCGCGTCGTTATCGTCGAGGACGTGACGACCACCGGCGGCTCGGCCATGAAGGCGGTCGAAGCACTTACCGCGGCCGGCGCCACCATCGTGCTCGTCATCTCGATCCTCGACCGTGAGGAGAACGCCGAGAAGCTCTACGCGGACGCGGGCATCCCCTTTGCCTCGCTGTTCAAGGCCAGCGAGTTCCTGAAGGCATAGCCGTCGCCGCGACGCCCCACGTCTCATTCGGCCAATAAAAAAGGGAGGCTCGAAAGCCTCCCTCTGAGAGTGACGGGGCGGGGTGATGGGGAACGCTCCGGCCACTCGAAAATCGCAATGATCGCCAGGCGATCAGCAAGCCTCGGCGAACGGCAGCTCGGGCTCGTCCGTGCCGGCCTTGGCCAGCGGGAAGGCGATGATGTTGGTATCGCCGCCGGTCTCGACGCCCGCATGGCGCTGCTTGAACCAGCGAACCGAGGTGTTGGTCAGAACCGCCTCATCCTTCACGCGCTGGATGAGCAGCCCGTCATCGGAATCGAGAATGCGCATCAGCTTGGCCTCGATCGCCTCCTCGCTCTCCTCCGTGCGCACGTACCAGGTCTGCTCCAGCGGGCGCGCCCAGCTATGACCGGCAGCCATGATGGCCTGAGCGACGACGTGCTTGATGAGGTGCGGCTTCGCGAGATCGTAAGAGATGAGATAGGTGCGCATGGGGCTCTCCGGGGGCAAAGAAGAGTGAGGTGGACGCGGTGAGAACGTAGAGAGAACGTGGCATGAGTCGCTCACCACGTCCAGAGTCCGTTCGAATTTTGTTCTCTTGAGGGAAGAGACACGGTCTAACCGTGGCGGTGGTTGTCGAGGCAAGCGCCGTCAGGGCTTCTCGTGGACCGCGGAGGAATCAAAACAAATAAGAAAAATCAAGGCAATACGGCATATTGCTGCACGCAAATATTAACGGCTTGCGTCTCAGTTGAAAAGCTGAAGCTGGTCCGGATGGGGCTCTTTCGGAATGCGGACATGGGCACCGGGATCAATGCGGTCGGCGAGCGAGGGAAAGCGCGCGAGGAACACCTCGAGAGCTTTCGCGCGGCTCCCGGCGAAGCGTTCCTCCTGCCAGATCTCATAGAGGCGGCGCGGGTCGCAGGCGTAACGCTGAATGAGATCGCGGCGGCGAACTTTGAGCCAGCGGGCGATCCAGATGTCGACGGCGTCGGCCTCGGTCAGGGCCGGGCGCGAGCGGCGGGACGAAAGCAGGCTATGGGGCGCTGGTGACATAATCTTGAGACACGCACTTGACGCTTCGAAGCAATACCTATTCATCGGGCACGAACAAAGCAATCTGATGGCGGGCAGGCCCTGCCACCCCCAAGAATGCCGGCGGACGCTCTCCGCCGCGCGAGGAGTCGACGTGATCCTTTTCCCCGCCATCGATCTCAAGGACGGCAAGTGCGTTCGCCTGAAGCTCGGCGATATGAACGAGGCCACCGTCTTCAACGACGATCCCGCCGATCAGGCCCTCTCGTTCGAGAAGCAGGGCTTCACGTATCTCCATATCGTGGACCTCAACGGCGCCTTCGCCGGAAAGCCCGTGAATGCGGGTGCAGTGGATGCCATCCTGAAGGCGATCACCATGCCGGCCCAGCTCGGCGGCGGCATCCGCGACCTCGCTACCATCGAGCAGTGGCTCTCCCGCGGCATCCGCCGCGTGATCCTGGGCACCATCGCCGTGCGCGATCCCGCGCTCGTGCGCGAGGCCTGCAAACGCTTTCCCGGCCAGGTCGCCGTCGGCATCGATGCCAAGGGCGGCAAGGTGGCGGTCGAAGGCTGGGCGGAAACGTCCGAATTGACCGCGATCGATCTCGCCCGCCGTTTCGAGGACGCGGGCGTCGCCGCCATCATCTATACCGACATCGAGCGCGACGGCGTGCTGAAGGGCTTGAATCTGCCCGCCACAGCGGAGCTGGCACGCGCGACCAGCATTCCGGTCATCGCCTCGGGTGGCCTCGCCTCCATCGACGACGTGAAAGCACTCCTCACGCCGGAATACCGGATGCTCGAAGGTGCTATCACCGGCCGCGCCCTCTACGACGGCCGCCTGAACCCCGCCGAAGCCCTCGCGCTCCTCAACGCCAAGAGCTGATCCCCATGCTGAAGACGCGCATCATCCCCTGTTTGGACGTGAAGGACGGACGCGTCGTCAAAGGCGTGAACTTCGTCGATCTTGTCGATGCCGGAGACCCGGTGGAAGCCGCAGCCGCCTATGATGCGGCAGGCGCGGACGAGCTTTGCTTTCTCGACATCACAGCCTCGCACGAAGCCCGCGACGTGATCTTCGACGTGGTGGAGCGCACCGCCGAGCGCTGCTTCATGCCGCTCACCGTGGGAGGCGGCGTGCGCACGGTCGAGGACATCCGCAAGCTGCTCGAAGCCGGTGCCGACAAGGTGTCGATCAATACCGCAGCCGTCACCAACCGCCAGTTCGTGAAAGAGGCCTCCGAGAAGTTCGGTGCGCAATGCATCGTCGTGGCCATCGACGCCAAGCGCGTTTCCGCTGAAGGTGAGCCCCCGCGCTGGGAGATCTTCACCCACGGCGGCCGCAAGCCCACGGGCCTCGATGCGATCGAATACGCGAAAGAGGTCGTGAGCCTAGGCGCGGGCGAGATCCTGCTCACCTCCATGGATCGCGACGGCACCAAGGCGGGTTTCGACATCGCGCTGACACGGGCGATCTCGGATGCCGTGCACGTGCCGGTAATCGCCTCGGGCGGCGTCGGTACGCTCGATCACCTCGTGGATGGGGTCAAGGAGGGCCATGCGAGCGCGGTTCTCGCCGCCTCGATCTTCCACTTCGGCACCTACACCATTGGGGAAGCCAAGAAGCACATGGCCAAGGCCGGCATCGCCGTGCGTGGCACCTGAGGATCAGCCGGCGTTCGGCCTTCCGGATGCCTCGGAGATCCGCGTCAGGCACTGCGCCACCGCGTCCTCGACGTCGGCGCTGGGGACGGGGCGGCTGAAATAGAAGCCCTGCATTTCCCGGCAGCCCGCAATCGAGACGCCAGTGAGCTGCTCGATGTCTTCGATCCCCTCGGCGACGGGGCCGATGCCGAGCGTCTTCGCAAGCCCCGTGACGGCGCCCACGATTGCCATGCAATCGCGCCGCTCCGCCATGTCCGCGACGAACGATCGATCGATCTTGATCTTGTCGAACGAGAAATTGCGCAGGTAGCTGAGCGAGGCGAAGCCGGTGCCGAAGTCGTCGAGCACGAGGCGCACGCCGCGTGCGCGCAGGCGTTCGAGATTCTGAAGCGTCTTGGTCTCGCAACGCAGCAGCGTGGATTCGGTAATCTCCACCTCGAGTCTGTCGGCCGCGAGGCCGGATGCGGCAAGCGCCTCCTCGACGACCGCGGCCGGATCGCCGTGATCGAACTGCACGGCCGAGATGTTGACCGCCACGCGAATGCTGGGAGCCCAGCCGGCTGCATCGCGGCACGCCTGATGCAGGGCCCATTCACCCATGGCGAGGATGAGGCCCGATCTTTCCGCGATGGGAATGAAGGTCGAGGGCGGCACCATGCCGAGCTTGGGATGCTGCCAGCGCATCAGCGCCTCGCATCCGGTTACGGTTCCCGCTTCGACATCCACGATCGGTTGATAGTGGAGGGAAAGCTGCTGCTTCTTCAGCGCCTCGGCGAGATCCGCCTGAAGCTCGATGCGCTCGTTGACGAGCTGCTCGTCTTCCGGATGGTAGATGTAAGAGCTTCCACGGCCGCACGTTTTCACGCGATAGAGCGCCATGTCGGCACGGCGGAGCAGGGTATCGGGGTCGGCTCCGTGGTCCGGACATATCGCGACGCCGATGCTGGCCCCTAGGCCGGCGTTCGCCCCCAGCACCCGGTAGGGCGCATTGAGAACGCTGACGAGACGAAGAGCCAGGCTCGCCGCCTGCTCGGGTCCGCTGATGTCGGTTTGAATAATGGCGAACTCATCGCCTCCGAGGCGCCCGACGAGGTCGTTGTCGCGCACGGTAGTGCGGAGCCGCTTGGCCACCGCCTTGAGCACCGCGTCGCCCGCCGCGTGGCCAAGCGTGTCGTTCACCTGCTTGAAGTAGTCGAGATCGATCAGATGAACGGCGAGGCTGCCGTTCGGCTTCAGCCTCTGGATCTCTTCATCGAGCATCTCGCGGAAATGGAACCGGTTCGCGATCTCCGTCAGCGGACAATGCCGCGCGAGCCAGGCGATCCGCTCCTGCGCCAGCGTCTTCTCGGTCACGTCCTCCTGGATGTCGACCCACCCGCCATCCTCGAGCGGCTGGTTGGTGACGAGGATAATGCGGCCGTTCTTGAGATTCTGCGTGTGGGTGAACACCTTGCCGTGCCGGAGCTCGGTCGCGTGCTGTTCGATCCAGAGTTGCTGGCGCTTGAGGTCGTCGACTGAGTTCGCCGATCCCTCCTTGGCCGAGTGATAGGCGACGATCTTGGAGAACGGCGTCCCTGGAACGGTGAGCTCCTCGGGCAGATCGTAGATTTCGCGATAGAGCCCATTGCAGACAATGAGCCGGCGATCGGCATCGAACATCGAAAGACCGCGCGCCATGTTGTTGAGCGCGACCTCGAAGCGGGAGTTGAGCTGGCTGAGCTTTTTCGTGTGCTCGATCAACCGCAAGGTGTCGGCGGCCACGCCTGCGTCGTGCGCGACATTGGCGTCCTGCGGGTTCGTTTCGTTTGGGCGAGCCATAGCGAGCACACACTCCGGCAACAAAAAACGTGATGTAAAAAAAGCCAGCTGCAATTTCCGAAAATTGTAGGTGACAGGCGTAAGCGCGGTCTTAATCGGTTTACCCGCGCGCCGGCGCTTTCGCGGTCGTGGTTGACGAGGCCTTAACGGTGCGGGTCAGCCCGGCGTCTTGTCCGGGTATCTGCAGATGTCGTTGATGAGGCAGCGGGGGCACTCGGGCTTGCGCGCCTTGCACACATAGCGCCCATGCAGGATCAGCCAGTGATGAGCCGGAACGCCGTACTCGGGCGGAATCTTGGCCAGGAGATCTGCTTCCACCTGAAGCGGCGTCTTCCCGTTGGAAAGGCCGATGCGGTTCGAGATCCGGAGCACGTGTGTATCGACCGCCATCGTCGGCGCGCCGAAAGCGACGTTCATTACCACGTTGGCGGTCTTGCGTCCCACGCCCGGAAGCGTCTCCAGCGCATCCCTGTCCATGGGCACCGAGCCGCCATACTCCCGGATCAGCTTTTCGCTGAGAAGAATGATGTTCTTGGCCTTCGCCCGGAAGAGCCCGATGGACTTCACGTGGTCGCGCACGGCGTCCTCGCCGAGGGCCAGCATCTTCTCGGGCGTATCCGCCTTCTGGAACAGGGCGCGCGTGGCTTTGTTCACGCCCGCGTCAGTGGCTTGCGCGGAAAGCACCACCGCAACCAGCAGCGTGAACGGGTTCGTGTGTTCGAGCTCCCCCTTGGGCTCAGGGTTTGCAGCCGCAAAACGCCGGAAAATCTCTGCAATCTCGGCGGACGTCAGCTTGCCCCGGCCGCTGCTTTTTTTTGAAGGGGAGGACGGCTTCGCCGGTGAACCGGGAGAGGGCGCGATACGTTTTCTGGAGGACATGCGCTTTGACAACATCGAACCTGGGGATAGTCTGATCGGATGAATGATAGTGTGCCCGCAACATCCGACGCGAGCCTGTTTCGCGCCATTCTCCACCCCCATCGCTCGCTGGGACCAAAAGGGTTCCTGATCCTCATGATCGGCATCGGGGCCGTAAGCTTCGTGACCGGGCTGGTTTTCCTGCTGCTGGGGGCTTGGCCCGTCATGGGCTTCTTTGGGCTCGACGTTCTTCTGGTCTATATCGCGTTCAAGCTCAACTACCGGGCCGCGCGCGCCTACGAGCTGGTGGAGCTGACGCCCCACGCACTCAAGCTCACGCAGATTTCGGCGTCGGGAAAAAGCAAGAGCTTCGAGTTCAACCCGTATTGGGTCCGCGTGCTGTTTACCGAGCGCCCCGATGGCGGAAACAATTTGAAACTCGTCTCCCATGGCCGCGAGCTGGAGTTCGGCCGTCTGCTGAACGATGACGAGCGTCGCGATTTCGCGGAGGCCCTGCGCAGCGCGCTGGATGCCGCGCGCGTCGGCACGCCTGTCTGACGTCTCGGCAGAGAGCCCAAAAGTAAAGGTCGGACGCACCCCCCGGCGCGCCCGACCTCTTCCCCCCGCAAAAACTGATAAGCCCTCTGTCCCCTTCGTCGGATCAGACGTCGGCCGACTCCTTGTCGGAACCGGCGCGCGCCAGCGCGGGAATGCGCGGCTCGGAGATCTCGCGCTCGCGGCGGCGCGGCTGCGGCGGCTGGAACGCGCGGCGGGCGTGGAATTCGCAATAGGGCAGGCCGGTCACCTTGTTCTTGCCGCAGAAGTGGAAGTCGGCGGACTGCGGATCGCCGATCGGCCAGCGGCAGCTGCATTCGGTGAGCGTCTGGATCGTGCGGCGCTCCTTGAGCGGAATGACGAGCTCCTCGACGGACGGAGTGAACGGCTCGGCCTCCGGCTGATAGAGCGCGCGGAGCGCGGGGTTGCCCTGGGGCGCGAAGCGGGTCTTCTGCTGCATCCGGCGGGCGGTGGCGGCGGCCGCGGCGCGGGCGCGCGGACGATGCGATTTCATGCGCGAGGTGGTCGCGCGCCCCGAAAGTCCGAGCCGATGAACCTTGCCGATCACGGCATTGCGTGTCACACCGCCGAGGCGTCCGGCGATTTGGCTTGCGGAGAGCCCTTCGGACCAGAGCTTCTTCAAGAGCTCAACCCGTTCATCGTTCCAGGCCATTAATCGGTGCTCCTCAAAGCATGCGCCTTCCGGGCCAAGAACCCAGACAGGCAGGCGCGCAAGCAAAGGGGCGGAAACTGGCCACGGATAGCGTTGAACACACGCCAAACGTGAGCAGAACCACGACTGCTCGCAACGCGAACTGATGATGACGCAGGAACTAGAGCGGACCAGCGGGGCGAGGGCCGCGCAGATACAAGGTCCGAACGCACGCCAGACGGGGGACTCGGGGACAGCCGCACTACAACGCGACATGTCGTGTCTGGACCCTGTTAACCTACAATAACTTGATTTTCTTGTACAAGCAGACGCTGCATGAACATCGGGCATTGACAGGGGACGAGTGGCGCGTTCGCCACAGATTGAGTCGCGGGACCCCGAAAGCTCGGCACTGGCGCGGCTTTCCCCGTAATTAATTCCCGCTGCAACCCCTCCTTCTCGCTTCGTCTAGGCCAGCGTCGCCACCGGGGCGTTGTAGTCGGGTGGCAGATTTGGCTGCACGCCGTTCTCGCAGAGCATCTGCAATTGCTTTCGTTGACAGGCGGGCCCCTTGCGCGTATCACGCCTCCTTCGCGTGGCCGCCGGGAGGGCGGCTTTCGTCATTTTGGGGGAGCGGAATGGGCGAGATGTCCAAACCCCTCACAGCCTCGACCTCGGCAAACACGGGCGCTTCGAAGGGCCCGTCGCCTGCGGTCATGAGCACGTACGCGCGCCAGAATATCGTGTTCGCTCGCGGTGAGGGTTCGTGGCTGGAGACAGAGGCCGGCGAGCGCTATCTGGATTTCGGCTCGGGCGTTGCCGTTAATGCCCTGGGACACGCGCATCCGCGCCTCGTCGCCGCGCTTACCGAGCAGGCGGGCCAGCTTTGGCATACATCCAATCTCTACCGCGTCGCCGGCCAGGAAAAGCTCGCCGGGCGGCTGGTGGAGGTCACGTTCGCGGATAAGGTCTTTTTCTGCAACTCGGGCGCCGAGGCGTGCGAAGGGGCCATCAAGGCTGCGCGCCGCTATCATTATGTGGCCGGGAATCCGGAGCGCTGGCGCATCATAACGGCTCAGGGCGCCTTCCATGGCCGCACCCTGGCCACGCTCGCCGCCGCCGGAAACCCGAAATATCTCGAAGGCTTCGGTCCCGAGGCCCCCGGTTTCGACCATGTGCCGTTCGGGGATCTCGAAGCTGTCCGCCAGGCCATTGGCCCGGAGACGGCGGCCGTCATGATCGAGCCCGTGCAGGGCGAAGGCGGCGTGCATGTTGGCGCGGCCGACTATCTGCGCGGCCTGCGCGCGCTCTGCGACGAGGCCGGCATCCTCCTCGTTTTCGATGAGGTGCAGACCGGCGTCGGCCGCTCGGGCAAGCTCTTCTCATACGAATGGTCCGGCATCACTCCGGACATCATGGCAATTGCGAAGGGCATCGGCGGCGGCTTCCCGCTCGGCGCCGTGCTCGCGACGGAGCGCGCCGCATCGGGCCTGACGGCCGGCACGCACGGCTCGACGTTCGGCGGCAATCCGCTGGCAACGGCGGTCGGCAGCGCGGTTCTCGACGTCGTGCTCGAGCCGGGTTTCCTCGAAGGTGTGCAGCAGAAAGCGCTGCGCCTGCGCCAGAGCCTCGCCCGCATTCAGGACCAGTTCCCCTCGCTCGTCACCGAGGTGCGCGGGCAAGGTCTCCTCGCCGGCATCAAGGTCAACGCCGCGCCCCCGGATGTGGTGGCGGCGGCGCTCTCCGAGAAGCTGCTCGTTGTCGGCGCGGGCGACAACGTCGTGCGCTTGCTCCCGCCGCTCACGGTCGACGAGCAGGAGATCGGCGAAGGCATCGAACGCCTGTCGCGCGCGCTCACGCACGTCTCGAAATCTCAAACCCGATAGCCAACCCCGGATCTGGAGCCGGCCGAAGCGCCATGGCCAAAGCACCCGCTATTCGACATTTCCTGGATCTCGACGAGATCGATACGAAGACGCTCCGGCGCATCATCGATGCCGCCCATGCCATGAAAGCGGCGGGCAAGCGGGTGCCTGCGAAGCTGCGCCCCAAGGGCATCGAGGACGACGTTCTGGTCCTCATCTTCGAGAAGCCGTCCACCCGCACGCGCGTGTCGTTCGATGTGGCCATGCGCCAGCTCGGCGGCCAGACCATCATGCTCAACCAGGGCGACCTCCAGCTTGGCCGCGGCGAGAGCATCTCCGATACCGCGCGCGTGCTGTCGCGCTACGCGGACGCCATCATGATCCGCGCCAACTCGCACCAGACGCTGCTGGATCTCGCGAAGTACGCCACCGTCCCCGTGATCAACGGCCTCACCGACAAGTCTCACCCCTGCCAGATCATGGCGGATGTGATGACCTTCGAGGAGCGGGTGGGACCCATCAAGGGCCGCTCCGTCGCCTGGGTCGGAGACGGCAACAACGTCGCCGTCTCGTGGATGCATGCCGCCGCCCGCTTCGGCTTCGAGCTTCGCGTGGCCTGCCCCGAGGCCCTGCGCCCCACCGACGACGTGGTCGATTGGGTCCGCCGCGAGAAGGCCGACGTCACCATCATGACGGATCCGGTGAAGGCCGTGCGTGGTGTCGATTGCATCGTGACCGACACCTGGGTCTCCATGGGTCAGACCGATGGCGCGCGCAGAAAGCAGCTCCTGAAGCCCTACGCGGTCGACGATGCGCTGATGGCCAAGGCCAACAAGGGCGCCATCTTCATGCATTGCCTTCCTGCCTATCGCGGCAACGAGGTCACGGAGAGCGTGCTCGAAGGCCCGCAGTCGGTGGTGTTCGACGAGGCCGAGAACCGCCTGCACGCCCAGAAGGCCATTCTCGCCTGGAGCCTCGGCGCCGTCTGACGCCAAGGCACGTCCCGCGATCGCTGCGCCGTAAGGAATTGGGCTGCCTTCCCAGACCCCGCAAAAGGTGCTGTAAGAGCAACCGTGTGCGCTGGGGAACGGGAGGAACATGCTGAAATGACCGCTTTTTCCATCATCGGCTGGGCGCTGGTCTTGGGTCTCGGGCTCGCTGGCGTCTATTTCTCCGCGGTGGCCGGAGAGCCGCTCGGATTGCTCGCCTCCGCCGCTTTCCCAACGCTGCTGCTCGCCCTCGCCGCCATCAGTGAGCGCCGCGGGCTCGTTCGCTCCGCCGCCGCGCCGAGCAGGATCGAGAGCGTGACGGCCCGTTACATGGGCCTCGTCTGGCTGTGGGGCGCCGCCGCGCTCGTTCTCGTCTACGTGCTCGTGCTCTCCTGGCGTGAATGGCCGCATTTCTCCGCGGCCTTCGCCGGAGCCGGCGTGCTCTGCCTCGGCTTCTCGGCGCTCCTCGCGAAGGATGCCGCCCGCGGACATGACGACGCGACGCTCCTGCGCCTCGGGCGCTATCTCGGCATCGGCCAGTTGGCGGGCATGATCGTGACCCTGACCGGGCTCGCCATCGATCCCGACAAGGAATTTCTCCACACCGGCGACGCGGATTGGGCTGGCAACGGCATTTTTCTGTTTGGTGCCTTGGCCTTGGCGGTCATTTCTGCCCACGCGTTGATTGACGCTAAGAAGAATTCCCCATAGTTAAGATGCTCGCATGAGCATCGATCAGCACGGCGGGCCTTACGCTCCGGGAATCTCTCTTCGGCCACTGCTTCCGTGGCTGTTGCTGGCGTCTGCGTTGAGCACGACGATGATGGTGCTCGGCGCCGGGCGCGGTGACAAGTTCCTGCCTGCGATCGCGGCCGGTCTGCTGGTCGCGCTGGTTGTGGGCACGGGCCTTGGCATCAATGCGCCGCTCTGGTCGCGCACTGCCAAGCTCTCCGCTCCGAAGGATGCTTTTGCCAGCATCAAGGAAGCGCTCCGCTGCAACGTCTGGCTGGCTGCGCTGGTCTACGCCTGGGGCGCCTCCGCGCTGTTCGCCGTCTACTCGCTGTCCGACGTAACCTGGCGCCACGCGTTCCAGTATGGATCGGGCGCTGTGCTTTTTGCCGCCTGCCTCGGCATCTACGGCTACCGCTTGGGCCGTATCAGAAACCTACCGGTTCCGCCCCTCATCCTCACCCTGATCCACGGTTCGGCGGCGGCCGGCGGCCTCGTCTACCTGATCGGTGGAGGCAAGCTCGACACCGCCAAGGGCGATTGGGCCGCCAACGAGGTGTTCCTCTGGGGCGGCTTCGCCATCGTCGCGCTTTGCGTGATGTCGGCGGTCACGCAGACGCGCGTTACTCGTTCTTGAATTGCGCGCGCCGCTTCTCGATGAACGCGGTCATTCCTTCCTTCTGATCATGCGTCGCGAACAGAGCGTGGAACGTGCGCCGCTCGTAGCGGATGCCTTCCTGTAGCGTCATCTCGTAAGCGCGGTTGACGCAATCCTTGGTCATCATCACCGCCGGAAGCGAGTTCGATGCGATCGTCTCGGCCGTCTTCAGCGCGTCCGCCAGCAGATCCTGCGCCGGAACGATCCGCGCGACGAGCCCGGACCGCTCGGCTTCGGCCGCGTCCATCATCCGGCCCGTGAGGCACATCTCCATGGCCTTCGCCTTCCCCACCGCGCGGATCAGACGCTGCGAGCCGCCCGCGCCCGGCATGATGCCGAGCTTGATCTCGGGCTGGCCGAACTTGGCGGTGTCGGCGGCGATGATCAGGTCGCAACTCATGGCAAGCTCGCACCCGCCGCCGAGCGCGAAGCCCGCGACCGCCGCGATCACGGGCTTGCGGCAGCGCGTGATGCGCTCCCAGCTCGCGATGAAATCCGACTTGTAGGCCTCGATGTAGGTCTTGGACTGCATCTCCTTGATGTCGGCACCAGCGGCAAACGCCTTCTCCGATCCGGTGACCACGATCGCGCCGACCGTCTCGTCCGCCTCGAAACCATCGAGCGCCAGATTGAGCTCGCCGATGAGCTGGTCGTTGAGCGCGTTTAACTGCTGGGGACGGTTGAGGGTGATGAGGCCCACACGCCCCCGAGTTTCCACCAGGATCGTCTCATAGGCCATGATGCACCTCTCCCGCGTTCAGCGCTGACATACCGGACAGTAGAAGCTCGACCGCCCGCCTTGGATGCTGCGTTGCACAGTGCCCCGGCACCCCGGCCTCACGCAAGGCTCACCCTCGCGCCCGTAAACTTGAAAGGCGCTCTGGAAGCTCCCGCTTGCGCCATCCGCATGACGATAGTCGCGCAACGTCGAGCCTCCTGCCGCCACCGCTTCGGCGAGAACGGCCTTGATCTCCGCCACCAGCCGCACCGCGTGCTCGCTCGGCCGTCCGCCACGTCCCGCGAGGATCGAGGCGCGGCGGCTGGGTTTGAGCCCGGCTCGGAACAGCGCTTCGCACACGTAGATGTTGCCGAGCCCCGCTACGATCCTCTGATCTAGGAGAAAAGCCTTGAGATCGCTTTTCCGTCCCGCCGCTCGGTTCGCCAGGTAAGCCGCATTGAGCGCCTCCGTCAGCGGCTCGACGCCAAGGCCCCGCATCAGTGCGTGGTCGGGAAGCTCGGTCTCGGGGATCAGCAGCATGTAGCCGAACCGGCGCGGATCGAAGTAGGCGACCTTGGCTCCCCCCGCCATCTCGAACAGGGCGTGCAAATGCTTGTCGTCGGCCGGGACCGAGTTTTCGTACTCGCCGAGAAGCTGCGCCCGTGCCGCCCCCGCGCGATGGACGTGAAAGCGTCCCGTCATGCCGAGGTGCATGACGAGCGCCTCGCCCGTCGAGAGATGGGCGATCAGATATTTCGCGCGCCGCTCGAGCTCCGTGACCCGCGCGCCGCGGAGGCGGCGGCTGAAATTCGGAGGAAAGGGAAACCGCAGATCGGCGCGATTGGTCGTGACACTCGAGAACGTGCCGCCCACGAGCACCGGCTCCAATCCCAAGCGGACCGTCTCGACCTCTGGCAGCTCAGGCATGTCAGCCCCTACTCAAGCGCTCTTACCGGCATCGGCCAGCCGTCGCATGGAATAGCCGATCGCGATCACGAGAAGCGCGCCGATCACCTCGAAGGCGCGTGCAAGATGCTTCGCCGTGAGCCCCAGCGTATCCGCGAGCGACGCGACGTGCGCGTGCAGCATCGGTTCGGTGGCGATCAATTCTCCGGCAACCCAGCCGAGCAGAGCGGCGCCCGCCCAGATGAGGATGGGATAGCGCACGAGAAGCTGGGTGATGATCGTCGCGCCGCCTACCACCAGCGGGATGGACACGATGAGGCCCATGATGATCAGGAACGCATCCCCGTGGGCCGCCGCTGCGATGGCGAGCACGTTGTCGAGGCTCATCACCATGTCGGCGATGGCAATGATGCGAACCGCTTCCCAGAGGCTGGTCCCGCTTTTGATGGAATGCTCGTCCGGCTCCTCCGCCGTCACCAGCTTGACCGCGATCCAGATCAGCAGGAGCCCGCCAAGCAGCTTGAGCAGGCTGATGTCGAGCAGTTGTTGCACGACGAGCGTAAAGATGATCCGCAGCACCACCGCGGTGCCCGCGCCGAGCAGAATGCCGAGCGTTCGCTTGTTGGCGGGAAGCGTGCGGCAGGCAAGCGCGATGACCACCGCGTTGTCGCCGGCGAGGACGATGTCGATGCCGATGATCTTGAGCACCTGGACGGCATAGGCGCCGGCGGGTCCGAAAAGCGTCTCCAACCAGGTCATAGATCCTCTCGCGGCATCGCGCCCGCCCACCCCTAGGGATCGGCCCGTTAGGGAGCTAGTAAAGCCAGGCCGGCGGCCGAACAAGCCTTCCGCGGTCACGGTCTCTGGGGAAAATCAGCGCACGAGGAAGAGCGGGCCTTCCAGCGTCTCCGCCAGCGGCACCACGTCCGCCTCTTCTGGCGCGAGCCGGCCGCCGAAGCGGGCGATCACGAACCCCGCCCCTTCGCGCTGCATCATGCGGGCCACGTCCTGGGCGCTGCGGGTGGTCATGTCCACCACCTCAAGCTTGATGGCGGCATAGGCGCCGAGTGCGAGACGGATCTGCCCTTCGATCCAGTCTTGGTGGCTTTGATCGTGGACGAGCAGCCAGATCCGCGTATCGCCGCCGGTGGCCGTGGCGATGCGCTCGGCCGCGCGCATCATCGGAACCACGCGCTCGAGCTCCTCGACCACCGCGATCACCGGCCCATGCGTGCGCCGGGCCTTGGGGCCAGCAACGACGATGCCCGTGGTGGCGTGAACGGCCTCGAAAAGCTCCGCGAGACCCGTCTCCACTCCGCGACGGATCGGCGAGCCGACAGTCACCACGTTCCAGGGGCCGTTCTCAGCGCACGCCTGCGCGAGCGCTGTGACCGGCTCGGCGCGCACCACGCGCGTCTTCGCGGTGACGTCCGCCGCCCGCGCCCGCGCCATCACGCGGCGCTGAACAGCCGAAGCATGGGACTGTATATCCCGCGCGAGATCGTTCGCGGAAAGCACCCGCGAGCGCCGCCCCGAAAGAGAGATTTCACGGGCGAACGGCAACTCGGCGAGATCGAAAAGCTGACGGTCCTCGATGAAGAGGCTTTCGATTTCCGATTGGAAGGCCTGCGCGAGACAGAGAGCCGCCTCGACCGCAGTATCCTGCGGTTCTCCCGACGCGCCGAGCCAGAGTACGACCCGCCCGCGCTGCTCGTCAGCCTGTGCGACGTGGGTGATCATGACGCCGGTTTCGATCCTTCGATGGAGAATGATCGGGCGCGCTCGGCGAAGGTGCGCAGCCGCGCCTCGATGCGCCCGTTCACGGTCTCCGCGCCGAAGCGGCCGTCCGCCCCCTTCTGCCCGGCCTCGAGCCCGGTGAGCAGCGCAAGTCCCTCGTCTGCCGTCTTGATGGCGTAGATGGAAAAGCGCCCGTCCTTCACCGCCTTCACCACGTCCTCCCGCAGCATCAGGTGCTGGCGGTTGGCGTGCGGAATGATGACGCCTTGCGTTCCCGTGATGCCGCGCGCCGAGCACACGTCGAAGAAGCCCTCGATCTTTTCGTTGACGCCGCCGACGGCCTGCACCTCGCCCCACTGGTTGACGGAGCCGGTCACGGCCAGGTCCTGGCGGACGGGAGCATCCGAAAGCGCGGAGAGAAGCGCGAACAGCTCGGCCGAGGACGCGCTGTCGCCCTCGACGGTGCCGTAGGACTGTTCGAACACCAGCGTGGCCGCGAGCGCGAGCGGCACGTCCTGCGCATACCGTCCCGCGAGATAGCCCCATAGGATCATGACGCCCTTGGAATGCAGCGGGCCTCCGAGTTGAACCTCGCGCTCGATGTCGGTCACGCGGCCCTGCCCCAGATGCACGCGCGCCGTGATGCGCGCCGGACGCCCGAAGCTGAAGCCGCCCTTTTGTACGAGCGAGAGGCCGTTGATCTGGCCCACCTTCGAGCCCTTCGTATCGACCAGCATGATGCCGCGCTCGACGGATTCTTGCACGTCGTCGCGGGCGCGGTCGGCGCGCCGCGTGCGCTCCTCGATCGCGCGGGCGACATCCTCGGCCTTCGTCACCTTGTGGTCCGCGCTGTCGGACCAGTAGTCGGCCTCCCGCACGATATCGGCGATCAAGCCGACCTCGATGGAGAGCTTCTCGCTGTCCTCCGCGATCCGCGCGGCTTCCTCGATCAGCCGCGCTACGCCCGCCGCATCCACCGGCTTCAGCTCGTGACGCTTGACGATGGACGCGACGAGGCGCGCATACGCCGCGTCGTTGTCCTTGTTGCGGTCGATGGTCTCGTCGAAGTCCGCCTGGACTTTGAAGAGGCCCGCGAAGTCGGGATCGTCCTGCCGCAGGCGATAGAAGAGATCGGCGTCGCCCAGCAGCACGACCTTGATCGCGAGCGGAATGGGGTCGGGATCAAGAGACGCCGCGGCACCGGGCACGCCGGACGCGGCATCGATGCGGATCTCGCCGCTCTTGAGCGCGCGTTTCAGCGCCTCCCAGACGGCCGTGGAGGATGTGATCCGCCGCGCATCGAGTATGAGCGCGCCGCCGTTGGCGCCATGCAAGGCACCGGGGCGGATCGCGAGAAAGTCGGCACGCTGTGCGGCGGACTGCGGGGCGGGCTCCACGTATCCGGAAAGCGAGCCCGTCGTCGGGGACATCTCCTCACGCACGGGCGCGCCCGTATCGCTCTCGTGGGAGACCATCACGTTGATCATGTAACGGCGGAAGCGCGGATCTTCCGCGAGGGCGGCCGGCGTCCGCTCCGCTTCCGTCGCAGGCGTAGCGAAGCGCGCCGCGTTCGCGATCATGTCGTCTTCGGCATCCGCCAGGAACTTCGCCACCTCGGCGACGTCGGAGAAACTGGCGCTGAGTTCGTCCAGCGCATCCTCGATGGCGTGGCGGGCAACTTCCTCGTTGAGCTCGGCAAGCTGCTCGCGCCTGCGCTTGTCGGCCTTGGGCGCGCTCGAGAGAATGCGTTCGAGTTCGGCCTGCAGGGACGTGATGCGGGTCTCCACGTCGCGCCGCATGGATTCGGGAAGCTGGTTGAACACTTCCGATTTCACCACCTTGCCTTCGTGCATCGGCGCCATGCCGAAGCCGAGAGGCGTGCGCAGAACGGCGATGTTCTGCTGCGCGGCCTTGGCGTAGACCGCGTCGAGGGCGTCTTCGTGGGAGCCGCGGAACTCCTCGTCGATGGCGCGGCGGCGTGCGCGATAGTCCTCGGCGTCGAATGCGGCTGGCAGCGTCGCGGCCAGCTCGTGGAGCGCGGCGAGCATGCCCTTGCTCAGCGCCTTCGCGCGTCCCGCCGGAAGCTCGATCGCGCGCGGGCGGCGCGGATCATCGAAGTTGTTGACGTAGATCCAGTCAGACGGCGTGGCCGAGGCGGCTGCAACTTTCGCGAGATGTGCGCGGACGGCTGTGCTCTTGCCGGACGCGGGCGGCCCCAGCACGAAAATGTTGAAGTCCCGCGCGCGGATGCGGAGGCCGAAATCGAGCGCTTTGAGCGCGCGATCCTGGCCGATCAGCCCCTCGGCGGGCTCGAGGTCCGCCGTTGTCTTGAAACCGAGCGATTTGCTGTCGACAGTCCGGCGCAGGTCGCTCGCGTCAAGCGGTTGCGGTCCGCTGTTCGCTTGAAGGGCGGGGACGGGGATCGCGTCATCGGGTCTCGCCGTGTCTTCGGCCGGCTGCGAGGGGGCCGGAGCTGATTTCGTCTTCGTGAGCCGCTTGAAGAACATGGGGATGAAAGCCTCTCGGGGTCCTGAGATCGCGGTTCGAGGTAATCCGGGTGGCTGATGCGCTTGCCGAACGTGAAAGCCGGTTATCCGATGCCACGCGAAACGAAAGAGCGAAGCGGATAGCCGGGCGAGGCTGCGATGCGGTAGTCTTACGGGGCTGAGACAGTTGAGATCAGGGTTGGGTCAACTTCAGGGCAAAGTGGTGTCAGTCCCAAATGGCAGATCAATGACCGGCGTCGAGGACAGTGTGGAGAACGCAGAAGCCCTGCCGGATATTCCCCGCATCGGCCTCGGTGGGCCGCAATCTTTGGTGGCACGCGAGATCTGCCGCGGCGTGGTGCGGGTTCTCGCGGCCCACGGACTTGCGGCAATTTCAGAGCTGCCGTTGCCGAACGGGCGGCGAGCCGATGTCGTGGGCCTCGCGCCCGATGGCACAATATGGATTGTGGAGATCAAGTCCTCGATCGAGGATTTCCGCTCCGACCACAAATGGCCCGAGTATCGGGAGTTCTCGGATCGGCTTTTCTTCGCCGTGATGCCGGATTTTCCACTCGACGTGCTGCCGGGTGAGACCGGCCTTATCGTGGCCGATCGCTACGGCGGAGAGGTGATCCGGCCCGCGCCCGACTTGCGCCTTCCCGCTCCGAAGCGCAAGGCCATGACCTTGCGCCTGGCTCGCGCATCGGCGTCGCGTTTGTCGGTGCTGCTCGACCCTACGCTGCCCGCAGCCGTAGGGCGCGGGATAGGCGACGGTTGAGAGCGAAAGCCGATCCTACTTCGGGGCGCGCTTGGCAAGGATGCGCTGGAGGGTACGGCGGTGCATGTTGAGGCGCCGCGCTGTCTCGGAGACGTTGCGGTTGCACAGCTCGTAGACGCGCTGAATGTGCTCCCAGCGGACGCGATCCGCCGACATCGGGTTCTCGGGGGGCGCAGCCTTCGCGTTATGGGGCGCAAGAAGCGCGTCCGTCACGTCGTCAGCGTCGGCAGGCTTGGCGAGATAGTCGACGGCGCCGAGCTTCACGGCCGAGACAGCGGTTGCGATGTTGCCGTAGCCGGTGAGAACGATGATGCGGGCATCGGGGCGGGCGCGGGTCAGCTCGGCGATCACGTCGAGGCCGTTGCCATCCTCGAGCCGCATGTCCACCACGGCAAACGCCGGGGCCTGGGCTTTGATGAGATCGATGCCTTCGGCCACCGAGTGGGCGCTGCGAACCTCGAACCCGCGTAGCTCCATGGCGCGGGCCAGCCGCTGCAGGAACGGACGGTCGTCGTCCACGATGATCAGCGAACGGTCCTCAGGCAGCTCGTCCTGCCGAAATGATAGATCTTCAGTCACCACCGCGCGTCTCCCGCTTTTTTGGCTTTATATGATCAGAGTACGCTTCGCTAAAGCATTTTCCGAAAGAGACCTATCCCGGCAGCGTGGCTCAGCCATGCCATGCATGGGGGGCCAGAATTGAAGACCGGCTCGTTCCGGAAAAGTAGCACAACTGATGAATCAATTACCCAAGCGATCCAATGCTAAAGGATCGGATGCCTTAGGGGCAGATGCAATATCGAGCATGCCTAATCCGCGAGATCTTTCGCGCTGTTTATGGTGAACAGCCGGCAGATTTCGCGCCGTACAGGGTGCAATTGGACGACAATCGGCGCCGAAGCTCTTAAATGGCGTCCGAAATGGGGTCGCCCGGGCTCGGCGGCTCGCGTCGCCGGGATGGCAATGCAACATGATTTTCGCGCCCTTCGAGCTCCGCCTCGAACGCGGCGCGGGGCCAGACGATGCGCACGACGGCGCCATGCTCGGGGGCGGGCCGGTTATCGAAGCTGAACCGGGCGCCAGACCGCTCGAGCAGCGTCTTGGCGATGAAGAAGCCGAGACCGAGGCCGGACACCTTGCCCCCGCTTTTCCCCTTTTGCCCTGCCGTGCGCGTGGTGACGTAAGGCTCGCCGAGGTTGTCGATCACCTCGGGCTTGAAGCCGGGGCCGTCGTCCGCGATCACGACGACCACGTTCTGGCCGTCCCACTCGGCGTTGACCTCCACTCTCGAGCCTGCGTAGTCGGCAGCGTTTTCGATAATATTGCCAAGGCCATAGATGACGCCCGGCCGGCGCAGGCTTGTTGGCTGGCGGGCCTCGGGACCCGCTGCGGACGAGGAGGGCGTGGCGCGGATCTGGATCGCAACGCGCCCGCCCATGTAGGGCTCTGCCACCTCGTGCAGCATTTCCTTCACGGTCAGCGTGGCGTGCAGCGGGTCCTCGTCCGGCGGATGGCGGGTGAGCTTTTGCAGGATCTCGCGGCAGCGCTGGGCCTGGCTGCGCAGCAGCAGGATGTCTTCCCGGTAAGGGTTCGTGTCGTCCATCTGGCGCGCCAGCTCGTTGGTCACGAGCGTGATCGTCGAAAGCGGCGTTCCGAGCTCGTGGGCCGCCGCCGCGGCAAGCCCGTCCAGCGCATGCAGCTTCTGCTCCCGCGACAGCACGAGCTCGGTTGCGGCGAGCGCGGTCGACATCTGCCGGCCCTCTTTCGTCAGCCGCCAGACGTAGAGAGCCAGGAACGGCATGGAGGCGGCGACGGCGAACAGGATGCCGATCTTGTAAAGGATGGGCAGGGCGAGAGGCGGCTCCACGTACCAGGGTAGCGGCATGGCGTGAAAGGCCAGAACCCATGTGCAGCCGAGCGCGAGCACGCCGAGGCCGATCGTATGAACGAGCGGCAGGGTGGCAGCCGATACCGTGACGGGCGCCACGATCAGCATCGTGAAGGGGTTGTCGATTCCACCTGTAAGATAGAGGAGCGAGGCGAGCTGGATGATGTCGTAGGCGAGCAGCGCTGTCGCGAAGTTCACAGAGAGCCGGTGGCGCGCCGGATAGCGGATGGCGAGGAAGACATTCACCCACGCCGAGACCGCGATCACGATGAGGCAGGGACCGGCCGGAAGATCGAAACCCAGCCAGAAATACACGACGCTCAAGGCGAGGATCTGGCCAATGACACCGACCCACCTCAAGCGGACGATGGTGTGCAGCCTGAGCTGGCTGTCTCCGTCGAAGGAGAGCCTGGGTTCGACGTTTTTAGGTAGGTTTCCTGCCACGGACGGACTGCTTTACGTTGTGAGGCTGACTTAAGCCCGGATTCCAGACCATGATCGTTTCGGACCCTATCTGTCCGAAACGTGAATCATCGGTCTCGCCAAATAACCTAGACCATGATCGTTTCGGACCCTATCTGTCCGAAACGTGAATCATCGGTCTCGCCAAATAACCTAGACCATGATCGTTTCGAACCCTATCCGTCCGAAAGATGGCCTTGTCAAAAATATGGGGTCGGACCCCAATTCAACCAAAAATGATCACGCTCCGGCACGGCTTGCAAGCGGGCGATGCCTGCGCCAGATAGGGGGAGGAAAACGCCGCCCTCGTGTCGCGAAAAGCGAAGCCGCGGCCTGGCAAAACCCTGCTCGAGTGGACGTCACCAATGCTGGACACGGTAAAGCGCGGGGTTGACGGTGAAAACCGCGCCGGCCCGCCGGTGGTCGTTCGCGACCTTCGCAAGGCCTACGGCGATGTGGTGGCCGTGGATGGCATAAGCTTCACGCTCGAGAAAGGCACGGTCACGGCGCTTCTCGGCGGCAACGGTGCGGGCAAGACCACCACCATCTCGATGCTGATGGGCCTCATCATTCCGACCTCCGGCGTGGCCGAGGTGTTCGGCGCCGACATGAGCACCGCCCGCCATCGCGTGCTGCACCGCATGAATTTCGAAAGCCCCTATTCGGATGTGCCGATGCGCCTTACCGTGCATCAGAACCTCTCGATCTTCGCCCGCCTCTACGGTGTGATCGGCTTCGAGGCGCGCATCCGCGAGCTGTCCGCCAGCTTGAGGCTCGACGAGTTTCTTCACCGCCCCTACGGAAAGCTGTCCGCCGGGCAGAAGACGCGCGTCAGCCTTGCCAAGGCGCTCCTCAACGTGCCGGAGTTGTTGCTGCTCGACGAGCCGACGGCCTCGCTCGATCCCGACACCGCCGATTGGGTGCGCTCGCGCCTCGAGGATTATCGGCGCGAGACCGGCGCCACCATCCTGCTCGCCTCCCACAACATGGGCGAGGTCGAGCGCATGGCCGATCGCGTCATCATGCTCGACAGGGGGCGTATCGTCGCCGACGAGACGCCCGCCACGCTCGTCCAGCGCTTCGGCCGCGAAACGCTGGAGGAGGTTTTTCTCGACATCGCGCGCCGCGGCGGACGGCACGACGCGGAGACGCGTTCATGACATCCCGTTTGCTCGAGCCGCAGACCGGCGCGGCCGCGACTGTCCGCAGGATCCACGCCATGGTGCTGCGCCATTGGTATTTGCTGCGGTCGTCCGGCCCCCGTGCGCTGGAAATGGTGTTCTGGCCCCTCGTGCAGATGCTCACCTGGGGATTCGTGCAGCTTCATCTGGCGCAGACCACTAGCCTCGCGGCGGCCGCTGCCGGGCTGTTCGTCGGCGGCGTGCTGCTGTGGGATATCCTCGCTCGCAGCCAGCTCGGCTTCGCCATGGCCTTTCTGGAGGAGGTGTGGGCGCGCAATCTCGGACATCTCATGATGAGCCCGTTGCGCTCCTATGAGCTGATCGCGAGCCTCGTCATGGTGAGCCTGATCAAGCTCGCCGTCTCGATGATCCCTGTGGTCGTGATCGCCTACCTGATGTTCGACTACAGCCTCTTCAGCATCGGCCTGCCTCTCGCGGCCTTCTTCGCCAACCTCGTCATCACGAGCTGGTCGTTCGGCCTGGTGTCGACAGGCGCGGTGCTGCGCTACGGTCTGGGCGCCGAGAATATCGCTTGGCTCATGACCTTTCTTATGATGCCTCTTTCCTGCGTTTACTATCCCGTGACGACGCTGCCCGTCTGGCTTCAGCCGTTCTCGTGGGCGCTGCCGCCGACTTATGTATTCGAGGGCCTGCGCGCGATCGTGTTGCATGGGGAGTTCCGGGGCGACCTTATGCTCTGGGCTTTTCTTCTGAACCTCGTGTACCTTGCCGCCGGCGTCGCGCTGTTCCGGTATCTGATCGAGAGTGCCCGCAACGCCGGAACGCTGGTGCACATGGGCGAATGAGCGAGAGGCTCCGATGACGAAGAAAACGAATGAAACGAAGCCGGCCCGCGTCGGCGCCTCGCGCCGAACGCTGTTCCTCGCCTTGCTGCTCGGTCTCGCGGCGGGTGTCGCGACGGCCGTTCTGCTGGTCACGCTGCCCGGCACGCCCGGCGTGGGCACTCAGACGTCGGGCAAGGCGCTCATTGGCGGTCCGTTCAGTCTGCTCGATGCCACCGGCAAACGCGTGACCGACAAGGATTTCCGCGGCCGGCCGATGCTCGTCTATTTCGGCTTCACCAACTGTCCCGACGTATGCCCTGCAGGCCTGCAGGTGATCGCGGCGGCACTGGACCGGATGGGCGACAAGGCCAAGGGCCTCACGCCGATTTTCGTCACCGTCGATCCTGAGCGCGATACCCCCGAGCTGCTCGGAAAGTACGTCGCGAGCTTCCATGCGAACATCGTTGCGCTCTCCGGAACGCCTGAGGACATCGCGGGCGTGACGAAGGCTTACCGCGTCTACGCGAAGAAGGTGCCGGACGCCGAGAGGCCCGGAGAATACAGCGTTGATCACAGCTCGTTCATGTACCTGATGGACGCGAACGGCGAGTTCGTGAAGCACTTCCCGCACAGCGTCGACGCGGAAAAACTCGCAGACGAGCTGTCGAAAGTTGCCGCTTCCCCTGCAAGCGGGTGACGTACCTAGGTAAACCGCTCGAATCAGTGCATCCTCGGCAATGGGGGACGAGCAAAAAATCAACAACGTTCGTGTCTCGCGGCTATCCGCCGCGCATCGGGGTCGTTCGGCGATCGCTGCCTGACGTACAGCAAGGGCGATCACGTTGCGGCGGGCCCGCGGCACTTCGGGCGCACACGAGAGCGGGGAATCGACTGTGCTTTATCACCTCTATGAGATGAGCCATGCCGCTCTGAAGCCGGCGCGCGCAGTCGCTGAGTCTGTCCGCTACATCGTCGAAAGCCCATTCAATCCCTTGAAGCATACGCCCGTCGGCCGCCACGCGGCAGCCGCTTGCGAAGTGTTCGAGCGCACGACGCGCCGTTACGACAAGCCCATCTTCGGGCTCGCCTCGACCGAGATCGGCAATCGCCGCGTTGCGGTGAGAGAGGAGGTCGTTTGGGACCGCCCTTTTTGTAAGCTGATCCATTTCCACCGCGATCTGCCGATGGCGGAGCGCGCGCAGGATCCGCGTGTTCTGCTGGTGGCCCCCATGTCGGGCCACTTTGCCACGCTGCTGCGCGGCACGGTCGAAGCGCTGCTGCCGAGCCATGAGGTCTACATCACCGATTGGCAGGACGCGCGCAGCGTGCCGCTCCAGGCCGGCCGGTTCGCGCTCGATGATTACATCGACTACGTTCGCGAGATGCTCACCCTGTTCAAGGGTGACGTGCACGTGTTCGCGGTCTGCCAGCCCGCTGTTCCCGTGATGGCCGCCGTCTCTCTCATGGAGGAGGATGGCGATCCGAGCGTGCCGCTGAGCATGATCCTCGCCGGCGGACCCATAGACACGCGAGTCAGCCCCACGGCCGTCAATCGTGTTGCGGTGGAGCACGGCGTCAAATGGTTCGAGAGCCATGTCATCACGGCGGTGCCGTGGCCCTATAAGGGAGCGGGACGCAGCGTCTATCCGGGCTTCCTGCAGCTCTCCGGCTTCATGTCGATGAACCTCGACCGCCACGCCAATGCGCACAAGGAGCTGTTTCTCCACCTCATTCGCGGCGATGGCGACTCGGCGGAGAAGCATCGCGAGTTCTATGACGAATATCTCGCCGTCATGGACCTGACGTCCGAGTTCTATCTCGACACCATCGACAACGTGTTCGTGCGTCATACCCTGCCCAAGGGTGAGATGACGAGCCGCGGCCGCCGCGTCGATCCGGGCAAGATCCACCGCACCGCTTTGATGACCATCGAAGGCGAGAAGGACGATATCACGGGGCTCGGCCAGTGCCGCGCCGCCCACGCGCTCTGCAGCGGCCTGCCGGACGAACGAAAGCTGCACGTCGAGTGCGCGGGCGTCGGTCACTATGGCATCTTCAACGGCTCGCGCTTCCGCGCCGAGATCGCGCCTCGCATCGCGCAGTTCGTGAGAACCTTCGATCCGCGCGCCGAGCTGATCCC
This sequence comes from Hyphomicrobium sp. DMF-1, assembly GCF_027886585.1. Classification (NCBI taxonomy): domain Bacteria; kingdom Pseudomonadati; phylum Pseudomonadota; class Alphaproteobacteria; order Hyphomicrobiales; family Hyphomicrobiaceae; genus Hyphomicrobium; species Hyphomicrobium sp. DMF-1. The sequence goes on along the minus strand of NZ_CP115706.1, from coordinate 89,463 downwards.
GGCGCGCGCGTCTTCCTCTCGGCGTCAGGCTCCGCCTGCCGTCGGCGGATACGATCCCGCGTCCGTCGCTTTCACCTTTGCGCCGGCTAACGATGTCGGCGCCGAGCCGATATCGTCACGGCCGCTCGCAGGCGCGCTGCGCCGTGAGACGCTGGCCACCAGCATCATGATCAATGGTGTGGTGTGCCTGCACGAGCAGGTCGGCCACGACGAGGGCTGAAGCCTGCGTCATCGCGGGGCGCGCCTGCCGCAGAGCTAGGGAATCCAGCCCTTGTCGAGATCCATCGCCTGCTTGGCCTTGGACGCTCCGTCCCGGTCGAAGTGAACCGCGGTCCACGCGAGATGCGTTCCCGCTTCCTCCGACGAGCGCGACCTCAGCGTCGCCAGCACGCTTTCTCCCGCCGCGAGCGCCATCGGCTTCTCCAGCGGAAAATAGAGCTGCTCCCAATGCGTGCGCGGCGCATCGGGTGCCGTCGAAAGAGTGACGCCTTCGATCAGCTCGGCATCCCACCAGTATGCGAAGCCGTAGACGGTCTCGTCCGTCTCCACCTTGAAGGACGCTTCGCCCTTGCGGCTCGCCCGCGTATCGGAGCCGAGCGTAACCGTATCCCAGACCTTGGCGCCGCGGCCGCCGTCCAGCAGCTCGTCGGGCGTCAAGCTTCGCACATAGACGTTGTTGAGGCTCATCTGCCGCGCGACCGAGAGGTCGAGGCCGAAGCCAACGTCGTTCCACACGATGAGCTCGCGATGAATGCGGTCCGAGATCACGGGCGCAACGAATTGGCGAATGCGCGCAGGGATGATCACGCCGCCATCCTTCAGGTGCCGTTTGCGCGCGTCCGCCAGCGTGTCGATGATGTTCTCCTCGAACGCGTAGTTGCCGAGCGTCTCGGAAACGACGACGTCGACACGCGGGGGATCCTCCATCTCCGTCGAATGGCAGGGCATCAGATGGCAGGCTCTGGCGCGGTTGGCCTTGATAGTGGCGGCCGCGACCCCGGCCACCTCGGCGGCCTCGTAGAGAATGACCTCGCGCGCGCCGAGCTTCGCGGCCATGAGGCCGATGAGGCCCGTGCCCGCGCCGATGTCTGCAACCACGGTCTCCCCCGTCTTGATCACGCGGGAGAGGGCGTCGTGGAAGGCCTGATTGCGGACGTGATCGGCGATCAGGGTGCGGTGATATTCGATGCGCATTGGATCTCGGTTCAGGCCGGGGCGGCAACGTAGCCCGGGCTGGAAGCGGTGAGCACCGGCTCGGTGACCGGTGCCGTTGTGTACCTGAGACCGTGGTCCTGTGCAAAGTGCAGCATGGCCCGCTCGGCGATCGCCGTGATGGTGAGCAAGGGATTGACGCCGAGCGAGCGCGGGATCACCGCGCCGTCGATGACGTAAAGCCCTTCGTGAATGCCGGTCTCGCCCGCGCCGGCGGCACCCGAGAACACGCGGCATTTGTGATCGACCACGCCGTCGCTCCGCTCACGCCCCATGCCGCAGCCACCGAGCGGATGCGCGGTGGCGGGTTGATGGCCCATGACGGTTCCCGCCAGCGGGTTCTTGACGTATGAGCCGCCGCTCGCGGTCACGAGCTTGGACAGGATGGCATCGAGCTTGGCATAGACCGGCTCGTCCTTGGCATCTGGCCAGGCGAGCGCGAGCTGATTGTCCTCGAGCGAGAAGCGGCCGGAGGCGCTGTCGTGCGAGACGGCGAAGAAAGTCTGGAGGCTCGCGAACGGGCCTTTGTAGACGCCGTTGACGAGGCTCGACAGCGCGCCGAGCAGCCGTCCGTTCGGCAGGAACAGCACCGGCAGCACGGAGGCGAAGGCGGAGGGCAGCGCGCCTTCCTGCACGTTGAGCTCGTTGGCGAGCGTGTCCGCATCGCGGATCTCGATCTGGCCGGAGACGGCGGCCCCGATTTCGAGCCCGTCGACCTTCGAGGGGTGCCCGACACCCACGCCGTTGACGGGCGTTTTTGCGCCGTAGCCGAAGGCGATGATATCGCCATTGGCGGAGAAGCGTTGCCCCAGACGCTCGGAAAGCGCGAGCCCCGCCTCGCGCGAGCGCAGCAGGATCTCGGTGGAGCCGAGGGTGCCTGCGGCCAATACCACGACGGGGGCTTCGATGACGGTCTCCGGCCGGCTGCGGTCCGGCCCCACGGCCCGCGCCGTCACTCGCCAGGTGCCGTCCGTAGTCTTGCGAACCGTATCGACCTTGAGGCCGGTGAACACCTCGGCGCCGTAACGCACGGCGTCGGGAAGATAGGTGAGCGCGACGGTGTTCTTGGCGCCCACGTTGCACCCCGCGCAGCAATCGCCGCATCGCGTGCACGCCGCCTGCGCTACGCCTGCCGGGTTCACGGTATCGGCAAAGCTGACGGCGATAGGGGATGCCACGGGGTTGGCGTCGATGGCCTTCCCCGCCTGCTCGAGCACCTTGAATTTCGTCATCTCCCGCGCCCGGGGATCGGAAGCGGGACGCAGCCATTGCTGGGCGCGGCGGTAGCCTTCGTCGATCAGCCCGTCCTGCGCCATCTGACCCGGCCACATCTCGTCGGTGAACACGCGGCGATCCGGAACGAGCGACACGCCCGCGTTGACGAGTGAGCCTCCGCCGAGACCGCACGCCACCAGCACGTGCATGTCCTTCCCGAGGCGCACATCGTAGATCGCCTGGTCGGATCCTGTGCGGAAGCTCTTGCCCGTAACCTGGAACTCGTTCTTGAGCTCGGAAAATTTCTGAGGGAACTCTCCCGTCAGAATTTCCCGGCCGCGCTCGATCACCGCGACGCGCTTTCCGGCGCGCGAAAGGCGGGAGGCGGTGACGCCACCGCCATAGCCCGAGCCCACCACGATCACGTCGTAGCTGGTCTTCAAGGCGGAGAGTGGCAGGCTCAATCGTGACATTGCGAAACCCCGTTGACGCGAAGAAGCCGCGTCTGGCTTGTCCGGGCGCGGCGAGGCGGCCAAGCTGCCGCCTGCCTCCCCCATCCGCTGTTTCACGCGTGACGCCCCAGCCGAGAAAGCCTCGGATCGCGGATCTGGAGTTTTTCCCTCGTACCGTCGGACCACGTCCTACTTAGGGGGTAGCCCGTCCCGCTTGAAAGTGCAACGCGTCCGGCCCTCCCCGATTAACGCAGGTGAAGAGGGGTGGCTTCTCCGTAACGATGAACGCAGGTTTCGGGCAGACGAAGTGGAATTTCGCCAAATTCGGCTGTTTACTCACCATCTCCTGATGTGGCGCCACGTGTCCGGACTCGTTGAGATCCGGCTGGCGCGCTCCGCCCTGCGGCGGCGTGTTCCGCGTCTTTCGGGAAAAAAACGAGGCTGTAGCTCAGTGGTAGAGCGCCCGGCTTTGAGCCGGGAGGTCGGGAGTTCGATTCTCTTTAGCTTCTCCAAACGGCTAGCTCAGTGGGTAGAGCACAAGATTAGGGATCTTGCTGTCGTGGGTTCGACTCCCATGCCAAATCGCCTTTCAGCGATCTCATCCGGGCAGCCGGCCGTTGTTCCGGCCCATGTTTCTCTCGCAAGGCTCCGGCTGAGCGAGGGAGGCGGAAGGCAGGCGCCGATGCGCTCCGCGCTCCAGCGGATACCGCTTCGGGGCAGAGCCGGAGCCATCCGCAGGTTTTTCGCAATCCCTTCGGGGAAAAGCGGGGCCGCGCGGAAGGCGAAAGGCCGACGCCCCGTAGCTCAAGCTGGAGTCCGCGACATCGTCGTGGGACAACGGTCGGCGGTCTGAATACACAACGGTAACCAGCCAGCCGATTTGCATTAGACGTACACGTTTCTTTTCGTTCACATCCCTCACTCGCCCGCAAGGGCCCTCACGTTTCTGGAGTACCCCATGTCCCGCCTGCGTTTTTGGACCACGGCTGTCGTGAAGGACGACGAGCGCGCCTTTCTTCGCCGCGACGGCCGCTTCGAGAAGCTGCTGCCGCCGGGCCGGTTCATGGAATTCGATCCCTTCGGTCAGCTCACGATCGAGACCGTCAAGGTTCTGCGGGCCGAGATCGCGCCCGAGCGGGCGCTCTTGCTCGCCAAGACCGAGCCGGACATCGCGACCGAGAACTTCGTCATCGTTCAGCCCGGCCCGACCGAGGTCGCCATCGTCTCGATGGACGGCGACGCCAAGCATTTGGTGCTGCCGAACAGCACACGCGCGTTCTGGAAGACGCTGACGGCCATCGACGTCGAGCTTGTCGATACGGCCGGCTCGCTGCGTGTCGACAAGCGGCACCTCGATAAGCTGGATACCGCTCGCTCCGGCGGCGCGATCGTCGAGACGGTGATCGAGGCGAACCACGCTGGCCTTCTGGTCGTGGACGGCGTGCTGACCGAGCGCCTGGCTCCCGGCCGCCACGCGTTCTGGTCGGTGGGCAGAACCGTGCGCATCGTATCGATGGACCTGCGTCCGCAGCCGCTCGAGGTGACGGCGCAGGAGATCCTGACCAAGGATCGCGTGGGCATCCGCGTGACGCTGACGGCGTTCGCGCGCATCGTGGATCCGGAGAAGGCCGCGTCCGCGGCGACGGACGTCAACGCCACCCTCTATCGCCTGATCCAGTTCGCGATCCGCGAGGCCGTGGCCACGCGCACGCTGGACGACATTCTGGCGGCTCGCCACACCATCGATAACGAAGTCCGCGCCTACGTGACCAATCGTGCCGGTCAGTTGGGCGCGGAGATTGGCGAGATCGGCGTGAAGGACGTGATCCTGCCGGGTGATGTGCGCGATCTTCTGAACAAGGTCGTGGAGGCCGAGCGTGTCGCCAAGGCCAACATCATCCGCCGCCAGGAAGAGACGGCCGCCACCCGTTCGCTGCTCAACACCTCCAAGCTGATGGAGAACAATCCGCTCCTGCTGCGCTTGAAGGAGCTGGAAGCATTGGAGAAGCTCGTCGAGAAGGTCGGCCGCATCGACCTGCACACGGGTGCCGGTGCGGGCGGCTTCGAGGCCCTGCTCTCCAACCTCTACAAGCTCGGCACTGAAAAGGCCGCAGACGGGAAGTAAGCGTGTCCCGGCGTTTGAGGCGAAGTCTTCTCGCGATACTGGGAACGGGGCTCGTTGCCGCGCTGGCCGCGGCGACGGCTCCGCTTCTCTATCCGCATTTCGAACCCGCATCCTGGTGGTATCCCGTCACCGGCGTGGATGTCTCCAACCATCAGGGCGAGATCGACTGGCAGGCGCTCGCATCGAGCGGCATCGGCTTCGCCTACATCAAGGCGACGGAGGGCGAGACCTTTCGCGATAAGAGCTTTGCGCGCAACTGGAGCGAGGCGGACCGTGCTGGCGTGCCGCGCGGCGCCTATCATTTCTTTACACTCTGCCGCTCGGCCGCGGAGCAGGCGAAAAACTTCATCGATACGGTTCCAAAGGACCCGAAGGCGCTGCCGCCGGTCGTCGATGCCGAGCACATGGGCCCCTGCACGTGGAGCGCGACCATCGAGGATCACGCGGCCGAGCTGACGGATTTTATCGACATGCTCGAACGGCACTACGGGCGCCGCCCTCTCGTCTATACGACGGCCGAGTACGACGGCGCCATGTTGTCCGGAATGCTGGAGAAGGAGCGCTTCTGGGCGCGTAGCCTCGTCGTCCCGCCGCTGTTTCGGAGAAGCCAGTGGGTGATCTGGCAATACCACAATCGCGGCAGGCGCCCCGGCGTTTCGGGAGATATCGACCTCAACGTCTTTCGCGGAACACGAGAGGAGTTCGACGGTTTTGCGTCGGGCGCTGATCTGCGCCGGGCCGACTAGGGTTAATTTGCCGAGCCATTGAAATTGGTGCCGATCATAGTGATATGACGGTCCCGCGCACGGCTCGCGCGTTGTGGAGGACAGGACCCATGCACGTAACGATCGACGACGCTCAAAAAATCATCGACGCCGCCCGCAAGGAGGCGGAGAAGACCAAAACCAAGATGTGCATCGCAGTTGTCGATAGCGGCGCCAATTTGAAGGCGTTTTATCGCATGGACGACGCCTGGGTCGGCTCCATCGATATCGCAATCAAGAAGGCGAAGACAGCGGTGTTCTTCGGTATGCCGACGGGCCAGATCGGCAAGCTCTCGCAGCCCGGCGGCTCGCTGTACGGCATCGAGCATTCGAACGATGGCCTCATCACGTTCCCCGGCGGATTGCCGATCGTGGACAAGGAAGGCGTGCTTGTTGGCGCCATCGGCGTTTCCGGCAGCTCCGTCGAGAACGATCACCAGGTGGCTGCGGCTGGCGTGAAGGTGGTCGGCGTTTCCGATCTTCCGGAGCACCCCTGGCGCACCTGACGCGCTCCGCTGGTTCGCGCAAGCATTTGCCCCTCTCGCCTTACCGCGGGAGGGGCAAGTCGTTTGTGGTGCACACGATGTCGAGGCCGTCCGCCTCGGCGAGGATCTCGTTGAGGCCAGCGAGCGCGTAGCAGGCGGTTGCGCCGCGCCTTGTCTCGGAGCCGCCGGCGAGCCGCCGTGCCAGAGCGACGGAAGCGAGCGCCGGCACGTAAGGCCCGTGGCCGGAGCTGGCTACCAGCAGCCAGCTTAGGGCCTTGGGCGCACCGGTGCGTCCGGTGCCGCGCATCTCCACCACCATGCCGCCGCGGTCGCTCCCCAGCCGGTGCAGTTTGCGCTTGATCCCGAGCATTGTCGAAGCCAGCGGAGAGAGGCTCGCCAGCAGCCCGCTGCGAACCAGCCAGGAGGCTGACCAGAGGCCGAGGTGAAAGATGGAGACTTCCAGCCCCGCCTGAAAACGCACCGTTCTAAGATTTGGTTGATGCGCCGGGAAAAGATCTAGATCTGGCACGTCCACATAGCCCACCCATCGTGTGCCCGCGTCCCCGAACGAGACCCGGCGCAGACCTTGCCAGCCGTGCACGGTGCGCCAGCGGCCGTCGAGCAGCGTCCGCAGCGGTTGCCCCACGCCCCCGAGCACGGATGCGACAGTCGCCACGCCGGGATCGAACGCATTCCCCGGCGAGATTGCGATGTCGATGCTGTCGAGCGCCTGGAACGCCTCGCGATGCTGCGCGACGACCGCGGATGAAAGGCCCGGAACCGAGCTCGCCCCGCTGACGACGAGAACGCCTGCGTCGCGCGCAGCCGCATCGAGCGCGCCGATGCCCCCCACAAAATCGCGTGCGTCCGCGAGGTCGATGTAATGGCAGGAGGCGGCGATTGCGGCCTGGGCGAGACCGTAATGGCCCTTCTGAAACGGCCCCGAGGCGTTGATGACGAGATCGACGCCGAGCGGCGAAAGAGCCTCCGCCGTGATGCGATCGCCATCGAGCGCAGCCCAGCGGACTTGCCTGCCGGTCGCGCGCGTCAGTGCCTCGGCCTGCGCGGAGAGTGTCGTAGCCGTTCGGGCCGACAGCACGAGATCGATGTCGCCGGATCGCCCCAGCAACTCGGCGATCTTCGCGCCGAATGCGCCTGTGCTGCCGAGGATGAGTACGGAAAATCGGGATCGCTCGGCATCCCTCATCGGGCGATCTCGTCGATTTGTAAGGATCGGCTAACCATAAATAAACTCTGCGCGGGACGCATCAAATGCGAGGCTTTCGATCAGCCCTTTAAAGTCCGTGTATCCCGCAGCACGGCGGATGAGCACACGCCTGCTACTGAACATAAGAAACTGTCCAATTGGATGGCAGATGTCGAAGCCTCGTCACTGCCTGTCCCATTTCGTGACGCTCCTCTTGCTCGGAAAGTAGCCATTTATCGCGCAATTCCAAGAGGTTCGGCAGTGGGCGGATCTGGACTGTGAAAGGGGTCGTTAAAACCTGCCTCCCATTATTTTCGGCGTGAACCGAGGATCGAATGGGCGCGTCCATGAAAAGGCGGAAATCCGATAGTCGTCGAACCGTGACGGGACGGCGCCCGCTGCGTGCCGCGTTGAAGGTCTTGAGCGGGGACGCTGCCGCGCGCCACGGCGCCGACGCAGCCGCCCAGATCTCCGAGCTGGAAGCGGCGCTTGAGATGGCGCGCACCGCCATCGAGGATGCGCGCACAGCCAATGCCCGCCTGCGGGAAGCCATCGAGATTCTTCCGCAGGGCATCGTGTTCCTCGATTCCGAAGGGCGCTACGTTCTCTGGAACGAGCAGTATTCGAAGATCTATCACCGCTCCGCCGACCTCTTCAAAGTGGGCGTACGCCTCGCAGACACGCTTCGCGTCGGCGTGATGCGAGGCGACTATCCCTCCGCCAACGGGCGCGAGGAAGAGTGGATTGCGGAGAGGCTTCAGAAGCTCACGAGTCCCCGGGAGCGCCACGAGCAGTGGCTGGCGGATGGGCGCTGCATCCTGATCGAGGAACGCAGAACCAGCGACGGCGGCATCATCGGCCTGCGCGTCGACATCACCGAGCTGAAAGAGCGCGAGGCCTCCTTCCGCCTTCTGTTCGAGGCCAATCCGGTTCCGATGTACGTCGTGTCTCAGACGGGGAAGACGATCCTTTCGGCCAACGCCGCGGCCCGCAATCATTATGGCTATCCCGGCACAGATATGATCGGCCGGCCGGTGCAATGCCTGCATCTCGGCGAGGACAGCGGGCGCCTGGACCAGCTTTACAGCTCCGCGCCCGGTATTCTGGCCGACCACGTCTGGACGCATCTGAAGCGCGACGGAACCAATATCGAGGTGGCAATCTTTTCGCAGGCGATCGTCCACGAGCGCACGCCCGCGGTTCTCGTTGCGGCGGTCGACATCACCGAGCGCCGCCGGGCGGAAGCCCAGGTCACCTATCTCGCCCATCACGATCCTCTGACCGGCCTTGCCAATCGCGCACGCCACCTCGAGCACGCCGAGGAGATGCTCACGGCTATCAAGGAGAGTGGCGGCATCGGCGCATCGCTCTGCGTGGGCCTCGACAACTTCAAGTCTGTCAACGAGACCATGGGCCCCGCCGCTGGAGATCTTCTGCTCCAGGCCGTCTCGCGCCGCGTCGCCAAGACGTTGCGCCAGGGAAGCAAGGCGGCCCGCCTCGGCGGCGATGAGTTCGGCATCATCATGCCGGACGTCGCCGAGCCCGAGGAGGTGAGCGTCGTTGCGCGCCGCCTGATCGAGGTGATCAGCGCGCCCTACAAGATCCAGGGTCAGCAGGTGACCATCGGCGCCAGCATCGGCATTGCCATCGCCCCGAGCGACGGCGCGGAGGCGGGGCATCTTCTCAAGAATGCCAATCTCGCTCTGTCGCAGGTGAAGCTGCGCGGCAAGGGCGCGTTCCGCTATTTCGAGGAGGAGATGAACGCGCGCGCCCAGGAGCGCCGCTCGCTCGAAAGCGATCTGCGAGCAGCGCTGGAAACGGGCGGCCTGGACGTCCACTACCAGCCGCTTGTTTCGCTCTCCACCGGCCGTATCGTGGCGGCGGAAGCGCTGGTACGATGGACCGATCATCGCCGCGGCTATGTTTCTCCCGCCGAGTTCATTCCCATCGCCGAGGAGGCCGGTCTCATCTGGGCGCTGGGCGATTTCGTGCTGACGCGCGCCTGCCGTGATGCCACGTCCTGGCCGGAGGACGTGCGGGTGGCCGTCAATCTGTCACCGATGCAATTCCGCTGCGGAAACGTGCGCGACATGGTGAAGGCGGCGCTGACGGCCACAGGTCTCGCGCCCGGCCGCTTGGAGCTCGAGATCACCGAATCCCTGTTTCTCGATCGCTCGAACCATGTGCTCGATGCCTTGGCCGAGTTGCGAAAACTCGGCACGCGCATCGCCATGGACGACTTCGGCACCGGCTATTCTTCGCTTGGGTATTTGTGCAGCTTCCCGTTCGACAAGATCAAGATCGACCGCTCGTTCGTCGAGGGCATCTCCGGCAACGTGGAGAAGCAGGCCGTGGTGCGCGCCATCGTCGGTCTCGGCGAGACGCTGGGCAAGACCATCACGGCCGAAGGCATCGAGACGGCTGACGAGCTGGCCTGCCTGCGCAGCATCGGCTGCGAGCAGGGCCAGGGCTTCCTGTTCAGCAAGGCGCGCGCTCAGGATGCGCTCTTGCCGTTTCTCACGAAGCGCAAGCCGAAGCGCGTCGCCTGAGGCGAGCAGGGCTCAGTGGCCGCCTGTCTTGCCGGCTTGGCTGTCGGTGCTGGCAGCCGGCGCATGACCGCCGCCAAGCCCTGAGGTGCCATGCCCTGAGCTGCCATGCCCTGAGCTGCCATGCCCCGAGATGCGATCGGATAGCGCCAGCAGCACGCTGGACACCACGAACACTACGTGAATGACGACCAGCCAGAAGATCTCGCGCTCCGAGATGTTCTGGATCGACATGAACTGCTTCAGAAGCTGGATGGCCGAGATCGCGACGATCGAGGAGAGCAGCTTGAGCTTGAGCCCGGAGAAGTCGATGGTGCCCATCCACTCCGGCCAGTCTCTGTGTCCGGTGTGATCGATCTTCGAGACGAAGTTCTCGTAGCCCGAGAAGATCACGATGATGAGCAGCGAGCCGGTGAGCGTGAGATCAACCAGCGCCAGCACGCCCAGGATCACCTCGCTTTCGGTGGCGCTGAACGCGTGCGTCGCGATGTGGAACAGCTCAGCCATGAACTTGATCAGCAGGACCAGGAGCGAGACGGCCAAACCCAGATAGAAGGGGGCCAGGATCCAACGGCTCGCAAAGATCAGAACTTCCAAGGCCTTCTCGATCTTCCTCGTCATTGCATCCCACATGAGGTCTCTCGCCTTTGCTGCCTGAACGTTGGCTGTATGGCACGCGCGAAGCCAGCGCCGCAAGACGCCGGAGTGGCCGGAGCCGCTGCCTGAAGTTTGGGCAGGAAAGGGGAGGAGCGCTGTGTCGGGAGACTAGTGCGGCTTCGCGATTTCCATTCCGCCCGGCGCCGCAGCCGCGCTGCCCTTGCCTTCGGCGGTCACGACCACGGGGGCCGGGCAGGCTGTCCGCAGCGCACCGAGCATCATGTCGCTGCGTGATTTCCCGCGCCCGCGTTTGGGGGCAGGCGCTTCGGCGGCCGCGTCCGACTTGGGCGGCGCATCCTCCACGCTGTACTGGCCCTGGCAGATGCTCACGCGAGGCGGCCGGCCCGTGCGCTCGAAAGATTTGTAGCCCGCTTGCAGCGTGGACCAGAAGCCGTGCCATGGGTTTCCCGCGCGCGCGGCGAGAGCCTCGTCCGTCATGCGGAAGGGAAACACGTGCATCGGCACATAGCGCTGCCCGCCGTTGAGGGCGGCTTTGGTGAGCCCGTAGATCTCGCTGATCACCGGGTTGGTCATTGCGAAGCACCCGACCGACGAGCAGCCGCCGTGCATCAGGATGTACGATCCGTCGCGGTCGTGTGCGCGGTCGAATGCGTTGGGAAAGCCGAGATTGATCGCCCGTGGCCAGCGGCCGAGATGGCGAAGCTGGCGGCTGGTGATCGTGTAGAAGCCTTCCGGCGTCTGCTTGTCGCCTTCCTTGAGCTTCGGTCCGAGCGTGCCGGACCAGTGGCAGATCGGATAAGTGGCGAACAGGATGAAGCGGTCATCCTTCTCGATCCACAGCTCGAGCTCGGACGTCTCCTTGAAAACGCGCATCAGAATAGGCGAGCCGGATTTCACACCGGCTTCTGCAAGCCGCTCCTGAAAGCGGCCGACATCCGGCGTATTGGCCAGCGGCAGGCGCCCTTCGACAGCCGCTCTCTGCCGCTCGATGCGATCGGCGGCCACGTCCTTGAGCTCGATGCTGATGGCGGAGGCGGGCTGGCCACCGGCCGCCATGCCGGCCGCGGCAACCAGCAGAACCGCAAATCGTCTCCATCCCGGCCTTGAGCCAGACATGCCAACACCACTCACCAGAGATGACGCCAAGCAATTGAAAGCACGGGCGTCGCGACGGTTAAACCTTAGCGTTGCTTTATCGATAATTCAGCCCTGGGCACGCAGCCGGTGCGCCACAGTCGGGCCGCAGGGTGTGGAAAACTTTCGCCCCCTCGCGGGGTTCCCTCGCTTAAGGCGTGGCGGGGCCAGCCGGGCACGAGGCCTCGATCGGCGCACTGCCGTCGTAGCCGTCAGCCCCAGCGGTAAAGGCATACCGCTTGCCACAGGCGCTGACCTTCGGCGGCACATAGCTCGCCTCGAACATGTCATAGCCGGACTTGAGGTTGCCCCAGAACCCGGCGAGCGGCGAGGCCGCGTGCCGGTTGAGGTTGCCGTCCGTCATGCGGAACGGAAACACCTGCACCTGAAACCGCTGCTGCCCGCCGCGCAGGGCTGCCGTCACCAGGCGCCAGATCTCGTCGATCACCGGATTGGTCATGGCATAGCAGCCGATGGAGCCGCATCCGCCGTGCACCATGAGGAACGATCCCGTGCGCCCGTGCGCTTGATCGTAGGCGTTGGGAAAGCCCAGGTTGAACGAGCGGTGCCAGGCGCTGTTGGGGTTGAGCGCCTTCGCGTCCACCGCATAGAAGCCTTCGGGCGCCTGCCGGTCTCCGGTCTTGATTTTGGGGCCTAGCTCGCCCGACCACTTGCAGATCGGGTAGGTCGCAAACTTCAGAAACTTTCCGTCGCGCATCATCCAGAGCTCGAGCTCGAACTCACGCTTGAAGATGCGCATGAAGATCGGATTGCCGACCGCGAGCCCGTGAGCGGAAAGCCGCTCGCTCAAGTTGGCGAGATCCGGCGTGCCCGGCAGCGTCATGCCGAAGCTGGCGAGGTTCATGCGCCAGAAGCGCTGCACGCGGATCCACTCCCGCTCGGCTTCGAGCGGCCAGGCGAGTGCGAATAGCCCCGCCGAGATCGGCACGGCCACCAGCACCAGCAGCAACAGGCGGACGATGAAATTGGTGACGCTGCGCATGCGCGACGGCTTGCGTGGAGGCCGCTGCTCAGGAGTGCCGTCCGGCGATGAGGGGCGAGAATTGGAGGGCGTGGCCACGGGCCCGCGCTACGGATTGTATCCGAGCGCCGAAGCCCCCGGCGGCATGCCGGAGAACGGGCCGGAGGCCGTTCCGAATGAGAACACGTCCTGAGAGCGTGCCGTTGTGCTGGCCACTTCCGTGGCATCACGCGTCTTGGGTCCGTTCACGGTGAGGCGTTCAGACGCGAGCTGCCACTCGGACGGACGCGGTGCGAACGGCTGCAGGGCCGGACGCAGGAACGTCGGGCAGCGCCCGTTGGGGTCGATGCGCTGCGGCGTCGAGAGCACCGCGTTCACCACATAGCGCTTCTCGCAGACCGCGATCGCCGGCGGGATGCGGTTGACCTCGAAGAAGTCGTAACCCTCCTTCAGCGTTTTCCAGAAGGCGTACCACTTGTGCTTCTTGAAGCGGTCGAGCTTTTCCTGCGTCATGCGGAACGGGAACGCATGCACCTCGAAGCTGGTCTGGCCGCTGCGGAACGCATCGCGTGCCAGAGCATAGATCTCCTCGGCGAGCGCATCCGTCATGGCGTAGCAGCCTGCGGACTTGCACTTGCCATGAACCATCAGCGCTTCGCCCGTGCGGTTGTGGGCGCGGTCGTAGGCGTTCGGATAGCCGAGGTTGAAGGCCAGATAGAACTTGGAGTTGGGGTTCATCTGCGATTGCGAGATCGTGTAGAACCCTTCGGGCGCCTGCTTGTCGCCCTGCTCCTGCTTGGGGCCCAGCTCGCCCGACCAATTGCAGATCGGATAAGTCTTGAAGTGGTAGAAGCGGCCGTCGTCCCGCATCTTCCACACTTCGAGCTCGGACTCTTCCTTGAAGATGCGCACGAAGATCGGCGCGCTCGTGTTCATGCCCTTCTTGCCGAGAAGCGACACGGTTTCAGCGGTGAGCGGCTGTTCTGACGGGGGAAGGAGGGCAGGCGCGCTGGAGCACGCCGAAAGCGCAACACCCAAAAGCCCGGCCAACAGCACGAGCTTGAGACGAGCGACAATCCTGTCACCGAGGATGTTTAGACGCACACGCATTCCCCCTGGCGCATACGAACGACCATCCGACCGAAACCGTAAAGATATCATTAACGTTACGGATTCCCCAAAGTTTTCAGTGCGCGAGCTTGATTGTCAAGTGTGAGCGCTGAATACGGCACAGGTACGGCATTTGCGGGGCGCGGGTCTTGGCCCGTCCTCGTTTATGCACCGGAGATACGCGAGGCGTTTTGCCTACAACTGACGCCCGATCCCCAGGAACCGGTCATGGCGCAAGCGCCTGATCTCGGCCGGCGATTTGCCATCGAACTCGGCCAGAGCCTTGGAGATGGCGTCGCCGGCGGTCTGAATGGCCAGCGTCCGGTCCCGGTGCGCGCCCCCCACCGGCTCGCGGATGATCACGTCGATGACGCCCAGGGTGTCGAGGTCCTGGGCCGTGATCTTCATGTTGGTGGCCGCGTCGATCGCCTTGGTGGAATCGCGCCACAGGATGGAGGCCGCCGCTTCCGGTGAGGCCACCGTATAGATGGAGTGCTCGAGCATCAGGATGCGGTTGGCGGTGGCGATGGCGACCGCGCCGCCAGATCCGCCCTCGCCGATGACGACGGCGATGATCGGAACGCCGAGTTCGAGGCACTTGTCGGTCGAGCGGGCGATGGCTTCCGCCTGTCCGCGCTCCTCGGCGCCGATGCCCGGGTATGCGCCGGCCGTATCGACCAGCGTGATCACCGGCAGGTTGAACTTGTCGGCCATGTCCATGAGCCGCACGGCCTTGCGATAGCCTTCCGGCCGCGCCATGCCGAAGTTGTGGCGGATGCGCCCTTCCGTATCGGAGCCCTTCTCGTGGCCGATGATCACCACAGGCTTGCCGCGGAAGCGGCCGAGACCGCCCATTACTGCTTCGTCTTCGGCGAAATAGCGATCGCCCGCGAGCGGCGTGAAATCCTCGATCAAGGCCTTCACGTAGTCGAGGCAATGCGGGCGGTCGGGATGACGCGCGACCTGCGTCTTTTGCCACGGCGTGAGCTTGCCATAGGTGTCGACCAGGGCAGCCTTGGCCTTCTGCTCGAGCTTCTTGATCTCGTCGGAGATCGACACGCCTTCATCGCCTTCGAGGGCCTTGAGCTCCGAGACTTTGCTTTCGAGCTCGGCGATCGGCTTCTCGAAATCGAGGTAGGTGCGGACGGCAATCGGGCGATCGGACTTCGTGGGTTCCAAGGAGAGGCCTCATCCTGCCGCACAGTTTGCGGCGTTCGGTCGGGATTGCAGGAAATTGGGGGGCACGTTGACCTTTTCCCGGATTTTCTGTCAACACCCGCGTGCATTTTCGTAAACTGGCGGCGGACCGGCAAAGCGAATTCCGCCCTTGGCAGCGTTCTAACCCGGCGGAAATACGAGGGCAGCCGAACACTCGGCGTGTCTGGACCCCGACTTTCATCGGGGTGACGATGAGCTTGGGGCATCGGGTTCTACAAGACAAACGTCAAACCGGCGTCACGACGAAGTCGTGCTCTGCACGAACGGCCTATCCAGGTCCTCCGCCGAACAGCACAGCGGGCAACGCCATGGCGCCGGAAACAATAGGCACTGGTCGCGGCCGAGCGCCAGCGCCGGCCCGAAACGTCACCCCGACGGAGGCCGGGGTCCAGACACGCCGCCGCATCCATCGGTTCGCGTTTGAGATTCCACCTAAAATAGAAACTGGAGACTAGGGCGCTTTTTTCGCCAGGGGGTGGTGCTCGGTGACGAGGCGCTTCAGCCGTTCTTCCAGCACATGGGTGTAGATTTCGGTCGTCGAGATGTCGGCGTGTCCCAGGAGGCTCTGGACGGCGCGCAGATCGGCCCCGCGGTCGAGCAGATGGCTGGCGAAGGCATGGCGCAGCACGTGGGGCGAGACGCGCTCGGGATCGAGCCCCGCCTGGATGGCGGTTTCCTTGAGGTCCTGCGCGAAACGCTGCCGCGTGAGGTGTCCACCCTCGGCGCGTGAGGGAAAGAGATAGCGGGTGGCGATCATCGGCGCGACTCGATCCTCTGGCTGCGAGCCGAGCGCGAGATACCGTTCGAGAGCAGCCCGCGCGCCTGAATTGAGCGGCACCAGCCTCTCCCGGCCGCCTTTGCCCCGGATCGTGAGCAGGCGGGGGTCGCCCTTGAGCACGTTGCGCGGCAGAGACACCAGCTCGGAGACGCGCATGCCGGTCGCGTAGAGCATCTCGAGGAGACAATGGTGGCGCACGGCGCGCACGAGGTCGCGCCCTGAAAGACCATCCGCCGCACGCTGGGCAGCGTCGATCAGGCGGTCCACCTCGTCCACCGAAAGCGTCTTCGGCAAGGCTCTGCGTTGCGTGGGCGTCGTGATGCCGGTGGCCGGGCTTTCCCCCACCGCGCCCTCGGCTTCGAGGAACTTGTAGAGCTGCCGCACGGCCGAGAGCCGGCGCGCGCGGGAGGCCGGTTTCAGTCCGGCCACGGACAGCCCCTGGAGATAGCGGGAGACATCGGCCTTCTGCGCTCCCGCGAGCGCGACACCGGCCTGGGCCAGATACGCCGTGTAGTCTTGGAGATCGCGCCGGTAGGCTTCCAGCGTATTGGCCGACGCGCCCTTCTCGGCCGTCATCATTTCCAGAAAGGCTGCAACATGGCGCTGGTCGTCGCTCGTCATGGGCGGATCACTGACTGACCGCGCGCGGCCAAGCGCCGAACAGCCCTTCGAGCGCGAGCTGATGCGCTTCCGCTTCGAGCCCGGCCCGCTTGAGCGCGCGTATGGAGTCGCCGAGCGCGATCATGTGCGCGCCCTCTGCCCCCGATGGCCCGATCGTCCGCAGCACGAGCAGGACGGTCCGTCCGAATTCCTTCTTCTTCGAAGCCTCCGCGAGCTGGGAGAGCACCCCGGTATCCGGCAGGTGGCCGTTGGAGGGTTGAGGCGAGCGGCTCGCGAGATCCCACAGCGGGAGGGGCACGCTCATGTCGAGTGCATCGAGCACCGTGGCCAGCCGATGCAGGAGAGCCGGATCGAAACGGCCGTGGAGCGCCATGCTCTCGATCGAGCCGAGGCTCTGTCCGGCTCCGGGTCCCTGGCCGGAACGATGGGAAGGGTCGGCGATGTCGGCGAGCGCCAGCCAATGAGCAAGAGGCTGTCCCCCATTGGGAGACGGGGCTCCGGCGGAGCCGCCGAGCTGGGCCCACCTGCGCACGCCCTCGAAATTTCCACTCGCGAGGTTGATCTCGATCGCCGTCTCCGCGAACCATCCTATCTCGGGCTCGGGCGCAAGATCCTGCATCGGGCCCGCCATGGTCTGGAGCGCCGTCCAGTAGATCCCCGCGCGCCGCGCCTCGTCGAGAAACGCGCGGATATGGCGGGCCTTGCGGAGCGGGGTCTGCTCCCGCTCTACCGAGTTGAAGAGCCCGGCTCGCTCGATGGTGCCGGCATCGCCTCCGGCGCCCGAGGCCCGGTAGAGCTGCGCGAGATCAGCCGCCGAAATGATGTTGAGGGCTGCGGCCGCCTCTCCGGCTGCGAGCCTCACGTCCGGCGTCGTCCTCGGGTCGTGCGCCAGGCCCGCGAGCAAGGCTGGTGTTGCGGACGCGACGAGTTGCGCCCGGTCAAGTCCGCCCTTGAGCGAGGCGATCCGGTAATCGAGGAGCGAAAGCTTGGCGCCAGGCGGAATCTTGGGAGCGATGCCGGCGGCCACAGCATCCAGCATGTCCACGCCCGCAAGCCCTGCGAGATCGAGATCGCGCAAAAGGCTCGCTTGCAGCGCCGCCCCCTCGCTGTCGCCACGCTGGGCCGCGCAATAGCCGTTGATCAGCATGGCATCCGCCTGGATCGGCTTCGGTAGCCCGGATTGGACAGCGAGGAGGCCGCGGCCGATCTCGCATCCTCGCTCCGTATTGCCGAGCCCGATCTCGCTGCGCGCGGTGAGCGCCATCAGAAGTGGATCGCTGGAGCCCGCCTGCGCCTTCGCCAGAACCGCGGCGGCTTCGTCGATCAGGCCCGATTGGTCGAGAGCTTCCACGCGAAGCGCCGTGAAACGGGCGGGACCTCCCGAGCCCGCGGATGTATCCGACGCGATCACCCGCCGCCAGAGGGCGTTGAGCGCGGGGGAGCGCGGAGGAAGTGTGAGCTGGGCGATGCTTTCGGCAAGCTGCTCGGGGGCGAGGCCGCTCCACATCTCGTAGGGCAGGCCCGAGCCGTCCGTTGCCATGACCGGGTCCAGCTCTTCCCGGATGACGCCGCGTGCCCGCTCCTCCGCGCCCGAGGTCGGCGGAAGCTCCTCCCGCTCGACGCCGGTGTTCCGCCCCGGCTGCCGCCATGTGCCCGAGCCGTTGGGGTCGAGCTCTTGGGTCATGCCCGGAGCAGGCATCATCCACAGCGCCGAGACAGCGAAGAGCGTGAGGAGGCGAGGCGCCGATAGGCGGTGAAGCGATCGAGTGAGGCTGAGCGCGCGCATCGGCCGGCCGGTCACGAGGTTGAGGTCACGAGGAAAAGGTCAGGGCTTGTTGCGAATTTTGACACCGGGCACCACCTTAACCACCTCGTGGCGATCGGGCTCGAATTGGTGGGCGAGAATGTACAGTCCCCCTGAGACCACTGCCACCAGCGATCCGACCGTGACGAGGAAGCGAAAAAGGCTTGGCATTGATGGATGTCGCCCAGGTGAAAACGTCGGCCGAGGGAACGAGGCAGGATCCTCGGAATGAGGGGGACGCACGCAATGACGTTACGGTATTTCCGGACCTAAGGTGGCGCGAATATGGCTGATGATTCCTTACCGAGGGGAAAGAATATGACCGCGGGGGCGCAAGCGGCTCGCCTCGGCCCCCCAAGTTGCAGTATGAGTTTCCCCGCCATGGAGGTCGATCCGGAGTGAGCCCTAAGGGGCTGCGCGTAGAGCGCGTCGAGGAACGGATGACCCGATAGTTTTGAAGCCGCCGGAGTGAGATGGAGCCGGAAAAAGACACAGCCGAGAGGGTCCGCCGGGCGCTGGGAACGCGCTCGCTGGTGCTCGTCGGCCTGATGGGCTGCGGCAAGTCGTCGATCGGCAAGCGGCTGGCGGTCAAGCTCGGCCTTCCGTTCATCGATGCCGACGAGGAGATCGAGCGGGTGGCGCAGAAGTCCATCAGCGAGATCTTCGCCGATCACGGCGAGGCGTTCTTCCGCGACCGGGAAAGCAAGGTCATTTCCCGTCTCCTGGCCAACGGCCCGCAGGTGCTCGCGACCGGCGGCGGCGCCTTCATCACCGAGGGCACGCGCGCGAAGATCGGCGAGACCGGGATTTCGATCTGGCTCCGCGCCGAGTTGCCGGTCCTCATGCGCCGCGTCGGCAAGCGCGACACCCGCCCGCTGCTCAAGGCCGGTGATCCGGAAGCTGTCATGCGCAAGCTGATGGATGCCCGCTATCCGGTCTACGCCGAAGCCGATCTCACCGTCGAAAGCCGCGATGTGCCTCACGACAGCATCGTGACCGAGATCATTGAGGCCCTTTCGAAGCACCCTCAGTTGGCGCAAGCGACCCCGATCTGATACCTGTGGCGCCGCGCCGTAGCCCGATCCTGAGAAGAAGACACAGCAATGCCGACACTCGCCCATTCCCTGGCAGCCACCACCCGAGCGAGCCGCACGGTCAACGTTCCACTCGGCGGGCGTGCCTACGACGTCCTGATCGGACCGGATCTGCTGGCGGAGGCCGGACGCCTCATTGCCGGCCGCTTGGGCAAGGCCCGCTGCGGCATCGTCACCGACGAGAACGTGGCCAAGCATCACCTCGCCACGCTGGAGGCGAGCCTGCGGGCGGAAGGCCGCCTCAAGGGCTCCATCGTCCTAAAGCCCGGCGAGCCGACCAAGAGCTTTCGCGAGCTCGGACCTCTCTGCGAGCGCCTCCTCGAGCTAGGCCTCGAGCGCGGCGATCTCGTGGTGGCCTTCGGCGGCGGCGTCATCGGCGACCTCGCGGGCTTCGCCGCGGGTATCCTCCGCCGAGGCATTCGTTTTGTTCAGATCCCGACGACCCTGCTTGCGCAGGTGGACAGCTCCGTCGGCGGCAAGACCGGCATCAACACGCCCCAGGGCAAGAACCTGATCGGCGTGTTCCATCAGCCGTCTCTCGTCATCGCCGACACCGATACTCTGAAAACCCTTCCTCCCCGCGAGATGCGCGCGGGCTATGCGGAGGTGGTGAAGTACGGCCTGCTTGGCGATGCTGGGTTCTTCGCCTGGCTGGAGCAGGCCCACGACGGGATCTTCAGCTACGACCAGGAAACGCTTGTTGCGGCCATCGAGACCAGCGTCAAGGCCAAGGCGGCCATCGTCGCGCGAGACGAGCACGAGACCGGAGACCGCGCGCTTCTGAACCTCGGTCACACCTTCGGCCACGCGCTCGAAGCCTGGACCGGCTATTCCGACCGCCTCCTTCACGGCGAGGGCGTGGCCATCGGCATGTGCCTCGCGTTTCGCTTTTCAGAGAGCCTGGGGCTCTGCCCTGGCGGCACGGCCGAACGCGTCTCCCGCCACATCGCCGCCACCGGCCTTCCGACGAAGCTGTCCGACATCCCGGGCGGCAAGGCGGACGCGGCCGAGCTCGTGCGCCTCATGGGCCAGGACAAGAAGGTGAAGGACGGCCGCTTGACGTTCATTCTCGTCCGCAACATCGGCGAGGCGTTCGTCTCGCGGGATGTGGACGAGGCCACCGTCCAGGGCTTCCTGGAGCGCGAGATCAACGGCGCCTAACGGCCGGAATTTTCTGGGAACGCCCGGCATCGCGCGCTTCGATTTTTCCGGTGGGCGCGTATATACCCGTGTACGGGCAGATGCTTTGGTAGATCCATGACACTCGAAATCGGCCTCCTGATCGGGGCGATCATCCTGTTGATCGCCATGAGCGCGTTCTTCAACATGAGCGAGACCGGGCTCACCGCAGCCTCGCGCGCCCGCATGCACGCGCTCGACCAGGAAGGGAACGTCAAGGCGAAACTGGTGAACCGCCTTCTCTCCGAGCCGGAGAAGATGATCGGCGCGGTCTTGCTCGGCAATACGCTGGTGGACGTGCTCGCGGCGGGCCTGGCATCCACCCTCGCCATTCGCCTCGTTGGTGAGGTCGGCGTGGTCTACGCGACCGCCATCGTCACCCTGCTGATCGTGATCTTCGCGGCCGTCCTGCCCAAGACCTACGCGCTGGCCTTCTCCGATCGCGTAGCGCTGTTCGTGGCGCCCATCATGCGCGTGCTGATTGTGGTGTTCGGCCCTGCCACGCGCTTCATCGAGTTGATCGTCCGCTGGATCCTGGCCTTCACGCCCACCACTAAGGATGACGAGGCCAACATTCTGGCGGCGCACGCCGAGATCCGCGGCGCCATCGATCTGCAGACCAAGGAGGGCGCGGTTGCCCGGCACGATGCCAAGATGCTGGGAGGTGTGCTCGATCTCCGGGAGCTGCAGATCTCCGACATCATGGTCCATCGTACCAAGATGGAGACCTTCGACGCCAACGAGGCGCCGCAGGAGATCATCGATGAGGTTCTGCGCTCGCAGTATACGCGCGTGCCGATCTGGAAGGACGAGCCGGAGAACATCGTCGGCATCCTGAACACGAAGGATCTCTTGGGCGCGCTCTCAAGGTCGAACTGGGATGTCTCCAAGCTCGACATCATGAGCATCGCCGCCAAGCCGTGGTTCGTGCCGGATACGACGACCCTCAAGGATCAGCTCAATCAGTTCCTGAAGAACAAGGCCCAGATGGCCCTCGTGATCGACGAGTACGGCGAGGTGCAGGGCCTGATCACGCTCGAGGACATCCTGGAGGAGATCGTCGGTCAGATAACGGACGAGCACGACACGACCGAGCTGCATATCCGCCCGCAGACCGATGGCACGGTCAACGTCGACGGCACCGTGCCGATCCGCGATCTCAACCGCCACATGGACTGGGACCTGCCCGACGACGAGGCGACGACCATCGCCGGGCTCGTCGTGCACGAGGCGCAGATGATCCCCGAGCCCGGACAGGTGTTCACCTTCTACGGCTACCGCATGGAGATCCTGCGCCGCACCCGCAACAAGATCGCGGCCGTCCGCATCAAGCGCCTCGACGGCAAGGACGCCGGTACACGGCCGCAGATTTCGAAGCGGGCGACACACTGACGAAATGATCGCAAACGCCCCGATGTGGGCGTGCGGCAGGCGCGAGGCCGCCACATTCGAGCGGCAGTGTTCGAGACGATCCATCCAGTTCGGAGTGAGCGATGTCCGAAGCCATCCGCCCCTATGATCTCGTCATCGTCGGCGCATCCTTCGCCGGCCTGGTGGCCGCGCGGACGGCGGCGATGCGCGGCCTTAAGGTGGCGGTCTTGGAGGCGAAGCCGGAGGCAGGCCACCGCGTCGCCACCACGGGCATCCTGGTGAAGGAAGCCGCCGAGGAGATCGATATCCCGCACACGCTCACGCGCCGCGTGCATGGTGTGCGCCTTTATGCGCCGAGCCATCGCTTCATCGATCTCTTCGCGCCCGGATACTTCTTCCTCACTACCGACACCGCCAATGTGCTGCGCTGGCTGTCAGCCGAGGCTCTGCGGGCCGGTGCGAAGATCCTCTATCGCGCGCGCTTCGAGGGTGCGGATCGCGATGGTGGGCTCTTCCGCTTCCGCGGCCTCAACATCGCCTCCCGCTACATCCTCGGCGCCGATGGCGCGCGCTCGGCTGTCGCCCGCGCGTTCGGGCTCAGCGTGAACGAGAAGTTTCTAACGGGGCTCGAGATCGAATACGAAGGCTTGGCAGGCGCCGATCCGCGATTCCTGCATTGCTTTCTGGATTCGAAGCTTGCGCCCGGATACCTCGGATGGGTGGCCCCGGGCCCCGTCGTCACACAGGCGGGCCTCGCGGTCGGCCCCGGACGCAAACCGGACCTCAAGGCGTTCCTCGCCGCCACCGAGCCGATCTTCGGATACACGGACGCGCGCGCCGTAGAGCGGCGGTCGGGGCGCATTCCGGCGGGCGGTCTCCTGCCGCGCTGGGCAACGGACGGGGTCATGCTCGTCGGCGATGCAGCCGGCCAGGTGTCGCCAGCGACGGGAGGCGGCATCAAGCTCGCCTTCGAGCTGGGGCGGCGCTCCGCCCAGGTCATTGCCGATCACCTGATGGATCTCGGGCCGCCGCCCGCCGTTGCGCTCGCACCCGAGCTGCCAGGATTTGCGATCAAGAAGATCACGCGGTCCGCCCTCGATCTCGCACCGCCCAACTGGATACTCGATGCCGCGCTCGGCCTGCCGCCGATGCGCTGGCTGGCGCAGCACATGTATTTCCACCGCCGCGGAGCTGGCGGCGTGAGTTTCGCCGAGTTCGAGGCCAGGCTCCGCAGGGAGGCTCAGGCGCCCGGCAGCCCTTATCCCAAGGCTTCGCCTGGCGCATAGGTCTGGAGCGCCAGGGCATGGATGCCGCCCTTGAGTTCCTCGGCGATGGCATCATTTACCATCCGGTGACGACCGACGCGCGAAACTCCCGTGAACATGGGTGACACGATGAGAATACGGAAATGGCTCTCGCCGGTTCCGGGCGAAGAGCGGTGTCCTGCGTGCAGCTCGCTTTCGTTGATGATGTCGAGCCGCGTCGGCTCGAGAGCGATCATGAGCTTTTCGCGCAAGCGGGTTTCCGCCGTCATATCGCGTTCTCCGTGTTGTTTTTGGGGAGCGGCGTAAGCCCTGCGGCAGTCCCGCAGAAGAGTTCATCTTGTCTGGCTGCGATCGGCGGATCATAATCTAACGCATGAAACTCAACTCGAAATACTTTGATTCGATCCGTGTCGCTCCGAAGCGCGAAGCGAGCGAGTCCGAGAAGAAGAAGCATCCCGCCTGCCAATGGAAGGGGTGTGGCCGTCCTGCGCCCCACCGCGCGCCGAAAGGTCGCGGGCGCGACGGCGAGTATTTCTCGTTCTGCGTCGACCACGTGCGCGAGTACAACGCCTCCTACAACTACTTCGACGGCATGAGCGACGCCGAAGTGACCGATTTCCAGAAGGATGCGATGACCGGACATCGCCCCACCTGGAAGGTAGGCGCGAACTCCTGGGCGCATGGCACCAACGCCGGCGCGGCGAGCGCGGGCACCCACGGCACGGCTGGCTTCCGCCCGCACGATCCGCATGGTTTTTTTGCCGAGCGTGCGCGTGAGGCCCGTGAGGAGCCCGTAGAACGCCGGCGCACCCTGAAGCCGATTGAGCGCAAGTCGCTGGAGGCGCTTCATCTGCCGGAAACCGCATCGAAGCAGGAAATCAAATCCCGCTTCAAGGAGTTGGTGAAGCGCCACCATCCCGATTCCAACGGCGGCGACACGCGGTCGGAGGACACGCTGCGCGAGATCATTCAAGCTTACAATTATTTGAAGCGATCCGGCCTGGTTTGAGCGCGGCCGAGCGCAGCACGCGCCCCCTGTCGGCTGGACTGGCCGTCTGCAAGTCTATAACTATCTTCACAAAGCCGGTTTTGTCCGAGCCTCGGCCGTAGCCAGCCCAAAAACGGGCTGCGCCCGGGGAGGGCAAGCCTCGCGACCACTTTTCCTGAAACAGGTCTCAATGCGCGCGCAAACCAGCACTGCCACGGCACAGACACCCGGCCTTCCCGATATGAAGCTCTCGGTCCGCCAGGTGTTCGGGATCGACTCCGATCTCGAGGTGCCCGCCTATTCCCAGCGGGACGAGCACGTCCCCGATCTCGATGCCGATTATCTCTTCAATCGGGAGGTCACGCTCGCCATTCTCGCGGGGTTTAAATACAACCGTCGCGTCATGGTGCAGGGCTATCACGGCACTGGCAAGTCGACCCACATCGAGCAGGTGGCCGCGCGCCTCAACTGGCCGTGCATCCGCGTCAACCTCGACAGCCACGTCTCGCGCATCGACCTCGTCGGCAAGGACGCCATCGTCCTGAAGGACGGCAAGCAGGTGACGGAGTTCCGCGAAGGCATTCTGCCCTACGCGCTGCAGACCAACACCGCCCTCGTCTTCGATGAGTACGACGCCGGGCGCCCCGACGTGATGTTCGTGATCCAGCGCGTGCTCGAAGTCTCGGGCAAGCTGACGCTGCTCGATCAGTCGAAGGTGATCCGCCCGCATCAGGCGTTCCGCCTGTTCGCGACGACCAACACCATCGGCCTCGGCGACACCTCCGGCCTCTATCACGGCACGCAGCAGATCAACCAGGGTCAGATGGACCGCTGGTCGATCGTCGCGACCCTGAACTATCTGCCGCATGACGACGAGGCGCGCATCGTTCTCTCCAAGGTGAAGAGCTGGAGCAAGACCGATGCAAAGCGCAAGGTCGTCTCCAACATGGTGCGCGTGGCGGATCTTACCCGCCAGGCCTTCATCAACGGCGACCTGTCGACGGTGATGAGCCCGCGTACCGTGATGACCTGGGCCGAGAACGCCGAGATCTTCGGCGATGTCGGTTTCGCGTTCCGGCTCACCTTCCTCAACAAGTGCGATGAGCTCGAGCGGCCTCTGGTCGCCGAGTTCTATCAGCGTGCGTTCGGAGAGGAGCTGCCGGAGAGCGCGGCCAACGTCGCGCTCGCCTGATATGGGACCAGCGAGCCTTGCCGTCATGGGTGAAGACGACGCCAAGCACAGGGACGCGTTGACCGCCGCGGGCTACACCAGCCTGCGCGGCGCGTTTCTCTTTTGCGCATTGATGGCACTCGTCGGCGGCGCGGTGGGCTCGGTGGTGATTGCAATCATCTGGAACGCACTCGTTCCGGGCTCCTCCGAGACCATGAGCACCGCAATCGGCGCTGCGGCCGGTGCCGTTCTCCTGGCGCTGATCGCCGCGTTCAAGGTTCGCCAGGGCAACCTCGAGGCGCTGGAGCAGGTCGAGGATAAGGAATGGCGCCGCCACCTCCGGCGGCAGCACGGCAGATAACGCACGATGACCCAAAATCCGAAACGCCGCGAAGCGCCCTCCGAGCCACTGAAGCGTGTAATCGGTCTCACCGTGCGCGCGATCGCGGCTAATCCCGAGATCGAGGTCACGTATGGCGCCGCCAAGCCTGCGCTAGAAGGCAAGCTCGTGCGCTTGTCCGAGCCGTCGCGCGTGCCGTCGGCGGGCGAGATCGCGGTGTTGCGCGGGTGGGCCGACAGCTTGGCGCTGACGGCCGCCTGTCACGACGAAAGCCTGCATCGCAAGCTCGCGCCCGCTTCAGGCGCCGCCCGCGACGTGTTCGAGGCGCTCGAGCGCGCCCGCGTGGAGGCGCTTGGTGCAGATCGCATGAGCGGCATGGCGGAGAACCTCGCCGCCAAGTGCGAGGACGAATATGGCCACGGACGTTTCGAGCGCGTTTCGGATCGTGCCGACGCGCCGATCGGCAGCGCGCTGGCGTTGATGGTGCGCGAGCGCCTGACCGGGCGCGCCCCGCCCGTATCCGCTCGCGCGCTGGTCGACCTGTGGCGGTCTCATATCGACGAGCGCGGCGAGGATGCCCTGAGCCAGATGAAAGCTCTGGCTGAAAATCAGGAGGCATTCGGCCGCCTCGTGCGCGATCTCCTGACGTCGCTCGAGCTGGCGGACGAGTTTGCCGAAGGCCAGACCGACGAGACCGAGGAGATGGCCGAAGAGACTCCGGACGGCGGCGAAGCCGAGGCCGAGAGCGAGGACGAAGGCGACGAGGGCGGGGAGCAGGAGCGCGAGCAGGAACGCTCCGAAGGCGAGACCGGTGACGCGACCGAAGCCATCGAGACGCCGGACCAGGACGATTACGAGAGCGAGGCCGAGGATCAGGACGGCATGGAGACCGCCGAGCCCTGGCGGCCCAACGTGTCCGTGCTCGATAACCCGGAACCCTTTGGCTACAAGGTCTATACGCGCGCCTACGACGAGGAGGTCGACGCCGAGGATATCTCCTCTCCCGAAGAGCTGGAGCGTCTGCGCACCTTCCTCGACAAGGAGCTGAAAGCGCTCGCGAGTGTCGTTGCGCGCTTGGCCAATCGCTTGCAGCGCCGTCTGCTCGCCCAGCAGAACCGCGCCTGGGATTTCGATCTCGAAGAAGGCGCGCTCGACGCTGCGCGCCTGACCCGCATCGTCACAGATCCCATGCATCCGCTCTCGTTCAAGCGCGAGCGCGACACAGATTTCCGCGACACCGTCGTGACGCTGCTGCTCGACAACTCGGGCTCCATGCGCGGCAGGCCCATCATGGTCGCGGCATGCTGCGCCGACATTCTCGCGCGCACGCTGGAAAGGTGCGGCGTCAAGGTCGAGATCCTGGGCTTCACCACCCGAGCCTGGAAGGGCGGGCAGGCACGCGAGGATTGGCTCGCGGCCGGAAAGCCGCCCATGCCGGGCCGTCTCAACGATCTCCGGCACATCATCTACAAGACGGCCGATGCGCCCTGGCGCCGCGCCAAGCGCTCGCTTGCGCTCATGATGCGCGAAGGCCTCTTGAAGGAGAACATCGACGGCGAAGCGCTGGCCTGGGCTCATCATCGGCTGATGGCGCGGCCCGAGCAGCGCCGCATTCTCATGATGATCTCCGATGGTGCCCCCGTCGACGACTCGACTCTGTCCGTGAACTCGGGAAGCTATCTGGAGCAGCACTTGCGCAAGGTGATCGACGAGATCGAGACCCGCTCGCCGGTGGAGCTCATCGCCATCGGCATCGGCCATGACGTGACGCGCTACTACTCGCGCGCCGTCACCATCTCCGATCCGAGCGAGCTTGCCGGTGCCATGACCGACAAACTGGTCGAGCTGTTCGAGGAGGAGCCCAAAATGGTCCCCGCGGGACAGCACGGGCGTCCGAGGAATCGCCGCGCGCACTAACTAGCTGCGTCGCGCGCGAAGCCAGGAAGCCGCCTCACACCGGCAAACACCATGACCCAAGGCAGGTTCGGAAAAATGCAACGCATGAAATCCGCGTCTGCTTTGGTTTTCGCCGCTGCCGCGCTGCTGCTCGCCGCGGCATCCGCGTCGGCTCAAGTGAAGCCTGATACCGCCACCCTCTCTCCACACCCGATAGAGGTGCAGGCCAAGCCCATCGCGACCTTCGCCAAGAACGGCGAGCCGATGAGCAACCGCTACCTCGAATGGCGCGGCGGTCTGGTGCTCACCTCGCCGTCCGAGCATTTCGGCGGACTGTCGGGCCTCATCCTCGGCAAGGACGGCAAGAGCCTCGTCGCCGTCTCGGATTCAGGAACCTGGATCACGGGCACGCTCGCCTATGACGGAGATCGTCCTCAGGCGCTCAAGTCCGTGCGGCTCGGCGCTCTCAAGGCGCTCAAGGGAAAGCCGCTGCGCAAGAACCGGGATCGCGATGCGGAAGCGCTCACGCTCGCAAGTGGTACCTCTGTGAAAGGCACCGCCTACATCGCTTTCGAGCAGAACGATCGCATCGGCGAGTTTCCCCTCGACAAGAACGGCATCGGCGCGCCGGTGCGCTATCTCACCATGCCGGCGGACGCCAAACGGATGCGCCGCGACGGCATCGAGGGCATCACGGTTCTGGACGGCGGTCCGCACAAGGGTGCGCTGATCGCCTTCTCGGAGAACCCGCTACCGGGCGAGAAGCAGCACCGCGGATGGATCTGGATCGGCGGGCAGCCGCAGACCTTCAAGGTGCCCGGCATCGGCGACTACGGCATCACGGACGCCGCAAGTCTCGCCGATGGTAGTGTGCTGATCCTGGAGCGCCGCTTCCGCTGGTTCGACGGTGTCCGGATTCGCCTGCGCCACCTGGCGGCCGAAGGCCTGAAGCCAGGTGGGACGGCTGCTGGCGAGGTGCTGCTGGAGGCGGACAGCTCGAAGGAGATCGACAACCTCGAAGCGCTCGCTGTCACCCAGGGATCGCGCGGAGAGACGGTCGTCACTTTGCTGTCGGACGACAACTTCAACCGCTTCCTTCAGCGCACGCTACTCCTGCAGTTCACGCTGAAGGACGACACGCTGGCCGCCAAGCGCCCCTGATCGACTTGCGTCGGGAGAGGTCGCGTGTGGCAAACTCGCGATAGCTCTCTTCACGACCGGCCCGTGTCTGGACCCCGGCCGTCGTCCGTGCACAGCACGGCTTCGCCGTAACGCCGTTCCTAAAGTGGAGTGCCCAGAACTTTGACCTCATCCCGGCGAAGGCCGGCACCCACGACACGTTTCGAGGTAGGCGCGCGTCCGCTTGTTGAGCCGGTGGATGCTTGCCTGGACCCTGATCTTCATCGGGGTGACGTTGAGTTTGGGCCGTGGGGTTCTACAAAACAAACGTCATCCCGGCGAAGGCCGGGATCTAGACACGCCAGAAGTCGAGGTTGTTTTTTTGCGACTGGGCGAAGGCCGGCACCCACGACACGTTTCGAGGTAGGCGCGCGTCCGCTTGTTGAGCCGGTGGATGCTTGCCTGGACCCCGATCTTCATCGGGGTGACGTTGAGTTTGGGCCGTGGGGTTCTACAAAACAAACGTCATCCCGGCGAAGGCCGGGACCTAGACACGCCAGAAGTCGAGGTTGTTTTTTTGCGACTGGGCGGAGGCGCGGCGCGCTACATCGACGTGCCGATTACCAGCGTCCAGAACGACTTGAATTCCGTCTTGGGATCCTGAACCAGCGCGAGGCCCATCTCGCGCGCATCGGTCAGCAACAGGTTCTTGTTGTGACCAGGACTTTCCTTCCAGCCCTTGAGCACCTCGTTGAACGAGATCTGCCCCGTGCCGACGTTCTCGGCGGCGAGCCGCGGCTTGTAGCCTGTCCGCTTGACGCGGTCCCACGGGTTAGAGCCGTCGGAGCCGTAGTGCGAGATCCGGTCCCACTTCGCGAGGTCGCGGCTGTGCTCCTTCGCGGCATCGGTGAGCGACGCGTTGAGTTGTAGCGGCTTGAGGCCGTTGTCCTTCCGGTACTGGTTGATCAGATCGCGTGCTTTCTCGGCGTCGAGCGCCGTCGCCGAGTAGTCGCGGTCAGCGAGCGCGCCAACGGGGGCCTTTTCGTAGGAGCCCTTGGGCGCCTTGTCGGGAGCGAGAGCTGCAACCTGGGTGCCGCCGCTGAGCGAGGAGCGGGAGCTGCGGTCGATGGAGCCGGTGGTGGTCGACTTGCGCGATCCGCTGGAGGGATCGAGCGAAGCTGTTGTGCCGAGATCGTTATAACCCGAGGAGATGCCAGCCGTGTTGAGGCTGCAAGCTCCGAGACCGAGTGAGGCCGCGAGAACGGCAAATAGGGCGACGCGATACATTCCCGTAACTCCCGCAAGTGGACGCGCGGTACTGAGGAGCCAACATCGCAGTAAGGAGTTAACTCGCCGTTAACACTAAGACGGGGTTTACCCGGTTAGGTGCTCAGGGGAATGACGGTGATCGTGGCCGGACGAGAAAAAGCCGGCTCGTGTCCCACCCACGTCGCCTTTGAGTTGCCCCATCAACGGAGCATCCCAGAGCCTCCGTGCATCCCCCGAAATCCATCCGCTATTTTGCCAATGAAGGTGACGCCAATTGGGCAGCGGCGCGGCGAAAGGCAGATGTTGTCGAGCCTCGCGAGCCACTTGCGGGGTGAGCGGCCCCAGGGGCGAGGATTGGGGGCTACAACTCGGCAAAAATGAGCGATGGGTGCCCCCGAATCCCTTGGAACTCAAGGCGCTCTCCGACAAACTGTCGGAATCAGGCCGCTGATTCGCGCGTACGGCATCTTGCAACCTGAGGCCCATAAGGAGGCGTGCGAAATGTCGGCGCTTGGCAGCGGTGCTCCCCTCGCAGGGCCGCGGCGCGGAGGCGCGACGGCGGTCGGACACCTCGTTCTCGTCCGCACGGCGGCTTCCGGCGGCGCAACGCGCGCCGAGGTTGCCTCCGATCTCGCCCCGTTCTTCACGCACAAGCTCTCGCCTGCCGATTGGCGCCGTCTCGCCGAGAAGGAGATCGGCCAGCTCATCGCCAATGGCCTGCTCGCCGAGACCAAGAACCGTCTCGCGCCGACGGAGACCGGCACGCTCGCAGCCGCCCGCTATCTCGGCCAGAAGAGCCTTCAGCCGGCACCCTGGTCCGAGCTTCGCGATGTGATGCTGGTTGCCAAGGGCCTCGGTCTCGAAAAGGAGACGGCGGCCCGCCTCAAGCCGCTGGCGCGCGTGGAGGGCTTGCGCACCATCATCGTACAGAAGGCCTTCGGGCTCTCGGTGAAGAAGAACCCGCCGCCCACCAAGCTCCGCGCGCAGCTCGCAGTCGTGGCTCTGGAGCGGGCGTTCGGCAACCGCATCAAGGCGGGCTTCGGCAAGGGCTCCGCGCTCTCCGCCAAGGCGGGGCGCTTGCTCGCCGGCCAGCTGTCGCAGAGCCCGCGCGCGTTCACGACCGACGCCAAGCTCATCTCGGAGCTTGCGGCCGAATATGCGGGCGCAAAGGAATCCACGCTCGAAGGTCTCCGCACCGGCGTGCTGAGAGGCCTCGGCGCCCGTGCGCTGGAAGCGGGGTCGGCTGAAATTCCGACGCCTGACGCCGAGCGCGCGCCCATGCCCGTCCGCGTGACGGAGCCGGCGCCCGCACTGGCTGAGGTGGCGAACGATGTGGCGCCTGCGGCCGTTGCGCCGAAGGTCGTGCCGTCCTCTCGTCCGGATCTCACGGAGTTCGCGCGGGCGGTGAAGAAGGCGGCCGCTGCGCGCGCCGAGGGCTGGCCAGGCAGCCGTAAGGCCTTTATCTCGCACGTGTGGGATGCGATTCGCGCGAGCCAGCCCTCGTGGCAGGTTTCCGAGATCGAGTTCAAATGCATGTTGGCGGAGGCGCATCGTCTGGGTGCGCTCGTGCTCGCCAACGCCGATCTCAAGGACAAGAAGAGCATCCCGGATCTCGAGAGCTCGGCTGTTCCCTACAAGAATACTGTCTGGCATTTCGTGCGGGTGGAAGAGTAGCCCGCCGTCACCGATTTGCGTTGTTGGAGACCGTTGACGCATGCATCAGGAAGCCGTCGAGGCCGGGGCCGTGGACAAGCTGTCTCAGGCCTTTGAGCACAGCATCACCTGGGAGGAAGACATCTGGCGGGCCGATCCCGTCGACGTTCCCGAGGTGCATGTCAAGGCGCGCCGCAAGTTCGCAGACCTCCTGTCTCAGGTTACGACCGGCCGCAACGGCGCGGCCACGCAATCGCGCATCCTGCTGTTCCACGGCCAGTCCGGTGCCGGCAAGACGCATCTCCTGCGTGCGCTCCGCACAACCGCGCATCGCGAAGGCAAGGCCTACTTCGGCTATGCCCAGATGACGCCCGACGTGTCGAATTACGCTGACTACTATTTGCGCCGCCTCATCCACTCGCTGGAGAAGCCTTATGATCCCGACAACGAGGGGATCAGCGGCCTTGCGCGTCTGACCGCGCACCTCGTCAACGACTCCGAGGTGTTGCCCAAGGCGAGCCTCAAAGAGCTGACCGAAGGCGCCCTCTCCGACGAGGAGCTGGCGAGCCTCGTGCTGCGCCTCGCCGACGAGATCGTGGCGAGCCCCAAGTTCCGCGACCTCGAGCTCGACATCAACATCGTCCGCGCGCTTCTCTATCTCGAGCGCAAGGACCCGCGCATCGATCAACGCATCCGCCAGTACCTGTTCGCGCGGCAGTTGACGCCGCTGGCACGTGAGGCTGTCGCTGCCCTCGATCCCAACACGGGCGAGGATCGTGCGTTCGAGATCATTACCGCGCTCGGCACCTTGATGTGGACGGTAGAGCGGGCAGCCCTCGTGTTCTCCATCGACCAGGTCGAGGATCTGCGCTTCTTCGATGACGCGGAGGAGCGTTTCCAGCGCGCCGCCCGCGATCTCATCCAGATCGCCAACCGGCTCCCGAACGCCATCATCATCATTTCCTGCCTCGAGGATTTCTACGGACAGGTGCGCGGCGTTCTCGCGCAGTCCTACGTGGATCGCATCGAGAAGTCCGGCCCCGTGCCGCTGCTCGAAAGCCGCACGCCGGAGGAGGCGCGCCTCATCATCGCAAAGCGCCTCGAGCATATCGCGGAGCAGGGCGCCGGATTGGATTTCCCCGATCCCGCGCAGTATTTCGGCCCCGATTTCTTCGAGGAGTTCGGCGGTCTTTCCACGCGCCGTCTTCTGGAGCACGCCCAGAGCCGCCTGCGCGACAAGACCGCGCCGGAAGGCGATGAGGATCAGGCCGATCCGTCAGGCTCCTGGACGTCGACGCTCGCGTCCGTGCTCGGCGGCATCTTCGGCGGCGCAGAGGGCGACACCGCGCGGCCCTTGTCGCCGTCCGTCGATTATCGCGATGCGTGGGAGCGTTTCCAGGCAGCTTCGGAAGCCGAGATCCCGTCCGACGAGAACGAGCTGATGGACGTGTTCGCGACCTCGCTCGCGCTTGCCAAGGACGAGTGGGGCGGCGCCATCAAGCTCGCCGTAGGCCGTCTCGAAATCTCGGACGAGGTGCCGGCCGTCGATCTCCGCGTGAGCCACAAGTCGGGCCACATGAGCGAGACGCGCGTGTTCCTGTGCAACCGCACTACCCAGGGCGGTGGCCTCAAGCGTCAGCTCGACAAGGTGCTGCCGATGACGGCGGGCAAGAGCTGCGTGATGCTGCGCGCCAGCGACTATCCGCCGAACAAGAAGAACCAGACGGCTCAGGCCTTCCGCAAGTTCCGCGAGGGCGGCGGGCGCTTGTTCACCATCCCGATCCCCGAGTGGGAGCGGATGATGATGGTGCGCGAGTTCTACGCCCACTACAAGAACGACCCCGGCTTCCAAGCCTGGTTCGAGGACGCCAAGCTGCTCTCGAACATCATCTCCATTATCAGCGTGCTGCGCCTCGATCTGCTCGGCCGAACGCTCCCGCGCATTGCCCGCGAGGTCGAGCCCGTGGCCGATGCAGCGGTGACCGCGCGCGCCGAGCCGCGCGCCGCCGATCCCGCGCTCCCGCCGCCGTGGTCTCTCACCGGCGAGGCCGAGCCGCTTCCCGCCAACGACGACGAGCTGCCGCTTTCCGTCATCCTGGACGAGACCGGCACCAACGGCACCAGCATCTTCGCAGGACGTGAGATCGGTGCCCGCGGCAAGCCCGTGACACTCAACATGAACGTGCTGAAGCGGCACGCGGCCGTGCTCGGCGGCTCCGGCTCCGGTAAGACCACGCTCGCGCTGTGTCTCATCGAGCAGCTTCTCCTGAAGGGCATTCCGGCCGTCCTGATCGACCGTAAGGGCGATCTTTGCAGCTACGCGAACCCGGACGTTTGGCGGGCCAACGACGACGAGTTCGGTGAGCGCCGCGGCGAGCGCGAGCGTCTGGCCGATGCCATCGACGTTGCGGTCTATACGCCGGGCCGCTCCTCCGGCCGGCCGATCTCGATCACGCTTTTGCCCAACGGCATCAACGAGCTGCCCGACCACGAGCAGCAGTTGCTTGCGAACCTGTCGGCCGCCGCTCTCGGCGACATGCTGCATCTCAAGAACTCGGCGACCCACCAGAAGCAGTCGGGAACGCTGTCGGTCGCACTGCGCATCCTGGGCTCCCGCCACAGCCGCGAGGTGACGCTGGCCGATCTCATTGCGCTGCTCGAGGATGAGGATGCGGAGCTGACCGACCTCACGCAGCGCATGGATCCGTCGGGCAAGATCCGCCGCGACCTCGTCGCACAGCTCGACAGCCTCCGCCATCGCAACGCGGCGCTCTTCGAGGGCGGCGGCGAAAGCCTGCGCATGGACAGCCTGCTCGGCATCGGACCCTTCGCCCGCGACGGCCGCACGCGGCTTTCGATCATCTACACGGGCTTCCTCGGCGACAATGAGAACATCCTGTTCTGGGTCTCGCAGTTCCTCTCGGAAGCGCTACGCTTCTGCCAGCGCAACCCGAACGACGAGTTGCAGGCTGTCGTCATGTTCGACGAGGCGGATCTTTACATCCCGGCCAACGCCAAGCCCGCGACGGCCGAGCCGCTGCAAAGCTTGCTGAAGCGCGCCCGCTCCGCAGGTCTCGGCCTGATGCTGGCCACTCAGTCGCCGGGCGACCTCGATTACAAATCGCGCGACCAGATCACGAGCTGGTTCATCGGCCGCGTTCGCGAGGACACGGCGCTGAGGAAGCTCAAGGCTGCGTTCCAGAGCGAGAGCGGGTTGGACCCCGCAGCGGTTCTGCCCGGCCAGACCGTCGGCGAGTTCCATCTCGTGCAGGAAGGCTTGGTGCGCAGCATGAAGGCGCAGCGCTCGCTCATCGAGGCCGAGCAGGTGCCCTTCGATCGCATCGAGCAACTTGCCCACGAGACGAAGGGGCAGGACGAGCGTCAGCTTCGCCTGTTCGATGCTTTGGGGCGCTCGTCGGGTGCTCGCCGTACGTCTTGAGGGGATCCACCGGGTTATCCCCGAGATATCCCGCATTTGCACAAAACCTCGACTAAAGGCCTGTTGCAGAAAAATCACGATAGACGTCAGTTTTCGGCCAGCGGAGCGTTCAAAGAGCGATCCACTGGCTTTTTTGCGCGTGCTGGCACCTGCCGTAGCTGCACCCAATAATTTGAAAAATTAAAAGAAAAGCTCTGCAGAAAGCGCCTGCATTGCATTGCAGCAAATCAACCTCGCCGCCGCGAGATAACATTGTGGCAAAATTTGGTTTAAGGGGTGAGGGAATTTTTCTGTTGTTGTATTATCTTCTTGTTTCGCGGTTGAGGGGTCATCGCGAAACACGGAAGACACCGGCGAGGAGTGGGCGGCTTCGCGGGTGGGCGAGTTGAGTGCGGGGTTTGTCGTGTTATGCTTGGTAGATCATTCTTGATGCTTGTTGTGGCCACCTTGTTGGGCCCGGCCGTCGGAGTTGGACTCTTCGTCCTCCTCAATACGATGTAAGAAGCCGGCTCTAAGGCGGGTCTTTTCAACTGCAATAGCCGACAGTTTCGGAATGTGGTCCGTTGCTCCATCGGAGCCGCGTGATGTCGCATTCGTACAATCCTCGGCCGTTCGCTGAGCGGCAGCGGCGCCCCATTTCCCCCGAGCTTCCGCCATAAATGGTCCGTACGACAGTGAGCCCGTGCACCGTGAGCTCGCTGTTGCGTCATGCTTTTCATCCTTCGCCTTCTCGCCCATATGCGCGAGCTCGTGATCAGCATTCCCATGCGGATCGCGAGCCTATTCAGCGAATGGATCGCCTTCAATCCCCGTCTCGGCCCCCTGCGCTACGTCGCCGTTGCAGCCTCGGCCTATGTGCTGTTCGCCGTGGTGCTGGTCTATGTGGTCGCGCCGCTGCGGGGCATCGCGGGACACTATCTGCTCGGCGAGAAGCTCCGCTACGACGCCGAGCGCTGGCTCGCCACCGCCATCTATGACGCCAATGGAAGCTTCGCCGGCACCTTCGATGCGCGTCTCGACAGCCAGCGCGACGTCAACTACACCGACGCCGCCATCGACGTCGGTGACTACACCGCCAACCCGGACCACAAGTCGATCCCGGTCCGCGACGTGCCGCCCTATTACTGGCAATGCCTGGTCCATCACGAGGACCGCTACATCGGCACCTGGCTGAACCCGTTCGGCATCGACCTCGCGGGCGTTCTCAAGATCCCGTATTCGTCGGTGCGCCGGTCCCTGGCGCTGCATCGGCCGAGCCTCGGCGTCGGCGGGTCGACCCTGCCCATGCAGCTCGTGCGCGTGATCTACAACACCCCGCCGCACAGCAATGAGAGCGCCATGACAAAGCTCTCGCGCAAGCTGGCGGAGTGGTGGCTGGCGCCTGTCATCTATCACGAGCTGACACGCGGGGGAGACCCGTCGCTGCTCAAGCAGTGGGCGGCGAACCACCTCTGGCTTGCGCAGCGCACGGGCGGCGCGCCTCTGCATGGCGTCGAGCTGACGAGCCGTGTCGTGTTCGGCAAGGATTCGGCGGAGCTCTCCATCGCGGAGCAGTTCGTGCTGGCCTCGGCCGTCAATAAGCCGATCATCCTGCTCAAAGGCGACGAGCGCTTGAACGAGGTGCGCCTCGACCGCTGGCGCTTCATCGTCGAGGTGCGCGCACGCATCTGCGCGGAGAGTCTCATCGAGGACGAGGAGCAGAAGAAGAACGTTCTGTTCGAGCTGATCGCCATGGCGGGAGGGCCGCCCGATCCCAAGGTGAAGCCGAAGCTCCAGGCCGCGCTCGATCGCTACGCTCCAGACCAGGCGAAACGCGCCCGGGCCAATCCCGTTGCGCGCGCCAACGCCTTGATGCCCGCGGCCCGCTTCGGCCTCCGCGAGGAGATGAAGGAGATCTACGGCTTCGGCTGGCGCGACCATGTGCGCGGCGTCACCACCACTTTCGATGCGGCGGGCAACCTCGCGTTTCACGACAAGATCAAGGCGGGCCTTACACGCGTCGATGCGGCCGTGCAGCCGAAGCTCAATCCGGGCTACACCCTCGATCCTGCACGCGCCGGTCCCGATCGCAGGCAGCCCACCATCACGGTCGTCGCCGCCAACGCAAAGGGTGAGATCGTGCGCTACTACGAGGCGGGTGAGACGGCTCCCTATTTCGGGGCGCCAGCCGCACGCGACGCGGCAACCGGCCTCTACGATCCCGGCCGCGATCCGCGCATGATTGCCTCCACCGGAAAGATGATCGCGGCCATCGCCATCGCCAACAGCGGGCGCGACACCACGAACTCCCTCTACGTCGATACGGAGGCGCCGCAGCGCGGGCTCGAAACGTGCGCCAAGGGCAACGGCCGCTTCGGCCGCCGCGCCATCGTGAGCTTTGCCTGCTCGCTCAACGCCCCTCTCATCAACCGCACGGCGCTTGCAGGCCAGGAGCGCGTGCGAA
The DNA here is from genome assembly GCF_027886585.1 of Hyphomicrobium sp. DMF-1. NCBI lineage: Bacteria > Pseudomonadati > Pseudomonadota > Alphaproteobacteria > Hyphomicrobiales > Hyphomicrobiaceae > Hyphomicrobium > Hyphomicrobium sp. DMF-1. The sequence continues at coordinate 51,965 of NZ_CP115706.1, read as the reverse complement.
TGCTCATTGAAGGCTTCGGCTTCACCATGCCGCCGTCCGATGCGTCCGGTCACGGAACGCCTCCGTCAACGGCCGTCGTGCTGGGGCAGATTTCCGGCTCGCCGCGCAAGGTGCATCACATGTCGGCGGTGATCCTCGCGTCGCTTCTCGGCCGCGGCGCCACGCCGGTGCGCGAGCCGACGCTGGTCCGGAGCTACGATTACACGAGCGTGGAGAACGAGCCTGTGGCGCACGGAGATGCGCGCGAGCCGATTATCCCGAACCGTCTGATTCAGCGCCGCGCCGTGCCGCTGCTCCGATCCCTGCTCTCGGCGCCGCTCTGCTACACGGCCGGCGGCGTGCCGGCGGGCACGCTCAAATCCCTGTCGTCCTGGTGCGCGGCGCGGCGCGCTGGCCTGCGCCTCCACTTTGCGAAAACCGGAACGCAGGTGACCGCCGATCCCAACGCGACGGTGGACGTCTGGACCACCGGGGGCCTCCAGTTCGCCAACGGCGCAGCTTACTCGTATGTGGTGCTGGTCGGCACCGGCTCGGGCTCCGAGCCGTGGGCGAGGAAGGTCCACGCGGCGGATGTGGCTGCGCCCTTGCTCGAAATTCTGCTGGAGGATCTTTCTTCACACGCCCGGGAGAACCCGATGCCGGGCCTCTTGCCTCCGAAGCCCGCGCCGCGTCCCGTCGCGACCAACGACGAGACCGCCTCCGACGCGTTGACCCGCGCTCTCAATCTGCGCCAGCTTCGCTAGACCATGATCGCTTCGGACCCTATCAGTCCGAAGCGTGAATCATCAGTCTAACAAAGAAAACCCATGATCGCTTCGGACCCTATCAGTCCGAAGCGTGAATCATCGGTCTAACAAAGAAAACCCAAGATCGCTTCGGACCCTATCAGTCCGGAGCGTGAATCATCGGTCTCGGTAAAACCTGAGAGCGCGATCCTCATGCAATTGAAAATGATCGCGCTCTAAACCTCGAACACGACGGCGCCGCCCGTGAGGCCCGCGCCTGCCGCCGCGAGCAGCAGCAGCTCGCCGGGCTGGAACGCACGCTCCTCCGCGGCGATCGAAAGCGAGAGCGGGATGGTGGCCGCCGAGCTGTTGCCGTAGAGCGCAACGGTCGAGATCAGTTTCTCGTCCGGTACGCCGAGCTGCCGCTGGGCCGCGCCGATAATGCGCGCGTTCGCCTGATGCGGCACGAAGTAGTCGATGTCGCCGATGGCAAGCCCGGCGCGCGTGAGCGCTGTGTTCGAAGCCTCAGTCATGATCTTCACCGCACGTGTGAATACCGCGCGCCCGTCGCTGATTTGCATCAGCGTCGCGGCTGGCTCCAGACCATCGGCAAACGGCCGCCGGCTTCCCCCAGCGGGAATCTTGATCAGGTCGTAGGCAGAACCGTCGGACGCGAGGTGCACGCCGCGGACGCCGGACGTTGCCCGTGCCGAAGGAGCGAGCAGCGCCGCCCCCGCGCCGTCTCCGAACAGCAGCGCGCTGGTCGGATCGTCGAGGTTCAGGCGGCGCGATAGGATATTGCCCGCGATGACGAGCGCAGGCGCCTGATGCAGCTTGACGAAGCTGTCCGCGAATGTGAGCGCGTAGAGAAACCCGCCGCAGGCACCCGCCATGTCGATAGCTCCGGCTCCGGTCGCGCCGAGCCGATGTGCGACCAGGGGAGCCGATGGGGGCAGAAGATGATCCGGCGTAGAAGTCGCCAGCACGACGAGACCCAGGCTCGCCCGGTCGAAATCGGCCTTCGCCAGGACCATCTCGCCGGCCTTCACCGCGAGGTCCGACAAGGCCTCGTCAGGCGCGGCGAACCGGCGTTCGCAGATCCCCGTGCGCCGCTCGCTCCAGCCGGTCTCGACGCCGAGCCGCGCTTCGATTTCCGCATTTGTCACGCGCCGCTCGGGCGCATAGTGTCCGAGCGCAAGAAGTGTCGATCCCATGCCCTCCTCTATAGGCTGCGGCGGTGCCCGCACAAGGTCCAAATCACCTCATGACGAAGCCAATTCTGCTCGTGGCCGCGGCCGCACTGGTCGACCCTGACAATCGCGTCCTCATCTGCAAGCGCCCGGAGGGCAAGCAGCTCGCGGGCCTTTGGGAGTTTCCGGGCGGTAAGGTTGATGCGGGCGAGACGCCGGAGCAGGCGCTTCGCCGTGAGTTGATGGAGGAGCTTGGCATCGAGGTCTGCGAGACGTGCCTTGCGCCCTTCACCTTCGCGAGCCACGCCTACAAGGACTTCCATCTGCTAATGCCGCTGTTCCTCTGCCGCAATTGGGACGGCGAGATCACCCCTCGCGAGGGACAGGAGGTCGCGTGGGTGCGGGCAAAGCGCCTCGCGGATTATCCGATGCCGCCGGCCGATGCCCCGTTGGTTCCCTGGCTGCGCGATCTCTTGGGATAGGAGAGTGACGATGCGCGTAAAGCTCGAGTGGGGCGTGTGGCGCCCGATGACGGAAGCAGACGTGCCCGCCGTCGTCGCCATCGCCGACCGGGTGCATGTGGATTATCCGGAGGACGATGCGGTGCTGTCCGAGCGTCTCGCGCTCTATCCCGCCGGATGCGCCATTCTGGAGCAGGACGGCAACGCCACGGCCTACGCGATTACGCATCCCTGGCACTACGGAAAGCCGCCCGCGCTCAACGTCATGCTGGAGGCGCTGCCCGAGAGCCCGACGACGTACTACATCCACGACTTCGCGTTGCTGCCGGAGACACGCGGATCCGGCGCCGGGTCCGCCATTGCCAAAGCCGTCCTCGACCATGCGAGGGAGAGCGGATTTTCCAACGTGTCGCTGGTCGCTGTGAACGGCTCTGGCCCGTTCTGGAGCCGCTTCGGATTCGAGATCGTTGCCGATCCCGCACTCGATGCGAAGCTCAAGAGCTACGACGACGAGGCGCGCTTCATGGTGCGCAGGCTCTAGACCTTTCGCTCCGGCACGCCGAGCACGTCCGCGAGCCGTGTCTTGGCTGAGCCGGGTTTCAAGGGCTTCTGCTGGCTCTCGTGTGGCGTCCACGCCGTCAGCGTCAGGATCTCGAACGTCGCCGGCACGCGGCCGTTGTCGAGACCGAAGCGCTCGACGTAGATCTCGCAAGCTCGCATCAGGAGCCGCCGCGTTACCGGAACGCGCCGCCGCGCGGTCAGCATGTTGGCCGCGCCCATGCCCTTGATGTCGCGCATCAAGGCCAGCGGGTCGGAGTAGGTCACCGAGACAACGTCCGAATCCGAGACGGGCAGCGCAAACCCCGCGCGTTGCAGGAGGCCGCCCAGGTCGCGCACGTCCGCGAACGGAGCCACGCGGGGCGATGCGCCGCCTGCGACCTCGTCCTCCGCGAGAAGCCAAGCCTCGCGCAGCTCATGGAGCGTCCGACCGCCGAGCAGCGCGGCGAGCAGCAACCCGTCCGGTTTCAACGCGCGGCGGATCTGGATCAGCGCTCCGGGAAGGTCGTCCACGAAATGGAGCGACAGGCCCGACACGACGAGGTCGAGCGAGCCCTCCGCGAACGGCAGGGCATCGAGCTGCCCGGCGACGCGCGGCGGGGCCGCCTGGGCCAGCATGGCTTCCGACGGATCGAGCGAGATGAGCCGGCCGACGGAAGCCGCGGCCCCGATCTCCCGCCCCAGCACGCCGTGATGGCACCCGAGATCGAGCGCCACGGGGAAGGAGCGCCGCACGATGGCCAGCCGCTCGGCGAAGTCCTCCGCGACGCGGCGCAGTAGAAAGTCATGCGCGCCAGCCGAGGCGGCGGCCCGGTTGCGCCGCTCCGTGAGCAGGCGAGTATCGAAGATGTGGGCGGCGTCCGGCATGCGCGTGAAAGGAGCCTTCGTTGGGGCGGTTGCACCGTGATATCCCGTTCAATCTATCAGAACAGCGACCTATCAAGTTTGCCCAATCTGACGCACAGTCCGCTCGGGGACAGAGGTTTGGAAGGCCGGTCATGTCGGAAGCAGGCCTGGATGAGGAGAGCGAGCGCCCGCCTGGCGCTGCCCCCGCGCGGGAGCCTGGAATGCTGCGGCGCGCCCTGGCGGCGATCTCCGATCTCCTGATGCCGCCGGTGTGCCTGGTCTGCCGGACGCCGATTGGAGACCACGACGCGCTGTGTGCGGGCTGCTGGCGCGACATCGACTTCATTCGCCCGCCCCTCTGCGACCGCCTGGGCCTGCCCATGCCGTTCGACACCGGCGGTGTCATGATTTCTGCAGCCGCCGCGGCGGATCCGCCTCCCTTCGACCGGGCGCGGGCGATCGCGGCCCATACCGGCTCCATGCGAGCCCTGGTGCACGCCCTCAAGTTTCACGATCGCCATGACGTGCGCCGTCTGCTTGGCAAATGGCTGGTGGAGGCCGGACGCGACGTGGTGGGCGAGTGTGAGACGGTCGTGCCCGTCCCTCTTGCGCGCCGCCGGCTGCTCGTGCGCCGTTTCAACCAGGCCGCGATCCTGGCCCAGGAGGTCGCCCGGCTGACGGGGCTCGGCTATGAGCCGCTCGCGCTGGAGCGCAGGCGCGCGACCTTGAGCCAGGTCGGCCTCACCCGGGCCGCGCGCCAGCGCAACGTGGCGGGCGCTTTCGCCGTGCCTCGGAGGCTCGAGGATCGCGTGCGGGGCCGCAAGATCCTGCTCATTGATGACGTTATCACCACCGGCTCGACCGTCGGCGCCTGCGCGCGGGCGTTGAAACGGGCTGGCGCTTCGCGTGTGGATGTGCTGGCGCTCGCTTTGGTGACGGATAGGGGCGTCATTCCCTCTTGAAAGCCGTTCTCAACGCTGGAAAAATGCCGCAAATCGTTGCGAAATGGGTGTCGGCTGCGTATCGCGCCCGTCGAGAGAGACGCAACGTCCGAGTGCAACCCAGGTTGGCCGTCGAGGAACGTTGGAAGACATGGCCAGAGTTACGATCTACACCACGATCCTTTGCCCCTATTGCCACATGGCAAAAGAGCTGCTGCGCGCCAAATGCGTGGCCTTCGAGGAGGTCGACGTAACGGGCAAGGCGACGCTCCGGGCGGAGATGACCAGCAAGGCCGGCGGGCGCACCACCGTCCCGCAGATCTGGATCGGCGATCAGCACGTGGGCGGCTGCGACGATCTGATGTGCCTCGAGCGCAACGGCAAGCTTGATCCCCTCCTCTGCGCGAGCCACTAAAGTGCTCTAAAGGCACGAATGATCGAAGGCTCGGGGCATATGACGACGGCAAATCTCGCGAAGTCCTTTCGGGTAGGGCTGGTCCAGATGTGTTCTGGGCGGGATGTGGCGCGCAACCTGCGCGATGCCGCCGCGCTCATCCGGGAGGCCGCAAGTGGCGGGGCTGGTTACGTCCAGACCCCCGAGGTCACCAACCTGATGGAGCTCGACCGCGAGCGCCTGTTCGCCGTGGCCGAGCCGGAGAGCGCCAATGCCGGGCTCCGCCAGCTCGCCGATCTGGCCAAGGAGCTGTCGATCTGGCTGCATGTCGGCTCCATGGTGATCAAGGCGAGCGACGCCAAGCTCGCCAACCGCGGATACCTGATCTCGCCCAAGGGCGAGGTGACGGCGCGCTACGACAAGATCCATATGTTCGACGTGGACCTGCCGAACGGCGAGGTCTACCGCGAAAGCGCCAACTACGAGCCCGGCACCAAAGCCGTCGTCGCGGATCTGCCGTGGGGCGGCATCGGCTTCTCGATCTGCTATGATCTGCGCTTCCCCTATCTCTACCGCGCGCTCGCACACGCCGGTGCCTCGTTCCTGGCCGTGCCGGCCGCCTTCACGCGTCTTACGGGAGAGGCCCATTGGGTCACCCTGCTGCGCGCCCGCGCCATCGAGGCCCAATGCTTCGTCTTCGCTGCCGCCCAGGGCGGCCTGCACGAGCATGGCCGCGAAACCTTCGGCCATAGCCTCGTGGTTTCCCCCTGGGGGCAGGTGCTCGCCGAGGGCGGCGTTCACCCCTCGGTCATTTTCGCGGATGTAGACTTGGCCATGATCGCGGACGTCCGGTCACGCGTGCCATCTTTGCGGCACGACAGGAAGTTCGACGTCGTTCATGCGGATGGAAAGGCCGCTGAGGTCGCGTCATGATCAAGTTCAGCCTCGTGTGCCGGGACGGCCACGAGTTCGAAGGATGGTTCAAGAGCGGCGCAGCCTACGAGAAGCAGGCAGCCCGAGCCGAGATCGTGTGCCCCACATGCGGCAGCACCTCCGTCGACAAGGCCATCATGGCCCCCGCCGTCAACACGCGCGCTTCCGAGAAGGCCAACGCAACACCGGTGACGCCCGCGCCGGCCGCCCCCTCGTCGAACGCGCAGATTCCACCCGCCGAGCTGCAGCAGATGATGCGCAGGATCCGCGAGGAGGTGCACGCCAAGGCCGAGTACGTCGGCGGGCGATTTGCCGAGGAGGCGCGCCGCATCCACTTCGACGAGAGCCCGGCCCGCGGCATCTATGGCGAAGCCTCCGCTGAGGAGGCAAAGGAGCTGGCCGAGGACGGCATCCCCTTCTTCCCGCTTCCGCCGCTGCCGGAAGACAGGAATTAGACTGCGACAGCCTTAGTCTAGCCTTTGAAGGCTGCCGCAAGCTCCCCGATCATGGAGACGAGCGGCCTTCGCCCGGTGATGCCGAGCGCGTCGAGACGGCGCGTCTCGATCTCGGGAAAGGTGACGGTCGGCGCGTTCGGCGCCACAGAGATCGCGGCGCCCGTCTCGGCCTCGATCCGCTCCATGATTTCCCGATGCGTTATGTTGCGCCCGAACGCGACATTGGTGATCGGCTCGCTGCCGCGCACCGCGATCGCTTCGAGCGCGCGCACCACATCGCCGACCCAGACGTAATCCTTTTCGGAGGCGAGGCTGGTCTTGAGTTGGACGCGGCCCGTCTCGGCCGCTTCGCGCAGCACCGATGTCAGGAAGTTCTGCGACGCGAGATCGGCCCCGAACACGTTCGAGAGCCGGGCGACGCGCGCAGTCGCGAGGCCGGACCCGAGGCAGGCCGCCTCCCCCATCAGCTTCGAGAGATTGTAGAGATGATCCGGATTGGCGGGCGAAGCGGGGATCGGCGCCAGCTCGTCCGTTGAGGCTGCCGGACCATAGACGCGCGTCGAGGACGTATAGACGAACGACTGGAACCGGCAGCCGCGCAGGATCTCAGTGAGCAGGCTCACGTGCGCGTCGATGGTCTCGAACGGGCGAGAGCGGAAGTCCGCGGTGAGGCCGATGGTGTAGAAGGCGTGGCCCAGCTCCGCGCCGCGCCAGGATGTATCCCCCCGCACGAGCGCGCGCACGTCGTAGCCCGCGCGCGTGAGGTGATCGACGAGCGCGCGTCCCACGAATCCATTGGCGCCGAAAACGGTGGCTCTGGGGCGGGCTGCGTCAGTCATGGCTGGCCGCAACGGGAAAGAAATCGCGGAACGGCGCCCACGCGAGATCGCGATCCGAGATCACCGCCGCTTGGCCGAGTGGCCACGTGATGGCGAGGTCAGGATCGTCATAGCGAAGCCCCGTCGCGAGCTCCGGCGCATAGCCGCAGGAGATGTGATAGGTGACCTCGGTCGCGGGCGCGAGCGTCTGGAAGCCGTGCGCGAAGCCCTTGGGAATGTACAACTGCTTGCGGTTCGCGGCCGAAAGCTCCGTTCCGAACCAGCGTCCGTAGGTGGCCGAGCCCGCCCGCACATCCACGATGACGTCGAAGATGGCCCCAGCCGTCACGCGCACGAGTTTCGTCTCGGCGGCGGGCGGGCGCTGCAGATGCATCCCGCGCACCGTGCCGGTTTCGGCGTTGTGGGAGATGCTGATCTGGTCGAGGTGAGGATCGAGGCCGTGCTCGCGGAACGCCGTCGCGCAGAACAGACGCGCGAAAAATCCGCGCGTATCGGCGATCGGCTCCGGCACGATCACGAAGGCGCCGTCGAGCGGGGTCGCTTCGAAGATCATGGGATGATCTGCGGCTCGGGCAGGGGCACGATGAATTGGCCGCCCCAGGCGCGAATGCCTGCCATCTGCCCGATGATCTCGTCCTTGAGGTTCCAGGGCAGGATCAGCACGTAGTCGGGCTTCGTTTCGAAGATCCGCTCGGGTGCGTGGACGGGAAGCGCCGTGCCGGGCAGCAGAAGCCCCTGCTTGTGCGGGCTGGCATCCACCGCATAGTCGAGAAAATCGCCGCGAATGCCGCAGTAGTTGAGCAGCGTATTGCCCTTCGCGGCCGCGCCATAGGCGACGATCCGCGCGCCCTTCTCCTTGAGGCTGATGAGCGTGTTGAGAAGTGCCCGCTTGGCATGGCGCACTTCGGCCGCGAACGAGCCGTAGCTCGCGAGATCGTCGAGCCCGGCATTGGCCTCGCGGCCTCGGAATGCGATGAGCCGGTCCGAGGCCGCGGGAGTAGCGCCCGTGTGGCCCGCGAAGATGCGTAGGCTTCCGCCATGCGTCGGCAATTCCTCCACGTCGAACACCGTGAGCCCGTGACGCGCGAACAACCGCTCGACGGCCAGAAGCGACAGGTAGGAATAGTGCTCGTGATAGATGGTATCGAAGTACTTGGCTTCGATCAGCCGCAGGAGGTGCGGAAATTCGATGGTGATCACGCCGCTGTCTTTCAGCAGCAGCTTGAGCCCGCTGACGAAGTCGTTGATGTCGGGCACGTGCGCCAGCACGTTGTTGCCCGCGATCACGTCCGCCTTCCCGCTCTCCGCAACCTCTCGTGCCGTCGCCGCGCCGAAGAAGCGCACGAGCGTCGGGATGCCGCGCTCGCGCTCCGCCACCTCCGCGCAGTTGGCGGCCGGATCGATGCCGAGCACCGGGATACCCTGCGCCTTGAAGTATTGCAGCAGATAGCCGTCGTTGCTCGCGACCTCGACAACCTTGGAGGACGGGCCGAGCCCGAACCGCGATGTCATCATCTCGGCATAGCGCCGCGCGTGCTCGAGCCAGGATTTCGAGTAGGAGGAAAAATAGGTGTAGGAGCCGTGGAAGTGCGTCTCGGCCGGTTGCACGTCCTCGATCTGCACGAGCTTGCAGGCTTCGCACACGAACGTGCGCAGCGGATAGAAGGCCTCAGCCAGATGCGCCTCCGCCGGAAGCCGCATGGCGTTCGAGACTGGTGACATCCCGAGATCCACGAACACGTGCCGGAGCGGCGTGCCACACGCACGGCAGGGCAGGGTGCGGGTCGTGTCAGCCATTGAGATACTCGTCGATCTGCCGAAGGGTGAAAGCGCGCATATCTTGCCCGCCCGTGTAGGCCTTGTACCAGTCTATGGTCCGGTCGAGCGCCTCGGAAAGGCGCCATCGCGGCCGCCAGGAGAGGGCGGAGCGGGCCTTCGCGCTGTCGACCTCGAGCAGGCGGGCTTCGTAAGGCTGGTAGCGCGTGTCGTGCCGCCAGTGGGCGCCATCGGCCCAGCGAGCGGAGATCTCGTCGGCGATCACGCGTACGGGCACCGCATCGTCTTGGGCCGGTCCAAAATTGAACGCCAGCGGCTGGGGAAGCTTGCTGGCCTCGAACAGGGCCTCCGCTAGCCGCAGATAGCCCGAAAGCGGCTCCAGCACGTGCTGCCAGGGGCGCACCGAGGACGGATTGCGGATGAGAAGCGCTTCGCCCGCCGTAAAGGCACGTACCGCGTCGGGGATCAGCCTGTCCTCGGCCCAATCGCCGCCGCCGATCACGTTACCCGCGCGCGCGGTGGCCAGCGCTGCGCGATGTCCGTCGCCCGAGAAATAGGAGGCGCGATAGGCCTCGACCACGATCTCCGTGCAGGCCTTGCTTGCGCCATAGGGCTCCTTGCCGCCCAGCCGGTCCGGCTCCCGATAGGCCCACGGCCACTCGACATTGTCGTAGACCTTGTCGCTGGTGATCACGACGCAGGCTTTGACGCCCGGCGTCTGCCGCACGGCGTCCAGCACCTGCGCTGTGCCGACCACGTTCGTCGAGAAGGTCTCGACCGGCTCGGCCCGGGCAGGTCTCACCAAGGCTTGCGCGGCGAGATGCAACACGATCTCGGGATCGGCCGACGCCATGGCCGCGTTGAGGCGCGCCCCATCGCGAATATCGCCGATCGTCGAGCCGCCGAGCGAGCCGACGCCAGCCACGTCGAAGAGATTGGGGCTGGAAGGCGGAGCGAGCGCATAGCCCGACGGCTCCGCGCCGAGACGGCGGAGCACGCCCATCAGCCAGCCGCCCTTGAAACCGGTATGGCCAGTGACGAAGACGCGGCGCCCGGCCCAGAATGTGTGCGACAGCGGCGCCGTGCTCATCCGTTTAGTTCCACACCCGCCACGGCGCCTTGCCCGATGACCACATGTCGTTGAGGAGCTGCATCTCGCGATAGGTGTCCATGCACTGCCAGAAGCCGCCATGCTGATGCACGGCAAGCTCGCCCATCTTGGCGAGGCGCTCCAGAAGCCCCGTCTCCAGCGGCTCGTTGAGGTCCGGATCGAGGAGATCGAACGCGCGGCGGTTGAAAACGAAGTACCCGCCGTTGATCCAGCCCTGCGTTACCTGCGGCTTCTCTGCGAAGCTGGTGATCATGCCGTCGTCGATGGCAAGCTCGCCGAAGCGCGAGGAGGGGTGAACGGCCGTCACGGTCGCGAGGCGGCCCATGCGCTTGTGCGTGGCGATCAGGTCGTCGATGTCGACGTCAGCCACTGCGTCGCCGTAGGTGGCGAGGAAGGTATCGCCCTCGATATGCGGGAGAGCCTTCAGGATGCGCCGCCCTGTGAGGCTTTCGAGACCGGTTTCCGCCAGCACGACGCGCGCGTCCAGAAGCTCCGAGTTCGAGGTGCGCCGCGCGTAGATGCCGCCCGTGCGGATGTCGATCTCGAGATCGTGCGCGCGATGGTGATAGTTCACGAAATAATCGCGGATCGCATCGCCCTTGTAGCCGAGGCAGAGCACGAAGCGCCCGACGCCATGATGGCGATAGTGCATCATGATGTGCCAGAGCATAGGCTTGCCGCCGACCTCGACCATCGGCTTCGGCTTGAATTCCGTCTCCTCGCGCAGGCGCGTGCCGAGCCCGCCGCAAAGTATCAGTGCTTCCATCGGTCTGTCCCCACCTGGTCTCTTCGAGTTCGGGTCGCTGTCGTTATTTCTCGCGCAGTCCGTGACGCATGGATTGCGATACGGGGTCGAGCATGTACTCAAGAACCGTGCGCGAGCCTGTCGGGATGATCACTTCGACCGGCGTTCCGGGCGTCAGCTTGAGCTCGCCGAGCGCCTTCAGCTCGGTTGGGTCGACGTCGATGCTGACGTCGAACAGCAGCGCGTGCCCTTCGGCATCAGGCCGCGCGTCCGCCGAGCGGTTGCGCACCGTGCCGTGTACGACCGGAAGTTTGCGGCCCTGGGCAGTCAGAACCCTGAGCTCCGCCCGCATGCCCTCGTGCACGTCGAGCGCGTCGCTCGGACGGAGCTGGGCCTTGATGACGATGCCGGATTCGGCCGGCACGATCTCCAGCAGGCGCTCCCCTTTTCCGATGACACCGCCCACCGTGTTGACGGAGAGACCGAGCACATGGCCGCTGACCGGCGCGCGGATGACCGTGCGTGTCAGCACGTCATTGGCGACCCGCTCCCGCTCGGTCGCGTCCGCAATCTTGGTGCGCGCATCCTCGAGCTCCTGTGCGATCTTCACGCGAAAATCGCGTTCGATTTGAACGATTTGGTTCTCGAGCTGACCGATCAGATGCTCGAGACGCGTGACGTGGCCCTGATACTCCTGCTGCTGCCCCTGAAGCGCTGCGGCGGCGCGCTTGAGCTGCAGCACCGGCGAGTTCGTCGCGTAGCCCTTGTCGTAGAGCATCTGCTTGGGGCCAAGCTCCTCCTGGATCATACGGTACTGCTCGGCGACCGCCGTCGACTGGGCCTTGAAGATGTCGATTTGGCTGCGGGCCTGCTTGATCTGCTCGCGGATGGTGCCAACCTGCGTCGCGTTCGCACTGCGCCGGGCTTCGAGAATCTGTTCCTGGGACACCAGAAGCTGCTCGATGGCAGGCTCGTTTCGCCGGTCGGTCAGAGAAGCCGGGAAGTTGATGCGGGGAAGGCCAGCTGATTCTGCTTCGAGCCGCGCCAGCACGGCCGACTGCGTGACGACGGCGGCGCTCTGGATTTCGAGGGCGGCCCGGGGCTGCAACTGGTCGAGCCTGATTAGCTCCTGGCCAGCGCTTACCAGATCGCCCTCCTTCACGAGGATGGCGCTCACGATGCCGCCGTCCATGTGCTGCACCGCCTTGCGGTTTCCGTCCGCGCCGACAACGCCATAGGTGATGGCAGCGCTTTCGATCGAGCTCAACGCAGCCCATCCGCCCAGAAAGCCGAAAAAGCCGAGGACGATGAGAAGGCCGGCGTTGATCAGGCGGCCCGCATCACGGAAATCGGCGCCGAGCGCGGCGTGCGGAGAGGCAGGCGCCGCCGGTGCGGCCGGAGGCGCGGCAGGAGAATCGCCCTTTTGCGACGCGGCGGAGGCATCCGAGGCGATGGTCTGCGCGTATTCCGTCCGAAGCAGCTCGAGCTTGGCCAAGGCGTGTCTCATGCGCGCTCCCCGATGCGTCTCTGACCGACCGGGAAGCCCGGCGCGATGCGTGGCATGACACGCTCGACGGGGCCGAACTCGGCCACCGTGCCGTTGGTAAGAACCAGAACTTTATCAAGCGAAACCAGAATGCTAGGGCGATGTGCGATCATCACGACCGTGGTGCCCCGTGCCTTGAGGGCGACGAGCAGTTTGTGCAGGGCCGCTTCGCCGTCGCTGTCGAGATTCGAGTTGGGCTCGTCGAGAACGACGAGCTTCGGATCCCCGAACACGGCCCGCGCCAGCGCGATGCGTTGGCGTTGTCCGCCAGAAAGCGGAACACCTGATGCCAGCAGCGGCGTGTCGTAGCCCTTCGGGAAGCCGAGAATCATGTCGTGCACGCCGGCGAGCCGTGCGGCCGTCACGATCGAGGCCGCATCCGCCTTCTGGAAGCGGGCGATGTTCTCGGCAATGGTGCCTTCGAAAAGCTCGATGTTCTGGGAGACGTAGCCGGTGAAGGAGCCGAACTGTGCGCGCCCCCACGACCAGACTTCCGCGCCGTCGAGCCGCACGCTGCCCGCGCCCGGCTTGATTGCGCCGACGATCAGGCGCGCAAGCGTGGATTTTCCGGCCGCGCTGGGGCCCACGATGCCAAGGGCTTCGCCGGGGTTCACCGAGAACGAGATGTCGTTGAGGGTCGCGGCGCGGGCGCCGGGAACAGTGTAGGAGAGGCCTTCGACCGAGAGCCGCCCCTCCGGAACCGGCAACTCCATCGTCTTGGGGCGAAGCGGCACGGCAAGAACCTCCTCGACGCGGCCAAGCGCCGCCCAAGCCGAGAGGATCTGCCGCCAAACGCCGACGAGCTGGTCGATGGGCATAAGCGCGCGCGTGCAGATGAGGGACGCGGCGAACAGCGAGCCCGGCGAGATCTCGCGCCCCACCGCGAGCCAGGCGCCGGCGCCCATGATGATCACCTGTAACGCGTAGCGAACGAACTTGATAACGCTCGAAACTGCGGAATTACGGGCGCTGGCCTCGGCCTGCATGCCGATTGCGCGCACGCGGATGTCGGCCCAGCGGCGCGACAGTTGCGGCAGCATTCCCATGGCACGCACGGTTTCGGCGTTGCCGATCACGCCCTCGGTGAGCCGGTAGCTCTCGTCCGTGAGCTTGCCGGAGGTTCCGATCTTTTGACCGACCAGGATCTGGTTGAGTACGGCGAGCCCCATCACCGTCAGCGCGCCGACAAGCGAGATGACGCCGAGAACGGGGTGAAGATAGAAGCAGGCGCAGAGAAAAAGCGGCGTCCAGGGCAGATCGAACAGCGAAATGATGGCGCTGCCCGTCAGCGCGTGGCGAACCGTATCCAGATCGCGGACAGCCCCGCCCTTCGTGGCGTTCGACGTCTCGCCGTCACGCTCCACCAGCCGCTCGAAGACCTGCGTGGACAGTTGCGCATCGAATTGCACGCCCAGGGCGACGAGCAGTCGTGCGCGGATTTCCTCGAGAGCGCTTGCTGCTGCAATTCCCCCAAGAACCGCCACGGTCAGCACGAGCAAGGTCGCGCCGCTTCCGCTGGGAAGCACCCTGTCGAAAACCTGTATTGTATAAAGTGGGATTGAAAGCGTCAGCGTGTTCACGAAAACGCTGAAAACCGCCGCCCACATAAGGAAGCGTTTATAGCCGGACAGGCCGGACCTGAATACAGGCGAGAGGGCGCGCGTCATCTGTTCGAAGCATGCTCATCCAATGGGGCGAATCACTGACGCAAACGCGACGAACGCTACCGTGTTTTATGTCGGACTGAAATGAGCGCGCTGAAGATGCTCATCCGGCCGTCGATATCCGGGAAATAGATCCCGAAATGAAGAGATTCATATTCAACTCGAAATGTCGTTTTTTCGCATTTTGAGCTGCTTGCGTAGGCAACAAAAATAGGCAGTGGAGTCATATAGATGCAAGAGCAGCATAAACTGATTGCACAGCGTTGCGAACTAGCTGGTTTCAATTAGCAGTTTTATTGATGGTGTGATTTACGACTATTTCTCGTAATTTACCAAATAGAAACAATAACGGCGCATTTAATGAGAAGAGTACGGTGAAAAATCCCGTAAAGGGTGTTTCTGACTAATTCAAAAAGTAGCTGCAAGTCGACAAGATATCGGATGCGCTGACGACGAATTAGTGGGGGACGGTCACCGGCGGGGTGCGTTGTTTTGAACAACCGTGTTTGCGGTGAGCGGGAAACGTTAATTCGGGGTCTCTCAAATGGCTGTCGTCAACTTGCCGAACAAGAACACGGCTAATCTGTATACGGCCGCAAGTGTCGATACGCTGATTGGTGGTGCGGCAGTGGATACCGTCCAAATCACGGGCGGTATTGCGAGCGGGAGCATCGACCTCGCGGGAGGCGCCGATAAGCTGACGCTCGCGAATGCGACCAATACGGTGACAGTCTCGAATACCGAGACGGTGATCGGCGGCAATGGGACCGACACCATCACCCTGGGGTCCGCGGCGGCGAAGACCTCGATCAACCTGGGAGCGGGCAACGACAAGCTGACGCTCGGCAACTTCGCGAACACGCTGACCGTAACCAACGTCGAGACGCTCGTCGGCGGCACGGGCGCGGATACCGTCACGCTGGGCTCGGCCCTCGTTAACACCAATTCGATCAACCTCGGCGCGGGCGCGGACAAGCTGACGCTCGGCAACTTCGTCAACACCGGCTCGATTTCCAACGTCGAGACCATCGTCAGCGGCACCGGCGCGGACACCATCACCATCTCCACTCAGATGGTGAACGGCTCCGTCGATCTCGGCGCGGGTCTCGACAAGTTGACGTTCTCCGACGCGGGCGCGAACTCCGCGACCGTTGCGAACGTCGAAACCATCATGGGCGGCGCGATCAACAATACGATCACGCTGAGCAGCATTGCCTCCAAGGCGTCGATCAACCTCGGCGCGGGCGCCGACAAGTTGACGCTGGGCAACTTTGCGAACACCGCCACGGTTGCCAACACCGAGACCATCGTCGGCGGAACCGGCATCGACACCATCAATCTCGCTTCGGCTCTCACGAGCTCCTCGAGCATCAACCTCGGCGCGGGCGCCGACAAGCTGACCCTCGGCAACTTTGCCAACACGGGCACCGTCGCAAACGTCGAAACCATCCTCGGCGGAAGCCTGGCCGATGCTCTGACGTTCGCGGCCCAGGTTTCCAAAGGCTCGATCGATCTCGGCGCGGGCGTCGACTCGCTGAAGCTCGGTAATTTCGCGAACACCGTCACCGCCACCAATGTCGAAAGCCTTCAGGGCGGAACCGGCGTCGATCTCGTGACGCTGAACGCGGCGTTGACGACCTCGCACTCGATCGATCTTGGTGCGGGCTCGGACACGCTGACGCTCGGCAAGTTCAACAACACCGGCACAGTGTCTGGCGCCGAGACGCTCATCGGCAGCACGGGCGCCGACACCATCACGCTCGGCTCGCAGATCGTCAACGGCTCGATCGATCTCGGCGCCGGCAACGACAAGCTGACGCTCGGAAACTTCGCAAACTCCGCCACGATTTCGAACGTCGAGACCATCATCGGCGGCTCGGCAAACAACACCATCACTCTCGCCCAGGGCGCGTCCAAGGGCTCGATCGATCTTGGCGCTGGCGTCGACACGCTCGTTCTCGGCAAGTTCGCCAACACGCTGACGGTTGCCAACACCGAATCGATCCTGGGCAACACCGCGGCTGACACGATCACGCTTACCAATGCGCTGACGTCCGCCACGACCATCAACCTTGGTGCGGGTTCCGATAAGCTGACGCTTGGTAACTTCGCCAACACCGGCTCCGTCGCCAATGTGGAGACCATCGTCGGCGGCACGGCCGCCGACACGCTCGTGTTCACCGGTCAGATCGCAAACGGCTCCGTAGATCTCGGCGCTGGTACGGACAAGATCACGCTCGGAAACTTCGTGAACACGCTCTCGGTGTCCAACATCGAGAGCGTGCTCGGCAACAACCTGACCGACACCGTCAGCCTCGGCGCGGCACTGACCAGCGCGCAGACCATCGATCTCGGCGGCGGAAACGACAGGCTGACCCTCGGAAACTTCGCCAACGCTGGCACCCTCTCGAATATCGAGACGGTGACCGCGGGCACCGGTGCCGACACCATCACGTTCGCGACTCAGATCGTGAACGGTTCTATCGATCTCGGCGCGGGCGCCGACAAGGTCGTGCTTTCGGGGACAGGCGCCAACTCCGCCACCATCTCCAACGTCGAGACCATCATCGGCGGATCGGCCAACAACACCATCACCATCGGTTCGACGCTGACGAACGCCTCGATCGACCTCGGGGCCGGCAGCGACAAGCTGGTTCTCTCGCGTTTGCCGTCCACGGTCACTGTGTCCAACGTCGAGACCATCGTCGGCGGCTCGGTGAATGATGCGGTCACGCTCGGCACCGCGCTCACGAACAGCCACAACATCGATCTCGGGGTTGGCAACGACAAGCTGACCCTCGGCGCGTTTGCGAACTCCGGCACGATTGCCAACGTAGAAACGCTCGTCGGCGGCTCCAACACCGACACCATCGCCTTCTCGACCGTCGTTTCGAAGGGCGTGATCGATCTCGGCGGCGGCACCGACAAGGTGACGCTCGGCAACTTCGCCAACACCGCGACCATCTCGAATGTCGAGAGCATTACGGCCGGCACGGGCGCCGACACGATCAATCTCGCCTCTGCGCTCACGACTGCACACGCCATTGATCTTGCGGCAGGAAATGACAAGCTTACGCTTGGCAACTTCGCCAACACCGGCACGCTCTCCAACGTGGAGACCATCGTCGGCGGAACGGGCGCCGACACCATCACGCTTGGCACGGCGATCCTCAACGGCTCGATCGATCTCGGCCTCGGCGCCGATAAGCTGACGCTCGGCAACTTCGCCAACTCTGCTACGATTTCGAACGTCGAGACCATCGTCGGCGGCTCGGCCAACAACACCATTACCCTTGGTGCGCCCGTATCCAACGCCTCGATCGACCTCGGCGCAGGATCGGACAAGCTGACGCTCGGCAACTTCACCAACACCGCAACCGTCTCGAACACGGAAACCATCGTCGGCAACGCGGGCGCGGACAAGATCACGCTCGGCACCGCGCTCGGCGCGTCTAACAGCATCAATCTTGGCGCGGGAACGGACGCTCTGACGCTCGGCAACTTCACCAACACCGGCACCATTTCAGGCGTCGATAGCCTGCTCGGCGGCACCGGCGTCGACACGATCACGTCCGCGACGCAGCTCACCAACGCCACAGTCAACTTGGGCGCTGGCGTCGACAGCTTCGCGCTTGGCAACTTCGCGAACTCCGTAACCGTGTCCAACGTCGAGAGCCTGGCCGGCGGCACAGGCGCCGATACCATCACGCTCGGAACTGCGCTCACCACGGGAACGTCGCTCGATCTTGGCGCGGGTGCGGACAAGCTGGCGCTCGGCAACTTCGCGAGCAACACCGGCACCGTTTCGAACGTCGAAACCATCACCGGCGGCACGGGCGCCGACGTCATCACCATTGCCACGCAGGTGTCGAACGGCTCGATCGACCTCGGCCTCGGAGCCGACAAGCTGACGCTCAGCAACAGCGTCAACACGGCGACCGTCGCCAATATCGAGACCCTGGTCGGTGGCTCGGCCAACAACACCATTACGTTCGGCACGCTGGCGTCCAACGCGTCGGTCGATCTCGGTGCTGGCACGGACAAGCTCATCCTCGGCAACTACGTCAATGTCGCCACGGTTTCGAACGTTGAAACTCTGACCGGTGGCTCGACCTCCGACACCATCACGCTCGGCAGCGCGCTGACCGGCGGCACCATCATCGACCTCGGTGCGGGCGCGGACAAGCTCATCCTCGGTAACTTCGTCAACACCGGATCGGCTAACAGCGTCGAGACCCTGATCGGTGGATCGCTCGCAGACACCATCACGGCTGGAACGGTCGTCTCCAACGCGTCTATCGATCTTGGCGCCGGCAGCGACAAGCTCGTTCTCGGCAACTTCGCAAACGTTGCGACGGTCTCCAACATCGAGACCCTCACGGGTGGCACCGCGGCAGACACCATGACGCTGGGTGCGGCCCTCACCACGGCGCAGGCAATCGACCTTGGCGCCGGAAACGACAAGCTAACGCTCGGTAGCTTCGCCAACAACACAGGCACCCTCACCAGCATCGAGACCATCGTCGGTGGCACCGGTGCGGACGTCCTCACTATCGCGACGCAGGTGTCGAATGGCTCCGCGGATCTCGGTGTCGGCGCGGACAAGCTGACGCTGGGTGATTTCGCCAACGTCGGTACGTTCTCGAATGTCGAGAGCATCGTCGGCGGCTCGACCACCGATACCATCACGCTCGGAACCGCCGCCGCAAACGCATCGATCGACCTCGGCGCGGGCTCCGACAAGCTCGTGTTCGCCAATTCCGGCAACACCGCCACTGTTTCGAACATCGAAACCATCGTGGGCGGCAGCGCGAACGACAGCGTGACGCTGGGCAGCGCCCTCACGGCCGGCCAGAACATCAACCTCGGCGCGGGCGCGGACAAGCTGACGCTCGGAAACTTCGCCAACACCGGCTCGCTCTCGAACGTCGAGACCGTGATCGGCGTGGCAGGTGCCGATACCGTGACGCTGACCACCCAGGTCTCGAAGGGCCTGATCGACCTCGGCAGCGGAAGTGATACGCTGACGCTCGGCGATTTCGTGAACGTCGCGAGCATTGCGAACGTCGAAACGCTGGTCGGCGGCTCGCTGGCTGACACCATCACCCTGACCGCGGCGCTCACCTCGTCGAGCTCGATCGACCTTGGCGCCGGAAAGGACATCCTCAACCTCGGCAAGTTTGCCAATACGGGCTCGGTCTCCAACGTCGAGACGCTGATCGGCTCGACCCTCGACGACACCATCACGTATGCAACCCAGGTGTCGAACGGTTCGATCGACCTCGATGCAGGCAACGACAAGCTGACGCTCGGAAACTTTGCCAACACGGCCTCGGTCTCCGACATCGAGACGATCGTCGGTGGCTCCGATGCCGACACGATCACGGTTCAGACCATCCTGTCGAAGGCCTCGGTCGATCTCGGCGCGGGCAGCGACAAGCTGACGCTCGGCAACTTCTCGAACACCGTCACGGTTTCCAACGTCGAGTCGCTGGTCGGCGGCACGGGTCTGGATACGGTCAGCCTGGCCTCGGCCCTGACCACCTCCACCAACATCAACCTCGGCTCCGGAAACGACACCCTTACCCTGGCCAACGTCGCCAACACGGGCTCCGTGTCGAACGTGGAGACCGTCGTCGGTGGCTCCGATGCCGACACGATCACGCTTGCGACCCAGATCTCTAACGGCTCGGTCGATCTCGGATCTGGCGCCGACAAGCTGACGCTGGGTGATTTCGCCAACTCCATCGAGGTTTCCAACGTGGAGACCCTGGTCGGCGGATCGGCCGCCGATACCGTGACGCTGGAGTCGGCTCTGACGACCTCGAGCTCCATCGATCTGGGCGCGGGCGCCGACAAGCTGATCCTCGGCGCCGCAAGCGCCACCAACACCGGCTCTGTCTCCAACGTCGAAACGATCATCGGCGCGACCAGCGCTGACGCCATCACCCTTGGTACGGCCGTCTCCAACGGCTCGATCGACCTCGCTCAGGGTAACGATACCCTGACGCTGGGCGACTTCGTCAACACCGCCACGGTTTCGAACATCGAGACTGTCGTCGGCGGATCGGACTCTGATACCGTCACGCTCAACTCGGCCGTCATAAAGGGATCGATCGATCTCGGCGCCGGCGATGACACGCTCGCTTTCGGCAACTTCACCAACGTCGCCACCATTGCGAACGTCGAGACCGTCTCGTTCGGAAGCGGCGCGGACACCATCACGTTCGCAAGCCAGCTCTCGAGCGGATCTCTGAACCTCGGTGCGGGCGCCGATACCCTCACTCTCGGAAACTTCGTCAACTCGGGCACCGTGCTCGGTGTCGAGACGCTGCTCGGCGGCAGCGACGCCGACACCATCTCGCTTGGCAGCGTGTTCACCAGAGGCTCGGTCGATCTTGGTTCGGGAGCGGATAGCCTGACCCTCGGCAACTTTGCCAACATCGGCAGCGTCGGCAACGTCGAGACGCTGGTTGGCGGAACCGCCAACGACACCCTGACCATGATGACCGTTCTGTCGAACGCATCGGTCGATCTCGGATCCGGCGCGGACGTCCTGACGCTGAAGAGCGGCAACAACGTCGCCACCATCGCAAACGTCGAAACGCTCGTCGCAGGCACGGGCAACGATACGATCACGCTCGCAAGCGCGCTCACCACCGGAACGACCATCGATCTCAACGTGGGATCCGATAAGCTGGTGCTCGGCGACTTCGTGAACACCGGCTCGGTCTCCTTCGTCGAGACTCTGATCGGCGGTTCGGATGCAGATACCATCACCTTCACGTCGATCGCGACCGGCCAGGTGGACCTTGGTGCCGGCGAAGACAAGCTGGCGCTCGGCAACTTCCTGAACAACGTCACCGTCTCTAACGTCGAAAGCATCTCCGGCGGCTCCAACGCCGACACCGTCACGCTGGGGGCTCAAGCCACGGGCTCCGTATCCATCGATCTCGGGGTCGGTGCAGACAAGCTCGTGCTCGGTGATTTCGTCAACGAGGCCACGCTCTCGAACATCGAGACCGTCGTCGGCGGCTCGGACGCCGATACGGTGACCGTCGCCACGCAGCTCAACAAGACGTTGATCGACCTGGGCGCCGGCTCCGACAAGCTGACACTCGGCGACTTCGCCAACAACGGCACGATCACGAACGTCGAAAGCCTGATCGGCGGCTCGGAAGCCGATACGATCACGCTCGGCTCGGTCATCACCACGTCCAATAGCATCGATCTGGGTGCGGGCGCCGACAAGCTGACCCTCGCCAACGGCGCGAACACGGGCTCAGTGTCCAACGTCGAGATCCTCGTCGGCGGAACCGGTGCTGACGTCATCACCTTCTCGACGCAGGTCTCGAACGGCTCGGTGGACCTGGCCTCCGGCGCCGACAAGCTGACGCTCGGCGACTTCGACAACACGCTGACCGCGTCTGGCGTCGAGACCATCATCGGCGGATCGCTGGCCGACCATGTCACTTTGTCCTCACTCGTCTCCAACGCGAGCGTCAATCTCGGCGCGGGCAGCGATATCCTCGCTCTCGGCGACTTCGCCAACGTTGTGACGGTTGCAAACGTCGAGACCATGACCGCGGGCTCCGGCAACGATTCGATTGCCTTCTCCGCTCAGGTTTCCGATGCCTCGATCGATCTCGGCGGCGGAACCGACGCGCTGACGCTCGGCAACTTCGCCAACACCGCCACGCTCGGAAACATCGAGAGCGTTCTCGGCGGCTCGGGTGCCGATGCCCTTACCTTCGCCAACGCGCTGACTGGAGCGACGATCAATCTCGGGTCCGGCTCGGATTCGATAACGCTCGCCGACGCGAGCAACGTCGCGACCGTCTCGAACGTCGAAACCATCATCGGCGGCTCGGGCAGCGATGCCATTACGCTCGCGACGGCCCTTACCACCAGCACGCAGGTGGACCTAGGCTCGGGCGCGAACCGCCTGACGCTGGGCGACTTCGCCAACACCGGCACGGTGAGCGGCATAGAGACGCTGACCGGCGGTACGGGTGCGGACGTCATCACGCTCGCCACGCAGATCTCGAACGGCGCAGTTGATCTCGGCTCCGGCGCCGACAAGCTTACGCTCGCCGACGCTGTGAACACGCTGACGGCATCCAGCATCGAGACCCTGACCGGCGGCGGTGATAACGACACGGTGACCGTTGCAACGCAGCTCTCGAACGCCTCCGTGGATCTCGGGGCGGGCGCCGACAAGCTCATGCTCGGCAACTTCGCCAACACCGCGACTGTCGCCAACATCGAGACGCTGGTCGGCGGCTCGGAAGCCGACGTCATCACCGTCAGCGCAGCGCTCGACGGCTCGAACAGCATCGACCTCGGGGCCGGCGCCGACAAGCTGACCCTCGGCAACTTCGCCAACAGCGGATCGGTCGGAAACGTCGAGACCCTGCTCGGTGGCTCCAGCACCGATGAAATCACGATCGTGTCGCAGCTCTCGGGCGCATCGATCAACCTCGGCGCGGATGTCGATAGCCTGACGCTCGGCGACTTCGTCAACTCGGCGACCATCTCGAACGTGGAATCGATCCTCGGCGGCTCGGACGCAGACACGCTGACGCTGGCCACGCAGGCCTCGGCCATGTCGGTCGATCTCGGCAGCGGAACGGACGCCCTCATCATGGGTGATTTCGCCAACACCATCACGCTCTCGAATGTCGAGAGTGTGCAGGGCGGCAGCGCGGCTGACACCGTCACCTTTGCAACGCAACTTTCGAACGCGACCATCAACCTCGGCTCGGGTGCGGACGTCGTAACCCTGGCAGACCTCGCCAACACGGTTACGATCTCGAGCGTCGAGACCATCAACGGCGGAGCTGCGGCCGATAGCGTGACGCTCGGAACTGCTGTCTCCAACGGCTCGATCGATCTCGCCAGCGGCAACGACACCCTGACCCTCGGAAACTTCGTCAACGTGGTCTCGGTTTCGAATGTCGAGACCGTCCTCGGCGGCACGGATAGCGATACGGTCACGCTGAGCGAGATCCTGACTACCGGCCAGAAGATCGACCTCGGCGACGGCAAGGACAAGCTCACGCTCGGAGACTTCCTCAACGTGGGCTCTGTCTCACACGTTGAGACCATTGTCGGCGGCTCGGATTCCGACACCATCACCCTGGCGACGCAGGCCTCCAGCGGATCGGTCGACCTGGGCGACGGCTTCGACGTACTGACGCTCGGCAACTTCACCAACACGCTCACCGTTTCGAACGTGGAAACCGTCCTCGGCGGAACGGACGCCGATACGGTGACCCTCGGCGCAATCGGCTCGGAAGCCTCCATCAACCTCGGCTCGGGCAGCGACACCCTGACCCTTGGCAACTTCGCCAACGTCGTCACGGTTTCGAACGTGGAGACCCTGATCGGCGGGACCGCGGCCGACAAGGTGACGATCGGCTCGGCCCTGAGCGGAGCGAACAGCATCGACCTCGGTGCGGGCGCTGATACCTTGACGCTGGGCGACTTTGCCAACACCGGCTCTATCTCGAACGTCGAGACCCTGATCGGCGGCACGAACGACGACACCATCACTTACTCGACCCAGATCTCCAACGGCTCGATCGATCTCGGCGCGGGATCCGATAAGGTCACGCTGGGCGACTTCACGAACAGCGCGACGGTTGCAGGCTTCGAGACGCTGATCGGCGGATCGTCGGCCGACACCATCACGGTGGGTGAGCTCACCGGCAGCGAGGTCATCGATCTCGGCGCGGGCAACGACAAGATCACCTTCGGCAACACCGCCAATACGGCAAGCGTCTCAAACGCTGAAACCATCATCGGCGGCAGCGATGCGGACACGATCACGATCGGAAGCGCGATCGTGAAGGGCTCGGTCGATCTGGGCGCGGGCATCGACAGCCTGGCACTCGGCAACTTCGCGAACACCGTGACGGTGGACAACGTCGAGAGCCTGAGCGGCGGCTCCGCAGCGGATACGGTTACCATCGGCACGCAGGTGTCCGACGGCTCGATCGATCTCGGCGCCGGCTCCGACAAGCTCACGTTCGGCGACTTCGCCAACAACGCGACGCTCTCGAACGTCGAATCGTTCGTCGGCGGCTCCGATGCGGACACCATCACCCTTGCCACCGCGATGGTAAACGGCGATAGCATCAACCTCGGCGCTGGCAACGACAAGCTCGTGCTCGGCGACTTCGCGAACACCGGCCTCGTCTCCAACGCGGAGACGGTGATCGGCGGCATCGATACCGACACCATCACCATCGGTACGCAGGTCTCCAACGGCTCGGTCGACCTGGGCGATGGCGAGGACAAGCTCGTACTCGGCAACTTCACTAACTCCGCGACGCTGTCCAACGTGGAAAGCGTGGTCGGCGGCACGGGCATCGACACCCTGCAGCTCGCAACCGCCCTGTCGGTCACGAGCAACATCAACCTCGGCGCCGGCAACGACAAGCTGACGCTCGGCGACTTCGTGAACGCCGGTACGCTCTCGAACATCGAGACGATCATTGGCGGCAGCGATGCCGATACCATCGCCCTCGGATCGGCGCTAACGACCTCGGCCTCGATCAACCTTGGCGCTGGCAGCGACACGCTCACGCTGTCGGATGTCACCAACACGGGCTCGGTCTCGAACGTCGAGACCATCGTCGGTGGCGCCGTTACCGATACCATCACCGTCGCCACCCAGCTCTCGGATGGCTCGGTCGACCTCGGTGCGGGTAACGACAAGCTCACGCTCGGCGATTTCGTCAACACCGCGACGATCTCCAACGTGGAGACCGTGACCGGCGGCAGCACGACCGACACCATCACGCTCGGCAGCGCGATGGTATCCAAGAACCTGATCGATCTCGCCGCTGGCAACGACAAGCTCACGCTCGCCGACACGGCGAACGTCGGCTCGGTCGCCAACATCGAGACACTGGTCGGCGGCGCCGATGCAGATACGATCACCTACACCGCGGAAGCCTCCAACGCGTCCGTGGATCTCGGAACCGGCGACGACACGCTGACCTTCGGTAACTTCAACAACACGGCCACGGTCGCCAACGTCGAAACCATCTCTGCGGGCACTGGTGCCGACACAATCACCATCACCACGGCCCTGTCGGTTGCGGCCAGCATCGACCTCAAGACCGGCGTCGACAAGCTCGTACTCGGCAATTTCGACAACACCGCCACGGTGTCCAACGTCGAAACCGTCACGGGCGGCAGCGCAAGCGACGTCATCACGCTGGGGACCGTCCTCACGAGCTCGAGCATCGTCGACCTCGGCGCGGGCACGGATAGCCTCACGCTCGGCAACTTCTCGAACGCCGGCTCCGTCGCCAACGTGGAATCGATCCTCGGCGGCAACGGCGCGGATGCAATCACCATCTCGACCCAGATGTCGAACGCGGTTGTCGATCTCGGCAGCGGCGCCGACACCCTGACCCTTGGCAACTTCGCCAACTCCGGCACGGTCTCGAACGTCGAGACCATCGTCGGCGGCACGAGCGACGACACCATCACGGTCGGATCGCTCCTGTTCAAGGGCTCGGTGGACCTCGTTTCGGGTAACGACAAGCTCACGCTCGGCGACTATGCGAACGTCGCATCCATCGCCAACGTGCAGACCCTGATCGGTGGCGGCCTCGCCGACACCATCACGATGTCGGCCCAGGTTTCGAACGCCAAGATCGATCTCGGCGCGGATTCCGACAAGCTGACGCTCGGCAACTTCGCCAACACCGTGACGGTCTCCAACGTCGAGACGCTGATCGGCGGATCGGCCAACGACACCGTCACCATCGGTGCGGCGCTCGACAACAACAACACCATCGATCTGGGCGACGGCACCGACAAGGTTACGCTGGGCGACTACACCAACATTGTCACGATCTCCAACGTCGAGACCATCGTGGGCGGCTCGGGTGCCGACAGCGTCACTCTGGCGAAGGCCCTGACGACCTCGAACACCGTCGATCTCGGCGCCGGCCTCGACCAGCTCTCGCTCGCCGCCTTCGCCAACACCGGCTCGGTTGCGAACGTCGAGACGCTCACCGGCAACTCGGGTATCGATACGATCACCTTCACGAGCCAGATCTCGAACGGCCAGATCGACCTCGGCAACGCCGCAGATCAGGTTACGTTCGGCAACTTCGCCAACAACGCCACCCTGCTGAACGTCGAGACGATCGTCGGCGGCTCCGCTGCAGACACCATGACGCTGGGAACCGCGGCCTCGAACGCATCGGTCAACCTCGGCTCCGGTAGCGACAAGCTCGTCCTCGGCGACTTCGCAAACAAGCTTACGGTCTCGGGTGTCGAAACCCTGATCGGCGGCGCGGATATCGATACGGTGACCCTCGGTGATCAGCTCTCCGGCGCCACGGTCGACCTCGGCGGAAGCAGCGACACGCTGATTCTCGGCGACTTCACCAACACCGGAACCGTCTCGAACGTCGAGAGCATCCTTGGCGGCAGCGGTGCGGATACGATCGCCCTCGCCACGCTTGCCAACGATGCCTACGTCAACCTCGGAGCGGGAACCGACAAGCTGACGCTCGGTGACTTCGCGAACCAGGTCACGCTTGCGAACGTTGAAAGCGTCGTCGGCGGCACGGGTGCCGATACAGTTACACTTGCTACGGCTCTGACCACCTCGAACAACATCGACCTCGGGGTCGGCAACGACAAGCTCGTGCTCGGCAACTTCGCCAATACCGGCACGCTGTCGAACGTCGAGACGGTCGTAGGCAACGCGGGTGCCGACAGCATCACCTTCGGAACGCTCGTCTCCAAGGGCTATGTTGACCTGGGCGACGGCACGGACACTGTCACGCTCGGCAACTTCGCGAACGTGCTCTCCATCGCCAACGTCGAATCTCTGCTCGGCGGCAGCGATGCGGATACGGTCACGGTCAGCACCGCCCTGTCGAATGCGACCATCAACCTGGGTGCCGACAACGACAAGCTAGTGCTCGGCAACTTCGTGAACACCGCGACGGTCTCCAACGTCGAGAGCCTGGTCGGCGGCTCCACCAGCGACTTCATCACGCTGGGCGCTGCACTGACGACCTCCGACACCATCAACCTCGGCGCGGGCGTCGATAGCCTCACGCTCGGAAACTTTGCCAACACCGGTACGGTCTCCAACGTCGAGTCGATCATTGGCGGCACCGGCGCTGACGCAATCACGCTTGCGACCGGCATCACCGACGGCTCGATCGACCTTGGAGCCGGCAGCAACAAGCTGACCTTCGGAAACTTCACCAACTCGGCGACGGTCTCGAACGTTCAGACGATCGCGGGTGGCTCGGTAAGCGATACTGTCACTCTTGGCACCGCTCTCTCGGGCAGCAACAGCATCGATCTCGATGCCGGTAGCGACAAGCTCGTGCTCGGCAACTTTGCCAACACCGGCTCCGTCTCGAACGTCGAAACCCTGGTCGGCGGCACGGGTGCCGACACCATCACCTTCTCGACGCTCCTCTCGAAGGGCGCCGTCGATCTGGGTGCGGGCCTCGACAAGCTGACGCTCGGCGACTTCGACAACGTTGCGACCGTCTCCAACGTCGAGACGATCATCAGCGGCACGGGTGCGGACAGCATCACCATCGCGTCCGAGCTCAGCAATGCCTCGATCGATCTGGGCACGGGTAGCGACAAGCTCACGCTCGGCAACTTCGTCAACGTGGCGACGGTTTCCGGCGCGGAAAGCATCACGGGTGGCGCGGACAACGACACCATCACGCTGAGTGGCGCGCTGGCTGGCACCGAAAGCATCAACCTCGGCGCCGGAAGCGACACGCTTATCCTCGCCAATGCGGCCAACACCGGAACTGTCTCGAACGTCGAGACCCTGCTCGGCGGCACGGATGCGGACACCATTACGGTCGCAACCCTGATCTCCAAGGGTCTGATCAGCCTCGGAAACGGCGCTGATACGCTGAACCTCGGCGACTACGCCAACGTGGCGACCATCTCGGATGTCGAGACGATCGTGGGCGGCAGCGCCGCGGATACGCTGACCCTCGGCTCGGCTCTGGGTGCAAGCAACTCGATCGACCTCGGTGCTGGCAACGACAAGCTGACGCTAGGCGACTTCACCAACACCGGCTCGCTTTCCAACGTGGAGAGCCTGGTTGGCGGCTCGGGCGCCGACACGATCACCTTCGCGACACAGCTCTCGAACGGCTCGGTCAATCTCGGCGGCGGCAACGACAGCGTCACCCTCGGCGACTTCGCCAACACGGCGACGGTCTCGAGCGTCGAGAGCATCCTCGGCGGCAGCGATGCCGACACCATCACCATCTCCACCCAGCTCGTCGATGGCGTCATCGACCTCGGCTCGGGCGCGGATGTCCTGACCCTCGGAAACTTCGCCAACAACGGCACGATCTCGAACGTGGAGAGCCTGGTCGGCGGCGGATCTACCGACACCATCACGCTCGGCACGGCGCTCGTGAGCTCGGCTAACATCAACCTCGGCGCGGGTGCTGACACCCTGACCCTGGCTGACGTCGCCAACGAAGGCACGATCTCCAACGTCGAAACGCTCAACGGCGGCAGCGCGGCCGACACCATCACGGTCGCAACGCTCCTGTCCAAGGCCCTGCTCAACCTCGGCGCAGGCTCCGACTCGGTCACCCTGGGAGACTTCGCGAACTCTGCGACCATCTCCGGCGCGGAAACCGTGGTCGGCGGCTCGCTGGCCGACACGATCACCCTGGGATCGGCTCTCGGTGCGTCCGACAGCGTCGACCTCGGTTCTGGCAGCGACAAGCTGACGCTCGGCAACTTCGTCAACACCGGCTCGGTCTCGAACGTCGAGACGCTGGTCGGCGGCGCGGACAGCGACACCATCACCGTCACAACCCAGGTGTCGAACGGCTCGATCGACCTGGCGGAGGGCACCGATAGCCTGACGCTCGGCGACTTCGCGAACACCGCGACCATCTCGAACGCCGAGAGCATCCTCGGTGGCTCGCTGGCCGACGTGATCACGCTACGGGCGGCTGCCTCCAACGCGGTCATCAACCTCGGCTCGGGCGCCGATATCCTGACGCTCGGCAACTTCGCCAACGTCGCGACCCTCGGCAGCGTCGAGACAGTCACCGGCGGAACGAGCACCGACATCATCGCCTTCAATGCGCAGGTGTCGAACGGCTCGATCGATCTCGGTGCCTCGTCCGACTCGGTGACCTTCGGCGACTTCGCGAACAGCGCGACCGTCGCCAACACGGAAACCATCATCGGTGGCTCCGCCGCCGACACCATCACCGTCTCGACGCAGATCTCCAAGGCTGCCGTGGACCTCGGTGACGGCGCAGACAGCCTGACGCTCGGCGACTTCGCCAACACGGCGACGATCTCGAACGTCGAGACCCTGATCGGCGGCACGTCGGTGGATACCATCACGCTCGGTGCGGCTCTCACCTCCTCGAGCCTCATCAACCTCGGCGCGGGCCTCGACAAGCTGACGCTCGGCGACTTCGCCAACACCGGCTCGGTCTCCAACGTCGAGACCCTGGTCGGCGGCGCGGATGTCGACACCATCACCTTCGCCACACAGGTGTCGGATGCCGCGATCAACCTCGGCGCCGGTGCTGACAGCCTCACCCTCGGCAACTTCGCCAACACCGCGACCATCTCTAATGCGGAGTCGGTCCTTGGCGGATCCGCCGCGGACACAGTATCGCTCGGTGCGGGAACGTCCGAGACCATCATCGACCTCGGTGTTGGCAACGACGTCCTGACGCTCGGCAACTTCGCGAACAGCCTGACGGTCTCTGGAGTCGAGACGCTGACCGGCGGCATCTTCGCCGACAGCGTGACCCTGGGCAGCGCGATGGCCTCGTCGAACGCCATCGATCTCGGCGCCGGCGCCGACACGCTGACGCTCGGCAACTTCGCCAATACCGGCTCGCTCTCCAACGTGGAGACGATCATCGGCGGAACGGGCGCGGATACCATCACCCTCGCGACGCAGGCCTCGAAGGGCTCGGTCGACCTCGGAGACGGGGCGGACAAGCTCACCCTCGGCGACTTCGTCAACTCGGCAACGGTTGCTCATATCGAGACGCTGGTCGGCGGAACGGACAACGACACCATCACGCTGGCCTCCGCGATCAACGTGTCCGACAGCATCAACCTCGGTGCCGGCAGCGATAAGCTGACACTGTCCGACTTCATGAACACGGGCTCCGTGTCCAACGTCGAGACGCTGATCGGCGGCTCTGACTCGGATACCGTCACGATCGCGACGCAGGCCGTGAACGCCTCGCTCGATCTTGGCGCCGGTATCGACGCACTCACCTTCGGCAACTTCGCCAACTCGGCGACGGTCTCGAACGTCGAGTCGATCGCCGGCGGCTCTGCTGCCGACACGATCACCCTCGGCGCCGCGGCGTCCGATGCACTCATCGATCTCGGTGTGGGCAACGACACGCTGACGCTCGGAAACTTCGCGAACACCGCAACGATCTCCGGAGTAGAGACGCTGGCCGGCGGCACCTCGTCCGACAGCATCACGCTCGGCAGCGCGCTCGGTGCCTCGAACAGCATCAACCTCGGTGCGGGCAACGACACGCTGAAGCTCGGCGACTTCACCAACACCGGCTCGGTCGCCGGCGTC
Source organism: Hyphomicrobium sp. DMF-1 (assembly GCF_027886585.1). NCBI lineage: Bacteria > Pseudomonadati > Pseudomonadota > Alphaproteobacteria > Hyphomicrobiales > Hyphomicrobiaceae > Hyphomicrobium > Hyphomicrobium sp. DMF-1. Next base: position 21,169 of record NZ_CP115706.1, on the reverse strand, counting down.
GAGACGATCATCGGCGGTGCGCTGGCTGACACGATCACCATCACGGACATCGTTTCGAAGGGCTCCTTCGATCTGGGTGACGGCGGTGATAAGCTGACGCTCGGCGACTTCGCGAACACCGCGACCGTCGCTCATGTCGAAACGCTGAACGGCGGATCGGGCAACGACACCATCACGCTGGCAAGCGCGCTCGGTGCCTCCGACCTGGTCAACCTCGGCGCAGGCAGCGACAAGCTCGTGCTGAGCGACTCGGCGAACTACGGCTCGGTCTCGAACGTTGAAACCCTGACGAGCGGCAGCGACTCCGACAGCATCACGATCGCAACCCAGGCAACCAACGTCTTGATCGACCTCGGCGCCGGTTACGACAGCCTGGTGTTCGGCAACTTCGCCAACTCGGCAACGCTGACCAACGTTGAATCGGTCCTTGGCGGCTCCGCTGCTGATACGATCACCTACACCTCGGCAGTCAACGGGGTGATGATCGATCTCGGCGCCGGCGCAGACTCGCTGACCTTCGGCAACTACACGAACACGGCAACCGTCTACCACGTCGAATCGGTCGTCGGCGGAACGGGAACCGACTCGCTCACCTACGGCTCGCAGGTCTCCAACGGCTCGGTGGATCTGGGCGCCGGCAACGATACCCTGACACTCGGCGACTACGTCAACACCGTGACGGTGGGCAACGTGGAAACGATCGTGGCGGGTGCCGATGCGGATACCCTCACCATTGCCACGCAGATCACCAAGGCCAACATCAACCTTGGCGACGGCGCGGACAAGCTGACCCTCGGCGACTTCGTGAACTCCGGTCTCTCGGTCTCGAACGTCGAGACCCTGATTGGTGGTTCGGCCGCGGATACGGTTGTGCTGTCGACGGTCGCGGTGGATGCCTTCTTCGATCTCGGTGCGGGCAGCGACAAGCTCACCTTCGGCAACTTCGCCAACGTGGCGACGGTCTCCAACGTCGAAACTCTGGTGGGTGGCGGCAACATCGACACCATCACGCTGGGCTCGGCGCTCACGACCGGAATGTCTGTCGATCTCGGCGCCAACGTCGATACCCTGACGCTCGGTAACTTCACCAACGTCGGCTCGGTGGCGAACGTCGAGAACCTGATCGGCAACGCTGGCAGCGACACGGTGACCTACACCACCCAGGTGGCGGGCGGCTCCATCGATCTGCTCGGCGGCAGCGACAAGCTGACGTTCGGCAACTTCTCGAACACCGCGACGGTTTCCAACGTCGAAACCATCGCCGGCGGCTCGGGTGTCGATACGATCACGCTTGGCGCCCAGGCCTCCAACGCTTCGATCGACCTTGGCGGCGCGTCCGACAAGCTCACGCTCGGCGACTTCGCCAACACAGTCTCGGTTGCGAACGTTGAGACGGTGATCGGCGGAGCGGGTGCAGATACTATCACGGTCACGGCAGGCACGAGCCACATCCGCGGCGGCGGCGGCATCGACCACGTGACGGGCGGCAGCGGCGCGGACACCTTCGTGTTCGATCAGAACTCGGCCGGCAGCCACATGGTCGTCATGAACATGGGCACGGGCGCAGACCGGATCGGCCTCGACACCGACGCCAACTCGACGGTGAACACCAACACCTACGACACCACCGGCTCGCTCACCAACAACGGCAACATCAAGGCTGTTGCCAACAGCGCGGCGCTCCTCTCGACGACCCTGGCGACGGGCGGCAAGGGTGGCTTCGTCTACCAGCAGGATACCGGCCAGCTGTACTTCAGCACGAACGGCGACTTCACCTCTGGCGGCACGCTGATCGGTGTGATCACCACCGACGGCTCGACGCCCTGGACCTACGACTTCACCAAGTTCATCGACGTCTAGTCAGCGTCGCCACATACAAGTCGAACGGCCGCGTCCCAGGGATGCGGCCGTTTCGCGTTCGAATGGCGAACCCAGCGTTCAGGTTGGGGCAAGCCAAATCGCATGGAGATGGGAGCTCAAGTGAGACTCCGTGATCGCGCTGGATTGGTCAGTCCGGCGCGCGCATTCGAGTCTTATCCGAAGGGTCCCGCGCGAAAGGCTGCTCATCTCCATGCTTAAAATCGATGAGGTCAATGGCGTCGTGATCGCCGAGGGAGCGAACGGTGAGACGGTCCACAAGCTGGACAGTCCGGAGGCGTTTCGTCTGATCTCGAAAGCCTGGGTCCGCTGCGGCTGGGATACAAAATATGTCTATTCTTTCAGTTGGATGGGCCGCCCCGTCATCCAGCTTCCCGAGGATATGCTGCGCATCCAGGAGGTGATCTACCGGGTAAAGCCCGACGTGATCATCGAGACGGGCGTGGCGCATGGCGGCTCGCTGATATTCTACGCCAGCCTGTTCAAGGCCATGGGCAAGGGCCGCGTGATCGGTATCGACATCGAGATCCGCCCGCACAATCGGCAGGCGATCGAAGCTCACGAGATGAAGCCGCTGATCACGCTCGTCGAGGGCAGCTCGGTTGCGCCCGAGATCGTCGATCAGGTTCGCGGCCTCCTCTCTCCGGGCGAGACGGTGCTGGTACTGCTCGACAGTAACCACACCAAGGCCCATGTGCTCGCCGAGCTCGAGGCGTACGGCCCGATGGTGACGCCGGGGTCCTACATCGTCGCGACCGACGGCATCATGAAAGAGGTCGTGGGGGCGCCGCGCACCGCGCCGGACTGGAGCTGGAACAATCCCCTCGATGCCGCGGCAGAATTTGCCGCGGGCCATCCCGAGTTCGTGCTCGAGGAGCCGGCGTTCCCCTTCAACGAGGGCGTCGTCACGGAGCGTGTCACGTACTGGCCGAAAGGATTCCTGAGGCGCGTTTGATCACGTGTTTTGCGTGGTTTCGGAGCAGCGGACATCCCGTGTCCGCGCGAGGCACGATAGGGCAAAAGGGCTCGCATGCAGCGCCAGCCGGTCACCAATCGAGAAACGAGCGACGGCCAGGCGCTGCTGCAGCGTGCCATGGAAGCGCTCGACCGCGGGGATGTGAGGTCCGCTGCCGTTGATGCGCAGCGCGCGGCGGAGATCACACCGGATGAAGCGCTCGCCTGGGAGATCCTGAGCCTTGCCCTGCATCGCGGCGGCGCCATCGAGCAGGCCATCGTTGCGGGGCGCCGCGCCGTCGCATTGAAACCCGATGCGGCGGATTTCCAGGCCAACCTCGGTGTCGTGCTGCGCGCCGCGGGACGAACGGAGGAGGCTGCCGCGGCCTACCGCGCCGCGCTCGCAGCCGATCCCAAATTTGCGCCGGCCCACAACAACCTCGGCAACATCGCACGCGATGCGGGGCAGTTTGTGGCGGCGGAGGCAAGCTATCGCAACGCCGTCGCGTCGAACCCGTCCTATGCGGAAGCCTGGCACGGCCTCGGCGTCGCGCTCCAGCGCCAGAACAAGCCGGCCGAAGCCGAGAAGGCACTGGAACGCGCGGCGGAGTTGCGCCCGGACCGTGCGGACATTCTGTCCGATCTCGCCGCGACCGCGATGGCGCTTCAGAAGTTCAATGAAGCCTCGGCCCTCCTCGACAAAGCCGTCGCGACCGATCCCAACTCCGCAATCGCATTCGGCAATCTCGGCGCCTTGAAGCTTCGCATCGGGCACATGGTCGCCGCAGGGAACGCGACAGCGCGCGCCATGGAGCTTGCTCCCAATGAGCAGCGCTGGGTGAGCAATCTCGGCGTCATCCGCAAGGATTTGTCATTATACAGCGAATCCGAGTCTCTCTTCCGCCGGGCTTTGTCTTTGAAGCCGGACTACGCGTTGGCTCACGCGAACCTGTTGTTCTGCCTGAACTACCATCCGGACCGCAGCGCGGAGGAGATCTTCGCGGAGTACGAGCGGTTCGACGCGGCCCATGCCCGTCCGCATAGACCGGCCGAGGTGAGCTTCGCGAACGACCGGAGCCCGGACCGCAAGCTGCGTGTCGGCTTCCTATCGCCCGACTTCCGCGAGCATGCCGCCCGTCACTTCCTCGATCCCCTGCTGCGGCACCTGGACCGGGAGAAGCTCGAGATCGTCTGCTACGCCGAGGTGACGAACGAAGACCACGTCACCCAGAGCTTCAAGGCCATGTCGAACGCCTGGCGCTCGACGGTGGGTCTCACGGACGACGAGGTGGCAGCCCAGATTCGCTCAGACCGGATCGACATCCTGGTGGACTTCGGCGGCCACACGTCGTCGAGCCGCATCCTGGCGATGGCGCGGAAGCCGGCCCCGATCCAGGTGGCCCATCATCTTGGGCATGGCTACACGTCGGGCATGTCGGCGATCGACGTGTTCCTGTCGGATGGCGAGATGGCACCGGTCGGCAGCGAGCACCTGTTCTCGGAGAAGATCGTCCGCCTGTCCCGCATCCCGGTGGCCTATCAGCCGCCCGAGGGAATGCCGGAGGTGGGGCCTCTTCCGGCGTTGCGGAACGGGTACGTGACGTTCGGCTACTTCGGCCGTCCTGAGCGGATCAACGACCGGGTTGTGAAGGCGTGGTCGGAGATCCTGCTACGGGTGCCGAACAGCCGCCTGATGCTGAACTCGAAGGCGTTCTCAGAGGCTGCGTTCTCGGATCTGATGGCGTCGCGGTTCGCGGTGCACGGAGTGGGCCGGGATCGTCTTGTGCTTGTTTACACGAGCCCACAGCCCAAAACGTGGGCGGCGTACGGAAAAGTGGACATCGCGCTGGATCCGTTCCCGCACAATGCGGGGACGACGACGATCGAGGCGCTGTGGCTGGGTGTTCCGGTTGTGTCGGTTGCGGACCGTCCTTCGGTTGGCCGGTTCGGGGCGAGCAACCTGGGCGCGGTGGGCCTTCGCGACTGGGTTGCGGGAGACGTCGCCTCGTACGTGGCTCTGGCGGCTGCGAAGGCGTCCGACGTCGCGTCGCTGGCGGCGCTGCGAGCGGGCCTGCGGGCGCGCGTGGAAGCCTCTCCGCTCGCCGACGGCCCCGGCCTCGCCCGGGACCTCGAGACCGCATTCCGTAAACTCTGGAAGGAATGGTGCGGGGAAGCGGCTCCCAAGGCGCCTCAGACGGACCGCGAGCCCGTTCTCCAGCGCCGCGCCGCGGCCACCCGTGAGATCGCTCGCCTCGAGGTCGCCGGACGTCTCGCCGATGCGGCGGCCTGCATCGTCAAGCATTTGTCCGAAGATCCTGCGGACATCGACAGCGGCTGCTATCTCTCCGATGTTCAGCGCCGCCTTGGGCGCCTCACCGATGCGGAAGCGACCGCACGCGCTGTCCTCAAAGCAAAGCCCAGGCACGCCGCAGCCAACAATGCGCTCGGCAACGCTCTTTCCGCCCAGCAGCGATTGCGCGAGGCAGAGGATGCCTTCAGCGAGGCGATCGCGGCCAAGCCCGATCACGCCGAGGCCTTCAACAACCGCGCGCTCGTCCTCATGCGCCGCGGCCAGCTCGTCGCCGCTGAGCGCGATCTGCGCCAGGCCCTCGCGCTCAGGCCGGATCTGACTGAGATCGGCTTCAATCTGGCCAACTCGCTTCAGGATCAGGGGCGTGTCGCCGAAGCCATCGAGATTTTCCAGGCAACGCTCGCGAAAGCGCCCGGCCATCCCAAGGGTCACGGCATGATGCTGTTCGCGGTGACCTATCACCCGGGCCTCACCGGCGATCAGATCTTCGCGGAGTTCCGCCGCTGGAGCGAGGTGCACGCCGATCGTCACGCGCCCAAGAACTGCGTCTGGCCGAATGACCGGACGCCGGGCCGAAGGCTGCGCGTCGGCTACGTCTCCCCCGATTTCGCCACCAAGTCCTCGCGCCACTTCATCGAGCCGATCCTGGTGGGGCATGACCGCAGCAAGGTCGAGATCTTCTGCTATGCGGAAGTACCGGCCCCCGACGCCGAAACGCATCGCCTGAAGGCGCTCGCGGAGCATTGGCGCGGCACAGTCGGATTGTCGGACGACGAGCTGGCCAATCTCATTCGCCGCGATGCCATCGACGTGCTGGTCGATCTCGGCGGTCATACGGCGCGCAACCGCCTGCTCACTTTCGCCCGCAAGCCCGCGCCCGTGCAGGTCGCGCATTTCCTCGGGCATGGATATACGTCCGGCCTCTCGGTGATGGATGCGTTCCTGGCGGACGACGAGCTGGCCCCGCCGGGCTCCGATCACCTTTTCTCCGAGCCCGTCGAGCGCCTGCCCCGCATGCCGGTGGCCTATCAGCCGCCGCAAGGTATGCCGGACGTCACGGCGCTGCCCGCGCTCGCCAACGGCTATATCACCTTCGGCAACTTCGGCCGCGCGGTACGCCTCAACGACGAGGTCATCGCCACCTGGAGCGAGATCCTGAAGAGGGTGCCGAGGTCGCGCCTCGTGCTCAACACCGTGGCATTCGTCGACGAGGAGGTCTGCCGCCGCTACCGAGACCTCTTTGCCGGCCACGGAATTTCGGCAGATCGCATCGACCTCGTCTTCACGACGCCACAGCCCAAGACATGGGAAGCTTACGGCACCATCGACATCGCGCTCGATCCGTTCCCGCACAACGGCGGCACCACCACCATCGAAGCGGCCTGGCTCGGCGTGCCGTCCATCTGCCTCAAGACGCGGCCCTCCGTCGGCTGCTTCGGCGCCACCATCATGGGCTCGCTGGGCCTCTCGGACTGGGTCGCGATCTCGCGTGAGGAGTACATCGCCAAGGCTATCGCCCGCGCGACCGATATCGAAGCGCTCGCCGCCCTGCGCGCCGGACTTCGCGCGCGCATGGCCGCGTCCCCGCTCTGCGATGCGCGCGGTCTCGCCACCGAGCTCGAGCGCGTGTACGAGCGCCTGTGGCTGCGCTATGTGGACCGCGAGGAGGCTGTCGAAACGCTGCAGCGCGCAGCGGGCTGGGCTTATGGGCGCGGCAACATAGAGCGCGCCATCGAGCTGTTCCAGGAAGCGGCGAAACGCAGCCAGCGCGCGGACACGATGTCGAACCTCGGCGCGGCCTACCGCGCGGCAGGCCGCAATGCGGAAGCCGAAGCCGCCTATCGCGAGGCCATCGCCCGCGCGCCTGGATTTGCCAACGCGCATGGAAATCTCGGTAACCTTCTCGCTGGCCGCGGCAGGCTGGCGGAGGCCGAGAGCGAGCTGCGCAAAGCCTGTACCGCCGCGCCGAACGATCCGCAGATCCTCCGCAATCTCGGGCTCTGCCTTATGCGCCAGCTCAAGGCCTCGGAGGCCGAGGTGGTGCTGCGCAAGGCCGCCGAGTTGATGCCGAACGATGGCGACATTCACGATAATCTCGCCCAGCTCCTCCGTCAGAAGGGAGAGCCCGTCGCGGCGGTGAAGGTCTATCTCGGTGTGAAGGACGCCATCGCCAACAATTGGCGCGCGCTCGGCAATCAGGCCCTGCTGTTGCAAGACCTCTCATTATACAGCGAATCCGAGTCTCTCTTCCGCCGGGCTTTGTCTTTGAAGCCGGACTACGCGTTGGCTCACGCGAACCTGTTGTTCTGCCTGAACTACCATCCGGACCGCAGCGCGGAGGAGATCTTCGCGGAGTACGAGCGGTTCGACGCGGCCCATGCCCGTCCGCATAGACCGGCCGAGGTGAGCTTCGCGAACGACCGGAGCCCGGACCGCAAGCTGCGTGTCGGCTTCCTATCGCCCGACTTCCGCGAGCATGCCGCCCGTCACTTCCTCGATCCCCTGCTGCGGCACCTGGACCGGGAGAAGCTCGAGATCGTCTGCTACGCCGAGGTGACGAACGAAGACCACGTCACCCAGAGCTTCAAGGCCATGTCGAACGCCTGGCGCTCGACGGTGGGTCTCACGGACGACGAGGTGGCAGCCCAGATTCGCTCAGACCGGATCGACATCCTGGTGGACTTCGGCGGCCACACGTCGTCGAGCCGCATCCTGGCGATGGCGCGGAAGCCGGCCCCGATCCAGGTGGCCCATCATCTTGGGCATGGCTACACGTCGGGCATGTCGGCGATCGACGTGTTCCTGTCGGATGGCGAGATGGCACCGGTCGGCAGCGAGCACCTGTTCTCGGAGAAGATCGTCCGCCTGTCCCGCATCCCGGTGGCCTATCAGCCGCCCGAGGGAATGCCGGAGGTGGGGCCTCTTCCGGCGTTGCGGAACGGGTACGTGACGTTCGGCTACTTCGGCCGTCCTGAGCGGATCAACGACCGGGTTGTGAAGGCGTGGTCGGAGATCCTGCTACGGGTGCCGAACAGCCGCCTGATGCTGAACTCGAAGGCGTTCTCAGAGGCTGCGTTCTCGGATCTGATGGCGTCGCGGTTCGCGGTGCACGGAGTGGGCCGGGATCGTCTTGTGCTTGTTTACACGAGCCCACAGCCCAAAACGTGGGCGGCGTACGGAAAAGTGGACATCGCGCTGGATCCGTTCCCGCACAATGCGGGGACGACGACGATCGAGGCGCTGTGGCTGGGTGTTCCGGTTGTGTCGGTTGCGGACCGTCCTTCGGTTGGCCGGTTCGGGGCGAGCAACCTGGGCGCGGTGGGCCTTCGCGACTGGGTTGCGGGAGACGTCGCCTCGTACGTGGCTCTGGCGGCTGCGAAGGCGTCCGACGTCGCGTCGCTGGCGGCGCTGCGAGCGGGCCTGCGGGCGCGCGTGGAAGCCTCTCCGCTCGCCGACGGCCCCGGCCTCGCCCGGGACCTCGAGACCGCATTCCGTAAACTCTGGAAGGAATGGTGCGGGGAACATCGCAAGCGCGATATGAAGACCATCCGCGCGGCGTTCGAGCATGCGGTGCACGCGTTCCAATCTCGCGATTTCGAGCGCTCTCTTGCACTCGCGAGCGCGGTCCTGTTTGCGACGCCGGAAGACGTGGAAGCCCGCCACCTGCGCGGCATCGCGGCCTTCAAGCTCGGGCGCTTGAGCGAGGCTGTAGAGGATCTTGCGGACGCGATTCGCGCCATGCCGGAGCGCGCGGATTTCCGCTGGAACATCACGCCGATGCTGCGCATGCTCGGCCGGCTTCCGGAAGCAGAGGTGCAAGGCCGCGAGGCCGTTCGCCTGGCACCCACGTCACCGGAGGCGCACAACAATCTGGCGACAGTCTACAAAGATATGGGCCGCGCCGCGGAGGCAGAAGCCCATTTGCGCCACGCCCTCACGCTGAAGCCTGACTATTCGGATGCCTGGTCCAATCTGTCCTGGACGCTCTCGCTGGCGGGCAACGCCCGCGAGGCGGAAGCGGCGGCACGGCGAGCCTTCGAGCTAAACCCTCGCGATTCGAACGCCCTGAACAACATCGGCACGGCGTTGATGCAGCAGGATCGCCTGCCCGAGGCGGCCGACTGCTTCGCCCAGGCCGTGGCACTCAAGCCCGATTTCGCCATCGCTCATTCGAACTATTTGTTCTGTTTGAACTACAGGACCGATCTCTCGCCGGAGAAGATCTTTGAGGCTTATCAGGCCTGGGACCGCGCTCATGCCGCTCCGCTGCGCCCCGCCAATCCCTCCTATCTCGGATCGCGCGATCCAGGTCGCCCGCTGCGCATCGGCTACGTCTCACCGGACTTCCGCTACCATGCCGTGAGCTTCTTCATCGAGTCTCTGCTGGCCTCTCACGATCAGTCGCGCTACGAGGTCACCTGTTATGCCGAGGTCGCCAATCCCGATGCGGTGACGGAAAGGTTCAAGCGCCACGCCACCCGCTGGCGTTCGACGGTTGGCCTCTCAGATGCGGATCTGGCCGAGCTCATCCGCAACGACGGCATCGACATCCTGGTCGATCTCGCGGGGCACACCTCGGGCAATCGCCTGCTCACCTTCGCCCGCAAGCCCGCGCCGATACAAGTCGCCCACATGGTGGGCTCAGGCACCACGACGGGCCTTACCGCGATCGATGCCTTCCTCATCAACGAGGCACTTCTGCCGATGGGCGCAGAGCGCTACTTCTCGGAACGTCCGATCCGCCTGTCGCGCATGCCCCATGTCTATGTGCCGCCCGAAGGGATGCCGGACGTGGCGCCGCTGCCGGCCCTCAAGAATGGCTTCGTCACCTTTGGCTGCTTCAGCCGCCCGGCGCGCATCAACGAGGACGTCATCAAGGCCTGGGTGCGCATCCTGAAGTCGGTGCCGAACTCACGCCTGGTGCTGAACAGCAAGCCCTTCCGCGAGGAAGAGAACTGCATCGCCTGGCATGCGCGCTTCGCGGATCTCGGGCTAGAGCCCGGCCGCGTGAAGCTGGTCTACACTTCGCCTCAGCCGCGCACGTGGGAGGCCTACAGCACCATCGACATCGCGCTCGATCCGTTCCCGCACAACGCGGGCACCACCACCATCGAGGCGTTGTGGCTCGGCGTGCCCGTGGTCTCGCTGGCGGGACGTCCTCCGGTCGGCCGGTTCGGCGCGTCTATCCTCGGCAGCGTCGGCCTCGACGATTGGGTGACGCACGACATCGACTCCTATGTCGCACGCGCGGCCACGGCGGCCAGCAATGTCACGGCGCTCGCCCGTCTGCGGGCAAGCTTGCGCGACAAGTTCAAGGCCTCCCCCATCGGCGCCGACAGCATCGGTCTCGCGCGTGAGGTCGAGGCGGCCTATCGCGGACTGTGGAAGGCATATTGCACACACTGAGGCGTCGCCGCGCGTTGTCAGAGGCGCGCAACAGCTTCGGATAAGGTGCCTTAGCCAATTTATTCCGAACAGAGTTCTGTGAGTCTGATTGGGTGCGTAGAAGATAATGACCAAGGGGCGCGACGGGTGACGACACTTCAAGAGGAAATTTCAGCATCGATCCCGAAGCGCCGCGATATCCTCACGAGACGAGAGCGCGATTGCCTCGTTCTCAGCGGGCGAGGGCACTCCGAGAAGGAAGTAGCCCAGCAGCTCGACATCAGCCCCAATACGGTTCGCGTGCACATCGAGAACATCAAGCGAAAGCTCGGTGCCTCGAACAAGAGCCACGCCCTAATCCTCTCGCTGCTGACCGGCGAGACGGAGCTCAGCGATTTCGAGGACGAGGACGTCCACGCGCCGCTCTAGGAGCGCTCTCGCGAACCCTCCAATTGACAGTGTGTCGAGCGAGCGATCGGCTCAGCAGCCGAGAGCCGAGCGAATGCGCATGCCGATTTGATCGAGCGGCAGCACCTCGTCCGCACCGCCCGATTCCACGAGTGAGCGCGGCATGCCGTACACCACGCAGGAGGCCTGATCCTGCGAGATGTTATAGCCGCCGAGTTTGCGCAGCTTGGCGAACTCCATCGCGCCGTCTGCGCCCATGCCGGTGAGCATCACGCCCAGCACGTTCTTGCCGAACGCGCCGCGCGCGCTTTCCGCGAGCACGTCCACCGAGGGCTTGTAAAGGCTCTCGCCCTGATCGGGGCTGACCTTGATCTCGCCCGCGGTGACGCGGGTCTGCATGCCGCCGGGCGAGATGTAGACGGTGCCCTTGCTGAGCGTCATGCCATCCGTCGCTTCCACCACCTTCGGCTTGCACGTATCGTTGAGGCGTTGGGCCAGCGCCTTCGTGAAGTTGGGCGGCATGTGCTGCGCGACGACGACCGGAACCGGAAGATTGTCGGGGAGCTGCGAGAGCACCGTCTGCAGGGCCTGAGGCCCGCCGGTGCTGGAGCCGATGACGCAGATCTTGGCGTTGACGCGCGCTCCGCCCGCCGCCCGCGGCGGCGCCGTCTGGCGGATGGCCGCGGCAGGGCGCGCCGTAGCGAGGCGGCTCTTCTGCGTGCGGGCCTCGACGGCGGCCAGAAGCTTTTCGTGAATGCGGTCTACGCCGCGAGATTTCGGAATGAAGTCGACGGCGCCGAGCGACAGCGCTTCGAGAGTGATCGCGGCGCCCTGTTCCGTTCTGGCGCTCAGCATGATCACGGAGGCCGTGCTCTGCTTGACGATCTCCTTCAGGGCATCGATGCCGTTCATGTTCGGCATGTCGATGTCGAGCGTTACGACATCGGGCGAGAGAGCGAGGGTCTTCTCGATCGCATCGCGTCCGTCAACAGCCGTTCCAACGACCTTGAAACGCGGATCGGCTTCGATTTTCGCTGGCAGTACGCCCCGCATGAACGGGGAGTCGTCCACGACCAGAACGCGAATGAGAGGTGCGGACATGCGCGTGCTTCCTCGCCAGTGGCCGCACCGAGATCCCGAGCTTCTTGTTGGGCGGCTCAGGCGCGCCTCGGGGCGCCCATGTGTCTTCTTGGAAACACATAGTTAATTGCCATTCCTTTCAATTCCGTTACGCGCCCGACGGATTAATTTTTGAAGGCAATACGGACGGATTCCGAGCCGCCGCAAACATCCCATTAATACTATCGCAAGCAATCTACGTGCATACTTTGACCACATCGGCAGAGCGAGTGGCGCACACGGCCAAAGCGCGGATGTGGCCATGTCGGCACGTGATGGGTTGAAGGGGATAGGGTTATGAGCGTGAATAACATGCCTGTACTCGTCGTAGACGATTACAGCACCATGGTGCGGATCATTCGCAAGCTTCTGAAGCAGATCGGTTTCGAGAACGTCGACGAAGCCTCGAGCGGCGAAGCTGCCCTGCAGAAGATCAAGGCCAAGCAGTACGGTCTCATCATCTCCGACTGGAACATGGAACCGATGACGGGCTACGAGCTTCTCAAGGTCGTGCGCGCGGATCCGGAAATGGGCAAGACGCCGTTCATCCTCGTGACGGCGGAATCCAAGCAGGACAACATCAACGCTGCCAAGAGCGCCGGCGTCAGCGGCTACATCATCAAGCCGTTCAACGAGAAGGTTCTCAAGGAAAAGATCGACGCTGCACTCGCGGCCCCCGTCGCAGCCTAAGCGCGATCCTATATCAGACATGAAAAACCCGGGCTCTGCGGCCCGGGTTTCTTTTTTCATAGGCTCGTTCCAGCAAGCCTACATGTAGCCGCGCTGCATGAGGTCCTTGGTGTGCAGCACGTCCACCACGGTATCGCCGTCCACCACTACGACGTTGGCGATGCGCCGTTCTTTCATGAGCGAGACGGCCGTGCTCATCAGATCCTCGACGCTCACGGTAACCGGCCGCGTCGTCATGATCGCCTGGGCCGTCTTGCCGAACATGTCGGGCGAGAAAGCGCGCCTGAGATCGCCCTCCGTGATGAGGCCCAGGAGACGGTTGGTGCCGTCCTCGGTCACCACCACGCATCCGCGCTGACCTTCGGCCATGCGGATGACCACGTGCCCCATGAGTTCCTGCGGCCGGACCTTGGGAACCGTGTCCTGGAATTCTTCCGTATAGCGGCGGACGGACGACAGCAGCAGGCCGAGCCGTCCTCCCGGATGCAGCTTGCCGAAGTCGGCATCGACGAACGAGCGCTGCTCCATCAGCAGCACCGCAAGAACATGCCCGGCCGCGAGCGTGATGACGGCGGACGACGTCGGCGCGAGATTGTTCGGGCAAACCTCCTTCACCTTCGGCAGGCAAAGGCAGATGTCCGATTGCTGTGCGAGTCGGCTGCTCTCGTTGGAGGTCATGCAGATGACCTTGGCGCCGTTGGTCACGCAGAACTCGACGACCGGAAAAAGCTCCTTGGTCATGCCCGAGTTTGAGATCGCGAGCACCACGTCCTGGCCGGTGATCATGCCGAGGTCGCCGTGGGAAGCTTCCGCGGCATGCAGGAAGAACGAGGGCGTGCCGGTCGAGGCGAACGTGGCAGCGAGCTTCGCGCCAATGTGTCCGGACTTGCCGACGCCCGTGACGACGAGGCGTCCCGTGCACGCTTGAATGAGACTGACGGCCTTGATCAGGCTTTCATCGAAGCTGTCCCGCAGAAGCGCGAGCGCTTCCATCTCCTGGTCGACGATGTTGCGAGCGCGCTCGAGGGCCTGCGCTACGTGTTCTGGTCGCATCTAGGACGCCTTTGTCAGGACTATGCCTCGCATGGTGAGACAACGCGCATGTTCCCCGGGGGGCGCCCGCTTCAGCTCGCCGAAGCCGAACGCAGCCCAGGCCGCTACTGATCACCCCGTTCTGACCCTGTCAAGGTCGGCCGCCGAGTTGTGAAACCATATCGCTACGCCCGTGAAATGGCCTCTGCCGCTCCCCATCGCGTATCGTTCTACACCCCGTAGTACGCTTGATACCAAGTGACGAACTGCTGGATGCCCGTCTCCAGTGTCGTCTCAGGCCGGTAGCCGATATCGCGCTCGAGATCGTCCACGTCGGCCGAGGTCTCAGGCACATCGCCCGGCTGCATCGGCAGCAGTTTTTTTGTTGCTTCCCGTCCGAGGGCGGCCTCGAGAACCCGGATCATCTCCAGGAGGTCGACCGGCTCAGATCGGCCGATATTGTAGATCCGGTAGGGCGCCGTGCTGGAGCTGGGATCGGGCGCCTTGCCGGACCAGTTGGGATCAGGTGCCGGAATGCGCATCGCCACGCGAACCACACCTTCGACCACGTCGTCGACGTAGGTGAAATCACGCCGCATGTGGCCGTTGTTGTAGACCTCGATCGGCTCGCCGCCGAGGATGGCCTTGGTGAATTTGAAGAGCGCCATGTCCGGCCGGCCCCAGGGCCCGTACACAGTGAAGAACCTCAGTCCCGTCGTCGGCAGGCGGTAGAGATGGCTGTAGCTGTGCGCCATCAGCTCGTTCGCCTTCTTCGTCGCGGCGTAGAGGCTTACCGGATGATCCACGTTGTGGTGCACCGAGAACGGCATGAGGGTGTTGGCCCCATAGACCGAGCTCGACGACGCGTAAGTGAGGTGGCGGACCCCGCCGTGCCGGCAGCCTTCGAGAATGTTGCCGAACGCAACCAGATTGGAATCGATATAGGACTGCGGATTTTCGAGCGAGTACCGCACGCCGGCTTGCGCGGCCAGATGGATGACGAGATCGGGACGCGTATAGCGGAAGAGCTGTGCCGTGTGCTCGCGATCCGCGAGATCGAACCTGTGGAATGAAAATCTCGGATGCCCCGAGAGATGCGAGAGCCTCGCGTCCTTGAGTGCCGGGTCATAGTAGGCGTTGAGATTGTCCACGCCCACGACCGTCGCGCCGCGGTCGAGAAGCACGCGCGCCACATGATAGCCGATGAAACCGGCCACCCCGGTAACGAGGATCGGGCCCTGTACAGGCAGTTCCAAGCGCGCGTCCTTTTTTCTGAGACAGCGCCAGGACTGTATGGAACCTGCGCGTGCGCGCAACTGCAAAGATGGCCGTTAAGAATGGCGAGGAAGCGATTGAGCGGTCTGTCCACCATTGACGGCGAGACCCACCGAAAACTTGGAGGTTTTCCCGGCTCCTCTCCAACAGGAAAATGCGAGACCCTTTTCCTGGTCCTGCCCCGCTGATAAGGTCGCGCCGGGGTTCGGCCGCCATCAATAGAGAACACGAATGCAAGTGGATTCGAACGCGCGTAGGTGTGTTGTCCTGTTGGGGGATCACGCGATTCTGATTACGGCACTTTCCTCTGTCGCCGTCGTGACGTGCTTTGTTTTCCCGCGCATCGCGCCTCTCGTTGTCGCAGGGGCAGCAGCCACGCTGAGCATCGTCTATCTGGTTTCGGGGAACGCAAGAAAAGAGGGGAGCCCAAGTCGTTACCTGTTGCGGCCCGAGATTCCCTTCCTAGCGTGGGTGTTTGTCGCCTGTCTTTGGGCCGCGAGTCCTTGGGACGGCTTCGTCAAAGCAGCCTTTCTCGCAGCCTTGGTCCTGAGCGCCATCGTCGTTGCCGATGCTCTGCCAAGCCTGAATGTGAGCACCATCGAGGCGATCGCAAAGGGATTTCTGATCGGATTTCTGATCGGTGCGATTTTCATATGCGTCGAGATCGTGACACGGGACGGAACACGCCGCTTGGTTTTGGAGTATTTTCCGGATCTTGAACGGGGCTTGGCCAAGCACGGCACCATTCGGAATGGCATCATCCAGAAAGTATCGGGCGCCTATATAACGCGCGCGACGACCGTCTACTGTCTCTTGTGGTGTCCCGCCATCCTGGCTGCGACCCTCTACGCACGCGGCTTTACCAAATGGCTTTGCTATGCGGCCATCGCCGCATCCTCGATCGTAATTGTCTTGCACCCCTACACACAGTCACAAACCGCCCAGTTTGCCTTGCTTGTCGTGAGCGTCGTGCTCGTTGTTTCGCTTCTGGCGCCTAAGCTTGCGCTATGGGGGGGGGGCGCCGGATTTGCGTCGCTGGTTTTCTTCATCGTGCCCGTCGCGCTTGCCATGTTTGCGGCGGGCCTGCACCAGAAGCCGAATGTCTTTGGCTCAGCGAAGGCGCGGATCATCATCTGGAACTACACGGCGGAACGTATACTTGAGAAGCCGATCCTTGGCGTCGGCACCAACTCGACGCGCTATTTGGACGAGGCGCGTCCGAAGGAAGAGAAGCTCAAACCGGACAACCTATACGCGGTCGCCGAAACGCGCGCCCACCCGCACAACGTCTATCTGCAGATCTGGTATGAGCTCGGTCTCGTTGGCGCGATTACATTCGCGGCGCTGGGTCTGTCGCTCTTGCGCAGGGTAAGCGCGTTACCCCGCGGGATCATGCCCTACGCCATAACGCACTTTGCGATGTGCATGGCGATCCTGGCCCCCACATATGGCCTATGGCAGAACTGGTTTCAGTCGATCGTCGTCGTGTCGACGTTGATTCTGATCGGCCTGATGGCGCCACAGATTCCGAGCAGTCGCGCTTAGCTCCTGCTGCCCCTCCTTTAGAAGCAGGCTCGAAGCTCCGCCACAACGCGTTCCTGATCCGCCGCCGAAAGATCTGGTCCCATCGGCAGGCTCATCACATGAGCTGCGAGCCACGCGCTGACGGGCGTGGTATCGCCAGCCGAAACGTCACGATAGGCGGGCTGCTCGTTGAGCGGAACAGGGTAGTGAACCGCTGTCGGAATTCCCGCCGATTGTAGTTTGGCCTGCACGTCCGCACGGTTCGGCACGAGAATCGTATATTGCGCGTGAACGCTGGTGCGATCGGCGCGCAGGGAGAGCGAGCGGGGAGTGGACAAGGTCGTGCCCACCTCGTCTGCGGTCACGGGACCGAAACCTGCGATTGCCTCGTGAAGAAGAGCGTCGTAGCGCGCGCCGATGCGAGCCCGTTCCGCGACCTCCCAGGGAAAGCGTGGCAGCTTCGCCAGCACGATCGCGCACTGGAGCGTATCCATACGACCGCCGACTCCGACCCGGGTGTGCACGTAGCGCTTGCTTTGCCCGTGGACACGGATTTCGCGTGCTGCCGTCGCGAGCGCATCGTCGTTCGTGAACAGCGCTCCGCCGTCGCCATAGCAGCCGAGAGGCTTCGAAGGGAAAAAGCTGGTGGAGCCGAACGTCGAAAGCCCGCAGCTCTTGCGGTCCTTGTACGAGGCGCCGAAGCTCTGGGCGCCATCCTCGATGACGGGAACATTGCCATTGGCGGCCGCCACGGCGTTGATCTCATCCATGTTGGCAACTTGGCCGTAAAGGCTCACAGGGATGATGGCCTTGGTGCGCGGCGTAATTTTTCCGCTGATGGCGGAAGGGTCGATATTCGCCGTGTCGGGTTCCACATCCACGAACACGGGCGTCGCGCCGAGCAGCACGATGACTTCCACCGTCGCGACGAACGTGAACGGCGTGGTGATGACCTCGTCGCCCGGTCCCACGCCGAGCGCCATCAGGGCGATCAGAAGCGCTTCGGTTCCGCTTGCGACGCTGATGCAGTGTCGCGTACCCACGTAGTCCGAAAGCGCCTTTTCGAGCTCGGCGACTTCCGGCCCCATGATGTACTGCCCGTGAGACAGAACCGCGCCAATGCGTTTGTCGAGATCGGCCTTGATGGCGGTCTGTTGGATCTTGAGATCGATGAACTGCATGGGTCTGTCCAAACTTGGCCGATCACGGACGGCCCCGATCATTGAATGCGCCGCGAGCTCGCAAGCCCCTCGGACTAATATTCCAACGGCAACGCCACGCGCTTGCCGTCGCGTGCGGACATGTAGAGCGCGATCAGCAGCTCGAGCGATTTCAGCCCCTCTCGGCCGTCCGTCTCCGGCTCCGCATCGCCTTTGAGCGAGCTGATGACGTTGTCGTAGTAGAGAGGATGGCCGAAGCCGTAGACGCTGGTCGTGGCGTAGTTCGCTTGCTTGATCTCGTCGTCCTCGGGGGTCCGCGTGGCGAATTCCCAGTGCTGGATCTCGTTGACGGCCACGCCGCCCACGCGCACAGAGCCCTGCTCGCCGAGGATCGTGATCGAGCCCTCATAATTCTTGGGATAGGTCAGCATGGTCACGTTGAGCGTGCCCATGGCCCCGCTGCGCCAGCGTAGCGCGGCCACGCCCGTATCTTCCACCTGGATGTCGCGCGCCAAGGTGCCGGTGTAGGCCATCACGCTCTCCACCGGACCGATCAGCCAATCCAGAAGATCGATGTAGTGGCTTGCCTGGTTCATGAAGGCGCCGCCGTCGAACTCCCACGTGCCGCGCCACTTCGCGCTGTCGTAGTAGTCCTGCGGGCGCGACCAGAAGACGTTGATCGCAACGGAGTAGATGCGCCCGAACCGGCGGGCCTCGATGGCCTTCTTGAGAAGCTGCAGCGTCGCGTTGCGGCGGTTCTGTTTGACGACGAACAGCTTCACGCCGGCCTTGTCGCACGCTTCCACCATCGCCAGGCCGTCGTTCCAGCGCGTGGCCATCGGCTTCTCGGTCATCACGTTGAAGCCGGCCTGCGCCGCCTGGATGGCCTGCTGCGGATGGAGACCGCTCGGCGTGGTGATCACGACGCAATCGGCGTTGGTCTTCGCGAGCATGTCGGTGAAGCGCTGATGCGGCTTGGCGCCCGTTGCCTCGGCCGCCGCCTTGAGCGCTTCGGGAGAGACATCGCAGACATCCACGAGCTCGCAGCGATCCGCGTGCGATTTCATCGCCCCGATGTGGTTGTTGGCGATGCGCCCGCACCCGACGAGAGCGAAGCGAACCTTGCGATCCTTGATCGACGTCATCGTGGCCATCCTGTCGGGATTAAAGTCTGAACACCGTAACGCCGAGCTTGGTGAGCGCATGGCGATCGTAGAGGCTCTTGACGTCGGAGATCACGGGATTTGCTCCCCGCAGCCGGCTTTTGAGCTGCTCCGGCGTCATGCTGCGATAACTGTCGTGGCCCACCGCGACGACGAGGGCGTCGACGGGGCGCTCGCTCGAAACGCTGCCGAGCTCGAGACCATACTCGTGCTTCACCTCGGCTGCATCGGCAAGCGGGTCCTCGACGATGACCTCCGCTCCGTGCTCCATGAGCTCGCGCGCGAGATCGACAACCTTTGAGTTGCGCGTGTCGGGGCAGTTTTCCTTGAACGTGATGCCCATGACGCCGATCCGGCTGCGCGGCACGTCGATGCCGTTCTTCAGCATGAGCTTGATGGTGTTGCGGGCAACGTAGCGGCCCATGTTGTCGTTGATCCGGCGTCCGGCCAGCACGACTTGCGGGATATAGCCGAGCTGTTCCGCCTTGTGCGTCAGGTAGTAGGGATCGACGCCGATGCAGTGCCCGCCGACGAGGCCCGGCCGAAAGTTGAGGAAGTTCCACTTCGTGCCGGCGGCGCGCAGCACCTCCGCCGTGTCGATGCCGACGCGCGCGAAAACCACGGACAGCTCGTTCATCAGCGCGATGTTGAGATCGCGCTGCGTGTTCTCGATGACTTTCGAGGCCTCGGCAACCTTGATGCTGCTCGCTTTGTGCGTGCCGGCCGTGATGATGGATTTGTAGAGCGCATCGACGACCTCTGCGACCTCGGGCGTGGAGCCGCTCGTGACCTTCACGATGGTCGGCAGCTTGTGCTGCTTGTCCGCGGGGTTGATGCGCTCGGGGCTGTAGCCGCAGAAAAAGTCCTGGTTGAACGTATACCCTGAGGCAGCCGCCAAGGCTGGAACGCAGACCTCTTCGGTCGCGCCGGGATAGACGGTCGACTCATAGATCACGATCGCGCCCTTCGGCATGACCCGGCCCACGGTCGTCGAGGCATTGACCAGCGGGCTCAGATCGGGGCGGTTCGCGTCGTCGATGGGAGTGGGAACCGTGACGACGAAAAACTTGCACGACTTGAGATCGTCGGGGTTGCTGGTGAAGGTGAGATGCCGGGCGCTGGCCAGCTCCTCGCTGTCAACCTCGAGTGTCCGGTCCATGCCTTTGCGCAGTTCTTCCACGCGGGCGACATTGATGTCGAAGCCGAGGACCTTCCGCTTCTTTCCAAACTCGACCGCAAGGGGCAGGCCGACATAGCCGAGACCAATGAGCGCTACGTCGCCGACATCACTATTGAGCATCATCGAAGATCAAACCCGTTGAGCAGAACGCGAGGTCATCGCGTCTTTGAAAACTGCAAATACACCGGCGAGCAGCCCGAGCCCAAGGCCCGCAAGAAGCGCCAAACCGGCGAAGAATGCGCGGGTCGGTTCACCAGCTTCGTTTCGCCGAGGCGGCACGACAATACGCGTAACGAGAAGGTTGCTAAGTCGAGTCTCAATTTCCTGAAGTTTGGCTTTCTGGACGGTAATTTCATGAAGGCGAGAGGTCTCGGTCTCTCTCAGCTTTGCTAGAATATTGTCGATCGCAACTCGCACGACAGAAAGCGTCTGAACTCGTTCCAGAGCAAACTTGGAGACTTCAGCCTTTGATTTTGCGACAACTTGTTCCTGGATGGGCTGTCGTCGTCTGATCTTGAGTAACTCTCCCTCGGCTTTCTCCTGGTCCAGAGGAGTGTCAACGATCAGAGCCCGCTCAAGCTTCTGTATCTCGATCTCCATGCGTAGATTTTCGGCGTCGAAGATCAAGGCTGCAATTGCGGTATTGGAATTGTCTGGACTCGAAGCGAGTTTCGACCGCTGAGCGCGAGCATCGTTCAAAAACGTCCTCAGGCGTTCGATCTGGCTCGTGTAATTTTTTGCAGAAACGTCCATCTGAGCGCGCGTTTGAGCAAGAAAGCGTTCCTGATCCTGCAAATCCTTCAAGGCATTTTCTGCGGCAGAGACTTCACCCTCCAGCGCCTTCAGCGCGACTCCAAAGATGCGCTCGTCCTGAAGAGATTGCTCTTGTCCCCGTTGCTCTTCTAGCTGCGTCAAGAGCTGACTTTTCACCGGATCAATGGTTGCGCGCTCTTCGAGCTTCTTCAATACCATCCGCTGTTCCTCACGTGTGGTCTCGAGCCCGGCTCGAAGCGGTTCAAAAGTACGACTATGATCTCGCGCTATGTAGTCGAATATTTTCGCGTGATAGTTGCGATACAGATCGACCTGC